>JAKJJU010000001.1 GCA_021713295.1 Thiotrichales bacterium 19S3-11
TTTTGTCTATCTATTCGGTGGTCTGGAACTTCATTGAAAAAATCTAAAAATCCTAAGTTGTCTTTGTCCATATCAAAAGCCGTTTATTTATTGATATGTCACAAAAAAATTGATTTGTCACCTAGTTCTTAGTGAGGTGACCCTGTATAAAAATATAGCATATCTTGTTTTTCACTCGGCTTTAGATTATCCTGAAAGTGGGTGTTGGAACAAATAAAAATGACAAATTCATGCGCAGAAAAATTAATCTAGAGTTTATTGAACTACTTAATATCATTGATAAACAAGGCAGTTATGCATCAGCTGCAGAGACACTTTCTAAGGCACCTTCTGCTATTACTTATGCCATTCAAAAGCTTGAAAGTGATTTAGATATTCAACTTTTTCAAAAAAAAGGCTCTAAGGTAGAAATGACACCTGCAGCACATGTTTTATTAGAAGAAGGTCGAGATATTCTTGAGTCAACTGATATACTACAACAACAAGTTATTGAGACAAAATCAGGCTGGGAGTCTGAAATTTCCATTGCTGTGCATACGATGCTCGGCATTAAGTATTGCCTCCCTGTAGTCAAACAGTTATATGAGCTTCAACCGAATATTAATGTAACGCTAAGAGAAGAAGCATTAGAAGGCCTATGGGATAATACCATTAATGGCAAATCAGACCTCACCATTGGTGCTGAAGCAACACCAGGGTATGCAATTAAAGGGTTTGATATAATCCAGTTAGGCCATGTTCATATCCATTTAGTAGCCGCTACAAGTCATCCATTAGCTCAAATAGATAGAACTTTAACCACTGATGATATAAAACCTTATCGATTTGTTACAACCAGCAATACGGGCATTCGCAGCAGACCTGATTTAACTTTATCTAAAAGGCCACCGCTACAAGTACCAACTATGAAAGACAAATTACACGCCATCGTGAGTGGCCTTGGCATTGGTTATCTATCTGATATAGCTATTGATCCCTACATATCAACAGGTGATATTGTTATTTTACCTTATGCCAAAGATAGCTCACCATTTTGTAGCATGCTCTATTTAATATCTAAATCAAGCAACCAAGGCAAAGCCAAAAACTGGTTACTAGAGAAATTTAGACAGAAGTGGGGTTCAGTTGCGACAATTAAATAAATAACCTGGTTAAACCTGCTCCGTTTTATCATGACGCATATTAAACTCAATTTTCCAGCTATCATCTGAGTGTTGTGCATTAGCATTTAATACAAGTGTACCCACTTCGGTTTGAGATGCTGATAAATAAACCGGCACAACATCACCTTTTTGATATTTCTCTGATTGTAGATTAATTTCAAGCTGATGTAATTCCTCTAACTCTTGATTAGTGACATCATCTAAAATTTCACCAACTTTATCTTCCCTACGAACATTAGAGCCAAAAAATCTAAAGTTAACCGGCTCGCCAACAACTAAGCCAAAACTCTGCTCAGACAAAGAAAGACTTGCGCCAGATTCCATTCCAAATGGTGCGACACACAGTGCTTCTATTGGTGGCTCAAACCCTGGAATTGCCGGCATTGATGACTCTAAACCAATATAATAAGACTGTGCATTACCTCCTCGAATACGAATCGCATTACCCTGCTGAACTTGACCAAACACTGAAGCTCCCTTAGCTACACTTAAATCATAATCTGCCCCTGATAACTCAACTGCTGGTTGACAGTTAGCTTGCATCAACCACCGATTTAACACACTTAAAACACGTTGACGCAACACCGATGATTTAAACACACCACCATTAAATAGCACCTTGTTAGGCTTAATAAAATCTTGCTGCTCACTCCCTTCAATCGCATTTTTTTGTTTTGTTAAAAAATAAGCCAAGTGTCTTGTAATTGCCGCATCTTGTGCATAATTAAGACTTAAGCGACTAACACCTGCCCTTAAGCGGTTAAGTGGCTTATCATCAATTTCAACATTCGGGAAAAAGCCATCTAAAATAGTTTTAGAAACGTCACTTTGAGTAATTTTTTCTTTCACTGAACGCCCGATTAATTTAGAAGATCTTCCTGGTATAACAACAGTTGCCTGCTCTAGTGAAGGATCTGATAATAAACTTTCTTTTGCTGAGCGTGCGCTATAGGTTAACGACTGTATTTGCCACGGCTCAAGTTTTTTACCACTTTTAGTAAATCTCTCGTTAATCATATAAGCCAATAACCAATCCATATTATCACCACCAACAAGGATATGTTCACCAACTGCAATTCGCTTTAGGCTTAAATCACCTTCATGTTCTTCAACGGCAATTAGCGTAAAATCGCTTGTACCACCACCTACATCAACAACTAATATAACATCCCCTACTTTTACCTGATCACGCCAATTTTCACCTGCTTGATCAAGCCAACTATAAAATGCAGCTTGAGGTTCTTCTAATAACGTTAAATTATTTAAATCACTTAAGCGTGCAGCTTCTGCTACTAACTCCCTTGCTGCTGGATCAAAAGAGGCAGGAATGGTTAAGGTGACTTTTTGTTGGAATAACGGCGCATCAGAGAAAGCCCAATCCCAAGCATTTCTGATATGTTCTAAATAATAAATCACTGCTTGCAATGGTGAGAATTTCTCAATATCTTCTGCGGCATTAACCGGTAGAATACCACTTCTTTTATCAATATGTTCTTGACACAGCCAACTCTTAGCACTTGATACAACTCGATTCGGCGTCTTAGAAGCATGCTCTTTTGCATAAGTTCCAACAACAACATTACCCTCTTGATCCCATGGCAAAGCTATTTCCTGAGGTCTGACAGTTGCTGCGTTTGGCATGTATATAAAAGAAGGCAATAACTTATGCTTATCTATTGTCCCTGGTTCTGTCACTTGCAATAAAGGGAAAGAGACAACTTTTTGTGCTTTATCACTATCACTATGATTAATTTCACTATAGGTCACAGCACAATGTGTTGTACCTAAATCAATACCAATAATATATTTAGGATTACTCATAGCTCAACCTCCGCCGGATTAACAATTGAAAGTTTAGCCTTATCTGTTACTTTAGGTAACTTTAACTGACTAACTTGCCAACCCTTATGAACTAAAATACCTTGATAAGGAGGCTCCCCTTGAATATTACCAATAATATGTATCGCCTGCGTATCAAAACCTTTATCGACTGTAATGGTTGACTCTTCCTTCTCATCTCTAATTGCTGTCAGTTGAACATACTCTGATAAGACTTTTTTACATCCTTGATGCACGATTCTTGCACCAGCGCCAACTTCTTCATCTGTATAGTTAACAATATCTTCATGTAAAAAATCGACTAAACGACCGTGTTTTTGTAGTAAATGCAGTAACTGTAACGCAGCCGTTTGCTCATAGTTAGCCTCCGTTAATGATTGAGCTTTTGCTTGATCTTGCTCAATTTTTTCATGCTCAGCTATCAATGACTTATCAATTGCTGGCTTGTCAGTCGAACGATCCGTGCTGTTATCTTTAATCCTAACTTCTCCAAGAAATAGCGCCTTAATTCGCATACCCCATGATAGCTTTATCTTCATTGTTATTTTCCTTAACTATATACGCTTTAAATGACACTAATTTTAGCAGCTTGACCAAATTTATAAAGCTATCTTCGCATAAGAAATAACTTAATTTTAACTGCAAATTATGCTAAAATCTCGTAAATCCATCTTATGGAGTTATATTCAACGATGAGCGCTACCTACCAAATCGATCAAAGTTATCAATGGAATTATGAAAATGGACCGGTTTTTGAAGGTGAAATCCCAAAACGATCAGTCACTAAGGCAATCAATCTATGGGATTATCAAATTAATTCACCCCTTGGCATTCCAGCGGGCCCATTATTAAATGCAAATTTTGTTGCTTTATATGCTAGATTAGGTTTTGACTTACCTGTTTATAAAACTGTCCGCACGATAGAAAGAGAGTCACACCCTAAACCAAATTGTCTCTATTTAAACCCGCAATCAACGCTATCAGAGACTGACATTTTAACTGAAACCACTGCAACGAATACCATGCCTAATAATGTAGCAGATATTTCAATTACAAATTCCTTTGGCATACCAAGTAAGTCCATTGAGATTTGGCAAGCAGATATCGAACTTGCCAATTACTCAATTGATAAAAATCAACTGCTGATTGTCAGCTGTGCTGGAACACCTGGCTTGAAAGAAAGAAATATTGTAGAAGATTATGCACGTTGTGCAAGGTTAGCAACTGAAGCAGGAGCTAAAGCCATTGAACTTAATCTCTCCTGTCCAAATGTTGTATCAAAAGAAGGCAGCATCTATCAAGATGCGCTATTATCTTCTGCTATAACACGCGCTGTCAAACAAGAAATTGGTTCAACGCCTTTAATGATTAAAATTGGTTACTTCAAAGAGCAAGCACACTTAGCCACTATACTTAAAGCGAATGCCCCTTTTATTGATGGTGTTGCAGCCATTAACACAATACCAATGATTGTTAAAAACGAAAACAATCAACCAGCATTACCAGGTGAAGGCAGATTAACTAGCGGCATCTGTGGCAATCTTATTCATGATTTAGCCGTTACTATGGTTAAAAAGATTGCTTATGAAAAAAGCACTAATCGCTATGATTTTATAATTTGTGGCTGCGGCGGTGTTATGAAAGCTGATCAGTTTAACCATTTTCTAGAAGCAGGTGCAGATATTACAATGAGTGCAACTGGTGCTATGTGGAACCCTTATCTTGCCCATCAATGGCATCTAGCACATGCTAAACATAATAACCCACTACCATCCTATGCTAGCTAGTTGATTCATCAATTAATTTATTCCTCAATAGTAGGACATAAATCGTCATTAAAATCACCATTATAGCCGGCATCAATACTGCATTTGCTAATCTATAATGCGCCAAATAGCCATTTAAAAGCCCGACTAATGACCAAGATAACATGGCAACAACATAAATAAACCCAGCGACATTTCCCTGAATATCATGAGTTGCTGCATTGGACATAAGTGCGCTAACAATAGAAAAAATCATCACATCTCCTAAGAGCGTCGGCAATAAAGAAATCCAATATAAACTCTCACTAACAATGTTTGGCTCAAACCACAAGATAGCCCAACTTGTAACAACACCAAATAACATCATAATGCAAGCTATCAATAACATCGCTTTTTGAGAACAGAAGCGATAGAGAATTGGAATAATAACACCGCTAATTACGATTAAACAAACACCAACTAAACTAACAAACAAACCAATACCACTAGCTGATAATTTAAAATGCACCCTACCGATAACTGGCGCAAATAAATAATAGCCACCCCATGCAGCCTGATCTAATATTAGAAGAATAACTAACCAGCGTAACTTTGAATTACCTAAAATCCGTTTACCATTGTTATAGCATAGCATCAACTGATTTGTATAAATTTTCTTCTGTGGCAAGTAAGTATCTTTAAAATAGAAATAAATAAAAACACCTAAGCATAAACCACCTAAAAATATAATTAAAAATGGCCATAAAAAATAGATGCCTATTAGATTAGTTTCAGCAATGTGACTACTTAATAATGGCCCAAACATAAAACCAATCCCAATAAAAAACTGAATTAAGCTGACATAGAGTACTTTATTATGCTTTTGTGAAATATCATTGATTGAAGCCATGCAAACAACTTTTGTTGCGCTGACTAAATTATAAAGAATATAACCAAGCAATAATAGCCAAAAATTTTTTAAAACAATAGCAATGACTGCTAATAATGCCAATACCCATATACCACCTACACAAACAAATAAGCTACGTTTTCTACCAATTAGATCAGAAATACTACCAATGATTGGATTAGAAAACATTGCCGCAAATTGCGTAAGGCTTGCAAAAATACCATAAAGCCATAATTTATCAGCTTCTGTATCACTTGAAAAAAAGGGCGTTACCTGTGAGAAAAAAATTAAGGTTGCCAACGGCACTAACATACCTGAAATAAATTCAGATAATGTCAGTATACTATAACTCTGTAAATACTCTCTTGGTAATTTTAACTTCATTAGCTCTGTTATGGTTTTATCCTAATTTATCAGATATCCTACAGCCAAGCTAACAAATGTCAATTTTCTAATTCCATTAAGCTTAGTGATCTAACTTAATACCTTTAACTGATTGTAACAGCATATCACCATAAGATGGGCTAACTGGAATACCTTTGATAACAGAAAATTGCTGATTAAATGCTTCTTGTATTTGATGATTTGAACAATGTTTGAAACTGGTTACTGCAGCTTGTAGCGCAGGGAAAAGCCGGCCATCTAACTTTACTAGCTCACTACGTAATGTGCTTAATGATTGAATTGTTGACTTTGTTGGTGCTTGTTTTGGATGATTACGCCAATAATTAATCCAATAACTTTCAATTTGTTTAGAAACATCAATTTGCATCTGACTAAATAGCATAAAGCTACCAGCATTTAAGCCATGAGCTTGTGCATATGCTTGTGCGCCATTTAATACTTTTACTTCTTGGGCTGCTGCATAAACTTTACCATCGGTCACATACTTGTTAGCGGCAACACCTTTAATTAATTCCGTACGTTTCGCCATAAGTTCAAATGCTGTATTGATTTTCTCAATATTACAGTTATCATCTGCATAAGTTGCAGTTGCCGCTACCAATGAAACAACTGAAGCTGCAATTAATGTTTTCTTTTTCATTTTCTTAGTCCCCCAATGTGTTGTGTTAATCATTAACTGTGTTTTGTCTGATTATAATCGATAGCTTAATACAAAACAATTATGAATTATATAAACCAAGCTTCAGATTTATTTAACTATGGCATCAATACAATTAGCGACGACTTTTCATTTTACGTACTTTTCTTCCTTGCTTTTCCAACTTACTGACTACTTTTTTATTTGGTTGATCTTTAAATGGATTTTCTGTTGATTTTAACTCCAACATAATTGGAGTTCCTCTTAATTGGAAAGCATCTCTAAAGTAATTGATTAAATAGCGCTGATAACTTGCAGATAACTTATCAACTAAATTACCATGAATAACAATCCGTGGTGGGTTATGCCCACCCATATGTGCATACTTTGGTTTTATACGATAACGTCCAACTAATGGCGGCTGATGTTCTGTCGTTGCTAATTTCAAAATTTCTGTCAGCTGTGTTGTTGCTATATCTTTATAAGCACTAATATAGGCCTGCTCAATTGACTCAAATAAATGACCAACATTACTACCATGTAGGGCAGATATAAAATGAATATCCGCATAATCACTAACGAAATCCAAACGCCGTTTAATCGCTTCTCTTACTTTTAGGCGCTGCCTATCACTTAAACCATCCCACTTATTAACTGCGATAACAATAGCTCTGCCTAAATGAATCGCAAAACCAATCATATGTAAATCTTGATCGGTTAAACCTTCTTGAGCATCAGCAACAATTACAGCAACATGAGCATCTTTAATTGCTTCAAGCGTTTTTACAACTGAAAATTTCTCTAAGGTTTGTTTAACCTTCCCCTTACGCCTTAAACCTGCTGTATCAATAACAGTAAAGTCTTTTTCATAACGCGAAAATGGAATATAGATACTATCTCTTGTGGTTCCAGGCATATCATAGACGACAACACGCTCTTCACCTAAAATACGATTCGTCAACGTTGATTTACCAACATTTGGTCTACCAATTAGAGCAAAACGGATCCCTTTTGTCTTTTCACTAAGTTGGCTTTCATAATCAATCGGTTGTTCTGGAAAATAAGGTGCAAGCGTATCTTCAACAAGCTGTGTCACACCGCGCCTATGGCTTGCCGCAATAGTTTTAATATCAAAGCCTAACGTATAAAAATCTGTTAGAGAAGATTCAATATCAAGACCATCAATTTTATTAACAACTAAATGCGTTTCTTTATTTTTTGTTCTAAGCATTTCAGCAATTGCTTGATCACCGGCAGTTAACCCAGACCTTGCATCAACTAAAAAATAAACAATATCAGATTCTTCAATTGCTAATAATGCCTGCTCCGCCATCGGTGTATCAATACCAACTTCTTCACCAGCTAAACCACCTGTATCAATTACAATGTATTCATGACCTTGATAGTTTGCTTGGCCATACTGCCTATCTCGCGTCACACCCGGCATATCATAAACTAACGCATCTTTCGTTTTAGTTAATGCATTAAACAGCGTTGATTTACCAACATTGGGTCTACCAACTAATGAGACTACTTTACTCATTATCTTTTCTCTTAAATAATTTAATTTTTAAAAATAAAACTTTACTAAGTCTATCACAACTAGCTTAATTTCAATACTTCATTAAGTGTTTGAGTAAGCTTTTGCCATTGCAATGTAACTTTTTGTTTATCAGATGCTTGAAATGCTTTAACTGCGCCATCCTCACCACTATAGCGAATAGCAATAACAGCCAAATCTCCCTGTTTGATTATCTGGTCAAATTGGTCAATATTATTTTGACTATCATCAATAAAAACAACTGCCTTTATCTGATCTTTTGAGTGAGCTAATAAAGTTTTTAACAAAATGCCTTTATTCTGACCGGCACCAAATAATACACCTTCTTCAAAAACAACTTTCCTAGGTGATTTCGTTGATAGCATGCTTAAATCCTTTTGATTAAGTCCATCTGCATGCAAATGATCAATAGAATAAGGATAATAAGGGGAATTTGCCACATTCACATTAAAGTAGTGGTCAAAATTAAGTTGATTATCATTTAATGCCTTTAGTGTCACATGATCAAAATCATGACCTCTTGAGGTTAATACTACCATTGGATACCCTTGATCATGCAAGGATTTAACGATCGATGGGATCACTTTCTCAGTTAAATGCATATGAGATAATTCAAATAGCAAACCTTGCGCTGCTAATAAACCTTGAAAGGATTTAGCTACTAATGCATTTGAATTTGGCTTAGACGTTAATAAATGAACTTGCCAGCTAAACCATTGATCACTGCCTAAGTTCTGATTCATTGCCAGTAAGGTATTGTCAATATCATAAACAATTAGCACATGTGATTTGCCATAATGTTCGGCAAGTTTCGTTGCTTGTGTTTGAACACTTGAAAAATGCTTACTGGTTAGCACTGTTACATTAGAATTTGCGTAAGTAATCGATGCAACGATACACAATAACAAACTAACTGCACATCGATTTAGAAACAAAAATAATCGCATTTAAACACCTTTAACTAGAGAGTCGTTATCTGTTGCATCGCTAGTATAACAACTAAGTTTAAAATCACAAAGTTATTCTTATTTAGCACCTTCTGTTACTTTAACTACAATTAACCCAGCAGCGATAAATAAGAAAACTGCCAAATAAACTGGTAAGAAAATATCAATAGAAACTAAAGGCCCTAATAAAATTGCATTAACAGCCCAAGCAATGCCAAAGACAGAAACGGTACCGCCCATAATCTGACCTTGCTCATGTGCTTCTACTTTATTAGAAAACCAAGCAAGAATTGCCGAATAAAATAATAGTTGAAAAACAGAGGCTAGTATAAATGAAATATACTCCATAATCACCGATGGATAAGCTGCGCTTAACAATAACATAATACCTAATAATAACCCATTAACCACCACTAAACTTTTCAATGAACAATACTTTTCTAACGTTGGTAAAATACCTAAAATTGCCACAAAATAACCTAATGCAGCGCAAACAAATGACAAACCAATTTGTGCTTGATTTAAGCTAAATTCTGCTGATAACACCAATGGGAAATTTTGTACATAAAATCCCCAAGCAGCCTGCATTAATAAAAATGAAAATGCCAGCATGACAACACGCTTATCAATAAACATCACTCGAAAGCTAAAAAACATATCCACAAGTCCTGGCAGGTGTTTTTTATCACTTGTAATCTCTCTTGTCTCTCGTAAAAAGAACCAGACACTTGTTAAATTAATAATTGTTATAAGGCCCCCAATTAAGCAAGGCAATAAGGTCTGCATCATACTGTTTCCTTCATAGATTTGCCCAATCAACGTTGTTAAGGCTGGCCCGATAATAAAACCAATTGATGCAGCTAATGTAACAAAACTTAAATTTCGCGTAATTTTATCTTTAGGTGATACATCGATAATTGTTGCCTGAGCCAAGCCAAAAGAACCACCAAAAACACCTACGGTTAGACGGCTGATAATAAATAAAACTAAATTTTGACTTACGATTGCAAAAACTGATAAAAAATAGCTTAAAGCAACACCTAGTAGTGCGATCACTAAGAGACGCTTTCGACCAAAAATATCAGATAAACGTCCCAAAATAGAGCTCCCTAAAAACATACCCAAAGGCCAAACTGCCATAGTCAGGCCATAATAAAAATAACGCACAGTTGATACGGTATCACTTGCTAAAAACAACTGATTACTTTTATCTAAAACTAACTCTGGAATAATTGGGAAGATAAGTCCCAGCCCCATCACATCAATGGCAATTGTTATCATTAATATAAAAATAATGTAACCTGATGATACTTGTTTATTCTTCATTATTGTTATCCTATTGTTAACTTTTTAATTTAAGCAGAATTAATTCATTTAACTATTTGAAATTTTCTTCCAAATTGCTTGATAATCCTCTAAAGCGCCATCAAAAACTTCTAATTGCCCATCTTTTATTAAATATAACTCATCAACTAATGTTTTTAATAAATAGCGATCATGTGAAACAACCACCAAAGCACCTTCGAAGTTAGTTAACGCCTGAGTTAATGCTTGTCGCATATCCATATCTAAATGGTTAGTTGGCTCATCTAATAGCAATAAATTAGGTCTTTGCCAAATGATTAATGCCAATGCCAATCGTGACTTTTCTCCACCTGAAAAAGAGGATAATACGCGATAGGAATCATCTCGATTAAAGCCAAAACCACCCAAATAGGTAATTAGTTCACGCTCAGAAACGGTAGGTGCTATACGCCTAAACAAGGTAATTGCATTAACACTAACATCAAGCTCATCTACTTGATGCTGAGCGAAATAACCAATTTTAGTACCTGAAAACACTTCAATTACGCCTGCTTTAGGCTTTAATTGGCCACAGATACCTTTAATTAACGTTGACTTACCTGCACCATTAACGCCTAAAAGACCAATACGCTCACCTGAGCGTATGCTAAATTTAAGTTTAGTCAAGATATCAACCTCACCATAACCTAATGATGCCTTATCACATCGTAACATTGGATTTGGCATTCTCTGAGGTGCTTTAAACTCAAATCTAAATGGTGATGCCTCATAAATAAACTTAATCTGTTGCATTTTTTCAATCGCCTTAAGACGACTTTGAGCCTGTTTTGCTTTTGATGCCTTATAGCGAAAGCGATCGACATAAGATTGCATGTGTGCAATTTGCACTTGTTGTTTTTTATAACTTGCGTTATTAAGTGCAATGGCCTGTGCTCGTTCATATTCAAAGGTTGAATAACTTCCCTTATACAACTTAAATGACTTTGCTTCAATATAACCAATGTGCGTTACCACCTGATCTAAAAAGTCTCGATCATGCGATACCAACACAACAGCGCCTTGGTAGTGCTTTAAAAAGTTTTCCAACCAAATGATTGCTTCCATATCTAAATGATTTGTCGGTTCATCCAATAACAACAAATCACTTGCTGTAAATAAGCATTTTGCCAAATTAAGGCGCATACGCCACCCACCCGAAAAGGACTGATAGGATGCTAACATTGCCTCATCACTAAAGCCCAAGCCTTTAAGCATTTTAGAAGCAGTCGCTTGTGCTGAATAACCATCACATTCAGAAAGTTTTTGATGACATTTCATCATCAAATCATAATCATTAATCGCTTCGGCATCGGCTAAGTCTTGATAGATTTTGTATAAATGTGCATCGCCAGAGATGACAAAATCTATCGCTTTAATTTCACTTTGATGGACTTCTTGCTCTAGCGCCTGCACACTAACGCCGCCTTTAAGTTCTACTTCCCCTTTTTGCACTTCACTGTTATGGGTAATGGTTGCTAGTAATGAAGATTTACCACAACCATTATGACCGCATAGCCCTATAACTTGCTTTTTATAAACAGAAAAATTTACATTTTCTACTAACGTATTTGCACCATGTGCAATACTGACATTTCTAAATGTTAACATCGAATTTGACTCCAACTGCTACAACAGAACACTGCTGTTTATTATATATTAACTAAAATTTAACGAATTTTAGGCACACTTATCCTGATAAATAGGATTGTTAAGGTGTGATGACTAGCCGCATCGGAGTTGCAAGGACAAAGCAATACAACGCCATCTTAACAGCCTCGTCTAAATCAACGCTTTTAACGTGTATTTGCTTCATTGAAAAAACCTTTTTATAAAAACTGAAGCTAAATGGTATGGTATTTTTTTGTACAAATCAAGTTATTTTAGCCTTTATGTATAAAACAGTTTCATCAAATCTTTGATCAATCAACGCAACTTGAATTACTCCAATTGATTTTAAAACAAGGCTAAACTAATGTATCGATTTAAAGATCCTCAGTTCTTCAAGCTCCATCATCGAATTAGTTTTTGGAAATTCATATAACCACAAAACCATAAAAATCAGATAGTTAATTTGATTTATATTTCCTAAATAAGGTTAAACCGCCAACAGGCCCTAATTTTTTACTTGACAACAAAGTGAAAAATATGTAGCATTGCTTCACATATGGGCAGTTGCACTCCTTACTCTCATTGCTTTACATGCAATACATACACAACACATACCCAGTAATCTGTCCATATAATCCTAAACATAAACAAAATAATAAAAATAAAGAGAATAGCAATGAAAAACGATTCTAAGATAATAAAATTCTTTCTTTACTTTCCATTAACATCTTTTGTTTTAATCGCTAGCGCTTGTCATAGCAATATAGATAACAATTCACCATCAGATGCAAGCGATAACACGCCATCACAATTATCCTTGATTAGTGATAACGAAGCGATATTAGGTAGCCAAATGACAATTGATGTTACTTTAGAATCTCAACCTGCTCAAAGTTTTGCACTAACAAGTACAAATAATGAAACTGCATCTAATATAGCATTTACATTTGACAATACTAGTTACAACCAAGGTTTTAATATTACATATTCAGATCACTGTAGCCAACTTACAACAGCTGATGTTTGTCAAATTACGTTAATACCAAATGAAAATTCCGTAAATATTATCAACCAAACACTCAATTATACCGTTAACGCAACCGATACAGATGGCAAAACTATTAGTCAGTCTGATCATTTAATAGTAGAAGAGCTAAACTTAACTGATGAAAATGATAACGATGAACTCTCCATTGGCAGCGGCAGCAAAAAAACACTTAAGCTTATTAATAATACCAACACCGAAGTTGATGTTTCAAATGATACATTTAGCTCTGATAATCAACAACTAAGCTTCTTAAATAATACATGTAGTGGTATCTTATCACCAAATGAATATTGTACTGTCGAACTAACTGCCTCAAATGAGGCAGTTAGTAGTAATGCTAACTTATTCGTCACTTCAAAAGATGCAATTTTAATGGGACAATACCCAGTTTTAATCAAGCGTCCGGAATTTGACATAACACCTCAATCTCTGACACTACTGCCTTATGAAAGTCAAACAATTACAATAAAAAATAATACCAATGCAACGATCTATAATCTAATGACTCAAATACCACAAGTTCTAGGTGTGTCAGTTAGTCAAAATACATGCAATATTAATCTATTAGCAAACAGTAGTTGTCAAATTATTCTTACTGCCAATCAGTCACCGAATTCATATGGCAGTCAATTAATTGAAATAACAGCTGATAATGCAGATATGCAAACTATTCAGTTAGATGCCTATACACCTAGCGCTTTAACTATCTCTCTATCAACAGATCATATCATTACAAATAATAATACCAATAAAAATCTAATTGTTACCGTTACAAATAATCAAAATTATACGGTGAGTGATTTAAATTTATTGATCTCTGGTGAAGATAATCACTTATCAGAAGTTAATTATTTAAGTTCATGCGATGCTAATAAAGCCTTAGCACCTAGTGAAAGTTGTCAATATATTTTAAACTATATTTCAAGTAATACTGATTCTTCTTATCAACTAACGGATCAACTTATTCTATCTGCAGCTGGTTCACAAAGCATTATAAAATCACTACAGATCAATGGCTATAGTGAATTTTATCAAATACCTGATCAGTTAGAGAAAGCTGTAAACTATCTGCCTTCGCCTTCTGTTAAAGGCATTGATATAACTGACAACAATCAAATTTACGTTGCTACATTTGCTGGCTTAGGCATATCTTCTGATAATGGTAGTTCTTGGAATATTATTACAGCTAATTCATTTAACCATCTTAGCACAAACCAATTTAAAGATGTTACTGTCAATAATAATATCATTTATCTTGCTCAAAAAAACACAGGTTTAGCGATTTCAACTGATAATGGCAAAACCTTTGAGATTAAAACAACCAAGGATGGTTTGGGATCAGACACAGTCAACCGCATAGCAATTGGTCAATTTGAAGACGGACAAGATAAGATTTATCTGGCTACTAGTCAAGGCTTAAGTATTTCAACAACAGATGGAAGCAACTTTATTAATAAAACGACTAAAGATAACCTACCAAGTCAAAATATTCGTGATGTATTTCTTGATAATAAAGGCTATGTTTACCTTGCAACCAGTAATGGCATTGCCATACTCGATCAAAATGACAATGTGATAAAAGTAGTTAAATCAACAGATGGGCTAATTAGCAACAATGTCACTCGAGTGCTCGTAGATTCAAATGACACTATATATGCTGGTACTGACAGTGGTTTATCAATCTACAATAGTCAAACTGATACTTGGATAAGTAAAACAACTGATGATGGTTTAAGTCAAAATTACATTACTGCAATTGAAGTAGAAGATGGTGTTATTTATGCTGGGACTTCTCAATATGTATCCATTTCAACTGATGGGGGAACTACCTGGTATAAAGACCGTGGTGTTGGTTACAATGCTAATGCCTATGTCAATGACCTTTATGTAAAAAATAATATCATTTATGCTGCAACTGATGCAAACTTGGCTATATCAGATGCTGAAGGTAATTACCAACATATCAGTAGCTCACTCCCAGTAACAACTATCTATGATATTAACAAGGATGATAATAATACACTCTATGCAGCCAGTAGCGGAGGCGGGGTATATATCTCAAGCGATTATGGACGCCACTTTAGCGTCAGTAATCATGAAAATAATCAGCTTGGATCAGATAAGGTTTACACTGTTTTTAGTAAAAATGGCTCTATTTATGCCTCAACAACTAATGGTCTATCAATCTCACATGACCAAGGTAAAAGCTGGGATAATAAAACAACTGATAATGGACTTTCTGATAATGTAGTACTGCAAACTGCCTTAGATGATAATAATACTATTTATGCAGCAACAAATAATGGTTTATCTATATCAAGCGATAGCGGTGAGCATTTTACAAGTTTGACAACTAATGATGGTATTTTAAGTAATGCAACCAACAGCATCTCTGTTGTTAATGGCATATTATATGTCACTACAAATAATGGCCTATCTGTCACAAATGATCTAGGTGAAGGCAATGAGAAAAACTGGCTTTCAATTACAACCGACAATGGCCTTTTAAGTAATGCGTTATTTGATACATTAGTCACTGATGATGCTATATATATTGCCTCAGATGAAGGAATCTCTAAAGCAGAGGTTGACACAACTAACATTGATAACCTTAAAGCCATTCAGTTTCAGAGCATATTAAGTGGGATAAACGTTTATGCACTTAAATATGTTAGTGGCATACTCTATGCCTCAACTGGAAAAGGGCTTTATATCTCCTCTGATAATGGTCAAACTTTCATATCTAAAAATATCACCAATGGCTTGACCAATAGCCAATTATGGCAAGTTGCAATCATAGGCAGTAACCTCTTTGTTGCAACAAATTCAGGCATTGATGTGACGACAACCGAAGGATTGGACTTCACAAGCCCAACGGACTTAGGTGGAGTAACTATTAAAAAAATTCTAGCTCTGGATCAAACACTTTATGCTGCAACCAGTCAAGGTATTGCCATATCATCTAACAATGGTAAAAATTGGCAATTTAGTTTAGAAACTAAGTTTTTCAATGATATCTACATTGATGGCAATGCCATTTATGCTGCAACTACCAATGGCCTATACATCTCTGAAGATATGGCAAAAACATGGTTACGAATTGGGCTTAAAGATGGCCTAACCTCAAATGATACGAAGTCTGTTGTATTTGCTAATAATAAACTTTATGTTGGTACTGGCAAAGGACTATCAGTTTTCGAAAAAAATAACGGCAACTGGGACATTATTACAGATTATGACCACTTAAATTCAGAGGTGATTAATGGACTATTTTATTATAACAATACCTTATATGCTGCAACGAATAATGACGGATTATTTATCTCTTTAGATAATGCAACTACTTGGGATGTAAAAAATACAGAGAATAGTAAGCTTGCACACAATAATACATATGATGTATTTGTTAATGAAAATGCTGTCTATGTCGCGACACAAACTGGAGTTTCTATCTTAACAACTAACAGTAACTATTTTACCAACTACAAACAAACAAATGGTTTAGCTAGCAATCTAGTCTATGGCATTTATGCTATTGGTAAACATATTTATGCTTCAACAAACAAAGGATTATCTTATTCTGAAGATGATGGAAGCAGTTGGCATAATAAAACAACAGATCAAGGAGTAAGTGATAATTTGCTTTATAATACATTCGTTACTGGAAGTAGCCTCTATGTCGCAACCAAAAGTGGGCTGTCAATTGCAGAAGATCATATCTAGATAATTAAATCGCAAATAAAGACTTAAGTCTATTTATCCGTAAAATGCCAAACTCCGTCCCAATTTTCTAAGGTTAATTGATTATAATCAATACAACGCTCTAATAATATTGTTGCTGCAAAATCATCATATTGACTTAACAAATCATTTAGTTTCGCTATTGCAACTGTAAATTCTTTGTTTTGATAATGGTGAAATGCCGATTCATACAACTGAATTTTTAAAAACTGCTCATCTAATATTGAAATTGATTTAGGTTGAATAAGTTCATAAATAAATAATGCTTGAATTTTGCCTTTGACTGCTACCTTATCTAATAATCTGGTATAAAATTCAGTTTCTACTTTTTTATAAACTTCCTCACTAATAATAATTTCTGTTTGATAAAACTTATTCAAACTTTCCAATCGACTTCCCACATTAATCGTATCACCTATTGCGGTATAATTGAGTCGATCACTAGAGCCTAAATTACCAACAATTGCCTTACCTGTATGAATACCAAACCTAGTTTTAAATAATATTTCATTATCATTTCCTTGGCTATGAATATTATCTTTCAAAGCTTCTCTAATTTGATAAGCACTGTGACAAGCATGTAGCTCTTTATTTGCATCTTTAAGAGGACTTCCCCAAAATGCCATCACTGAATCACCAATAAACTTATCAATCGTTCCACGGTTATGCATAATTATTTTTGCAAAAACATCATAATAAGCACAAAGATAAGTCATTATTTTTTCAGGTGGGTAGGTCTCTGTAATATTGGTAAAATTACTAATATCAGAAAAAAAGACCGTAATATCATGGCAGTCTCCACCTAAATTAATGGTTTTCTTTTGAGTAATGACGCTTTCGACCAAATAGGTGGGAACATATTTTTTGAACATTTTCAAACCATATACCATCGCTATAAATGTCTTATTTAGAGAATCTATTTCTTTCAAATAGCTATTGACAGGCGTTATTGTATCTAAATCAAAACGCTTAACTTTTTCCATTTCTGTATCAAGTTTTTTAATTGATCGACTGATTCTACTTGACGATAGCCCTATAAAACAAATTCCAACAATCAATATTACAAGAGCAATGATACATACTTTTAATAATGCTGATACTAACTCACCAATAAATAAGTCTTCAGGCACAATCGTAATAATTTTCCATTGATACTCTTTAAATGGCAAAATCTCATTATATGTGGCTAAATAGGTTTTATTATCACTAACATACTTAAATTCACTTTCCTTTCTCTGTTTAAATTCATTAATACTTTGCTTCACCCAAGGGTATTTTACTTTATTTATATCAACTAATTCCTGATGTGTGGCTTCTGTTTTTAGTGATTTAGAGTGGGCAATAATTCGATCATTTTCATCTATAATAAAAACAACACCAACCTCATTAATATTCAACGAACTTAGAAAATGAGATAATGTACTTAAATCAACATCAATTCCAAATACACCTACTAACTCATTTTGATCATTATACAAAGGCATTGACGCAGTAATACCAATTATTTTACCCTCACCAGTATGAAAAACATAAGCATTTGACCAATTTAACTGCTTATCCTTAACAGAATTTTTATACCAAACTCTTTGACGAGGATCATAGTCAACTGATTTAGTTTGTTTAATATTTTTATATAGTATTTTATTACCTTTTCCATAGCGATAGGTTGCAACTTCGATTGCTTCTTTCTTTCTCTGAATCGTTTCAGTCTCAATCACATCTTCTGAAAGTCTTCGTGAAATAATAAAATCACCATTAGGTAATGCCCAATAAATCATCCTTGAACTGTTTAATGATTGAAGAAGGTCAAATGTATAGCTTGCTATTGTTGGATAGTCAGTTGGTGAAATGACCTGCTGATCAATTAGATCAACTGAAATTTTAGCAACTGACTCAACCGATTGTAGTAATGTATTTAGCTTTGAAGTTGTACTAACTGTTATTTCATTCATCTCAGTTTTTGCATACTTAACTAATTCATGACGCATAAACATATACATTGTTATGACAATCACAAAAAAGCAAATAACAAATAAAGATAGAAACGATACAAAAACACTAACTTTAATTGAAACTTTCACATTTTTAAATAGATTAACCATCAGCGCATTACTTCACCTATAACTAAATTAATAAATAAAAAAGATATCACTATAATTAATTATAGCATAACACTGAGATATGATAGTTTATAGGCTTATTTTATGACGAAAACAAAGTTCAAGGTAAGCCTTAAATCATCAAACGGTCAAGAAAAATGATTTAAGTTATCTTACCCAAAACCTTAATTAAGCATCTCAGACTGAGATGGCTGTTGATGTGTTTGATTAAATACCTGTATTGCAGAATTTACATCAGCATAGCTCATACTTGCAATAGCAAGCATACAAACAACAACAATACCACTAATGAATTTAGATAAACGTCTCATTATCTACCCTCCTTATTTCCTTAATATCAAAACCGCTTATTGTTATACTTAACTGCGTTTCTGGCACATGGAATGTCAGGCGTCATGATTAAGTGCCAGCTTTAGATTATTTTCTGAAGCTATGCGTCTGATTATACTGCTAATCTATGCTAAAATCAAGAGAAATGTGTAATTTTTATAAAAATTTCTGATTATTTTAAACCATAGATAAAACCCTACAGGCATGCTATAAAATTGGTTTCGAATAGACTAACATTGAAAAAAACGCTTGAAAAACGGAGTATTTAATCAGAATGGATAAAACGTTTTTACTATTAAGTCGACTTTCTTCCCTTGCATGTCTTTCTGAGCAAGATTTACTATTTTTAGCTAAAAATGGAGAAATTTTTTCATTAAAAACAGGGGATTATTTATTACATCAAAACGATAATACTGATCACTTATTCATTATAATTCAAGGCAAAATGATTGCTTTAGAAATTAGCCCAGTATTCAATGAGGAACGAATTATTGCTCATATTAAAACTGGAGAAATTGTCGGAGAGTTAGGTGTTCTTAGCGACAAAAAAAGAGCTTTATCTATTCGATCACATTCAAATGCTAATGTTTTTAAAATCAATAAATCCTTAGCAAAGCAACTTTTTAACTCTAGCTTGACTTTTCATAAACTAATTAGCAATAGTATTATTGACCGCTTTCAATCTGTATTAAATACTCAAGATACATCACAAAAAAAAATCATTTCGCTTTTGTGCGCAAATGATACAATTAATGATGATGAATTGATAAAGAGGCTGACTTTATTTAATAATCATATCAAGCTTATTACAGAACAAGATGTATTTAAATCAATTAAAAATCCTTGTTATCACGATATGATGTTATGAGTTGAAAATAACCTTAGTAAGGATAAAACTACCATTCTTTACAGTAAGCGTTATCAAGGCGTATGGCTTGATGTTTGTTTGCATTTTTCAGATCAATTTATTGTAGTGGCAGATAATAATCAAAAAGCTCATTATGATATGAGTATTATACAGTTACTTAATACCTATTACTCTTATGATAAGGAACTTATTTTACTCAATTCAACTGCCAAAACTAGAAGCAATACCCACCATTGGATAAAAGAAATTAACTACTTTAGACATCATCATATTCAATTTGATGATCCAAACTCATTAACGCGATGCGTTCGATTTCTTTCAGGACAAGCACGAGCATTAGTACTTAGTGGTGGTGGTGGGCGCGGTTGGACTCATATCGGTGCTTTATACGCTTTCTCAGAAAATAAAATTGACTTTGATCTTGTAGGCGGTACTAGTGTTGGAGCTATCATTGCAGCACTTTATGCCACTGGCAAACCTATTGAAGAACTCGTGATGTTGCTTCAGAAATAATACAAAAATCAGGGCGAATTGATGCGGTTGACTTAGGAAATATTGGCTCAAATGAAATCTCCTATAATTTGCCAAAGTATTTTTTTGCCATGAAGTATTTAATTAGGAACTTATCTAAAATTATTATGGATACAATGACCACCGCTTCTGATAGCCATGTAAAACAAAATAAGGCTTTAATCAATGGGTTTTTGATATCCCCTAAGCTAGATAATTACGGGTTGCTAGGCAATAGCTTAAAGGGCAAGTCAAATTTAATGCAAATAGGCTATAGTGAAGCACTAGAAACAATTTAAAAATCTCAATAATCACTTAATTTCTATGCATCAACTTAAAATTAGAATCAGATAGCGGAAGTTAATAAATGCTTCTGTTCTTGTGAAATACAGTGCTTCATAACACGTTTGAATGCTTCAATATCTTTTTCTGGGCATCCTTTTAGTAAGAGCGTCCAAAATTGATCAGCTTCTTTTCCCAAAGCTAAAACCAACATTTGACCCTTTTCTGTCAAACTATGTAATACAGAACGTCCATCTTCATGAGATTGCTCTCTTAGGATATAACCATTTTGCTCTAAACGCTTTAGTGAACGTGTTAGACTTTGTGACTCTAACTTAAGTGCTGAAGCCAAGTCTGATTTGCTTGAGCGATCTCCTTCAAATACTAACGTAACTAAAAGCATGCGATCTAAAGGAGTCAAATCATGCTCATGAGCAAACTGATTAAAATACTTGCGCCAGATTGATGCCATATCACGAAATAATATCGTTAATGCACTAAATTTTGAAATATCCATCATTAAAAACCTTATGTTTTATAGTTTGGTCATTAAACTATCATAAATTGACCTGTATAATCAATTATCAATTTAGCAATATACTGACTCTTAATACAGTATAGTCAAGTTTTAGTATAAGATTAACTTTTTAAAAAAACCTCTCACGTTAATACCTATTAATCAAGCTCTGTTAACCACCAGCGTGGCTTAACTTGAATTTTTTCATTTTCATCAAACTGATTTTCTAATAATCTAAGCGCACCAGCAACTGCAATCATTGCTCCATTATCAGTACAATATTCAATTTTTGGAAAATAAGTTTTTACATTTAATTTAGCATCTAGCAACTTAAAGCCACTTCTTAAACGTTCATTTGCACCCACACCACCTGCAATGACAATACGCTTATAACCTGTAGCTTTGATGGCACGTTTCGTTTTAATTAAAATTGTATCCACCACGGCCTCTTCAAAAGCATAAGCTAAATCTGCCTTAGTTTGTTGCGATTTATCTGAAGATTGCCAGGCATTTAAAACTGCAGTTTTAAGACCACTAAAACTAAAATCAAGTCCAGGGCGATCCGTCATTGGTCTCGGTAGGTGAAATATACCTTTACGACCTGTTTGAGCTAACTGAGCTAATAATGCACCACCCGGATAATCTAGGCCCAATAATTTGGCTGTTTTATCAAATGCCTCGCCTGCAGCATCATCAATCGACTCTCCCAATAATTGGTAGTTAGCGAAAGAATTAACACCAATCAACTGCGTATGGCCGCCAGATACCAATAAGGCAATAAATGGATATTGAGGTTTATCTTCTTCCAATCTTACAGCCATTAAATGACCTTCCAAATGGTGAATGCCAACAGCAGGGATTCCCAGAGCATATGCCAGAGATTTAGCAAATGCAGCGCCCACCATCAAAGCACCAACTAATCCCGGTCCTTTGGTATAGCTAATAGCATCAATTGAACTGTTCGTTAATTGATTGTCTTTTAGCAGTGTTTTTAATAAGGGAAGTAACTTTTTAACATGGTCACGAGAAGCCAATTCAGGCACAACACCGCCATAGCGTGCATGCATTTTTGCTTGCGTATAGACAATATGATCAATTAACGCGTCTTTCTCGGTATCATAAAGCGCTAAGCCTGTCTCATCACACGATGTTTCAATTGCAAGGATAATCATTATTATTTTTTATTCACTATTTAATTTAACTGAAGTATTTGGCGAACATAACATTCAAACTGATTACCAAACTCTGGATGCTTACGTGTATATTCAAAGTTAGCAATTAAAAACCCAAGCTTATCACCACAATCATAACGCCTGCCATCAAAGCGATGTGCCACTAAGCGTTGCGTTAATGCTAAAGATTCAATTGCATCAGTTAACTGAATTTCTCCACCAGCACCCTTATCTTGATTATTTAAGTGATAAAATATCTCAGCTGGTAAGATGTAACGCCCAACAATGCCTAAATCACTTGGCGCATCTTCTGGCTGTGGTTTTTCAACTAAATGCCTAATCGATAAATTATCTTCAAGCAAAGAAACCATACCATAGTTTATGGTCTCTTCTTTTTTTATTGGCTGAACTGCAATGATACCGCACTTATGATACTCATAAGCTTCTACCATCTGCTTAAGACAACCCACTCTTTTTGACTCAATTAAATCATCAGCTAATAAAACTGCAAAAGGCTCATTACCAATCAGTGGTGCTGCACAATTAACCGCATGACCTAAACCTAATGCCTCAGTTTGCCTAACATAAATACAAGTAACATCCTTTGGCAGCATAGATTGTACCTGTTCTAAAAAGTCTAACTTATTCTTTTCTAATAACTTAGTTTCTAATTCAAAATTTTTATCAAAATAATCTTCAATTGAACGTTTATAAATTGAAGTAACAAATATTAACTCTTTGATTCCTGCATCAATCGCTTCTCTAACTGCATACTCAATCAAAGGTTTATCAACCACCGTTAGCATTTCCTTTGGAAGTGCTTTAGTAGCAGGCAGAAAGCGCGTTCCTAAACCAGCTACTGGAAAAACTGCCTTTTTTATCATCATGACTTACTCGCTGATTTTTTCTTTCGGTTACTACGCCCTCTAAAATAGCCTACCAATATTCCCAAAACTGCACCGACAATAAATGCAATTAAAATGATAATTACCAAAGGAAGGGTTACTTCACCAAAAAAATAATCCAATAAAACAAGATGCGCATTTAGTATTGAAAAGCCAATCACCACTACAAGCACAACGATTAAAAAAAACCACCATAGATATTTCATTAAACAAACTCCTAAAAAGCATCTCCATAAAATAAAAAAGGCATCTTTTCAATGCCTGTATTAGTGTAATGTATTCTCAATCGCTATAAAAGCAAAAGTATTGACATAGCGCCAATTAGATACTTTCTGAGTCATCTAAAAGATCAGAATCGTCACCTGCCTGCTGTAATGCAGCAGACAAAGACATTTCAATTTCTTCCATACTTAAGACGTCTTCCTCTTCATCAAATAGCTCATGTTCACGACGGCGCTCAAGATGATAGGCAAGCCCAGTACCACCAGGAATTAAACGACCAATAAGTACATTTTCTTTTAAGCCTCTTAACTCATCTGATTGCCCACTGACTGCTGCTTCAGTCAACACACGTGTAGTTTCCTGGAATGATGCCGCTGATAAGAAAGATTCTGTCGATAACGACGCTTTTGTAATACCTAATAACACAGGTTCATAAAGTGCCTCAATCTTACCTTCTTCTCGTAATTGATCATTTGCTTCTAAGACTTGAACTAACTCTAATTGTTCACCTGAAACGAAACGGCTATCACCTGGTGCAGTAATGACAATTTTACGCAACATCTGACGAATAACCACCTCAATATGCTTATCATTAATACCTACACCTTGTAAGCGATAAACATCTTGAATTTCATTAACAATATAATCCGCTAGAACCGTAATTCCTTTCAGTCTCAAAATTTCATGCGGGTCTAATGGACCATCTGAAATAATTTCACCCTTATCAACATGCTCACCTTCAAAGACGTTAATATGACGCCACTTTGGAATCATAATTTCTACTTGATCGCTATCTTCTGGCGAGATAACCAAACGACGTTTACCTTTAGTTTCTTTACCAAAGCTAACAACACCAGCAATATCAGCCATAATTGCAGCATCTTTTGGACGTCTAGCCTCAAAAAGATCAGCAACACGTGGTAAACCACCGGTAATATCTTTGTTTTTAGAGCCTTCCTGAGGAATACGTGCAATAACATCCCCAACTTCTACCTTATTACCACTTTCAAGGTTAATAAGTGCACCTTGAGGCATAAAATAACTTGCTGGAATCTGCGTATTCGGGAAGTTCAATTCGTTACCTTTAGCATCAACAAGACGAATCAATGGCTTTAATTCACGGCCACCTGATTTTTGTGTATCCGTAATAACAATACTACTTAATCCGGTTAATTCATCAGCCTGACGATTCATCGTAACGCCATCTAGAAAATCCACAAACTCAACTTTACCTGCAACTTCTGTAATTACTGGATGTGTATGTGGATCCCAAGTTGCAACAATATTACCCGCATCCACTTCTGCTGCATCTTCTATTGAAACAACAGCACCATATGGCAGCTTGTAACGTTCACGTTCACGACCAAATTTATCGACAACAGATAATTCGCCTGAACGAGAAACTACAACTAAATTACCCTCTTTATTACGTACCGTTTTTAAATTGTTAAATTTGATGTGGCCCGCATTTTTCACTTGAACCTGACTGTCTGCAGCTGACTGTGATGCAGCACCACCAATATGGAATGTCCGCATTGTAAGCTGTGTCCCCGGCTCACCAATAGACTGAGCAGCAATAACACCAACTGACTCACCAACATTAACACGATGACCACGTGCAAGATCACGACCATAGCACATAGAGCAAAGACCACGACGCGTTTGACAAGCAATAGCTGAGCGTACTTTAATACTATCAACTGCTGCTTCTTCAATTAAGAAAATTAACTTCTCATCGATTAACGTATTTTGTTCAATTAATACTTCATCACTACCAGGACGACAAATATCTTCCGCCGTCACACGCCCAAGTACTCGATCACGTAATGGTACAACCACATCTCCACCTTCAATTAAAGGTGTCATTAATAGGCCATCTTCCGTACCACAGTCATCTTCAATAATCACTAAATCTTGTGCCACATCAACTAAACGTCGAGTAAGATACCCTGAGTTTGCTGTTTTTAACGCAGTATCAGCCAAACCTTTACGAGCACCGTGAGTTGAAGTGAAGTACTGTAATACCGATAAACCTTCACGGAAATTAGCTGTAATTGGTGTTTCAATAATTGAGCCATCTGGTTTTGCCATTAGACCACGCATACCAGCAAGCTGTCTAATTTGAGCTGCAGATCCACGTGCACCGGAATCTGCCATCATATAAACCGAATTGAAAGATTCCTGTTCTTTGGTTTTACCGGATTTATCTTTTACCTTCTCTTTAGAAATTACTTCCATCATAGCCTTAGCAACTTGGCTATTCGCACGTGACCAAATATCGATAACCTTATTATAACGCTCACCATTCGTCACAAGACCATTGGCATACTGATCGGAGATCTCTTTGACTTGATCTTCAGCTTGAGACAGAATTTCAATTTTCTCATCTGGCACTAACATATCATCAATACCAATTGAAATACCTGAACGTGTCGAATAATGAAAACCAGAATACATCAACTGATCAGCAAAAATAACCGTTGCCTTGGTTCCAAGCCTTCTGTAACTCTCATCAATTAATTTAGCAACCACTTTCTTAGTTAATGGTTTATTAATTAAAGCAAACGGCAAACCATCAGGTAGAATATCTGATAATAATGCTCTACCTACCGTCGTCTCAACAACACCACTTTCAGAGACATAATCTCCTTTTTCATTTAAAACTTTATGATTCAACCGTACTTTAATTTTCGCCTGCAAATCAATCTTACCAGCATGATAAGCACGTTGAACTTGTAAAAGATCTGAAAATAATTTACCTTCACCTTTAGCATTAATGCGCTCTCTCGTCATGTAATACAAACCAAGCACAATATCCTGTGTTGGTGAGATAATTGGCGTACCATGCGCTGGCGATAAAATATTATTTGTTGACATCATCAATGTCCGCGCTTCTAACTGCGCTTCTAATGATAATGGCACATGTACGGCCATTTGGTCACCATCAAAGTCAGCATTAAAGGCGACACAAACTAAAGGATGTAATTGAATTGCCTTACCTTCAATTAGTACTGGTTCAAACGCTTGAATACCTAGTCTATGCAACGTTGGCGCACGGTTCAGCATAACTGGATGTTCACGAATAACTTGATCTAGTATATCCCAAACAACCGCCTCTTCACGCTCAACCATCTTTTTAGCTGCTTTAATCGTTGAAGCATGTTCTTGTAACTCTAATTGGCTGTAAATAAATGGTTTAAATAACTCTAAAGCCATCTTCTTCGGTAGGCCACATTGATGAAGTTTTAATGTTGGTCCAACAACAATCACCGAACGACCAGAGTAATCAACACGTTTCCCCAATAAGTTTTGTCGAAAACGACCCTGCTTTCCTTTAATCATATCGGCCAAAGACTTCAAAGCACGCTTATTAGAACCTGTTACAGCTCGGCCACGACGACCATTATCTAATAATGCATCAACCGCCTCTTGCAGCATACGCTTTTCGTTTCTAACAATAATATCAGGTGCATTAAGCTCCAATAACCGCTTAAGACGATTATTACGGTTTATCACTCTACGATATAAATCATTTAAATCTGATGTAGCAAATCGTCCACCATCCAGTGGCACTAACGGGCGTAAATCAGGTGGCAAAACTGGCAAAACAGTTAAAATCATCCACTCTGACTTGTTACCTGAATCTGCAAAAGCTTCCAATAATTTTAGGCGCTTTGTTAATTTTTTGATTTTAGTCTCTGAGTTAGTCGCAGGCAATTCTTCACGAATCATCTCAATTTCACTATTTAGATCAATAGCACATAAAAGTTTGTGAATCGCTTCAGCACCCATTAATGCTTCAAATTCATCACCATATTCTTCAAGGGCATCTAAATAGGTTTCTTCTGCAAGTAATTGGCCACGTTCAAATGGCGTCATTCCTGGATCAGTAACAACATAGGCTTCAAAGTACAAAATACGCTCGATATCACGTAACGTCATATCAAGGAACAAACCAATACGTGATGGTAACGACTTCAAAAACCAAATATGGGCGACAGGACACGCTAATTCAATATGCCCCATACGTTCACGACGCACACGCGACTGTGTTACTTCAACACCACATTTCTCACAAATAATACCACGATGCTTCAAACGCTTATATTTACCACATAAGCACTCATAATCTTTTACTGGACCAAAAATTTTAGCGCAGAATAAACCATCGCGCTCTGGCTTAAAAGTACGATAATTAATCGTTTCCGGCTTTTTAACTTCACCGTATGACCAGCTACGAATCATTTCCGGGGATGCAAGTGCAACACGAATACGGTCAAACTCTTGCTCTTTACCTTGTTGCTTGATACTGCTAAGTAAATCTTTCAAGGTTATTCTCCCATTTATTTATAACATTTATCAATTAACTTAAACACAGAAGGGTTTTGTAAAAACCCTACCTACTCTCTTGTAACCTAATAAGCTAAATCATTAATCAGAAGATAACTCCATATCAATGCCTAACGCTCTAACTTCTTTCATTAATACATTGAAAGATTCAGGCACACCGGCATCAATATATTGATTACCATCAACGATATTTTTATACATTCGTGTTCTACCGGTGACATCATCTGATTTCACTGTCAACATTTCACGCAATGTATAAGCTGCACCATAAGCTTCTAGTGCCCAAACTTCCATCTCACCAAAACGCTGACCACCAAATTGTGCTTTACCACCTAATGGTTGTTGCGTGACTAAGGAGTAAGAACCTGTCGAACGAGCATGCATTTTGTCATCAACTAAATGATTTAGTTTTAACATATACATATAGCCTACTGTGACTTTCCGTTCAAATGCCTGACCAGTTCTACCATCATAGAGCGTCATCTGACCTGACTCTGGTAAATCACAGAACTTCAACAATGCTTTAATATCGGCTTCTTTTGCCCCATCAAAAACAGGCGTTGCAATCGGCACACCCGTTTTTAAATTATGCGCTAATTCAATGATTTCTTGATCATCTAATTCATCTAGATTTTCTTTTTTATCACCAAATTTATTATAGACTTCACTCAATAATACTCTTAATTCTTTTACTTTTAATTTTTTCTCAAGCATTGCATTGACTTTATCGCCTAAACCTTTTGCCGCAAGACCCATATGGGTTTCTAGTACTTGTCCAATATTCATACGTGATGGCACACCTAATGGGTTAAGTACGATATCAACCGGCGTTCCATCATCTAAGTACGGCATATCTTCAATCGGCAATATTCGAGAGACCACACCCTTATTACCGTGACGACCTGCCATCTTATCACCTGGTTGAATATGACGTTTAACGGCTATATAAACTTTAACAATTTTCAATACGCCTGGTGATAAATCATCACCTTGAATTAATTTCTTACGCTTTTCATTAAATTTTTCATCGTATGCTTGACGTGCTTCATCCATTTGCTTTTTAGCAGCCAATAAGTCATCCATAATTGATTGAGCCTCAACACGAATACCAAACCACTGATCTAGTGGAGTTTCTTCCAAATAATCCGCCTTGATTTCTTGGCCTTTTTTCAATTTTGAACCGGATACAGCTTTTTGACCAATCAGTAATGCACCTAAGCGTTGACGCACAACATTCTCAATAATACGATACTCATCATTTAAATCTTGACGAACACGCTCTAATGCCTCTTTTTCAATAGACTCTGCACGCGAATCTTTTTCAACACCATCACGGGTAAAGACTTGAACATCAATTACTGTTCCATGCATTCCAGTTGGCATACGCAATGAACTATCTTTAACATCTGATGCTTTTTCACCAAAAATAGCACGCAGTAACTTTTCTTCTGGTGTTAACTGTGTTTCAGCCTTAGGCGTTACTTTAGCAACTAAAATATCACCTGGTTTAATTTCAGCTCCAATATGCACAATCCCAGCTTCATCTAGTTTTGTCAGTGCACTCTCAGAAACATTAGGAATATCCGATGTAATTTCTTCAGGACCTAATTTAGTATCACGTGCAATACAAGTTAACTCTTCGATATGTATTGAAGTATAACGATCCTCTTCTACGACTCTTTCTGATAGTAAGATTGAATCCTCAAAGTTGAAACCATTCCAAGGCATAAAGGCAACCATTAAATTTTGACCTAACGCTAATTCACCTTTATCTGTAGAAAAACCATCAGCTAGAATGTCACCTTTCACAATATGATCGCCAGGTTTAACCAAAGGTCTTTGGTTAATACACGTTGTATGGTTTGAGCGTCTAAACTTAGTAAGACGATAAATATCAACCCATGAATCACTTCCAGAAGATTCTTTTTCATCCACCTTAATAACGATACGTCCACTATCAACATCTTCAACAATACCTGAACGCTTTGCAACAATACAAGCACCAGAGTCACGCGCAACAATACGCTCCATACCTGTACCAACCAACGGCTTATCCGCTTTCAAAGTTGGTACTGCTTGTCGTTGCATGTTTGAGCCCATCAAGGCACGGTTCGCATCATCATGCTCTAAGAAAGGAATTAATGCCGCAGCTGCTGAGACCATTTGCTTGGTTGAGACATCCATAAACTGAACTTGATCAGCTGTGGTAAACATCGCTTCACCTTTAAAACGACACTGAATCAACTCATCTGTCAAACGATTATCTTTATCAAGCGAGGCAGAAGCCTGTGCAATAACATATTTCCCTTCATCCATTGCAGATAAATAAGAAATTTCATCCGTTGCTTTACCATCAATTACTTTACGATAAGGCGCTTCAAGAAAACCATAGGAATTAGTTCTTGCATAACAAGCCAATGAATTAATCAAACCAATATTAGGGCCTTCTGGTGTTTCAATTGGACACAGACGACCATAATGCGTTGGATGCACATCTCGAACTTCAAAGCCTGCACGATCACGTGATAACCCACCTGGGCCTAATGCAGAAATACGGCGCTTATGAGTTACCTCTGATAATGGGTTATTCTGATCCATAAATTGTGATAGCTGTCCAGAACCAAAAAACTCACGAATCGCAGCAGTAATCGGTTTAGCATTAACCAAATCTTGAGGCATCGCAGATTCACGATCAACTAAAGATAGGCGCTCTCTAACTGCTCGCTCAACACGAACCAATCCAATACGGAATTGGTTTTCTGTCATCTCACCAACACCACGGACACGTCGATTGCCGAGGTTATCAATATCATCGACTTCACCTAAACCATCTCTAATATTAATTAATTCACGAATAACAGCAACGATATCTTCTTTTGTTAGAACTGAAGCACCAGTCTTATCTTTATAACCAAGACGTGAATTAAACTTCATACGCCCTACTGGTGACAAGTCATAGCGATCCTCAGCAAAGAATAAACTATCAAATAAACCTTGGGCAGATTCAGCCGTTGGTGGTTCACCAGGGCGCATAACACGATAGATTTCAACTAAAGCATCCATCTGCGTATTAGCAGCGTCTAACTTTAATGTTTCTGAGATATAATTACCACGATTTAAATCATTCGCATAGATTGTTTGAAACTTAAAAATATTCGCTTGGAATAGTTTTTTTAGTGCTGCATCAGTGACTTCTTCATTAGCATTAATAATCAACTCGCCCGTATTAGGGTCAGCAACATCTTGATAAAAAGCTCGACCAAAGACATAACTTAATGGTACTTCAACTTTTGTGATATTAGCTTTTTGCATATCTTTAACAATCTTAGCAGTAATTCTTCTGCCTGGTGCAATGATCAAGTTACCATCTTTGTCTTTAATTTCAAATTCAGCTGAGGTTCCCTTTAACGTTACCGGATCAATTGACATAAAAACTTTATTATTTTTAACTTCAAAATCAATTGGATCAAAAAACTCAGCCAAAATCTCTTGGTTACTATAACCTAATGCTTTAAGTACAATCGTAACTGGCAACTTCCGACGTCTATCAATCCTTGCATAAACATTATCTTTAGGATCAAATTCAAAATCGAGCCATGAACCACGATATGGAATGATGCGCGCTGAATATAATATTTTACCTGCCGAGTGTGTTTTTCCTCGATCATGGTCAAAAAAGACACCCGGAGAACGATGTAGTTGCGAAACGACAACTCGCTCAGTTCCATTGATAACAAATGTACCATTTTCAGTCATTAATGGAATTTCACCCATATAGACTTCTTGCTCTCTAACATCTTTAACGACTTTTTCTTCTTGAGACGCTTCTTTATCATAGATTACCAGACGAAGTTTTACTCGCAGAGGTGCTGAATAGGTAAGACCTCGAATTCTACATTCATTTTCGTCAAAAACAATTGGACCAAAACGATAACTAACATAATGAAGTTCAGTGTAACCTGATACACTGATGACTGGAAAGACAGAACGAAATGCTGCTTCTAAGCCAATATCCTGGCGATCATCTGGTTTATGATCCTTCTGAAGAAAGTCTTTATATGAGTCGACTTGAATAGACAACAAATATGGGACATCCAAAATTTGCGGTAATTTACCAAATTCTTTGCGTATACGTGTTTTCTCGGCATATGAGTAAGGCATTGGATATTCCTCTAATTGAGTTTGCTCTTTATTTAAATAAAAACTGTTTACCCAACAATTAAAGCCATAGGGAATAATTCAGTTTACTGCTTATCTTATATAGCAGAAAAGGCTCATGGTGCATAGACCATCAGCCTTTAAAGTTATTGCGTCAAACTTAAAATTACTTAAGTTCGACAGTAGCACCAGCTTCCTCAAGAGACTTTTTAAGCTCTTCAGCTTCTTCTTTACTGACTGCTTCTTTAATCGTTGTTGGCGCACCATCAACTGCGTCTTTAGCTTCTTTAAGGCCAAGACCTGTTGCTGCACGAACTGCTTTAATGACATTAACTTTTTTGTCACCAACAGTTTTTAGAACAACATCAAATTCAGTTTTTTCTTCTGCTTGAGCTGCTTCACCTGCTACAGGACCTGCAACAGCAACAGCTGCTTGAGCTGAAACACCGAATTTCTCTTCCATCATTTTAACTAGATCACATACATCCATAACGCTCATTTCTGAAACAGCATCTAGGATCTGCTCTTTAGTAATAGACATTTTATTTTCTCCTAACTAACATGGATCGTTAAACATATTATAACGTTTATTTTTCTTTAGTCTTATGCAGCTTGCTTTTTATCGCCAACTTGCGCCATTACACGAACCATCTGTGCAGTTGGTTCATTTAATGTACGTACGAATTGCGTTACAGGAGCTAGCATCACACGAGCTAGACTTGCAAGCGCTTCTTCACGCGTTGGTAACTTAGCAAAGGCGTCTAATTTCTCTTCAGAGAAAATTTCACCACCCATTGCTAGGCCTTTGACTTCTAACTTTTTATTGTCTTTAATGAAATCGCGCATCAAACGAGCAGCAGCACCAGGTTCCTCCATTGAGAACGCTAACACCATAGGCCCTTTTAATGTTTCAGTCATACAAGCAAACTCTGTACCTTCAACAGCACGTTTTGCTAATGTATTTTTGACAACTTTCAGATAAACATTATTATCACGCGCTTTTGCACGCAAATCATTCATCTGAGTTACAGTTAGACCACGATAATCAGCAACAGCCGCAGACAAAGCAGTCGAAGCGATCTCGGCAACTTCCGTTACAATCGCTTTTTTATCTTCTAGTCTTAACATTGACTTCTCCAACTTTTGTCTACGTCTTGCTTTTTTGGGTTTAACGATGTTGTCGGTTTCTTGAAAAGTTAATTGCTCTTCAATTAGGCCAACCATCGTCTGCGTAGGCTATAAAAATCTATTTATGATTAAGCCTTAATAGGCGCCTACGGTCTTTGACACCATAAGCTTTTATAGTCATAAAAGCTCTTGGCCCAAAGAATTCTTTTTACAAAGGCGAGTAGTTTACACGGTAATTGTGCTTAAGTCCAGAGATAATCCCGGCCCCATTGTACTTGAAATACTTACCTTCTTTAAATAAACACCTTTTGCAGCAGTTGGCTTAGCTTTTTTAAGATCCGCCAATAATGCTTCTAAGTTTTCTTGTAATTGATTTTCTGCAAAATCAATTTTACCAATTGTCGTATGAACAATACCTGCCTTATCAACACGGTAACGAACTTGACCTGCTTTTGCATTTGTTACAGCAGTTTCAACATCTGGCGTCACTGTGCCAACTTTTGGGTTTGGCATTAGACCTTTAGGTCCTAAAATCTGACCTAACTGACCAACAATACGCATTGCATCAGGAGAAGCAATAACAACATCAAAGTCAAGATTACCCTTTTTAACTTCTTCCGCCAAATCATCCATACCAACGATATCAGCACCAGCTGCTTTTGCTTTTTCTGCATTTTCACCTTGCGTAAATACAGCAACACGCACCGTTTTACCTGTACCATGTGGTAACACAGAAGCACCACGAACCACTTGATCAGATTTACGAGGATCAACACCTAGATTAACAGCAACATCTACTGACTCATTAAATTTAACTTTTGAAAGTTCTTTTAATAATTTAATGCCTTCAAGAAAATCATATTGATGCGTTGATTTAACTTTTTCACGGATTGCTTTAAGACGCTTTGATAACTTAGCCATTACTCTACACCCTCCGTTACAATACCCATACTACGTGCAGTACCAGCAATAGTTCTAACAGCCGCATCCATATCAGCAGCAGTTAAATCCGGCATTTTAATCGTTGCAATTTCTTCTAATTGTGCACGAGTAACTTTACCATTTGTTTCTTTTGATGGATTAGAAACACCTTTTTTCACCTTAGCAGCCTTAAGCAACAAGAATGAAGCTGGCGGCGTTTTCATAATGAACGTAAAACTACGGTCACTATAAACAGTGATAACAACTGGCACAGGCGAACCTGGACCCATACTCTGAGACTGTGCGTTAAACGCTTTACAGAACTCCATAATATTAACACCATGCTGACCTAACGCCGGACCAATTGGCGGCGAAGGATTAGCTTGGCCTGCTTTTACCTGCAACTTAATGTATGCAGCAACTTTTTTAGCCATTGTATTCTCCTATTTTTAAGGTTTTGGGTATAACGCCTATGGCAAGGCTTCCCATATTTAAGTTACTTAATAGCAACAAACACCATTAAGACTCTTTTTCAACTTGTGAAAACTCAAGCTCAACTGGCGTTGAGCGACCAAAAATTGATACCGCCACTTGCAAGCGGCTTTTTTCATAGTTAATCTCTTCAACAACACCGGTAAAATCAGCAAACGGGCCTTCAAGCACACGAACAACTTCGCCAACTTGAAACACTGTTCTAGGCTTAGGCTTACCTTCTTCTTTACCTTCAATTGAGTTCAATATTGCCTCGGCCTCTCGCTCTGAAATCGGCGCTGGCTTATCAGTTTTACCACCGATAAAACCACTCACTCGAGGAACTCGACGCACAAGCTGCCATGTTTCTTCATTCATTTCCATCTGTATTAATACATAACCAGGAAAGAACTTTCGCTCACTCTTGCGTTTTTGACCTTGCTTCATCTCAACAACTTCTTCAGTCGGCACTAAAATTTGACCAAAAAAGTCCTCAAGGCTCGCTAATTTAATTTGCTCTTCCAGCTGAAGCTTAACGCGTTTTTCATAACCTGAATAAGCTTGAATCACATACCACTTAAGTGCCATTTTTATTCCACTTACTTAAATAAATTAAACTTAGTATTATATTGCAATCACCAATCTTACAATATATAAAAACAAACTATCAAACAGCCACATAATTAAAGCGGCCATTAATACTACACCAATAATTAATAGCGTTGTTTGCACTGTTTCTTGTCGGGTTGGCCATACTACTCGACGCATTTCACCTCGTGCAGCACGTATAAATCCCCAGGCTGACTTGCCTTGGCGAGTCAACAATGAAATAGCCATTAAAACAATAACTAGTACAATAAACCCTGCAATTCTCACTGGCATTGCAACTGCTTCTGCATAGATTGAATTAGCAACAATACTGATAGCTAATAAAAGTATTATTCCAGCCCAAATAAGACCATCTTTACCTTTTGAAGCAACACGCTCATTATTGCGCTCAACAACTGCTGCGCCTTCATGAGATTTCTTTAATGGTTTTGCTTTATTCTGCTTCGGGTCTACTCGCATATCAGACACAATTAAACCACCTTATATTATCTATACATACAAAAACGGTGCGCCATCTTAACATAGATTAACACACCGTTCAAGCGTTTATTTATATGGCAGGCCAGGAGGGACTTGAACCCCCAACCTGCGGTTTTGGAGACCGCTGCTCTGCCAATTGAGCTACTGGCCTAAAATTATTACATAATTACGAAGTAATTAAGATTACTTAATAATTTTTGCAACAACACCGGCACCAACTGTACGACCACCTTCACGAATCGCAAAACGTAAGCCTTCTTCCATCGCAATTGGCGCAATTAGCGTTACGTCCATTTTGATATTATCGCCAGGCATAACCATTTCAACACCTTCAGGCAACTCGATAGAACCAGTTACATCAGTTGTACGGAAATAGAATTGTGGACGATAGCCTTTAAAGAATGGCGTATGACGACCACCTTCTTCTTTAGACAAGATATAAACCTCAGCTTCGAATTGTGTATGTGGTGTAATTGAACCCGGCTTACAAAGAACTTGACCACGTTCAACATCTTCACGCTTAACTCCACGAACCAATAAACCAACGTTATCACCAGCACGACCTTCATCTAGAAGCTTACGGAACATCTCAACACCAGTGACTGTTGTTTTTGTTGTATCTTTGATACCAACAATTTCAACTTCTTCACCAACTTTAACAATACCACGCTCGATACGACCAGTAACCACAGTTCCACGACCAGAGATAGAGAATACATCTTCAACTGGTAATAAGAATGGCTTATCTGTATCACGCTCTGGCTCAGGAATATAACTATCCATTGTCTCTAATAATTCAACAATAGCGTTTACATATGACTCTTCACCTTCAATTGCTTTAAGCGCTGAACCCTTAATAATCGGCGTATCATCACCTGGGAATTCATATTGATCAAGAAGCTCACGAACTTCCATTTCAACTAGATCTAATAATTCTTCATCATCGACCATGTCACATTTGTTTAAAAAAACAACGATGTATGGAACACCAACTTGACGTGCCAATAAGATATGCTCACGAGTTTGAGGCATTGGGCCATCCGCTGCAGAAACAACTAGAATAGCGCCATCCATTTGAGCGGCACCTGTAATCATGTTTTTCACATAATCAGCGTGTCCTGGGCAGTCTACGTGCGCATAGTGGCGCCCAGCAGACTCATATTCAATATGTGAAGTTGAGATGGTAATACCACGTGCTTTTTCTTCAGGTGCATTATCAATTTCATCAAAATTTTTAGCTTCACCACCGAACTTTTCACCGGCAACTTTAGAAATTGCTGCAGATAGTGTTGTTTTACCATGATCAACGTGACCGATCGTACCGACGTTAACGTGCGGCTTACTACGGTCAAATTTTTCTTTTGCCATTTTTCTATCACTCCAAGGTTTTTAACAAACTTAAATCAACTTATTAAAATATTTTTTGAAACCTTTGTCTAACTATACATTTCTAAGCTCGATGGACTAACACTTTCATGGTGCTCACAACCAGACTTGAACTGGTGACCTCTTCCTTACCAAGGAAGTGCTCTACCGCCTGAGCTATGTGAGCAATATATGTTAATTCTGTCAAACTTACAACCCAATCACTAAAACAATACCTTAATCTGGAGCGGGTGATGGGAATCGAACCCACACTATCGGCTTGGAAGGCCGAAGTTCTACCATTGAACTACACCCGCCTAAGATATTTTTTGTTCACTTCACCTGTGACTGAGTACCAACTAAAATTTTTTTATGGTGGAGGGGGCAGGATTCGAACCTGCGAAGGCGGAGCCGTCAGATTTACAGTCTGATCCCTTTGGCCACTCGGGAACCCCTCCAGTGCCAATTCGGGATAATCATAGGCAAATCACACTGGCAGGTCAACAGTTTTTTTATTATAATTTCCATAGTGTATACATAATGTTCAAATCAAAGGCATAATCCTGATGAAAAAACATTATTTCTTCGTATTGCTGCTTTTTATATCACCTTTAATTGGTCTTTCAACTAGCCCTATTTATACATGGGTAGATGAAAATGGCCAACGTCATTATTCGAACGTACCTCATAAAAATGCAACGCTCCTAAGCCTGCCTAACACAACGACAATCGATGATACTAATTTGCCAACAAAGCATGATCAACTCAATCAAAATAGCCCCATATCCAAACAAAATACCATAATACTAGTTTCACCTAAAAATAATCAAAGCTTTCACTTTATGCGACACCCCATTGTAATCTTAGCAAGCGGCATTGAAACTTACTTAAAATCTCACCCTAATAGCAAAATAGAAGTGCTATTAGACAATGAGCGAATACTAACGACCTCTGTTTATCCAATCAAATTAGAAACGCCAACAGCCGGCACCTATAAACTTTCACTTCGCTTAATGCGTAACCATACATTAATTGCCAAATCAAATGCTGTTACTATTATTATTCTCCCCTACCCCAGAAAAGACAAAGCTGGCACAACGCCAGCAACACCTAAACGCTACCAAAATGAAACTGATGGTAAAAACTATCAAAACTTTTATCGAGACCACCAAAACTCCCCTATCCAGCCACAAACACCTTACCAACCAACTTGGCAAGATTATAACAAGCAAACGAATCCGACAAACCAACCATAATCTAAATGCGGTTAACGGATACAATGCCTTTAAGTCCCTTTATTTGACTGATAATACGCTTAAGATGCTCTGTATCTATAATGGCAATTCGCAAATATAGGTAATCTAAATCATCTTTTTTTTGTAGCTGTAGCTCTGATTTAAAGACGGAAACCTGCTGATCAGAAAATAAGTGAAATATTCCTCTTGAAAACTGATCTTTTTCATAACCTGTCACCAATAAATCAACAACATAACGCTTTTTATCCACCTTACCCCAATAAACATCTATTACACGCTCTGGCGCTTGCACTCTTAGGCGCTGCATATTCTTACAGTCTACTCTGTGCACTGAAACCCCACGCCCCTGAGTGATATAGCCAATAATTTCATCACCAGAGACTGGCTTACAGCAGCCAGCGACATGTGACAGTAAATTATCAATACCATAAATAACTAAATCAGACTCTTTCAGCTCTTTTTCAATATCAGCGCTAAACGCAGAAGACTTAACTACTTTTAGTATTTCTTGATCCTGCTGAGGCTTTAGACGTGAAAAATGCTCAAGTATATAATTCGCTACTTGATTTAATCTTAAATCACCAGTCTCAATCGCTGCAAACAAACTTTCTTCATCTTGATGGTTAAACTGTTCCGCCACCATCTCATAGTCCACTTGCTTTAATTCTGCATTCTTAAGCTGATTTAATAAGCGATCTTTACCAAGAATTGCATTTTCTTGGCGGTTTTGTATTTTAAACCAACGTAAAATTCGCGCTCGTATTTTGGCTGAATGCACAAAACCTAAACTTTGATTGGCCCAATCTAAGGATGGCTTAGGTTCTTTGTGCGTTAAAATCTGTACTCGGTCACTCATCTTTAATTGATACGTCAAATTGACAATCCGACCATTTACTTTAGCACCACGGCAGCGATGCCCTACCATCGTATGAACATAATAGGCAAAATCAAGCGGCGTTGAACCAACAGGCAAATCCAGCACATCACCTTCCGGTGTGAAAACATACACTCGATCCTCTACACTTTCTTCAATGATATTTTTTGTATTTTGATGATCTAGGTAATCACTTTCTTCAATTAATTGCTTCTGCCAACCCAACAGAGAACGCATCCATTCAATACGCGCTTCAAATGATGGATCATATTTAACTCCCTCTTTATAACGCCAGTGCGCAGCAACGCCCATCTCTGATGCTTGATGCATCTCAAACGTTCTAATCTGCACTTCTAATATCCTCTGATCCGGACCGTAAACAACGGTATGGATCGATTGATATCCATTGGCTTTTGGCGTTGCAATGTAATCAGAGAATTCACTGGGGATTGGCTGCCACTTAGCATGAACAATGGCTAAGGCATTATAACAATCAGCAATAGTATCAACTAAAATCCGCAAAGCACGAATGTCATAAAGATCGTCAAAATTAAGATTTTTGTTTTTCAGTTTACGCCATATGCTATAAATGTGCTTAACTCTACCAGAGACTTCAAAATTTCTAATTTGTGACTCTGCAAGCTTTGAATTTAACTGCTCAATACAGCTGTTGAGATAAGACTCCCTCTCTAAACGCTTACGATTCAGCTGCTTTGCTATTTTTTTATACGCAACAGGATATAGGCATAAAAATGCACGATCTTCCATTTCCCATTTCAGCTTAAACAAACCTAATCGATTGGCCAATGGTGCATAAATATCTAATATTTCACGCGCCATAATATTTTTATAATTTTCAGTCCAATTATATTTATTTGAACGCAACAAACAAATACGCTCTGCAAGCTTAACTAGCACAATGCGAACATCTTTAATCATGCTTAGCATCATACGTCTAAACTGATCCATCTGAGTGCTTTGCGACTGCTGATTCTGCAACATACGCACTTGAGCCATATTATTAGCACCATCTAAGATCACTAAAGTTGGATGACCTAAACGCTCTAAAATAAGATCTGCTTCAACATGCCCCCCATAATACAGTTCAAATAAAAGGCCAGCGGCAATCGTTTGTTCATCAACCTCCAAATCAAATAAAATAGAAGCAATTTCAACACCAACTTGAAAGCAATTTCCGCCTAAATTACTGGGCATATCAATGCCTATCGACATCGATAAATCAATTGCCTCACTGATTGTATTTAGCTGATCTTTAGGATAAAAGCTTTTTACTTTCTCAAGCCAAGAGTCAAACTCCACATAGCCTTCTTGAGTTAAGCGATATTTATCTGTAATTTGAACCATCCAAGCCTCATTTCATTTAAGCTTCTCTTATTTTAAACACGCTATTTAAATAACTATTATTATGCAAATTCAAACTAATGGCTATTTTTTTATTAGCAAATTAAAGGATAAGTTAACTCAATTTAAAAGCTTCAATAGGTAGACTGACACTACTTATTAGCGCAATTTTTTACGCTCTGACTGAAAGTTAAGCGAAATCTTATAATGCTGCTGCATCAACTTTGTGATTTCTTCTTTAGCAGAACGCTTGATGGCTCTAATTTTATCTTCGACATCCATCATCATTTCATTCATCGAATTTTTTTCTAATTGATATTGCTCAATTGCACAGTTTTTTTGTTGACGGATTTGATAAAGCGCCCAGAACAATGCTTGTACTGCTACTGACTCTTTTTGTAATCGTTCAAATGAAAAAGCCTGATTGCGACGATGACGACTCTTATGATTATTCGCATTAGTATTATTAACGACAACAACAACCTCATCAGAACTCTGCTTTGCTTGTGTTCTCGGTGTCTCAGCATGCGACTTTTTATCTTGTGCTTGTGTTAAATTTTTTTCTTTTTGCCAACGACGCAAGTGATTAACAATCTTAATCATATCCCCATAACCAATTAAGCGGCGAACACGCTCGATGGTCACTCGTTCATTGTTCTTAACAATCTTTTCTGCTGCTATTACTACCTGTTCATAAGTTAATTCTTGATCTGCCATAATTTAGAATACCTTAACTCGTTAGTCGACCTTGTAATTTTAGGTTGTCATCTTATTGATACGATCTAATTGTGTTTCACCAACTTGCTGTTTTTGCTTCACTTGATTGATAAATTGATCAAACAACCAAGCTGTATCAACTGGCCCAGGTGCTGCTTCAGGGTGAAACTGCACCGCAAAATAGGGTAAGTGTTTGTGTTCAATTCCTTGAACGCTTTGATCATTTAAATTTCTAAACGATACACGCCAATCATTTGGTAAGGTTTCTTCATCAACACCAAAACCATGATTTTGCGAAGTCAGATAACAACGGTTAGTTCCCTCATGCAAACAAGGATGATTTTGTGCTCTATGACCAAACTTTAATTTATACGTTTTTGCACCAATGGCAAGCCCTAGAATTTGTGCGCCTAAGCAAATACCAAAAATGGCTCTATCCGTATGCATTGACATCGCTTTTTTGAGTATCTCTATGGTTAGCTTACACTGCATTGGATCACCTGGGCCATTCGAAATAAAAATGCCATCATACGCTTCATTTGTATAGTCATAATCATAGGGAACACGCTTAAAGCGAATCCCCTCATAGGCACATAAATGGCGCCAAATATTTGCTTTCATACCACAGTCAACAACGATAACTGTTTTATCTCCATCACCTGCAACAGTAACCTCATCTGCTGTTACTTCAGCAACTAAGTTTTGCTGATTAATATCAACAAATTTATTGGGCATTGCATTGCCAACGACAATTGCCCCTGCAACAACACCGTACTGGCGCAAAACTTTAGTTAATGCACGCGTATCAACGTTTGCAATTAACGGTGTTTTTGTCTTTTTACACCAAGCCTCCAATGACAGTTCAGCACTAGAGCGCGCATAAAATGGTGCAAGTTCAGAGACAACTAAACCTGACGCATGAATCTGATCACTTTCCCAAAAGCTCGCAGCCTCAACACCATAGTTACCGATCATCGGATACGTAAATACGACAATTTGACCTTTATACGATGGATCGGTTAATACTTCAGTATAACCAACCATCCCTGTATTAAATACGACTTCACCGAAATTTTCTTTCTCAACCCATAATGGTGAGACACCTTCAAAGACATCACCTGTCTCAAGTATAAGTTTAGATTGATGCATAAGATTATTTAAACCATTGGTTAGATTGTGCCAAGTTTAAAGGAAAATGCTCTATTATTCAAAATTTATTGTAAATAAAGTTTATCCTTAACGTCAACTCTGAACTATTTGTAAAATGATTGGTTGATTTTATTTTAATCTGTTAGAATAAATCTCATGACTAAACTGCTAAACTATTCGCGATAATATCGATGGATATTACCATACTGATTGTTGAAGATGAACTTCCAATTCGCCAAATGGTGTCATTTGCACTTAGGCGCTCTGGCTTTAAGCCTGTAGAAGCAGCGACAATTGCTGAAGCAAATGAAATTTTAACTTGCCAAACCGTTCAGTTGATACTACTTGATTGTATGATGCCTGATAAAAGCGGTATTAATTGGTTAACAAAATTAAAAAAAAATCCATCATTCCAACTTCCTGTTATTATGCTAACAGCAAGGGCTGAAGAAGCAAATAAAATTAGGGCGTTTGATGCAGGTGCTGATGACTACATCACGAAACCTTTCTCCCCTAAGGAGTTGCTAGCACGGATTAATGCTGTTTTAAGACGTAGCTATCAAAACATGAGCATTATAGAAAATACGATCCCACCTAAAAGTGAACCTTTAACCGCTGATGGTATTGTTTTAGATATTGATAACCACAGACTGATTTTAAACGGCAAAAAAACTAAAATTGGACCTTTAGAATTTAAATTATTACACTATCTCATGCGACATCCTGACAAAGCACTTTCCCGTGAAAAGCTACTGGATAAAGTATGGGGAGATCAAGCCGATGTTCTTGAGAGAACAGTTGATGTTCATATCAGACGTGTGCGAAAAATTCTTGAGCGTGAAAACTTAGAGTATTTAATTGAATCTGTTCGGGGTATTGGCTATCGCTTTAATGCAGAGCCTAAACAATGAAAGATACAGAACATAGCTCGCGCTTATTATGGGCTAAAAGCTTTGCCGAAGGGCTAACCGATGGTGTTGTTATTCTCGATCAGTCAATGCAGATTATCTGGTGGAATCGCGTTGCTAAGCACCTTCTAAATCTTAGGCGATCACATCAAAATAACCCCATTACTGAAATTCTTCACTCTCCTTCATTTTTTGACTATATCCAAAGTAATGAGCGCGGCACAATTGAAATGCCTGCCCCTAGAGCACCTGATCGCATGCTATCTTTATTGTTAATCCCCTATAGCAGTTTTAGTATCTTAATCGCCCAGGATATTTCTTATCGACATCATATTGATCGTATGCGTCAAGATTTTGTTGCTAATGTATCTCATGAAATGCGCACGCCTTTAACCGTTATTCAAGGCTATTTAGAAATGATGCAAGATGAAGTTGTTGAAACACTACCACACTGGCAAAGTTACATTCATCAAATGAATCAACAAATGCGTCGATTAGAATCACTACTTGAGGATTTATTACTATTAACTAAACTACAATCTCAAGAATTATCTGATGATGAAATTACCCTTGTTGATGTAGCACAAATTCTATTTGACTTAGTTGAGCAAGCAAAAGTTCTAAGTAATAACAAACATCAATTTCAAATTGACATTAACCCTAAGCTTCATATTTATGGCCATGCAAAAGAACTTGAAAGCTGTTTTGGTAACTTAATTATGAATGCCGTGCGTTACTCACCTGATGGTGGGATGATTGATATTGTCTGGTCTTATGACCAAACAGGCGGACATTTCTATGTTAAAGATCAAGGCATTGGTATTGCTGAAAAGCATATCCCTCGCCTTACAGAACGCTTTTATCGTGTTGATAAAGGACGCTCTCGTAAAACCGGTGGCACAGGCTTAGGCCTTTCTATCGTTAAATATGTATTATTACGACACCATGCTAATTTATACATACACAGTGAGCTTGGTAAAGGCAGCCTATTTCGCTGCGATTTCCCTGCTAATTGTATCTCATGGCAAACCAAAGATAAGCCATCACTTTCAAACCAATAATAGTATGTTCAAACTGTCTTACTCGATTTATAATATTTAGCATGTTTTACAATCAAGATTAATCTTATGCGCGCTGTTATAAAAAATTATTTTTCACATCCACTTGTTTTATGCTTATGGGTATTATTTTTCGGCTGTTTAGGCATCACGATGATAACTGGGTTATTTTTCACTTATTGGTACTGGGCTTTATTACCAATTATTATTGGTCCTTTCTATGAATGGTATGCTCATAAGTTTCTATTACATGCAAAACTTTCTAAGAAATATAAATGGCTACGTGAATTTCAAATCAAATTGCATCATGAACATCACCGCAAACCTCATTCATTAAAGTATCAGTTTGCTCCGCCATTAGCCATTGCCATTCATCTTATACAAACCTATGTATTATTTTCGCTGATAACATTAAGTTTTAGTATCTCAATCATTCCATTTACAACTGGAATTTTATATTATTTATTTTATGAATGGATGCATCTGGCACATCACACGCCAAGCTATAAAGCAAAAACAAAACTAGGAGAAAAGCTCAAAAGAGCACATATGCGCCACCATTTTTATAATGAAAATTATTGTTGGGGCATTACAAATCCAATCAGTGATATCATTCTTGGTACGTTTAAATCAAGGCAAAGCGTTCCGAAAAGCCCAACAACCCATAGTATTTCAGGCTATCACGTTAATTAACAGCCATTAGTTAAACTATAACGATTACCATTTAAGCAATAATATTTGCCTTGAGCCTTCAATGATTGAATTTGATCATTAATAAATCCACCATCATTCATTCCAGGGCCATCGCCTGCGATACCTGTTGTACTACCGCCACCCCATAGAATTGCAAACACATTATTTTCTAATAAATCGGCCAAATGCCCATAACTCCAGTTATACTGACTCGTAGTTGATGCCATATAATTATCATATGACATTAGATTCTCAGTCGGTTTAGTCGATAAATACTCAAGATAAGTCATATTTTTTTCATCAGATGGTATATTGTAATCACTTAGATCTGCCATTGGCATATTTAATGCTTGTGCAAGATTTGATACTAAATTACTTGATAAATCATTATGTAGTGATGCGTCACCTAAGAAATAATCAGCAGCAGTTGCACCATGTGTAACATCACTTTCAGATCGACTTTGCATATGAGCACCTGGTGTTTGCCACAACATCACAGGAATATTATTTAAATTGCGACTAACATTACCAACAAATTTTAAATAAACACTCCAGTCATTAGCATTATATAAATAAGGATTTAATACGATGTCATCAACAATTGTATCACGCTCATATTTATCAAAGGCAATGTACTGAGGATTATCCAACTTATTTTTATTATCATAAACTTTTAATGCCTTTAGAAAATTTGCTTCACCTAAAGCAATACTATCAACCAATGATGGGTTGCGATATGCTTGATGCACCCATCCATGACCACTGGGTTGGCCAGCCCAGACTGCATCTTCCCAACCAAATGATACATTGGGTGCTACTGAATTAATAATTCTATTTATTGATTGAATATACCCTGGCAATGTATTACCAAGGCCATCTAATGGTACATTTACATCGATACCATAGATTCTTTTTACATAGTCAACTGCATATTGAATACTAGAGGTTACAGCCACAGGCAAGCTTTGTAATTGCTCAGTTGTCAGACCGCTCGATTTATGCGCCTCGCCCAAGAAATCTGGATTTAAAATAATACTGCCATAGGTTTTATTATGATCCAATTCAACTGGATTAGCTTCTAGATAATGAGCCAATAAAATCAAGTTAATATAATGCTTTTGAAGATTATTATTATTTTGTAAATCATAGGTTAAAGCATTGCTCCAAGAACCTGAAGCATTAGCTGAATAAAATACCATAACAGGTATCACAGGGTGCTGAAACTTATCGGTTAACTCCTGTGCCGTTTGAATGGTTACTTTAGAAGCACTTTGACTTGGATCAATAATATTACCCGTATCTGATGAGCCTGTTGGCCCTGCATACTTATCAATTGCATCAATCGATGGTCTTGATAACATTAAATTTTTACTATAATCACTATTAACTGTCTCTGTGCCCATTGCAAAGTAGCTAGGCCAGCCTTTCACAGTTAAATCAGGCAACACTTTATTTTTTACCTCAATGGATAAATCTGTTATATCAGAGGTTAATGGGTAACTTGTTTTTTGATTAATTTCAATTTCTTTAAGTGGCGCTTGAATATAACTTGCTGAAACAGTAATTGGTGTATCATCAGTTACTGTAGCTGTCAAATAATGAATATCTTTTGCTGTCATTGATTGATTATTTACGGTCAATTGATAATTAATACCTGAGATACCGCCAGAGAGCAAATGATACGTAATAGGACTACTAACTAACTTAGGCTCAATACTAAGTGCCTGTTGAGAAAATGCTTGATGGTTTGATTTAGATAGCAGTAATGATGCATCTGTAGAATCTTGCTTATGATATTGAGTATAGGTAACACTGATTTTTGCAGGCTGCAACGCGCTAACTAATTGATTTGGTGATGCACTACAAGTTGTTGTAATAGGTTCAATTGCTAAAGACTCACCTTGTGTGATTGAGCTCCACCATAAACCACAAACCTGATAAGGTTTATTAATAATCTCATCAGCCTGAATATTAAACATCATTTTCTGGCCTTGATAAACAATTGTCTTAGCATTTTTATCTTCTAAGTTAACCGTAACAGTGCCATGAACTTCACTTGCTTTAATTCCACCTGTTATATCCTCAATGCTAAATTGATAGTTATTTTTTTGAGCTGGCGGTGTTGGTGGTTGTGAACTACACTGCGCTAAAGCTCCCTGATCTATCCAACCATTATCTGTACTTGGTGCTGATGTAGCAACTGAACAGCCTGATCTATCTAGACAACGATAGGCATTGATATTAAAACAGGCATAATCACCATAACCGGCATTGCCTTGAAAACCATCTGGATACTCGGCAAATGCATGACTAATCACAGGTAGCGATAACATAGTCGTTGATATTAATAAATTAACTTTTTTAAACATAAACATAGACAACCTCCTAATCTATGTGGACTTAAATTTCCTAAAGATATTTTATAAACTCATACCACTCAAACATAGTAGCGTGACATATCATACTAGATCCACCATCTAAAAGTATCCCTCATTTTTATAGGTATTATTATGGAAAAATTTGCTATATAACAAGTTATTTTATAATAAAATTTAATTATCAAAAAAGTTATATATTATCAGACTAAACAACGTCTAACTAAAATAATAACTACTACTGTTCTTAGGTATATTTTTTAATATATACGGGCACTGGCTATCATTATGATCAACTTGCTGGCAAAGAAAATCGATATGTGTACCTTTATTTTTAAACCCAACATCACTGTCAGAACAAGACAGCTCATTAGCATAGCCATCCTGATCGAGTAAGATATAGCAAGCTGTCGCAACACGGCTAAAGTTTAACTGTATTTTGGATTGATCTCGATTTAATGGTGTTGATGAAATATCACCTAAACCAATCGAATTAATTTTAAAATGAGGCTGAATTGCAAATGAGTTAATAGTAATGGTATAGCTACAGCTTGAACGCTTGCCATCGATATTCTTACCGGTATCAGGCCCCTTGCAATGCGCTTTCCAACCTGCTGAATAATCTGTATGTAATTTAAAGTCACTTTGTAAATTAAAAGCATCGATCACTTTTAATTTAATATAATGATCATGAGTGATGCCAGCACCATCATCATAGCAACCACCACTTGCTTTATCTTCGGTCGTAAATGTCTTACTACCATTGGCAGGAATAATCATTTTAGTTGAAAAATCCTTATCATACCAACACTTACTCTTATCTTTAACAACCACCACATCTAAGTCAGTTGTATTCATAATCGTGCCTGTCAGTGTTTTTTTGCATAGCTTGTTTGCGTTAGGATAACCATACCCAATATCAGTAATAAGCTACCTTTACAATAGCCTGTATAGTTCGTTTTCATGCATAGACCCCTAGAAAATTTAAATTAAGATTCCAAAAACGAATATATAATAATCAACATTATATGATAGTAAAGTATTTTATTTACTTAATTAGTTAAATTTTGAATATTAATCGTATAATGGTAGATAAAATTCTTAAGCTTAATCGTACCAAGCCACGGGTTATCATTAGCGTAAGTAATCTGCATAATCTTTTTATTTTTTAAATAAAAGATACGCATCTTTGGCATCATTTTAACCTGAATCTGACTATCTTTAAGCATCGATTTTAGTACCTTTTCTGAAGCATATGTAAAAATAAAATCACTTAAGGTATGCTTAATTCCCATTGCAGCATTAGGCATTGGTAAAGAAGAACTGTTGATAGTTTCACCATCATAGTCGATAGAAAAAATTGTACCGCCCCAGCCGGATGCTGCAACTAAAATAATATGCTTTGAATCAACTTCAACAATCACTTCAGAAGTATAGGTTTGTGTTTTATCATTAATCGTATAACTGGCTGATAAAATCTGACTTGCTTTATGTTGAATATCTAATTCTTCTGGTGTCGGCAGATGAACTTTAACACCTTGAGTAATATTAACTTCCGGCGTTTCAGTTGATTTAACTCGCAATAAAGCACAAGCAGATAATATTGAACAAAGACTCAGTATTAAGAAAATTTGAATTGATTTCATCACAACGATGGACTGCGCCTTAGGCTTAAGTTAATTAGTGTTAAAAAATTATCGCACAGTCTAATAAAGCTAGGCAATGAAATCTTTTATCTTAGATATTATCCTTGCACCATCACAGGCATTGGCTGTTGTGGTTGATGCATCTGATATTGCAACGCTTGTGGTGGTAGAGGGCGGTTTTTATGTTTAAATTTAGGTTTAGGATACATTTGAACGTGACCATTTTGTGCATCAACAATAAAGAACTTATTCGCTGTTGATTGATTTTTAGCACCGACATAAACCATATAAAATGTTTTATTACCATCAAGTTTAATCGTTTGTGTTTTTTCAATCACTGCATTATCTGCTTGGCCATGCTTAATAATGCCTGCTTGTACAATAGTTTGCGCTTCTTCAGATGTTAAATTAAGCGGTTCACGTTGCATTTTATAAGGTTTATTTTTGTCTTTTGGTGATGCTAATGCAACTGAGGTTGTTGTGGCACAAAATGTTGCAAGAAGTAGTGTTGAGGCAAGTTTTTTCATGATCTTCTCCTGTGTTATTAACCTTGTCTATGACATAATTAACTATATAAGCTCAATGTAATAGCAATATGACAAAATTTACTTTTTATGTAACAACTTTGTTACATAAATAATTATTAGGACTTAATAACTATGACAAAAACACAAGTACTTGTTGTTGATGATGACCAATCAATCGGAGAGCTATTATCTGAATTTTTAGAAAAATTTCACTATCAGGTTACATTGGCTAAAGACGGCATCACCATGAAAAGACTCGTTAAAGAGAAATTATTTGATATTATTCTTTTAGATATCATGCTGCCACATATCAATGGTTTTGAACTATGTCAGTATTTAAGAAAACAATACGATATTCCCATCATCATCATCAGTGCCCTAGATGATGACAGCGATCGTATTCTAGGCTTAGAAGTTGGTGCCGATGACTACTTGCCCAAACCGTTTAATACCCGCGAACTACTTGCACGGATTAAAGCATTACTAAGAAGAAGTAGTGGCCAGTTAATTCAAAGTAAAAAACAAGGCCATATGATTGAATTTGATCAATGGCGCTTAGACCAACATCGTCATGTTTTAATTAATAAAAAGGACATTGTTATTTCATTAAGCAGTAAAGAATATCGTCTATTAGATATTTTTTTGACACACCCAAAGCATATTCTTTCTCGTAATCAAATCATGGAAAAACTCTATGGACGTGATTTTGACCCCACAGATAGAAGTGTCGATGTTTTAATTGGGCGCCTACGCAAAAAAATTGAAACCGATTATAAAAATCCACAACTGTTAAAAACAATCCGCGGTGAAGGTTACCAATTAGTAACCCAACCTAAATTATTAAGCCCTTCGGAATAATTATATGAAAACATCACTTGCCAAAAGTACTTACTTGATCTTAATCACAGGCTTATTATTTATTGGCATTTTATTGAGTTTAATTGGATTTCAATTGAAAGAATTATCCGGTGATAGTATTTACGGACGCCTTGCTCAAATGAATATCTTGCAAATATTAAATGATACTAAGCAAAGTGTTAGTCAACTGAAAAGTCGCTTAGAAAGCATCCCTGGTATTGAAGTCAAAATCCATACCCTCAGAAATACCACACCTGAGAGAAAAAATATTCCCATACTGTATACCGGCAATATCAAACCACCATTTCACTGGGATAAACCGGTTCTGTTGAAACATAAAAATCAAATGCTTCTCATTAAATTTTCGCCTTTTAATCGTATCACTTTATTAACCATTATTTATATCGTTGTGATGATTCTTCTGATTTTATTAATGCCTTTATTATGCTTCTGGGCAGTCCGACGATTGGAAAAAATCAATCTCCTTGCTATCGACGCCCTAGCGCAATTATCAAAAAATATATACAGTCAAATCATTCTACCTATTGAACACAGTGATGCGCAGAAGTTATATAGTTATATCCAAACCATCCAAGCTATTCTTCAGCAAGCACTACAAAAAAGAACGCACATGCTCGCTGCAATTTCACATGATTTGAAAACCCCGATCACACGCATTAAACTGCGTGCTGAACTATTGGATGATCCTAATAAAAAATCTGCCCTGTTAGCGGATATAGAACAGCTAGAGACAATGATTGCTTCGATCTTAGCATTTTCAAAAAACTTTATTGAAGAAGAAAGCTCAACTGATTTTGATCTATCCGAGTTAATTAACTCCATTATTAATGATTTATTAGATATTGGTTATCAGATACAGGCAGAAATACAAGAAAACGTTATTTATCACGGTCGCATGATGGCGATTAAACGAGCCGTTAGTAATCTAATTGATAACGCACTTAAATACGCGAAAGACGAGGTTAAAGTTTCTTTAACTCAAACTGCCAATAGCATTATTTGCAAAATAGCAGATAAAGGCAAAGGTATTCCAAATGATGATTATGAAAAAGTTTTCGAGCCCTTCTATCGAATCGATCAAAGTAGAAATCAAAACATTCCAGGTTCTGGCCTTGGTCTGAGTATTACCAAAGAGATTATAGAAGGCCATGGTGGCAACATTAAATTATTACCCAACAAGCCTTCTGGTGTCATTGCTTTAATCCAATTACCACGTTAGTAGTAGCGTCGATTATAGCAATGCATCCTGATGTTTTCTAATCCAATCTTTTGTTTGTTGAGGAATGGCTTCATGATGGTAGATCATCTGAAAAAATTCTAACTTTAACTGCATTTCATCACCATACATTTCCCTTAAAGCTAAGGTAAACGCCTCAATAATATCGCTATCTGGTTTTTGACCAATCTCCATTAAAATCTGACGATTACGCTTCTGCCAATATGCCCCCATTGCCGTATCTAACCATTGAACCATCTCTGGCGTTAAACCGTAATTTTCTTTCGGTTGATTTGCGCCTGTTTTAAAACCTTTTTCCCATATTGCATGTTTTAATGCTGCATATTTTTTACCATATAGATTATAAATAGCACCATGAACCTTCTCTGCAATCTTAATAGCAATCTCGCTAGTAGGTGCTTGTGCCATATTATCTTTTATTTCCTGACAAATTCCTTGCCAGCGTTTTTTAAATGCTTTTTCTGTATTTGGCCGTTTTTTGGTTAATTCGCTTTCAAATTCTGCATAAACTTTTAATTCATGCTCATTAAGAACCTTACCTGCCCAAGTTTTTTGTAAATGCTCTGTCATACGATATACCTCGATTAATGCTGTTGTACTTTTCCAATCGATTAACTGATCATCAACACACTCAGAGATCACTTTCTCTAAAGTTACCATCGTATTATTTAAAGACCTTTTTTTATCTTCTAAAAATTTTAGCTGTATTAAAAGATGAGATTTTAAACTCATTTTTTGAGCTAATAGTTCTTTAATTTGAGTTAATTTAAACCCAAATGATTTCAATGCGATGATCTGTTGCATACGATTTAAATCTGCTTGAGAATACAAACGATAACCATTGGCACTTCTAAGTGACGGTTTCAATAAGTCAATATCATCGTAATGATGTAATGTTCTTACTGATGTTCCTGTCAGTTTAGCAAATGCTTTTATATACCACTTTGTCATCATTTATACCTCCTTAGCAAAATCAAGCTTAAATAATGACGTAACGTTAGAGTCAACTAAAATTTTAGCTTTTTTTAAGATTTTTAAATAAAAAAGTTAGCTTATTGAAATGTTGGATAATCATCTGGTTTAAATTGATTTACATTGACTATAAAATTATCATCACGCATGGGTATCACTGCATGATCGTAATTAAATGTATTCAACAGGTGACGCATAGTCGTATTATCATGCGCTGCATCACCATGAATTTCCTGCCAACTAACAATCGTTGGCGTAACAAACCTAGCATATGGATTTTCAGCAATTTCACCTGTTTTGGCAAAACGCATCGCATGGGTTAATGCACCATCTTTGTGATAAACAACCATGATATGACCATCGGTTGTTGGAATTTCGCTAATTACTCGTGTGATAAGTTTACCATGAGCACTATAACTGCCATGGGTCACCTTGTCATTTTTTGTCCATACTGCTGCATACTCCCAATCATGGCGATGGCCAGCACCTACATAATTAACAATTTGATCTTTTTTAAAATATAGCGCAAAAAAATGGGCACAATAGGTAACGGAATCTTCGCGCTTACAAACATAGCGATGTAAGGTATTTGAATAATCAAGAAAATGATTTAAACGGCAATCTTCTCCTAGCGCCTCTCCAAAGCTTGGATATATTCCACTATTTTGTTGGCCTTGTTGACTAATTCCTGCGCTAGGTAGACAGCCATCACCATCAAAGTCAAATACTGGCGCAATTGATTTAATCTCAGTACCGATTTGACTATCAATGGCTTCATCAAGTTTAACAAAATTATCCGATGCATATAAAGGATGAGTGAATATAGCCATAACCAAACTGCAGCTAACCCTTAATTTTATCATCTTAATCGTCCCTTATTTTATCTTTTAAATTAACTTATTCTTGTATCTTTCTAAAAAAAAAGCAAAAATAAAGCAAATTTTCTAGTTAACAACAAGGCAACTACTATGTCAGAGAAGTATATTTTTTCCATGCATCGTGTCAGCAAACTTGCTGGCCCAAATAAATATATCTTAAAAGATATTTCACTTTCTTTTTTTGATGGGGCAAAAATTGGAGTACTTGGCTTAAATGGTTCCGGTAAATCAACTTTGTTAAAAATTATGGCCGGCTTAGATACTGAAATCGAAGGCGATGCTTCCCCCAGAAAAGGCGTCACTATTGGTTATTTGGCACAAGAACCTCAACTTGACCCTTCTAAAGATGTTAAAGGTAATGTTGAAGAAGGCTTAAAAGAACTGAAACAAATGCTAACGGAATTTGATGAGTTATCAATGAAGTTCTGTGAGCCTTTAACTGAAGATGAAATGAATAAATTACTAACAAAACAAGGCGAATTACAAAATAAAATTGATGCCGCTGGCGCTTGGGAGCTTGAACGCAAATTAGAAGTCGCCGCAGAAGCGCTTCGTCTACCACCATGGGATAGTGATGTCACTAAACTTTCAGGAGGTGAAATCCGTCGTGTTGCTTTATGTAAATTATTATTATCTTCACCTGATATCCTACTTTTAGATGAACCAACAAACCACTTAGATGCTGAAAGTGTCGCTTGGCTTGAGCGCTTTCTGCATGACTATAAAGGTACGGTTGTCGCTGTTACGCATGATCGCTACTTCTTGGATAATGCAGCCCAATGGATTCTAGAGTTAGACCGTGGCGAAGGGATTCCATTTAAAGGGAACTATTCCAGCTGGCTTGAACAAAAAGAAAAACGTATTCAACAAGAAAAACGCCAACAAGCAGCCTATGAACGTACACTCAAACATGAATTAGAATGGGTTAGACAAAACCCCAAAGGACGCCAAAGTAAATCGAAAGCAAGAATCGCGCGCTTTGAAGAACTTAACTCAAGAGAATTCCAAACGCGTAATGAGACCAATGAACTGTATATCCCACCTGGAGCACGCCTTGGTAACCGCGTAATTGCTATTGAACGTTTATCTAAAAGCTTTCAAGATAGAGTATTAATCAATGGCCTAGATATGAGTGTACCAGCTGGTGCAATTGTTGGGATTATTGGCGCAAATGGCGCCGGTAAAACAACCTTTTTTAATATGATCTCTGGCACCGAAACACCTGATAATGGCAATATTTCAATAGGTGAAACTGTCTCGCTTGCCTATGTGAATCAATTTAGAGATAGCCTTGATGATGAAAAAACAGTCTGGGAAGCTATCTCTGATGGACTCGATATTATTAATGTTGGGCGTTATGAAACACCTTCACGCCAATACGTTGGTCGCTTTAATTTTAGAGGCGCTGATCAACAAAAACGTGTTAAAGATTTATCAGGTGGTGAAAGAAACCGACTGCATTTAGCCAAACTTTTAAAAGCCGGCGGTAATGTTTTACTCCTTGATGAACCAACAAATGACTTAGATGTTGAAACACTTAGAGCACTTGAAGAAGCTATCTTAAATTTTCCAGGTGTTGTCATGGTAATTTCGCATGATCGCTGGTTCTTAGATCGAATTGCCAGTCATATTTTAGCGTTTGAAGGTGACTCTAATGTGACTTGGTTTGAGGGTAACTACCAAGCCTACATTGAAGATAAGAAAAAGCGTCTAGGCGATGATGCTGTTAATCCACACCGTATTAAATATAAGAAATTACACGCCTAAGCACCTTAAAATTAACTATTTTCTTTTTGCAAATACCTAAGTAAGCAATTTGCAAATTTTTTATAAATAACGTTATAATATCTCTGTTTTAATTGATAAACGGTAATCCCATTATGTCAAATTATGAAAATGCTGGTGCGCGCTTAAGAAAAGCTCGTATTGCAGCGGGTTATAAAACAGCAAAAGCATTTTGTCTGACTAATGATATTCCGACATCAACCTATTCACTGCATGAAACCAATAAACGTTGCTTAAAACCACAATTAGCTGAGAAGTATGCCAAACTCTTAGGTATTAATGTTGCTTGGCTTTTAACTGGCCTTGGTTCGTGTTGCCCACCATCGGATGAACAAGCAACTCAAAAAGTTTTATCGACAGAAGAATTAAAAGCACAACTGGCTAAAAACCAGGCAAATCAATTTAATACAATCATTGAAAAAAATTTCACCATTCATAGTGGTGAGGTTAATTTATTATTATTTAGCAAACTGATCATTAAAATCGTTAAAATGCTTAATGAGACTCAGCAATATTGGGATTTATACAGCATTACACAACAAGCAACTGAATTATATCAAGATATTATTGAATCAAGCGATTTGGCTGAAGAACAACTTAACATGGTTAATTTCGCTATTAAGAACTTAAAACGCAACACAAATCGTATAAAAAAGAAGCATGATCAATAAATGCTCACTTAATTTATTTCAATATAACTTATTGATTAAAAAATAAATTGTTCAAATATTGCATGATTTATATTTCACAAAAGACAATTACTTTCAAACAAGTGTTAATCCCTTGAAAAAAATGCGTTAAAATTATATAACAGGCGCTTTGACAAGAAGAAAACGATTAACTAGGGGTTAACCATGTCAGATGATAATGAAGAAATATATGATTATCTTAATACTGATAACCAAGATCAAGATCCAAATTATCTGTTGTTAAAAGCAACGGAACAGAATGATATTGATCGATTAACTCAATTGATTAGCCAAGGTGTTAGCCCTAATTTCACGTTTGTTAAATACAATGCTAAAGAAACAACGCCATTAACTGAAGCAATCGCCCGTGGTCATGAAGAGATGATTCAACTTATCATTACAACTGACCCAAAAACGATTGATGCATCATCATTATATACAGCCTTAACCGCAAAAGATGGTAACTTTAACCGTCAAACGGTACAACTATTATTATCTTGTGGTGCGACAATCAGCATCGAATTAATTGACAAGGTTAAAGATATTGAGTGCCTTCAATATAGTGCAATCCATGCAATTAATACTAACCGTATCGACCATCTAAAGCGTCTTCTTGATGCTGGAGTTAGTCTTGACTTTCAAATCACTGACTACCTTGATTTGATGACCAGTCCGCTTGATCGAACGATTTCATTAAACAAACCCAAAATTGCGCACTTTTTACTGAAAGAAGCAAAGGTTAATCCAAATCAACCGATTAACGGCTTCAGTCCATTACTACAAGCAATAGACCATAAAAAATTTGAACTTGTATCTGTTTTACTAAAATTTGGAGCGATATTTTATGAGCACGCCGGATAATGAACTATTTAAAGAACGATCAGAGTTAGAGATTGTTGAAAAGCAATTTGGTGCTAAGGGTATTGGCTATTTATATCTTGCAGCTGAAAAAGAAAATAATACTAATCTAATTCAACAGTTAAATGAGTATGGCTATAATCGCGAACTTTGTGTAACTGCTTATGGGCTTAAAGAAACAAATTCTAAACTACCTGAGATTGTAAATCAAAGCCAAATTAAAGATAATATTGCTAAAGATGCACCTAGTTTCTTTGGACCAGATGCCCTTAGCATGCCAAGCCTGGATAAAGGTAATAATGGTCCAGAACATGGCTAGCTTACGTTAACATGTAAAAATGCTTACTTTTAATCATCAACTCATTATAAGGCGCAATGAATTGACGCCTCTACATAATAACCTATTTAAAATTACTTTATATATTTCAAAACACATAAAACTATTTATATAAAATTCATAATGATATTTTTATTTTATTTATTATTTGTTTCAAATTTAATCTATTTATTTTTAAGAACCCTACCGCACAGCAAAATAATCAGACATAATGTAAGCTGACAATTTACTGATATATTTATGGGAGGTTGCACTATGAAAGTAAAAGTTATTGAGACTACTGCAAAAAGAGATTTAGCTGTTATTCAGGGTAATTCTGGTCATAATTATTATTTCTATAAATCAACTGGTGTTAACTCTGGACAAGCTACTAGTTGGCTTCCTTGGATGGGATATTTTGTTGATAAACCAATGCTTCATATGCTTAAACCTGAAGCTGATGGTAAAGTTAATGAAGTAATTGATGCATATAATCTACAACAAACAAATTCTGGTTTACGCATTAGTCAAAAAGATATTGCTTTTAACCGTTTAGGCAATATAGAATCATTGGTTATTTCAGCCTCTATTGGTGGTGGTATGTGGAATGATGAGAAGTTTAAAGCATTTTCAGATTATTTATTCGAAAAATTTCCAAAATATCGTGTTGTGGTAGAGTTTGAGCATGACAGGTCAAATGATATTGATCTAGTAGATGCCAAAGCACTTTCACAAGAAATGGAGACCTATTGTAATACTATCGCACCCGTTAATAGGCATACAACCTCTTTACCAACGATTACACAATTAGAAAGTTTATTTGATCAAAAGTCATATGCAAAAACAATGACAATATTAGAACCCTTCTCACATACTAAACAGGCCATGAATGACAAAGAAAAACTTTTGTATATCCTGCATGGGGAAATGAAAAAAATAGACTTAATTGACAGAAATACAATGCAACAACAATTAAAATTACTTGAAAGAATTGCAAGTCATAAGCGTCATTTTTTCAGAAGTACAGGTACTAGAGCTGATACTTATCTTGCAATGGAAAGTGACTTAAACCTCATTAGAAGCTATCTTGATATTAACAATCAAGCTAGTATCCAAGCTAATGTTAGAAGTGGCACTCCTGAGTATTTGAGCTATCAAACTTATCATCAACAACACCAAAAGCAATTAGCTAATATTGGTGTAAAAAACTAAATTAACCTTATCATAACATCAACTTTTTAATCAACCATTAAGGGGCGGTGAGTCTCCGCCCTCTACAAAATAGTTTATTTAACCAAATCATCCAATAGGCTACTAGCACCAAAACGAAATGTTTTCGGATGAATAAATCCTTTGCCTAATTTTTCTTCGGCTAGTTCTAGATAGCTAATTGCATCTTCTTCACAACGAATACCACCGGAAGCTTTAAAACCACAGACGACTTCGTAAGCTTTACAATCTTTAATCACATCAAGCATGATAGAGGCGGCATCAAGTGTTGCACCAATGGCTACTTTACCTGTGGATGTTTTAATAAAATCAGCCCCACCATCAATTGCATCGATCGATGCTTGTCTAATTAATTGAGGTGACTTTAATTCACCCGATTCAATAATAACTTTTAAACACTTATTTTGACAAACTGCTTTAATCGCTTTGACTAATTCAATGGATTGATTATCTGCCTGAGCATGCTTTAGATAATTTTGATAGGGAATAACCAAATCAATCTCATCAGCACCCTGCATAAGTGCAAATTCAGCCTCAGCGATTACCTGATCCAATGCTAAGTTACCTGTTGGAAAATTAATCACCGTTGCAATGGCAATCTCTTTGTTTAGTTGTGCACGCGCTGTTTGGATTGCCCTTGGATAAATACAAATTGAGGCAACTGGGGTAACTAAGTTATTTGCTTTTTGGCAGAGTGCTTCTACTTGGGCATCGTTACCCTGATCATCTAAATAGGTTAAATCAATTAATGAGATAATCGTCTCTTTATTAAACATAAGTATCTTGAACCTTTAAACTAGAGTTATACTAAAAACGATTGGCCATATTTTAATGGCTTTAATCCCATAAAAGATGCAATCGACTGACCAATATCAGCAAAGCTATTACGCTTACCAATTTCAACGGATAAGGCATTATCCTTACCCCAAGCCAGAACAGGAATATGCTCTCGCGTATGATCAGTACCAGGCCAAGTAGGGTCACAACCATGATCAGCCGCTACAACCACTAAATCATGCTCCCCTAATAAAGCATCTAATTCAGGCAAGCGACGATCTAAATATTCCAATGCTTCTGCATAGCCTGTAACATCCCGCCTATGACCATAGCTAGAATCAAAGTCAACGAAATTGGTAAAAATCAAGCTTCCTTGATCCGCATTTTTAAATTCACAAAGCGTCTGATTAAATAAATCATCTAAACCCGTTGCCTTAACGTTTTTGCTGATTCCTTGATGCGCATAGATATCTGCTATCTTGCCAATGGAAATAACGTTACCACCGGCGTCAGTTAAATAATCAAGTAACGTTGGCTCAGGCGGCAAAATAGAATAGTCATGGCGATTACCCGTTCGCGTATAGTTGGCATTCTCACCAAGAAAAGGTCTTGCAATAACACGACCAACCATCAAATCCATTTCATCTAGTACGCGACGCGCTATTTGAGAAATTTCATAAAGCCTTTCAAGGCCGAAATGCTGCTCATGTGCGGCAATCTGAAAAACGCTATCAGCTGATGTGTAAACAATTGGCTTTTTAGTTTGACAATGTAAATCACCTAGGCGGTTAATTACTTCAGTTCCTGATGCATGACCAGCATCTAAAACCCCGTCAGTTAACTGAGCCGCTTCAATCCAGCGCTGTAAAAACTCTTTTGGAAAGGTATTACCCGTATCTGAGTGCTCAAAATAATGCCAATCAAATAATACCGGAACCCCTGCAATTTCCCAATGGCCACTGGGTGTGTCTTTTCCAAGGCTTAGCTCTTTTGCGTAACCAAAATAACCCGCAGGCTCACCCTCATAGCCAAGCGAATGTTTTAAAGGCTTGCCTCGACTTAAACACGCAGCCCTCTCTAAGCCTCGCCTAGCTAAATTTGGTAGATAAAGTGCGCCGTTACGTTTAGCAGTATCCGCCTTAGCATTGGCACAAAAATCCACAATATGACCTAGCGTATCTGCACCAACATCTCCATATCGATCTGCATCTTCGCTATAACCGATTCCAAAAGAATCCATTAAAAGAATAACAACACGCCCGGTCACATTTGATAATGCGCTCATAACTAGCACCTCTTAACTTTAAAAACGATTAGTTCGTATTATACTATAGCTTCATCGCTGAAAACAGCATCAACAAAAGCGCTGGCATTAAACTGGGCTAAATCATCAACACCCTCACCAACACCAATAAACCTCACCGGAATTTTTAAAGCTTTTGCGATTGCAAAAATCACACCGCCTTTAGCCGTACCATCTAATTTTGTTAGCGTAATACCATTAACTTTAACGGCTTGATTGAACTCTTCAGCCTGAGTTAGCGCATTTTGACCTGTACCTGAATCAAGTACCAACATTACTTCATGAGGCGCTGTTGCATCAAGCTTTTTCATCACTCTAACAACTTTCTGTAATTCCTGCATTAAGTGGCCTTTATTGTGTAACCTACCGGCTGTATCAGCAATCACAACATCGACATCACGCGATTTAGCACTTGAGATGGCATCATAAATAACTGAAGCACTATCAGCACCTGTATGTTGGGCAACTACTGGCACTTCATTTCTTGCACCCCATGCTTGTAATTGCTCTACAGCTGCCGCTCTAAATGTATCACCTGCAGCTAACATAACACGTTTCCCTTGGTCTTGAAATTGCTTTGCTAATTTACCAATCGTTGTCGTCTTACCAGCACCATTAATACCAATCATTAGTATAACAAATGGTTTTTTAGTCTCATCAACAACCAATGGCTCTTCTACTGGTGCTAAAATTTGATTCAAGCGCAATTTTAACAAGTCTGTTAATTGTTCCATCGTTTGCAATTCATTCCGCGATACTTTTTCTCTAATCGCATCAATAATTTCAGTCGTTGCCTCAACCCCAATATCCGCGGTTAACAACATTACCTCAATCTCATCGATTAACTCTTCATCAATGATTTTCTTACCTAATAGCAAATCAAATAAACCGTTACCTAATTTGGCACGTGTTTTACTTAAACCTGACTTCAAACGCGTTAAAAAACTTTTTTTCTCAGGCACAAGCACCTCAGAGTGCAGTGACTCCGACTCATTAGCTTCCTCAGCTAACTGCTTTTCTTTTGCTTGCTCAATTAATTTTTGGTCAGCTGCCTGACCATCATCTTTGGGTTTATCACTACGAAAACGTTTAAAAATACTCATTTTTTACAACTATTAGATATAGATTTATTTAGGCTGAATCAATTGTGCCTGAAAAGAAATATCTCTGCAAGTAACAGGCCACTATTTAGCGATTACTTATTCATATCAACTGTGGGTGCTTGCTCACCATAATAACTCGCCATAAATACCGGATTTGGTGATAAACTGTCTCGTTTTGTAACCACTACTTCAACTGATTTAGCTTGATCTTTAGAACCATCATAAAAGCTTTCAACCAGAACCGGATTGCGAGTAAAGTGTTTAATAATCACGCCATTACTATATTCATGACCCAATAGATAGTGGATCAATTCATCATCTAACGTATAGTTTTTTTTATACCCATCAAGCGATTGGGATAACTCTTCTAATAAAGCTTTTAATGCATCATGATCAATTTTATTTAATATAAAATCACGTGTGCCATTTTTATTAATCAAGGCCAATGATTCTGACGCTCTGAAAAAAAAGCGTGCAACCGATAATAGCCCATACTGATCTGCAATTGATAAATAACCTGCTGAATTATCAATGGTGGCTTTATAAATACCTAAGGCTTCATGAAATGGTAAGTTATACCATTGAGGTTCAAGCGGTAGTATTTTTTTTATTAACTTTAAATGCTCAAATAGCAAACGACTGAGTCGCTTAGGTAAATCACTGGGTGGTTTATCTTTATTCATCCAAATAATTAACTCTTTAGCTTGATCAAATAAAACTTCTGAGCTTTTAATCGCATGAAAATTAAATTCATCTTCCATGGCATCTGTCTTTCGAAAAACTACAGCTAAAGAAAAACTATGGTATAACATAGACACAAACATCGCATTAAACGGTGGCGGAATAATGGCATTAAAACACTGCATTAACGCCATATAAGCGCTTGCTTGACCCAATAAAAAACCATTCTTGTTTTTTAAGGATTGAAATGACTTTTCAGGACATTTGCCGTGCGTCACATCACGGTTGTATTCAAATGCCGCCATTTGCACGACACCACTATAGGCCATCACCGGCAGTGAAATAAACGGCAATTGGCTGAGCAATTTACTTTGTATCGTACTAATTGGGAAAAATAGTGGTAATTTCAGTGACTGACCTAAATGATTAATTGAGCTATGCTGACAAGGTTCAATCGCTGATTCTTTTTTACTATTGGTCATCATCGCTTGTTCACTATAATTGATTTCAGCCGCTAAACCATAAGTTAATGGAAAGCCATAAACCACGATCAATGTTGCTGTATTAACCACTAAATCAGACGTCATATCTGCTACTTGATAAACAAGCGATTGATTCATTGCTTCTAGATCATCCTTTGGCTCTGGAAATAAAAACTCATTTAAATAGCTTAATGCTGCAACTGAACCAAAGCTGACTAAATGATAAAATGCCAACTGACGCGCAATCGGTTGTATTTGTGGGTCTCGATAAAGGTCATATAAACGCCAAGGAAAATTGGCTACTTCCTTTAAACCTGCATAAAAATTTGTGCCAATTTTTATTGTTTGATCCTTTAAATTAGCTAAAAATTCAAACATGATAACCACCCTACAAAATCCATTTTGTCATCTAGTTTATTATAATGACAACCTAGTATTGCTAAAGATAATTTTGACTTGGTTTGCAATATTTAATAAGAAATAACCAAACAATCTTAAAGGGTAAATAAGACAACATCAGGGATTAATAACGGTGATTTATTGCAATGTAACTCTATCAAATTTAACGTATTAGTTCAAAAGAGTTAATCACATACAAGCAAGCACATTCCTATAGTGACCTACTTGCCTTTTGATACGCTTTAGCATAGCCTTAAGCATGAAAAAGACAATACAAAAACTATAGTTTAGATAAGGAATTCATTTTTATGGAACGCATCTGGTTGAAACATTACCCGAAAGACATCCCCCATGATATTACACTAAAACCTCATGAAAACTTAGTCTCTATTTATGAAACGGCTTGTAAAAATTTTGCCCAACGCCCAGCTGATGAATGTCTAAACCAACAAATCAGCTATGCTGAATTATTTAAACTAAGCACACAGTTTGCTGCATTCTGCCAGCAGACACTTAAACTAAACCCAGGCGATCGTATCGGCATTATTTCACCGAATTTGATTCAATTTCATATCGTTATGTTTGGCGCACTACAAGCTGATTTGACCGTGGTTGGTATTAATCCACTCTATACTGTTGAAGAATTTGAATATATCTTTGAAGATGCTGATTTACAAGCGATTGTGTCACTAGATTTTTATGCTGATAAAATTGAAAAAGCCATTGTGAAAAAACCAGTTGAGCATATTGTCTTATTTAGTATTGGCGATATGCTCTCAAGTTATAAACGTATTCTAGTCAATGGAATTGTCAAATATATCAAGCATATGGTACCAAAGCACCAGCTTAGTCATGTGCATCACTTAACTGAGGTACTTGAAAAATCAAAAGCATTAAAATACGAACGCCCACAAATTATTGGTGAGCATCTGGCATTTTTACAGTACACAGGTGGTACAACTGGACGCGCAAAAGGCGTCATGCTAACCCATAGCAACATCGTTGCTAATGTTAAACAAGTACACGCTTGCCTTTCACCTGTTTTAAAAGGCAATGAAGTTTGGTTAGCTCCGCTACCTATGTTTCATATCTTTGCTTTAACGGCATCTCTAGTTCCGCTTCTAACGTTTGGGGCGATGAATCGATTTGTACCTAATCCACGTGATATCAAAAGCTTCATCAAAATAGCACAGAAGCCATTCCATCTTATGACGGGAGTCAATACCTTATTTAATGCATTAGCACATAATGAAAAATTTCAAGAATTGGATTTTTCTGAGCTGAAAATGACTTGGGCTGGTGGCATGCCGGTACAACGCACAGTTGCTGAGCAATGGCAAAAAGTCACAGGCTGTGTTTTACACGTGGCCTATGGTTTAAGCGAAACGTCTCCAGGTGTTAGTGCTGACCCCTACAATGAACCTGAATTTAGTAACTCAATTGGTTACCCTTTCCCATCGACATCCATTTCTATTCGTAATGAAGCAGGTCAAGAAGTACCTTTCGGTGATTCAGGTGAAATCTGGATTAAAGGGCCTCAGGTTATGAAAGGCTATTGGAATAAACCAGAGCGCACTCAAGAAGTATTAACTACCGATGGCTGGTTTAAAAGTGGCGATGTTGGCATTATGGATGAAACTGGCCGTATTCGCTTGGTTGATCGAACAAAAGATATGGTAATTGTCTCAGGTTTTAATGTCTATACGGTTGAAGTTGAAGAGATAATCTCAAAAATGCCTGAAGTTTCAGACGTTGCTGTATTAGGAATTCCACACCCAAGAACAGGTGAAGCAGTTAAGGCACATGTTGTTTTAAAACCAGGTGCACATCTAGAGGATAAGGATATTATTGAGTACTGTCGAGAACATTTAGCACGCTATAAAGTACCGAAACTCATTACTTTTGAAACATCCTTACCCATGAATCAAGTAGGTAAAATTCTCAAAACTGAATTACGTAAACGCCCTGAAAATATTAACCCACCACCAATGAATGGTAATGGTAATGAGGTTACTGAGCACAGTGATGAAAAAACTCAAAACGTCTAATTTAATTAGTTAGGGTTTGCGCATCATTTTTTCAACTTCACCCATATGATTTTCTTCTTCAGTAATCATTTCTCGAGCAAATTCTTCCAACGTCACACAACGATCTTTTGTTAACTCTAGTAATTGATAATAAAGCTCAAGCCCCTCTTTTTCATGAGTTAAGCTCTCTTCTAAGATCGAATTAATATCATGCTGATGTGTTTCTAATAATTCACCAATTTTTAATGATGGATGACCTTCAAAATGTGTAATCAATTCACCAACTCGAGTGGCATGCAGTAATGACTCTTGTGCCTGTTCAGCCAACCATTTTGTAATTGGAATTCTACTATGTCCATAAACCATAAATGAATAATGCGTATAACGAACAACACCTGCCATTTCTAATTCGAGTATACGATTTAACACATGCATAATTTGCGTTTGATCACAGTTTTGTAATTTCATGATGACTCCCTTTTTTACTATCCTCTAAATGCTATTTTGCTAGTCTAACAAAAACTTAGCCAGAACCAAATAAAATAAATGATTAATCAGGCCTAAGAACACATTGGAAACTGAACTTAACCAAACTATAATAACTAGGTTATTTAATAAAAACAAAAGGCCCTACTATGAGACGAAACTTATATCTTGGTTTTGGTATTATTATCCTTATCATCGCCGCATTGTTATTTATGGCGCACGCTAACATTTGGTGGTTAATTGGTTTTTTACTCATTCTAGCTATCATTGCTATCCATGATGTAACCCAAAAGCGCCACTCAATTCTAAGAAACTTTCCAATTCTTGGACATATGCGCTTTATTCTTGAGTTTTTTAGACCTGAAATCCAACAGTACTTTATTGCTGATGATAAAAGTGAACTACCATTTAACCGCGATACACGTGATGTGATTTATTCTAGAGCAAAAGGTGTCAATGATACTATTGGCTTTGGTACTGAATATGATCTAAATGCTGAAGGGCATGAATGGGTTTTACATTCAATGAATCCAAAGCATGTTAGTGAGGTTCAAGAGCATATCACCGTTGGTGGTAGTCAATGTAAACAACCTTATGAAGCCTCACGCCTAAATATTTCAGCAATGAGTTATGGTGCTTTATCTGAAAATGCAATTAAAGCACTTAATAAAGGTGCCAAAATTGGCAAATTTGCTCATAACACCGGTGAAGGTGGTTTAACCGATCATCACTTACAAGGTGGTGATTTAGTTATGCAGATAGGTACCGGTTATTTTGGTACACGTACACCTGAGGGTGAATTCTGCGAAAACAAATTTAAAGAAAAAGCTAATCTTGATGTTGTTAAAATGATTGAGATAAAAATTTCTCAAGGTGCAAAGCCTGCTCACGGCGGTGTGCTACCTGCAGCTAAGCTTTCTAAAGAGATTGCTGAAATTCGTGGCGTGCCTATGGGTAAGGATGTTTTATCACCATCTGCACACTCAGCATTTTCGACACCTGAGGAGTTATGTCACTTCATTCAAAAACTAAGAGATTTATCTAATGGAAAACCCATTGGTTTTAAACTCTGTATTGGTAGACGATCCGAGTTTTTAGGTATCTGTAAGGCCATGTTAAAAACTAAAATCTATCCCGACTTTATTACTGTTGACGGCGCTGAAGGCGGTACAGGTGCAGCACCAATGGAATACGCTTCACATGTTGGCGCACCATTAAAAGATGCGCTAATTTTTGTCCATAACGCTCTAGTTGGCGTTAATTTACGTGATGAAATACGCGTTATTTGTAGTGGTAAAGTTGCAACTGGATTTGATATGGTGCGCTATATGGCGATGGGTGCTAATATGTGTAACGCAGCGCGGGCAATGATGCTATCTGTTGGTTGTATTCAATCACGTCAATGTAATACTAACCACTGCCCTGTTGGCGTGGCAACACAGAGCAAACGATTAATGAAAGCACTTGATGTTGATGATAAAAAAATGCGTGTTGCACGTTTTCATGAAGCGACAGTGCATAGCTTTTTAGAAATTATTGGGGCAATGGGTTTAAATACTCCGTGTGAATTAGAGCCTAATATGATTTTAAGACGCATTGATGCTAATAGTATCCGCTCTTATCAAGATATTTATCGCTACCTCAACCCAGGTGATTTACTTAAAGATGAAACCGTACCAGAGCACTTTAAAAAATTCTGGCAAGATGCTTCAGCTGAAAAATTTTAATACCTTTAATCTACTCTTTGTAAATCGATTATTTTTGCAATTGGCTGATGCAGCAGCATTTTTAGTGACTGGTTAATCGGTTGTACTAACTGATTATCTTTTTGATCAATCGGTAAATATAGTGATAATGCTGCATATAATTCATCAAAATAAATTTTATCTAGATTACAACAGAGAATATAATTTTCACCATCTTGATAGATCATACGTTTGGCAACTAAACGATTTAACACTCGCTTTAAGTCATCAACACTAACATTTGGCATTAGCTTTAAAAAATCAGAAAAGCTGGCAATTTTTTGTATTTGTGAGGCTTGGTAAACATGTTTTATAATTGACATAGCAATACTAAACGCCTGCATTTTATAAACCGAGCGCTGTGCCTGAGATAAATGCAACCCTTTTACAACAATCGCACCCAATAGAAAAATATACCACGCAATTAATACCCACAAAATAAATAATGGAATAGCAACAAGTGCCCCATAAATTAATTCATAGGTTGGCACCATCGTTACATATAAAGTAAATCCATACTTCACTGTTTCAAATAAGATAACAGCAACTAAAGCACCTAAGACAGCGTGTAGCATTTTTACTTTAACAAAAGGAATCACCCGATATAAAAAAATAAAGGCAACAAAATAAAATAAACTTGGCAGTATTAAAAATAATTTTGCTGCTCCCTGTAATGTCCAGTCATTAACCCATTTTAAAGAGAGCAAATAAGAACTTAAACCTAAGCCCAATCCAAATAAAATAGGCCCTAAAGTAATAATTGCCCAATAAAGCAGAAATGCATTGATAAAGTTACGCTTATGTTCAACTTGCCAAATAGCATTAACTGCTTGATCAATTGAGCGAATCATAAAAATACTAATAATAAATAAAGCTAATGTGACAGCTAATGGCAAACCAATACGATTAGAGACTAGTTGATCAATGTACTGTCCAACAACTTCCCCTGTATGCGGTGCAAAATTATTAAAAATAAAATTTTGCATTTTTTGTCCAAGCTGGCCGTAATCAGGAATTAAACTTGCTAAGGTCATCATCATAATTAAAAATGGCACCATTGCAAGTAAGCTTGTTAAGGTTAATGAGGCCGCCCTTGCCATTGAATTTGAGTCAACAAATTGCCTAAGAACCCACCCCCAAAAGCGAATGATTCGTTTAAATATAGGCTGTATATTTTGTTGTTGTTTCTGCATGGCTTAACTTACTTCTTTTTATATCTATTCCTTTAAGTATAAGCGAAATTTTCATTAACGACTAAGATGCTTTTTATAGAGTAATTGTAGAACTTGTACACTTAAAGCAAAACCAAAAGCACTATAGATATAGCCTTTATTAATGGTTATATCTATACCTGAGGCAATGATAATAACGCCAATTAATAATAAAAAGCATAATGCTAATAATTTAAAATTAACCTCCTTAGCTAAAGGTGCCAAGTACTTCGCTGTAATAAGCATTAATACACAGGATACGATAATCGATAAGCTGATAACCCATAAATTATCAACTAAACCTATTGCAGTAATAATACTGTCTAATGAGAAAACCACGTCAATTAAAATGATTTGTAAAACAGCACTTGCTAAAGTTTTTGCTATTGCTTGCCTATTCTGATTTTCAGGAAAGAATAATAGATACACCTCATGTAATGCTTTAATAATTAAAAAAGCACCACCAAATATTAAAATCAAATCACGAATACTAATTTCATGAGTAAAAACACGAAATAAACCATCGGTTAGTTGCATTAAATAGCCAATAAAAAATAAACCAATAATTCGCATTAGCGCAGCTAATATAATTGCTAATATCTGTGCCTTTTTTTGAATTGGTTGTGGTAATTTAGCTGTCACGATATAAATAAACAATAAGTTATCAATTGCTAAGATACTCTCTAATAGAGTAATCATTAAAAAACCTGATACAAGTTCCAGCGGAACGTCCAAAAAAGTCATCTCCTTTCTTATTCAATCAAATCCATTTTATGAATAAAAAAAAGACAATGTCAATACCCTAAATGAACCAATAATCATTATTTTTTAAACCAATTGGCACTTAATGATATCAATACAAATGAAAAGCATTTACAATAGTTGACGATTTTAATAGCACAAAATCAGTTGACCGTTAGATAAAAAAATACAAAAAGGTTTAATATCAATGCCTTATATATTAGTAGTCTATTATAGCCGTTATGGTAAAACCAAAGATTTAGCTTATAAAATTGCTGAAGGCGTTATCAATGTAGATGCTATAGAAGTAAAAGTAAGAACCGTCCCTGAAGTTGCTAGCCTAACAGAGACGCCTAGCTCACCTGCAGAACAAACTGAACTTTATGTCACTGAAGATGAGCTTAAAAACTGCGCCGGATTAATTATTGGTTCACCAACTTATTTTGGTAATATGGCTGCCGCTATGAAGCATTTTTTTGATTCAACATCTGATCTTTGGATGACTGGCGCCTTGATAAATAAACCAGCGGGTGTTTTCACTTCAACCGGTGGTATGCACGCAGGCCAAGAAGCAACACTTTTAAGTATGATGTTACCACTTTTACATCACGGTGCTTTGATTACTGGCATTCCTTATAGCTGTAAAGCATTACATTCAACCACAACAGGTGGTGGTCCATATGGCGCTTCCCACCATGCCGGTGGCGTCATTGCCAACCCAATCTCCAAAGATGAGGCCGATGTTTGTAAAACACTGGGTGAAACTATTGCTAAATTAGCGAAAAGGCTCCAAAGCTAGAAAACTTTTATTGTTATTATCTAATTAGATACAATTTCAATCTAGGTTTTCATAAATTTTCTCACCTTCCTAAAAACCTATTATTTGCATAACGTAACGCTTTTCTATATAATTATCCTGATATCCGGGGGCGATTATGGATTCGACGGGAATTACAACGCTTTTTCGGTGCATGTCGAGGATGCTATCTAGCCTCGTTAAAAATGGTGCAAATTGTCATAATAACTGGCAACAAAAACAAAAACTCTCGTCAACCAGCTAACGATAATGCGTATGCTGGTGTTGCAGCGAAAGCTGCTTAATTTCGGCTTAATAACCCGAACGAGAACGTTGACTACAATTTGTCTGTAGGTGGTAGGTTTCAACGTTCATATTAATACAGACTCGTCTAAGGGCTACACCCGTTAGCGCCTTGACTAAACTTTAAACGGGCACACTTTAGACCTTCCCTGACCATCGGGTAGTCTAAGGCAAGTATTAAAGATCGGTCTAAACATGTAGAGCCAAAAGCTGAGGGTTTGCGGACGCGGGTTCAACTCCCGCCGCCTCCACCAATTTCACATCTTTTAACTTCCATTACTAACTAAAAAACCTAAATAAATAAAGGTTTTTATAGTTTTTTATTACCTATAACATCCTAAAGCTTTCTGAAAAATCCTATTGTTTTAACAGTACTAATTGCAGTACCATTACAATGGTTTGATAATTTTGATATCCATGTTACAAAATTGGTATATTCTTCTGATTCTTCATTTAACTGCCATGTCACCTCATCCATAATAGCTTTAGTCCCTTTCTCACAGCTCATCTCATGAATAGAATAAAATTCTGCTTCAATTTCTTTACGTTGATTATTAGAAAGGATAAGCCATACATTAAATAATGGTTCTATCTTAGTTTCTTTCATACTCATAAAATCAAATTTAGTCAAAAGTCCTTTTTCATGGAAATAACGTGCCAATAATTTGTTTGGTATCCGCCTAAAAAAATCCTTAATAGAAAAGCTTCTGGCCATCCTAATGCCTCAATTTTCTTATAAATCTCCTAACATTATATTAGATTATTTAGGACATTAATACTAATATGGATATTTTTAAGCATAAAAATAGGTTATCTACATATAAGCTTTAGATTTACTACTTATTGGAATTTAAATTTATTAATTTTCATTGATATTTTAATACCGTATTAAATCTCTTAGTACATTGACACTATTGTTTGGATTGTTTAGAGTCAGCTTACTAATGTATTCCATTATTGATTTTAAACATTTGGAACAAAAACATGACACGAACTACTAATAATCTAGCTTCATATATTTGGTCATTGGCTGATTTATTGCGGGGGGATTTTAAACAAAGCCAATATGGCCGTATTATCCTACCTTTCACATTATTACGTCGACTCGAAGGTGTTTTAGAAGATACTAAAGATGCCGTATTAGCCAAATATGAAGAAATTAAACAATTAAACTACCCTGAAGAAGCACAAGAAAAAATATTATTACGTGCAACGAATGGATTGTCATTTTTTAACCTTTCTAAAATGGATTTATCTAAGCTTGGTGAAACTGGTGTTAAATCGAATTTAGAGTCCTATATTCAAAGCTTTTCAAAAGATGCCCGTGAGATTTTTGAATACTTCAAATTTTTTGAATTTATTGGTCAACTTAACGATGCCAACTTACTTTATAAGATCGTACAGAAAGTAAGACAAACTGACTTAAGCCCTAAAACGATTTCCAACCATGATATGGGGGTAGTATTTGAAGAACTTATTCGTCGATTTGCAGAAGGTTCCAATGAAACAGCTGGTGAACACTTCACCCCCCGAGATATTGTGCGTCTTACAACGTCACTGGTATTTATGGAAGATGATGATGTTTTAACAAAATCTGGCATTATTCGCACGATATATGATCCTACGGCTGGTACTGGCGGTTTCTTATCTTCAGGAATGGAATATGTACATGAGTTAAACTCTCAAGCAGTAATGCGTGCTTTTGGGCAAGAATTAAATCCTGAAAGCTACGCGATATGTAAAGCAGATATGTTAATTAAAAACCAAGATGTAAGCAACATTAAACTGGGTAATACACTTTCAGATGACCAGCTTTATGCTGATAAATTTGACTATATGCTTTCTAATCCACCTTTTGGTGTTGATTGGAAAAAAATAGAAAATAGCATCAAAGATGAGCATATATTAAAAGGTTTTGAAGGACGTTTTGGTCCAGGCCTACCTCGTGTTTCTGACGGTTCATTATTATTTCTATTACACTTAATTAGCAAGCTACGTGATACTTCTGAAGGGGGTGGACGAATTGGTATTATTTTAAATGGCTCACCATTATTTACTGGTAACGCAGGCTCTGGTGAATCTGAAATACGCCGTTATATCCTAGAAGCTGACTTGCTAGAGGCTATTGTGGCTCTACCTACAGATATGTTTTATAACACAGGCATTGCTACTTATATTTGGATTTTATCGAATAAAAAAGCCGATGAGCGCAAAGGCAAAGTACAACTAATTAATGGTGTAAATTTATACAAAAAAATGCGTAAATCTTTAGGTGACAAGCGTAATGAAATGGGTGATAGCGATATCTCTACAATTACGCGATGTTTTGGTGAGTTTGAGGCAATAGATACAAAAGAACTTGATAAACCTGCTGAGCAAAAAAGCAATCGCGGACGCCAGTCCGAAAATCCCAAAGCAGATGCACCAAAAACCTTTGCTAGTAAAATTTTTGATACTCATGAATTTGGCTATCGCCGTATCACGGTAGAACGTCCATTACGCCAATCTTTCCAATTTAGTGATGAGCGCATAGCTGAACTTCGCTTTGCACCAAAGCCTTACAATGCCGTAATGAAATGGATTTATCAAGAATTTGGCCAGCATTGGTTAGATAATGAATCTTATGAACATTACGGCCAATTAAAAGATGTTGAAGAAGAAATTCGCAAAGAGATAAAAGCACATTTTAGTGACTTAAAAGAAAAGCAAATTAAAGAAGTGCTAAACTCTAAAATTTGGCAAACACAAAAGCAGATTCTACTAAAAGCCAAACAGATACAAAAGCATATTGGTACAGCACAACATGACGATATGAATACTTTTGACGCAATGATTAAAGAAGCTTCTAAAGCATGTAATATTAAGCTTGAAGCCAAAGAGAAAAAACAAATTACCGATGCAGTGAGTTGGAAAAACCCTAAGGCTGAAAAAATCATTAAAAAAGTTCATAAAGACTCTGCTAATCCACTATATGGATTGTTTGAAGTTAATGGGCAAGTTGTAGAGTATAAAGCTGATGGTGATTTACGTGATTATGAAAATATACCACTTAACCCAAGTCAAAGTGTCAATGATTTAAATGAAACCTATTTCAAAAAAGAAGTACACCCCCATGTGCCAGATGCTTGGATTGATGCGAGCAAAACAGATGCACAAGATCAGGAAGTCGGCATTGTTGGTTATGAAATCCCTTTCAATCGCCATTTTTATGTCTACCAACCACCACGGGATTTAGCTGAAATTGATGCGGACTTGGATAAGGTAAGTAAAGAAATTATGAAGTTACTAGCAGAGGTAGAATCATAATGGCAAAGTATAAAGCTTATCCAGAATATAAAGATTCTGGAGTTGAGTGGTTAAGGGATATACCTAAACACTGGAATGTTACTCCAATAGGAAGACTATTTTGGCGCCTCAAAAGAACAGGTTACATATATAAAACTCTATTATCGGTTTATCGAGATTACGGTGTTATTCCAAAGACTAGTCGTGATGATAACTATAATAAGCCCTCTGAAGATTTGTCTCCATATCAATTGGTAAAGCCTAATGATTTGGTTATGAATAAAATGAAAGCCTGGCAAGGTTCAATTGCTATTTCTGAGTATGAAGGAATTGTTAGTCCTGCATATTTTGTTTATCCACCAAATGCTAAATTATTTGAAGTAGCTTACCCTAAATATATACATTACCTTTTACGCAACCCAATGTACATTGCCCAATATCTTAGACGCTCAAAAGGGATTAGAGTTAATCAGTGGGATTTAGATCCAGATGAATTCCAAAAGATTGAATTATTATTACCCACAAAAGACGAGCAATTAAAAATATTCAATTTTCTAGATCACGAAACCACCAAAATCGATACTCTAATTGAAAAACAACAACAATTAATTGCACTTTTAAAAGAAAAACGACAAGCGGTAATTAGTCATGCCGTAACCAAAGGCTTAAACCCTGATGCATCAATGAAAAACTCTGGTGTTGAGTGGTTGGGAGAGGTGCCGGAGCATTGGAGAATAACTCGGATGAAGTATATTTCACTACTAACACCGAAAAAACCAGTTATTCAAAGAAATTTGCACTGTAGCTTTGTACCAATGGAAAAACTAAAGACTAACTCTATAGTTTTAGATGAAACACGTATAATTGATGATGTCTATGATGGTTATACTTACTTTAAAGATGCTGATATATTAATGGCAAAAGTCACGCCCTGTTTTGAGAACAAAAATATTGCTGTGGCTAAAAATTTAGTTAACAGTATTGGTTTTGGCTCTTCTGAAATTTATGTCATTCGTGCTAATGAAGATATATCAAATAGGTTTTTATATTATCGCTTGCAAGAAGATAGTTTTATGGAAACTGCTACGGCATCAATGACTGGCGCAGGTGGATTAAAACGTGTCCCATCAGACTTTATCAATAATTATATTATCACCTTACCTAATCTTTCTGAACAGCAAAGAATCGCTGAATTTCTTGATCCAAAATGTAGCGTTTTTTCAAAGTTAATAGAAAATACTGAGTCCATGATCACACTAATGCAAGAAAAACGCACATCCCTAATTTCCGCTGCAGTTACAGGTAAAATTGACGTTAGAAACTGGCAAGATTCAAGAACATCAAATAAAGAAGAAATGGAAAAGAATAACAAGGAAGCACTACATGAGTTTACAAGGTAGTTCTAATCAAACAAAAGAAACACAGTTTCAATCTGATGTTATCCAACAACTTTTAAAAAACGGGTGGTGCTTAGGAAAATCAAAAAATTATAATCGAAAACTTGCGCTGTATGAAGAAGATATTTTGGGTTTTGTAAAAGAAACTCAACCAAAACAATGGCAAAAATACTGTGAACTTTATCCTAATAACCCAGAACAAAACTTCCTAGAACGTGTAGCAACACAGTTAAATAAAGCTGATCCCAATGCTGCCAATAAAGAATTACGAACCTTTGGTACTTTAGGTGTGCTACGTCATGAGTTGCGTGACAGAGGTACTCGTTTTAGCTTATGCCAATTTAAACCAGACCATAATTTAAACCCAGATACCATCTTGCGCTATAAAAGTAACCGCTTACGTGTGGTACCTGAGCTTGTCTACTCACCCTGGGCTACTGAAAAATATGAAGCTGAAACGGAAAAGCGCGCTAAAAAATGGCGTATCGATTTAGTATTATTTGTAAATGGTTTACCTGTTGCAACACTTGAGCTTAAAAGTGAATTTAAACAGGCAGTTCAAAATGCTATACACCAATATAAAACAACACGTTTTGCCACTGATCCAATAACCAAAAAGCCAGAACCATTGCTAACTTTTAAACGTGGTGCTTTAGTTCATTTTGCTGTTAGCCAATATGAAGTGTATATGACTACACGCCTTAAAGACCAAGATACGTTTTTTTTACCTTTTAACAAAGGCACAAAAGAAGGCGGTGCAGGTAATGATGTGCCTGAAGATATCAAACAATACGCAACGGATTATTTATGGAATGAAATACTATTACCAGATAACTTACTTAATATTTTAGCCCGTTTTATACATTTAGAAATTAAAGAAAAAGAAGACTGGGAAGGACGTAGATATAAAGAAGAAAATATAATTTTTCCTCGTTACCACCAGTGGGATGTAGTAACCAAATTAGTAAGTGCCGCGCGCATGGAAGGCCCAGGACAAAAATATCTGATCCAACATAGTGCAGGCTCTGGTAAATCTAACTCAATTGCTTGGACGGCACATCAATTATCATCCTTGCATAATGAAAATGGTAATAAACAGTTTGATTCAATTATCATCGTTACCGATAGAAATGTATTGGATGCCCAGTTACAAGAGACTATTTCACAGTTTTCCAGCGTAGAAGGTGTGGTGGGTAGAATTAATAGACAAGAAGGCGAAGGCTCAAAGTCAGAGAAACTTGCAAAAGCACTGGAAAGCGCACAACCGATTATTATTGTCACTATTCAAACCTTCCCCTATGTACTTAAAGCAATTGAAAATAATGTAAGTTTGAAATCACGTAATTATGCAGTTATAGCTGATGAAGCTCATTCATCTCAGACTGGCTCTACTGCTCGTCAACTAAAAGAAGTTTTGATGATTGATGGCTCAAATAATGATGAAGAAGAACTTTCAACAGAAGACATTTTAGATGCTGCTGTTGCTTCACGTCGTGTATCCACAAATCTAAGCTATTTGGCGTTTACCGCAACACCTAAAACTAAAACACTTGAATTATTTGGACGTTTACCCAATCCTGAACTCTCATCTTCACGTACTAATATGCCAGAAGCTTACCATGTATATAGTATGCGCCAAGCGATTGAAGAGGGTTTTATTTTAGATGTATTAAAAAATTACACTAATTATAAAGTAGCTTATAACTTAGCCATGAAAATTCAAGGTGCTGACGAAGAGGTTGATAGTAAAAAAGCTAAAGTTAAACTTAACCAATGGGCGCGCTTACATGATTACAACATCAGTCAGAAAGTTCGAGTAATCATTGAACACTTTAAAGATAACATTATGGGATTACTGGGCGGCCATGCTAAAGCAATGGTTGTCACTAGCTCACGCAAAGAAGCAGTTCGATACAAACTTGCATTTGATAAATATATTACCGAAAAAGGCTATAAAAGCATCTTTGCAATGATAGCGTTCTCAGGTGAAGTTGAGTTTACTAATAAAGACCCAAATGCTAAAAATTTGATAGGTAAAAAATTTACTGAAGGTAACATGAATCCTGACCTCAAAGGCCGTGATATGCGCAAGGCTTTTGATTCGAGTGATTATCAAGTAATGATTGTGGCTGATAAATTTCAAACAGGCTTTGACCAACCTAAACTATGTGCCATGTATGTTGATAAAAAGCTAGCTCATGTGGAATGTGTACAAACGCTTTCACGCTTAAATCGTACCTATCCAGGTAAAGCTGAAACAGGTACTTTTGTACTAGACTTTGTAAATGATCCCGATGATATTTTATCTGCATTTCAACCCTATTACCAAACTACAGAACTTGTTGACGTCTCTAACCCTGATTTGATTTTTGATCTATTCGACAAATTACGAGCTTCAGGAATCTTTACTTGGAGCGAGGTAGAGCAGTTTTGTAATGCATTCTTCATTAAAAACAAAAGCAATGCCGCAATTGCTAATATCTGCAAGCCCGCTGTGGATCGATGGAATATTCGCTACAAAAACGCTATTGAAGCTTATGATTTAGCTAAAGAGATGGTTGAACGGACACGAAAGACCGATGATGCTGTCTTGATAGCTAATGCAGAAAATAGCTTTAAAGAATGTAGACAAGAAAAAGACATGCTAGAGATTTTCAAAAAAGATTTAGGCACATTTGTGCGCTTTTATGAGTTTATGTCTCAAATAGTTGATTACAACGATAAAGAACTAGAAAAATTAAGCTTATATGCAAGAAGTTTACGCCCAATGCTGAGAGAAGCTATTACTGATGACGATCCAATAGACCTAGATAATGTTATACTAAGCCATTATCGCTTATCTAAAATTCGCCAACAAGATATTAAACTCAAAGTAGATGCAAATGAAAAGTTAGAGCCTGGAAAAGGTTTAGGTACAGCAAAAGCTCGTGATAAAAAAGAAGAGTTTCTTTCACAAATCATTGAGCGACTAAATGAAATTTTTATTACTGATAAATTGACCGAAAAAGATTTAGTAAATTATGCCTATACCGTTTGTGATAAAGTTAGAGAAGATAAGCACGTAATGAGCCAAATTGCTAATAATACACCTGAACAAATCATGTTAGGTGCTTTTCCTAAAGCTGTGGATGATGCTGTAATAGATAGTAGTGATGCTCATCAAAATCAAATGATGCAGCTATTATCAGATTCATCTAAAGCTGAAAAATTTAAAAAAATTATTCTTCAATTATTAACAGTTTCTGAGTAAGTAAGTGTATGTGTTACCTTCTCATGCACAATTGAATTTTGCTTTTAGCAGTACTAATAACAGTACCATAACGTACGCCATTCAATTAACAAGATAAAATTCAATTAATTAAACTATCAATTCAACTCCCGCCTCCACCAAATATCATTTTTATAACAAAACAAAAGAATAGCAATATATAAGCTTCTTTTTGAAAAAAATGCAACCTATAAGATTCTTAAAAGATCAAAAGAAATAAATATGATGCTTTTTTAGTTAATTTTCAGGTTATTATTCGTCATTTTTATTTCATCAATAATCGCATCAACCAAGCACTTCGAAGAATCAATAATCACAATATCATCTAACCGCATTTGCTCAAAAATAACAGAAATATCTGTACAACCTATAATCATACAATCGATATGATGTTGCTCTATTTCAAAAATGAGTTCTTGAGCCAGCTTATTAATTTCATTTTTATCAACATTCATCTTTACTACATTAATTAAACGGTTGACAAGTTTTTGCCATGACTTGTGAAAAGTATAGTGTTTATTAGCTTTAATAATTTGCCTTTGATATAAATTACTTTGCATAGTTGTCTCAGTCGCTAATAAAGTGATATTGTAAGCTTTGTGAGGAATTTTATTGATCGTAGCTTCTATGATATCTAATAGTTTTATATCTAATGATGCTTGTAATTGTTCAAAATATCTATGGGCGGTATTACATGGCATTGCAATAAAATTTGCCCCCCAACGCTGTAAATTTAATAATCCAGCTTTAATTGTCTCTTGCATATTTTGATGATTAATTTCTCGATCTAGGTAAAATGGTGTTGGTAATGAATAAATTAAGACATGCGGAAAATCAATATCATATTTAACCTTAAATTCGCTCTGCCAGCCTTTCATTAATAAGTCTATAAAAGGTGCTGTAGATAAAGGCCCCATACCTGCTAAAATTCCGATCATGATAAAATAGCTCCATCATTTTTTATAAAATGTTAATCGGCGGCACTCTAGCGCTACTTGAACCTTTCAAATAACAGTTAAAGTCATTGTGTGAACTCTATATCTTCGAACTTTCATCGATTATTCAATCAGCTACCCTCTTGAAATAAAATATCCATAAATCTAATGTTAATATAAATTTTTTCTCTTCCTACTTCTATTTCTTTTAAAATATTTTCACTTACAAGTTTTTTAAGATATTCCGAAGCAGTCTGCCTCTTTGCTATACCTTCATCTACCAAGTTAACAATTCTACAATAAGGTTGGACAAACAATAGCTCAACTAGTTCTCTTGAATATACTTTTGGAAGTTTAGCTTTAACATTATTTATAGTTTCTTCCATCAAACCAACAATTGCCTTAATTTTTCTGCATGTCCAGACAGAGGTATTTTCTACCGCATCCAGCATGTAGATAATCCAGGCCTCCCAATCCTTTTCTAACGTTACATTTAAAAGATTTTGGTAGTACTCTTTCTTGTTTTTAATAATGTAACGACTCAAATACAATACTGGAATATTCAATAATCCCTGTTCAATTAAGTATAATATGTTTAAGATTCGCCCTGTACGACCATTACCGTCTATAAATGGGTGAATTGCTTCAAACTGGTAATGCGATACTGCCATTTTTACTAAAGGATCAACATCACTTTGATCATGCAAAAATATTTCCCAATTGTATAGCTTTTCTCTAAGAAGTGCTTCTCCTTCTGGAGGAGTATATATTATTTTACCCGTACTTTGGTTAGATAGTGTTATCCCAGAGACTTTTCTTACTTTCATCTCCATGCCACGCAAGGTTGAGCATAAATCTTCTGCTAGCACCGTATTAATTGGTCTTGATTTAATTACTTTAAAGCCTTCTCTTAAAGCTGATCTATAACGTAACGCTTCTTTTGTCGCTGAGTCCGTATGAGTTTCAGATATACTATTAGCATACTGGAAAAGCTTATCTGTTGTTGTCACAATATTTTCAATTTCAGAACTTGCTTGTGCTTCCAACAATGGTAATGTATTTATCAATACACTTTGATTAGGTAAAAGCTCCGCTGCTTTCTTTAACTCGGCTAATGCTACTCGTGCTTGAATACATTTTTTCAGTATTTTTTTACTTTCTATATCTTTTTTTGGTGGTAAATTTGGCAATTCATTATAGGGTTTTTTGACATCTATTTTCATAATATGTTTAAATTTTATAAATATATCGACATATTTTCAGGATATGTCGATGGCATAAACATGTCAAGGAAACATGTCGAAAAAATAGAAAAATATCGACATATTTTTATGATTTTAATTATACGAACATAATTTTATCCGTGTTTTTTAAAAAATAAATTCAAATTAATTTTATCTAAAACAACATGTTGTATTCTATTGTGCAATATTTTTTGCCTTTTATTGCACAATATTGCCGATTTAGAATCAATCAGATCATCGCAATGCTAATCTGTTTTCTTCAACGTTGATAGCGATATCAACGTTAGGCAAATCATCATACTTAATGCTATAAGAGCACATATAATCCAAAGTCCACCACTTGATATTTGATACAAGATAGCACCAAGTTTTGGAGCAAGTATTGCTGAAATTGAAAATATAGTCTGATAAATACCAAGTTTTGTTCCTAATCTATAGGAGCCAAACTTCAATATTACAGGCAAAATTGCTGGAAAAAAAATAATTTCACCAACGGTCCAGGCAATACAAGAAATAACGGCTAGTAAATAACTATTTGTCATCACTAACATACCAAAGCCAAGTCCTAATAGGCCAATACCATAATTACACACTTGAAATACATTCATCTTAGAAAGCATTGATGAAACTGGTACTTGTAAAGCTATTACTAAAAGGCCGCTGATAAATAACAAACTCGATACCGCATTAATAGACAAGTGAGCTTTATCAGCTAAATAAATCGCATAAGTAAATTGTAACTGATTAAATATTAATAGCATCATTAACAATACAAAGAGTAATAGCACAAAATAAATATTATCTGACTTATCAATCGAAGGTTCATTACCAGAATTAGTCTGGCTGTTAGCATACGTCACCATCGGTAATTTTGAAAAATATATAAATAAGCAAGATACCATAACAATGCTACTCATAAAGTAAAATGATAACGCTTCATTTATTGTGTATAACATGCCAATAAATGCAGCTCCTAAAGACCAACCAATATTCACAAACACTCTCCGATAAGCCAATAACTCTGAGCGACTGGCATAATTTGAAAACGTTAATAATGCATACATAGATGCCGGTCTAAAGGCGTTATTTGCTAAACCCATTAAAAAAATATTAATAGAAATTAGAGGACTATCATTTAATACTAAAATATTAGCTATCATAATCGAATTGATAATATTACTAACTATCATCATAGTTTTTGGACTAGTTTTTTCAGCTAATAGACCACCTAAATATCCTCCAAATAAACCACCTACACCAAAAAGAGCAATTAAATTACCAATTACTGATACGCTAAGCCCTACTTTACTAAAATGAAGCGATATAAACATCGTCACTATTTGCGCAACCGAATTAGTCAACATAGAAATGTTAACAAACCAAAAATCTTTGGGGAATCGATTTAAATTCGGCAGCAAGTGATTTATATATAACATTTTATTAAATCCATTTATAAAGAATCATATTAAAAAGCAAATGATAATCCTAGTTAAAAATACAGATAAAACAGAAACTTCTAGAATAATCTAAACTAAATTATTACACTTAAAATATTTATAAGTCAATAAGTTAGTAATATTTTAAAGAATCCCACCTATTTAATCATTATATATACTGAATAGTCTATAGCATTTCACTTCGTTAAAGAATATTCTGCCATAATTACCTCTGATTTATTCGTTTCTGTATACATTATTGGAAAAGGCGTTCCTTCAGCATGATGTTTGTATGAATCAGCATAGTACTTTGTTGCAGCAAACTGCTTTCTGACTACCCCATTACTTTGAGAGTGTTTTTTATATAGCTTAATTAATTCTTGATCTGATAGATCCAAATTATTGTTATAGATATCTAAGTATGCTCTATTATTTGGAAATTCGCTATCATCTAATCCCATTTCTTTAAACGCTTTAGTTCTAAATAGCATTGCTTCAGCTTCAAGAGTTAACATACCATGGACAAACTTACTTTTTGAAATCTCACAACTGCGGGCTTGACCTATTAATACATGATACTTATCCGCATTCTCAAAATTTTTTAACTCATAAATAAAACTTAAAGCCGTTTTTAATTCATTTTGAGATATATCAAGATTGATCGTTTTAGTTTCCACGTCTGTATTTGCTGTGCTAGGCAGATTTTGATGCTCGACACAACGAAAATTTAGTTTAGATTCAAGTGCTTTAGCTGATTTTGATTTTTCAAAGATAGTCCGCCAACTCATTTATATGCCCCCCTTTAACAAAACCGACTTATATTAAGTTAGTAAGCTTAATATAAGATATAACTTACTTCGTTACTAAAAGTAGCAAATTTATAGCCATATTAAAATTTCAATATTTTGTATAATTGACATATTAATGTTTTATTTATTAGAAATATAAGTTATTGAAATGCTTACCATAACCTTTTGTAGTATCGATTTTAATAGTATGTTTACATTTTATAAATATAGGAATAAAAGGCGCTGTCGATAAAAGCCCCATACCCGTTAAAATACAAATCATATAAGCACACAACAGCTACTGTGCTTTGATTTCTGTTTATTGTTATCATCTACTTTTTTAGCTTCTTGTGTTTCTAAAAAAATGCATTCCGGTAGCTTAGCCATACTTATTTCTGTATTTTCAGGTGATTGACTAGCATCTAAATTAACACTACCATAACTCGTTGTATCATCGTCTCCTGTGTTAGTAAATGTAGTAAAAAAACTAGACGTAGTTGTCGTTGTTTGGTTTTGATTCATCTTATACGTCACCTTTTATGGCTATCGTATCAAAATATACCATTTTACAAGCAATTCAACCAATTTTATCTCAATCTTTAATCAATTTAGGTGACTCATAATTGGACTTGAAAAGTTAGCCTAATTCATTTAGCGTTATTGAATGAATATACCATTTATTAGGAAAATAAAATGTCTAACCTTACTATCGTTGCCCATATTAAAGCTAAACCAAACAAAGTAGAGTTGGTAAAATCTGAACTAGAAAAACTAATCACTATCACACGTGGTGAAGCTGGTTGTATTCAATATGATCTTCACCAGAATAATCAAGATGCAACAGAATTTATGTTCTATGAAACATGGGCATCTTATGATCTCTGGCAGAAACATATCAATAATGCACATCTAAAAGCATTTACCATAGCGACTGAAGGCGCTATTGATCATGTAACCGTTAATGAAATGACTCATATTGCTTAAGCAATACTTTTATTCCAAATATCAATTAATTATGTCAGTTAGACGCTTATAACTTATCTTAGGAGTTTAGGAATAATAAGATATTTAATTAACATTCAAACAATGTCACGCTTACTTTCTTTTCTTTAACAAAAATAAATGATGCTGATATTGCTTCTTTTTATTCTTTAGACTGTTATAGAGTTGACGCTTAAATAAATCCATATGATTCAGATTCTCATAAGCACTTTCACCATGCTCAATCAAGTCAAGCCCTATATCTTCTTCATCTTTTGAAACTCTAAGTGATATAAAAAGGCGTAACAATAAAGTAATTAAAAAGGTAACTATCATTGCAAAAACTGCAATTAATATCGCAGCAAGCAACTGTTTAAAAAATAAATCAAAACCACCATAAATCAAACCATTTTTAATGGATGGATTTAAGGCTGACGATGCAAAAACACCCGTTAATATGATACCCGAAAACCCACTGAGTCCATGACAAACAAATACATCTAATGAGTCATCTATTTTAACTTTTGCTCTATTCAAATAATAAAATGCAAAATAACAAGTAATAGTCGTAATTAAACTAATTAAGCAAGCAGCATCAAGGCCAACAAAACCAGCACTTGGGGTAATAGATACTAAACCAATAACAGCAGCTATTGCAACATTAATCGCAGAACTTGGCTCGCTTCTAATAAAATCTAAAATGACCCAAGTAAGGATTGCTATAGAGGGAGCCGTCGCCGTATTAATGAATGCAACAAACGCTATTTTATTAACTCCCAATGCTGAACCAGCATTAAAGCCGTAATAGCCAAACCAAAGAATACAAGCGCCTAGAATAACAAATGGTATATTATGTGCTTTTGTTTCTTTAACTTTAGTTCTTGGCTTTAATACTATTGCTAAAATTAGGGCTGAAAAACCTGCACCAATATGAATTGCAAATCCACCGGCAAAGTCAATGACTCCTAATTTCAATAACCAACCATTCTCTGACCAAACCCAGTGTACCGTTGTAGTATAAAAAATTATTGCCCATAATACGGTAAAACAGATAAAAGCTTTAAAACGCATTCTCTCAACAACAGCACCAGAAATTAATGCTGCAGCAATGACAAAAAACATCATCTGAAAAACTGCAAAAACAACATCAGGAATATCACTGCCTGAATGAATATGATTAAATAAACCCTCAAAAAAAATATAGTTAAAATTACCAATGTAAGAATTGGAGTGAGAGAAACTCAAAGAATAACCAACCAACACCCAAATAAATATTAACACAGCCATTGCAAAGAAGCTCATTTTCATAGTATTCACAGCATTTTTAGCAGCAACAAGTCCAGCATAAAATAAAGCAAGCCCACATACCATAAAAAAAACTAAAATCGATGCAATCATCATCCATAATGTATTAACTAAATTAATTCCACTCAATTATATAACCCTCATTTATATTTTAGAGTAGTTTAAATATACTCATTTAATCCTTCCATGGAAACCTATTTTTAATTTCTAAATGGCATTCATTATTATGTATATGCTTTTTTATTTATACTAAACCACCCCAGCATAAATAAAACGGTTTCTAAGTAAATCAACATTTAGCAACGTATTTTAGCCAAAGATTCAATCAAACACACCTTAGCATCATTTAATAATACGGCTCCATGCGCACTTAATAGATGCTTAAAATCCAATGCCAAAATTGGTTCAAAATCCTGACGTTTAACGCCTGTTGCTTGAATCCAGATATCAGAAATTGATGCTTTAGCAAAGAAATTTTGAGACCTATAAAGCTTTGCTGTTTCATCACTAAAATATGGATCTTGATCAATCCAGTTTTTAATGCTATCACAGCTAATTAATACACCACCATTTGTATTTAAATACAAACAGGCCTCAGGAAAATTCGAATGTATAAAAGGAATTACTTGCATATTCGCTACCGGCAATTGATCTGTTTTATCTAAATAACCATCAATCTTAGCATGATGTTCATCGGTCATTGCTGTTAATGCCCAAAGTAGTGCCTCTGGGTAACGGTCTTTATAAAAGGCATCATCACGCCCATGAAATGAACCAATTCTTAAGATCTGTTTGACATGACCTAACTGATCTAATGCATTTAAGCCCGCTTCAGATAATCTAACGCTATTTATTAAGGTTAACTCATTACCTTCTTTTAAAATAATCATATTACGGCTATGCTGCAGGCGTACACCTTCAAATGTTGTAAGATTGCTGCCCGTTACCATATAAATATTCTCTAGAACCAATTCAATATCACTATGATTCATCATTATATTGTCGCTAGTCATTTTCCCTTATCCTCCTTCTTATATTAATTAAGGGCGCGCATTTTATCGAATTAAGTTATATTGTCAATAAATAAATTCCATTTTTTTGACTTTACTACAATTGGTTTAGATAATTCAAAACTTATCGCGAAATATGCCCGACTTGTTGACGTATTTCCCATAAGATTTTTACATCTGACTCAGAGATAGTGCTTAATTGACCAATACTTAATGCCTTAACTAAGACCTCGCAAGTATGTTCAATTCGATTAACACCAAAAAATGCCTCTTTTAATGAATCACCATAAGAAAGTACACCGTGTTTAGCCAGTATCATATTTTTACTTTTGGCTAAATAAGGCATAATCGCATCAGCAATTAATTCACTACCTGGACGTGCAAAAGGAACAATCGGCACAACACCTGCACATATAGCTAATTCTGATAGTATATTATCTGGAATATACGCTAACTCTGCCTTTGCTACCGATAAAGCAATCGCATTGACTGGGTGTGCATGAATCACAGCTTGAGCATTCGTTTGTTGATAAATGCGCAAATGTAGTGCTAACTCTGATGAAGGTGTATTTTCAATGACCTCACCATCAAGACTAACAATAGCAAAATCATTCTTTTCCATCCCCCATAAATAGCTACCACTTTTGGTAATATAGATCTTATTATCAAATTTGAAACTGATATTTCCATCACAGGCAGCTAAATAATTTTTTTCAAATAACATATTACCTAAAGCAATCGTCGTTTGCTTGAGTGCTTCTAGAGAGGATTCATAAAACTTCATTGAATAACTCATCCGATATGATTTTGCTAAAACTCGTTTGATCATATACACCAGTATCTAAAATCCAAGCGCTAACTAACGTATGTGGTGTGACATCAAAAGCTGGATTTTCAACCGCTATATGTGCCTGAGAACACTCAATTAAATGATCACAATAACTAAAACCTCTAACCTCTTGGCCGCTACGAGTTTCTATTATAATTTCATCACCTAAATCGATACTTGTATCAATCGTTGTATAAGGTGCAGCCACAAAAAAAGGTATTTTATGATAGTTTGCTAAAACAGCTAGCGCATATGTACCAATTTTATTAGCAAAATCACCATTTTTAGCAATGCGATCAGCCCCTACAATCACCGCATCAACTTTACCTGCTTTCATTAAACTTGCCGCCATATTATCACAAATTAGTGTATGGCTAATCCCAAGTTTGTCTAATTCCCAGGTTGTAAGCCTCGCTCCTTGCAGTAACGGACGTGTTTCATCAACATAAACATGAATCGTTTGATCGTAATCGTAACACTTTTGAATAACGCCTAATGCCGTACCAACACCAACGGTTGCTAAACTCCCCGTATTACAGTGTGTTAGTATATTTTTATAAGGCTTTAAACATTCACTACCGTAGTTTGCCATCGATTGACAAAGTGATACATCCTCATTAAATAATCGTTCAGCTGTTTCAACTAGAGCTAAACGATAATCATCTTCATTTAATGCTGCTTTCATTTGATCAAGATTGTTCATTAAATTAACTGCCGTTGGCCTTGCTAGCTTTAATTGTTCAATGGCATCTTTTAATTGATCCGTATATGCGCCTTTAATTGCCATATGAGCAATAAACACAGAGGCAGCAATCCCAATTAACGGTGCGCCTCTAACACGCAACGATTGAATGATTTCAATCATCGTTGATAAATCATCACACTGAAGCCAAATGGTTTTATGTGGTAGTTGTGTTTGATCAAGAATTTCAAATAAATTATTTTGATACCTTAATGCGGTTGAAATTAAATCTTGCATGATACTCTCCCTGATTTGAGTTAATAATAAATAGACGACTACACATCAAAATCTAGCTCTGTTGCTACTAACTTCGATACTAAAGCTAAGCTTGCTTCTATGGTTAGCACCTCTTGAGTTACTGACAATTGCTCAAGCGCTAACATCAATGCGATTTTCTCTATGCTTTGACGTGATTTTAGCGAGTTTATTGATAAAAAATCTTTAATTTGCACAGCACCAATGGTACGCCTTATGATTTCAATTGCACAAAAACCTATGATTTCTGCTTTTAATTGCAGCACATCAAACCCTAGATCGGCTAATGCCTTAATGCTCTGATGGTAGATATAGCTTATGCTATCACTTAGCCATAATTGAAAGTTAGCCTGCTTTGATCGATCATTTTTCAAATGGTAGTTACTGGCTATAAGATTCATCAATAAATTAGCTAACAGCATACCAATATCAAAACTTATCGGACCTATTTTTGCAAATTCAGGGTCAATCACTTTCATCTTGTTATGATTTAACATAATTGAACCCGTATGCAAATCACCATGAATTAACGCTTCGTGTTTCGTATTATAAATCTCCTGTAGTCGCGTTCTAGCTGCTTGTAGTTGAGTATTGTCAAAAATATTATGCTTAATCCAACTATGATGACCTTCAAGCATACAAATACCATTTGGATAATCTAAACCAAAAGGACATTCGAAAACAAATAAGCGCGTAATTTCTTGTAGTTCAAAAATTCCTTCTTGATAACTAATTGTTGTTCTCTGAACTGTTTCACTATCAGGAATATTATCAGCATACTGTTTAAACATCTCAACAGCCTGTACTTTAAAATGCTCAAATACGTCTCCTTCAATCAACGCATCACGCATCACCAGACAGTCGTTTAAATCTTCCATTAACATTAAATGCTGTTGATTGCTAAAATAGTATACTTCTGGATAGGCATCTTTTTTAGCTTTAGCTAAGTGCTTTAAGACTTCTGCTTCAAAACAATTACGTTGACTATTAATTGCAATTTCCTGATAACGATAAGCAAATGGAGGCGCATATTTGGCAATGAATGAAAAGCCATTTTCTAAGATAACTCGAAATACCTGATTAACATTACCTTGTGATAACTCAGTTAGTTGATTTATATTACTATCAGCCATTACTGAGAGTTCTGCCAAAGGTATTAGATCATTAATGAGCTTCTTTAATTTTGTTTGAGAAATTAGCATGTTAGTATCAATAGTTGCTTCATCTAAGCACATAGCCCCTTACCCTTTTATTTAATAATATCCTTTAACTAGAAGCATTCTATACATAAATAAAAACTAAGTCATGTAATAAAAATTAAAGCTTATAGGATTAAATCTATACAGTATTTAAAACGTTATTTGTGAGTATAAAAACTAAAGCACAGCCTTTGATGCATCAATAATACCATCGGTTTTACTTGAAGTTGCCTGCTTTTGTGCCTGCTGATAACTAATTGATTTATTTTTTGCATAAATTAATGCAACAATGCCAGCGACATGCGGTGTTGCCATTGATGTACCCTGCTTATAACCATAACCATTATCAACGGTTGAAAGAATTTTCTTTTCAGGCTTCGTTCCTTTAGGGTCATTACCACCTGGCGCCTTAATCGCATAGTTATTACCTAACGTTTTAGGGTTATTCGTTGTATTTGAATAAAATGCCAATTCACCCTTAGGCCCTGTTGCTGATACAACGATAGAGTCACCCCCAACACAACCGGCTGGTAGTGACTCAGAAACATCGGTTGGCCCATTATCATTACCATTACCTGCAGCAATCACTAATACTGCATTATGTTGGTGCGCAATTTTAACAACACCTTGCCATTGCTTACAGTACTCTTGTGTATAAGTACTCCAATCTTTATCGCTCATTTGCGGATCTTTTTGTGAGCCTAAGCTAATATTAACCACTTGTGCAGGATTGGGGTTAGCAGGTGTACCTTTAGGAACTAAATCTTCGCCTGCTTTAGCACCAACAGCCCATTCAATACCAGCATCTACAGCATCAGTACGCCCTGACCCATTATCACCTAAAACTTTCACTGCCACTAACTTAACCTGTGGAATTTTAGCTGTTATACCTCTAATAACTGGCCCAACTGCACCGATAGTTCCTGCAACATGTGTACCATGATAACTGCCTCGATCAGTTGGATCATTTTTAAAGTACACAGGCCCTGAGCTATCTTGTTTAAAATATAAACCACGAATGACACGATCATTAATATCATTCGGTGCATGTTCAGCAATGCCTGTATCGGTAATTGCTACGGTAACTTCATTAAGCTTTTTATTTTTTAAACGCTTCCACGCTTTTTTAGCATAAACACTATAACGACCATGCATATCCCATTGATCATCCCAACGACTACCAGAGTCAAATGCCGTAGTATCAGAAAAATTAACTTTTTCCTGATTAATTGCCATCGTTGTTACATCAACACCCCGATAAAGTGCATATTCAATAGCACTATTTTTTTGTAATTGCCGAGTAATTTGCATTGCTTTATGGAAATCATAAGCTTTTTTTGCTTGTTTAGAATCCTTAGCAAAATAAGTATCATTTATAGTTTCAAACTCCATTATATAATGGTTATTTTGCTTTTGAACATTGCTTAACTTGGCAATCGATTCTAATTGCATACTAGTTAATGTATTCATCGAATTAATAGTAGCATCATCGTTTAGCTTTACGGTAAAACTTAAATGATCGGCAAAACTCACTGAAGTCATTGTCAATGCGACAGCGAATAAACTGACTAATTGCTTTTTCATCATAACCTCTCCTTGGTATAGTAAAAAACAATCTATCATCAATTTTATACGAATGAAATATGATCAGCCCCTAATTATATTTCAAAATAATAGAACGAAATCTTCTAAATATTCTTGGTTTGATTATTTTTGGTTAAGAGCAGGTATTTGGCGTAAAAATACTGATCCAAATACCCGTTTAACCGGACTCCCCCCCAGAAGCCACAAAGTGAATTCTGTTTTTTGAATCTTAGGATTATTTCCTAGATGGTTTCTATCATACTGGTTATTTCGGTGAAGTAAATCATAAGCATTAGAAGCAAACGTTTGAAAAATTAGAAATAAAGTGCTCGACTGCCTAATTTTCTAGGCAACTTAATTTAATATATACTTTAATTTATTTAAAGGCAACTTCATTAAATTAATGCTTAGTGTTATTATTATCATTTTTGTTATTATAATGCTGTTTCTTTTAAAGGCATTATATCTATTAATAACCATGCACATATAATACATAGCATAGGCTTAAAGGATACCATGAGTATGATAGAACACTTAGACCACCTTGTATTAACGGTAAATGACATAGAAATAAGTACTCAGTTTTATGCACAAGTCTTAGACATGGAAATAATTACATTCAACGGTAATCGAAAAGCACTTAAATTTGGTAAGCAAAAAATTAACCTCCACCTAAAAGGCAATGAATTTGAGCCAAACGCAATCAACCCAATCCCTGGCAGTGCTGATTTATGCTTTATTACGAAAATGCCATTAAGTGATGTGATTGATAAGTTATCTTTTCAAAAAATTAGTATAGAAGAAGGCCCCGTTAAAAGAACTGGTGCATGCGGTGAGATTATCTCTGTCTATTTTCGTGATCCAGATAAGAATTTGATTGAGGTTTCTAATTATGTCCAAAGCTAAACTAGTTATCTGGTATTTTCAATGGGGCATGAAAGCGAGTATTAGCATTATTTTTATCCTATCTATCTTTTTCCTATTATTTTTTAGTATCTCAATTAATTATGCCAATAGCCCATGGCTAAATTTCAATAAAGAACAGAAGCTTAAAACCATAACACCACTACAATATGATGTGACACAAAATGATGCAACTGAAAAAGCTTTTAATAACTCATACTGGGATAATAAAGAAGAAGGGATTTATGTTGATATCATCTCAGGTGAACCACTTTTTAGCTCTACCGATAAATACGACTCAAAAACAGGCTGGCCAAGTTTCACGAAACCAATTGATAAAATTTTTATAGTCACTAAAAAAGATTATGCTTATTTTTTTATTCCAAGAACGGAAGTACGTTCAAAGTATGCTAACTCCCATCTAGGGCATGTCTTTGATGATGGCCCACCACCGACTAACTTAAGATACTGTATTAACTCAGCCTCACTAGTTTTTATTCCTAAAAGCCAGATGAAAGAAAAAGGTTATGCTGAATACCTTTATCTTTTTGATAAGCAAAAACAACAATAATTTCGTTATTTTTCAAAGCTTTTCGGGTTAATTCTTTCATAAAATGTCAACATACAAGGCAATAAAAATAAAATCAAAAGCGTAGTAAATAATAATCCAAACACAATGGATATCGCCATAGGAATTAAAAATTTTGCCTGTAATGACGTTTCAAATAATAAGGGTAGCAAACCAACGATTGTTGTTACTGACGTTAATAACACTGGCCTAAGCCTTGTTTTGGTTGCCTCTATAATTGCATCTGCTGCTATCATACCACTGATACGTTTTTCTTTATAAAAACTTAATAAGATAATTGAGTCATTGACAATAATTCCTGATAAACCGAATAAGCCAAACAGCGACAATATAGTCATGTCATAGCCCAATAATAAATGCCCAATAATTGCGCCTACAATCCCCAAAGGAATAACCGACATAATCATTAACGGCCAGCTATAAGATGAGAAAAATAAAGCCAATATGATATAAATTAAAATTAAACCAATCACCAGTCCTATTAACATATCTGAAAAAGTCTTTTCTTGCTCCTCAGATTTGCCCTTTAAGCTATAGTTAACTTGATAGTTTTGTTTTAGTTTTGATAAGACTTTCGCTGAAAATGCATTCAGCACATCATTCGCATTAGTTAATTCACTATCAACTTCTGCTGTTACATTAACAACCATTTGTCCATCTTGATGGATCATGCGATCAAAGCCATTAATCGCCTTGATATTAATCAGCGTATGTAGTGGCACCATCGAACCATTCGGTAATTTAATTGGAAAGTTCTCTAACTTAATTAAGCTATCTTGATCTATATCAGTTAATGATAAACTAACATCAATTTCATCTTGATCATCCGTAATACGCTGTACAAGCGCCCTTGAATAGCCTGCACTTACTTGCTGTGCAAGTGATTTAACATTAACTCCCTGCGCAATTGCTGAAGGCTTTAATTCAAAAATCCATTGTTCCTTACCGTAAGGCAGATTATCTGAAATATTTTTTACTCCCTTATACTGACTAAGCTGATGCCTAATATATTCAGATGCCTCTTTAAGTTTTAAAGCACGATTACCCGATAAGCGAATATCAATATCTCTACCTGGCGGGCCACCAACAGGTGAAGAAATAATTAATTGTTCAATATCATCCGATTGATGTAATGCTAATCGCCATTTTCGAATGAGTTCATCATTAGATATTGAACGGTCATCGGGCATGGATAATTCAACATTTAAATGACCAACATTATCACCACGCCTTTGACGTTGATCACCTCTTAAATCTGCTGTCTGCCCCATCACTTGCGTAATAATTTCTACTAAATTTGGCTCATTTGGCTGTATTTTTTTCTGTTGATTAGCGATGGCTATTAGAGCGGTTTGTGCATTGTTTAAATACTGATGAATTTTTTCTTCTTTTGTCCCTGGAACAAACACAGCATTTAACTTAATAATGTTAGAATCTGGCATTTTAAAAAACGTAAACGGTACATGACGCCCTACTAATAAACTTATTGTTAATATAATTGATAAAACGGCAAAAATGATAACGCTATAACGCCACTTTAATGCAAGTGTTAGTAGGCGATAAAAATAAACATCACGAAAATATTCAAAAGCACCATCGAGTTTAAGCCTATATTTTGAAAGTCGGTGCACTCTCATTTCTCGAAAACTACTTTTTAGGTGATTGGGTAAAACTAAAAAACATTCAACAAGTGATGCAATAATGACACAGATCACGACAACTGGAATGGCAATTAATACTTGCCCAATAACATCTGATACCAACATTAAAGGTAAAAATGCTGCAATTGTCGTTAAAGATGATGCTAATACGGGTTTTAACATACGCCTTGCACCTAAAATCGCTGCCTTATATGGCCTTTGACCTAAGCAATATTCTCTATAGGCATTTTCACCTACAACAATCGTATCATCGACAATAATTCCAAGTGTCATAATAATTGCAAATAAGCTTACCATATTGATCGAATCACCCGATAAATAAAGAATATAAAAAGTTGCAAAGCAAGAGATGGGAATTCCCAGAGCAACCCAAAATGCAACCCGTAAATTTAAAAACAACATTAATACAATGATGATAAAAGCTAGACCTGTTAAACCGTTTTTAACTAATAACAAAATACGATCTTTAATCAGTGTCCATCTTTGATCATAAATTATTAAATTAATACCTAAATCTTTAGCAGAAGCTTGTTGATTCTCATACCATTGAAACATTGTCTTCGCCATTTTCAAGGTACTATCATTTGAAGTTCGTAATAACTGAAGCTCAATTGCTGGCTGTCCATTATAATAAATCGTTGTTTCACCATCTTGTTTTTCAAGAGAAATCTCAGCAATATCGCCAATTGTTGTTACCTGTAATGATTTAGGGTCACTAATAGGAATTGCTGCAATTGATTCAATATCTCTTACTGCTTTAATGAATCTCAAATCCCTTGCAACGTCATTTTCACCTGCGCTACCTAATGGTGAGTCACTACTATGTTGATCAATAACCTTAGCAATCTCTGGTAAAGTCATATGCAAGTTGTATAACTGTTCTTGAGATACCTTAACGGCAAACTCAAGCTTTGGCAGGCCAAGGATATTTATTTTTGCAATTCCAAGCTGTAATAATTGATGTTCATATTCATAAGCAAGTTTACGCATAGTTTCTAATGAATCGCTACCCGATATAATTATTTTTGCAACAGGCTCATAACGCTCGATTTTTGAGATAATTGGTTTTTCTGATTCTGATGGTAAATTGGATATATTAGAGACGCGTTGTTGTGTATCTTGATAGGCTTGAGCCATATTGGTTTTTTCATTAAATTCTAAAACAATGGTTCCAACATTTGATTTAGCGATAGCGCGAAATGTTTTTAAATTATCAAGGTCTCTTAACTCTTTTTCTAATGGTACAATAATTGAACGTTCAACATCTGCAGCTGATGCACCAACCCACGGTACAGTGACGGTAATATAATTAATCTCTAAATTAGGTAAAAACTGTGTATTTAACTTATACAAACCAAAAATTCCAGATGCAATCATAATAAACATCAATAAATTAGCTGCAACTTTATGCTGTACAAAAAATGCTATCACACCATTATTTAACTTCATCGGCATGTGCTCTATTTGAATTTGCATGACGCTGATAGGTTACAGCTAAGCCTGTCCTTGCTCCAGGGATGTGACTTAACATCACAAGATCCCCTGTTTTTAAAGCCCCTGGTTTAATTAATTGATATAAATGTCCATTGTTATCCATCCAGCGTCCAGCTAAAACAACTTGTTTTTTTAGCAGATGATTTTGAGCAACACTATAAACGTATTTGTCATTATATATCGCTGAAACAGGTACTTTAAATGCAGTAATGTTAGGTAACTTTAAGTATAATTTAATGGTTTTACCATGCGCAATGTTAACCCCCTTTTGAGTATTTGCAAAATAAGCAATATGCCCTGTGCCAAGCTTTGAAATATTATCACTTATGCGTTTAAGTTGATAACAATTAGCTTGATCATTTAAATCGGCACATGCACTAATCTCATCATAGTTTAGTTTCTCTAATACTTGATATAATTGATGTGTAATCACACCTTCTAATTCTGTTGCATTTGGATTATAAATACTAAACAATCGCTCACTCTGATTGACGGTTCTACCAACAGAGACATATTGATCCGTTATCACACCGTTATACGGTGCATAGACTTTTGTTTCTTTTAAGTTTTTCTCTGCCAATCTTAAATTAGCATTCGCTTGATTTAATTCAGCTGATAAACTATTTGAATTTAATAAGCAATTTTCCAGGTCATACGATTTTTGATTATATTGACTTTGCATACTCAATACTTTCTCATCTGCAAGATCCAGCTCTGCTTGCGAGCTATAAGTACTATCTCGTAAGGATTTTAAGCGTTGATAATGAGACTTAGCTAATTCAAGCAATGATTGTGCTTGGGTCAACTGTGAACGATTTAACTTGCATTGGACATTATTTTTATCAAGTTTCACTTTAATTAAATCAATACTTGCCTGCTCTTTTGCTAAATTAATTTCATAAACTTCTGAGTCAAGTTCCATTAATAATTGACCTTTTTTTACCCTTTGTCCTACTTTAAAATTTATCATTTCAACACGAGACTTCAAAAAAGATGAAACAGCTGTATTGACTCTTGAAATTGCAGTAGCTGAGATTAATACGACAGGATGGTATTGGCCTAGGGTTACTGCTTCAACCTCGATATAGATTCCCTTATCTTTATCAGCAGTTGAATCAGCAGATGATTTAAATAAAATCAAGCTCAATGAAATAACAATAACAATCAATGCAATGATTACTGTGATGGTGAACTTTTTCTGAAAATAAATCTTCATCGTATTAACCTAGAGCTACAATATACTTTAATTACATAAGCTTATATATCAAGGATAGTCTTAATTTATGATTGAAGCTACATTGACCGTAAGTTTGTATAAGTTCTATTTTTTCAAATAATCAGTTCTAATACTTATGATTTACTTTATTAAAATAACCAGTAATATGTAAACCATGTTGATAATAATCCAACATTGAATTTAAATTTTTAAATATTCGCTTCTGGGGGGGGAGCTGGTTAAACAGGTATTTGACTAAGTATTTTTATGGCAAATACCTGATTTTAACCTCTAAGATACATGATCTTACTTATCTAGTCATTAAAAACAAATTGCAATTTGTTACAAAAATAATCATGCATTATTAATATAAATGAACACTAATGACTATATACTTCATAGTCTTTGCTAGTCAATCAATTCAAATATCATAAAATCTTTTAGTCAACATGTTATCTAAAGTTAAGTAATAACTATTTTATTTTTAATAGTATTTTCCCTACTATGCTTTAGGTAAAAAGGACCTATATTATGAAAAATCATAAGGAATTTATACAATTTTTATCACAATTAAAGCCAAATTCATCACCAACTTTAAGTTTTCTTATCCCTACTAATTTTCTTTCTTCTTTTTATGGTGAAAATGACGTTCAAATCTACCTACAGCAAGTGAATGCTTATGCCGAACTTTTAAGTTATAACACTAGCGTGATGCTGAAACAAATTACACTATCAGATTTATTAGATAAAAAAGTGTTAGCACAGCTAGCCCAACGATTTGCTAATGGATTTAATGCCATTAGCTATCGAATAAAAGAGGATATCTTAACCGTAGTTGATAACCCTCAAGTTGCTTCCAAAGTCTATACGTTTTGGATTGATGTTGCCATTAAAGCCTATGAACTAAAGAATTTAGAGATTGTTCAAGCTATTTTAGCTGGCGTTGACTCACCAGATATTAGTAGGCTATTTGCTCAAGAAAGACAATATCACCGTCTTATATCTGAGAATACCTGTAAAAAGCTACAAGAGTTATCCGATTTAAAAATAAATGAATCACTCATTAATCAAATTGTATTTTTACCACCATTTTTAATTTTTCTCAAAGCATTAGCGGCCTCACTCGAGAATAATAATAATTGCTTTTTATCTGATAGTACTATAAAAATTATTAATCTATTGAGCCTATTTAGAAACGCTGCAGATGCAAAACAACTAGCAGATATCGATCAAGAGACCATAGGAAAATTTAATCAATTATTTATCTATACCTTTAATTCACCGAGAGAAAGTAATGATTTTTTTGATCATTTATACGATAAAGAACTCATTAAGAAAAAACAGCTAACTCGTGATAATCAAGCCTTTAAATCACCCATAATAACCTCAAAAACTAAAATCCAATCACCAATCATTCAACACATACATCATCTACCTATAAGTAAGTTCTCATCGTGTGGAATTGATCAAGAATTTAAACAATTAATTTTAGAAATTATCACAATTGAGGCGAATAAAATAAATAACCTAATACAAGAAAATGAAATCAATCAGCTTGAAGCTATTTTATATTATATTCTCTACCAATGTAACGTTATCCAATTGATTATGAATGACAAAGAGTTACTTAGTGCATTTGAAAAAATGTTCACCTTTAATCAACATGCTATTCATTTAAATGAAGTAATGAATCAAGGTCTTCGTGATCATGAAAAATTAGAAAAAACTAAAGCTCTCGTTAGCACGATAACACATAAAGATAAACCGCCCTTAACAACTGAGATAAAAAACAAAAAACCAAAAAATAACACAACAAAATTATCTAGAACAAAAAGTGACATACTTAGAAACGATCCTTATGCTCCTTTTAAACTTGAACTTAAGCTTGACCTTTCAAAATTACCAAAAACAAAAGCTCAAGCACAAACATTGACTCGCCATAAAACTGAATCAGATACACTGCCAAGAGCTAAAACAGTAAGTAAGATTGATCAGTCAAATACATCGGATGTTAAAACATTGATTGTGGCCTATGAAAAACAAATTGATGAAAAAGCCAAGCCCAAAGCACCCCCACTTAGGCGCAGTAATACTGCATCCAATCTAAAGTCACCAAAACATATTATGCTGACAAAAACAAAAAGTGAAATAACTACACTAACTTATCCCAGCAGTCCAACTTAGGTAAAAATTGGTAAAATAATCATTCTCCATTTAAACTTACAAAATATAAAATTCGTGTTAAATGACAATATAGGTGAATCCATTCAATGCTTAAGAAAATACTATGTTATTTCGTCTGTTTTTTTTGTTTTTTGCATAGTAGTTATGCCAGTACTCTGTTAGAAGTGCCTGAGAATCTCATTGCTCTAAATACAGAACCCGGACAAAAATTATTTAAAGCAACACCGGATAAATATTTAAACGACTACTGGCCATTAAGCCAATACTTTGTCACAGAGAGAGGACTGGCATTTTGTGCGCCAGCCTCAATTGTTATCGTATTAAATGCATTAGGTAAAACACCAAAAGTTGCGCCTGAGCACTACCCATATAAGCTATTTAATCAAACTAACTTATTTTTTAACTCAGAAATTTTAAATGCTAACATCACACCCGCTATGATCAACTTTCAAGGGATGACCCTAGATAAGGCGGCATTTGTATTAAAACACTATGCTAATGAGGTTAAAACTTATCATGGAAATGAAATTATGGGCGTGAAACAATTCAGAGAAATGTTAATTAAAACACTAATGACCAAGAATCAGTTTATTATTATTAATTTTTACCGCAAAACTATCAGCGAATCTGGCGGTGGACACTTTTCACCTATCGCAGCTTATAACCCAGAGACTGATCGCTTTTTAATTCTTGATGTTGCTCGCTATAAATACCCCCCTGTCTGGGTAAAAGCAGAAGAATTATTAAAAGCAATTCTAGGAATTGATTCTACAAGTAAAAAAGCGCGCGGTTTTATTATTGTCTCTTAAGTATCTTTCTCTAGAGCACTTTTTGGTTTTTCAGCCATCTCAGCGGCTTCTTCTTTTTGCCATAAGGGTGGTGGCGCAGTTGCTTTCATTACATCTAATTGAGTTAACGGTTCAGGCAATGGCCCTTCAAAAATAGCCGGTGGCGATGACGCTTGTGGCATTTCAATCTCTCTATCATCCTTCTCTTGTTGGCCTTTCAGTTCTTCTAGATCAGCTTTATCTATTATACGCCCCATACGTTTCATCTTATGCTGCCTTTGATCTTTAACTTTTTCTGCATCTGCCTCAATTGCTACAACCTGAGGATCCTTTTCATACGATTCATAGTGATAATGACTATTTTCATACTCAGTCATTTTTGAGCGCAACAAAAGCAAATCTTCCAATAGATCAAAAGCCCTTGGATCTTGATTAGTTTTCACATCATCATGCAAATTTTGATATAATTTATCTAGCAACTCATAATAAAACTTACGTGACTTAGGATCTTGTACATTAAAATAATCGTGATTCTCTAAAGAAACTTCTAAAGTTAACAGCATCGTTTGTGTACGCGGTAGATCTAAACCTGCTGCTTTAAATTGATTTATAAACTGATCAATTGCTTCTAATACGCCAACCTCTGGATACGTTATTTGTAGATGTGCATTTGCTTTTGCAATATGTGCCATTTGCGCCTCAAACGTACCTTGTTTAACGGCATTAGCAATTCTTAAGATCATGTCATCTCCAGCTGATTTTGCTTCAAGTGGCACTTCTAATATAGTTGCTAAAACTTTGTTAACCTCAGCTAGGGTAATATCTGATTGTTGCCTTTGTTGTAAAATATCCCATATCTGCCTGACACTTCCAGCAATTTGAGGGTTTTCTATACCCAGACGTAAGACCGTACATTGAATTAAGTTTTGTATTGCATTAAGTAAGACAAGTGCATTTTCAGGCTTAGCAAAGTAAACCGTATCAAAATAACGTCCTATATCACTTTCTCTAACAGCTGTCACACCCGAATAATCGGAATCTTTTGCTTGTACATAGTCTGTCGTTAGTGTTCCATAATTTATTGTATTTCTAAGCTTCTTCCCATCTTGTTTAGCATTTATCTGCTCAAATGCTCGTTTATGTATTGGTGAACTCCTATCCCTTAACTGCATAGTTCCTTCTTGGTTGTAGTCTCCCGCTTCCGTTAACCACGGATTAGCAACTTTAAGCTGTTTCCCCGAGCTAACATCTTGAACTCCGACTACATGATAGGCATGACGTGAAACCATACCCGATTCTCTGGACTCTGAGTGCACCCACCCCTTAGGCTTACCAAAGTTAGGTTTTGTTGCTACAGCTAAAATTTCACCTTGGTTCATCCTATGTTGAAGATCCTCACCAAGTTTTGACGTATATTCTTTTGACTGAAAGGGTTCTTTTTTATCTCGATCATATTTAAAATCATCTGCTACTACACGCCCATTTGCTGGCATAACCGGCTCTATTTGTTGAACAATTTCTAATGCTTTTGGCACTGCACTCATAATCAGAGACATTGTATTTTCATATTTTTTTACCTCTTTTTCTGTGCTAGCATCTCCTTTATCAAGCCCTATCATCACATTATATGTTGCAATAAACTGGTTAATTTCCATTACTGCTTCGTAAAACTTCTGATTCGTCATGGTTAAATTATTCAAAATAAGATTAAATGCATGAACAACATTCTCAGCTAGCACACAATGTTCCTCAAGGTCAAATTCTGACCTTTCTAACATACTAATCTTCTCTTTTTCCAATTCTATTTGTTCACTATTTTTACTAATATGCTCATTAAAAAGCTTAACTGCATATAACATAAAACTTGGTTTTTCTGGATCAATTGCATCATACGGATTAATTGCAACTGCACTACCATCGCCTAAAATACTTTGATAAACCATATGAGAATTACCCCCATTAAGAAATGAAGTAACAGGCATATCTAGCTGTCCCATCTCAAGACTCTGCGTTTGCTCTTTTAGTAAATGTTGACGGTGAATTGCATAGGCTTTCTCTAAAATTGCAGCCCAAGGTTGATGCTGATTAAAATTATAACTTAAAAATAATAGATTCCCCTCTAATACGGATTTATCTATTTGATAAATATAAACATCATCTCTACTTTTACCATAAAACTTTACAAAAACGGTGTCACCAGCATCATACATATTGGCCAAAATTGCCCGTGGATTATAGCTAGCAATACTCATTGCAGCTGCATCAAAGAAACATTCTCCTAAACCTTTTTGCTCAATATCATCAAAGCCTAATGCCCAGCCATTAGGAAATAAGTTCACCTGAGGGTCTAATTTACTTAAATTATATTTGACAGGCTTAGATGGTAAGACCATATCAGCTGACTGATTTTGACGATAAGCCTTTTGCTGTGCAAGGTACCTTTTTTGATAATTACGACTCTGAGCGCTATAGCCATCTAGTAACTGTTGATCCGTTACTCTAATAACTCTATCTCTATGCTGAGATATTTCTTCACTACTTAATAAACCGCCTGTACACTGAAAATTTAATGGCATAATCACAACCCCTTATTTATTATTACAGTCAAGAGGATTGATTATTACATGTTTCTATAAATTTTTTTAGAACAATAAAAATAATTAATGAAATATTAATTTGCAATAACAGAAATAACTATTTGTTTTATATTATTTAATATTTGTAATATATTTATTATAAAATAATTTCCTTGAATTTAAAATTACTAAAAACTAGACTATTTCGTTGTAATAAACAGCATTCCAACCAGGTTATGATTGATTAATAACGTATTCAAATTGCAATTCCTTTCGATAAAAATGCTTAAGGCGTAACTTATATTTTAATAAGTTATGCTTTGCTTGTTTATAATAGTTAAAGTTACCAGAGCGATTAATACTATCAGAGTTTGCTTTATATAAGCTAACAACATAAGCATTGGCAATCAAACGCACAAAGTAATGCCAAATATCATCACTCTGATGGAAGGAATATTTAGCACTAATGAGTGCTTGAAATCTTTTTGGATTTAAGAAGTATCGTGATAATGCACTTAAAAAGTCTTGATTATGCGTTTGATACTGTGTTTTTGTATATTGTTTTATTCTATCTTGTAGCATGCTCAACACCATTGCTTTTGCTGTTTCAGGTAACGGTTCAACCAATAAAAACTCGTTGACGTTAAGACTTAAATAATCGAAATTTACTTGGTTTTGAAATGAAATATGCTTTATTTTATTCATATCAAGCGACGCTAAAATAGGTTGCGCATAGATAATATCAGGCATAAAAAAAGACACTTCAGCATTACCTTTTATGATCCTTGAAAAATCAAACTCAAAAGCAATTTGCTTTTCATTTAAATGATCATCTGTTTTAATGTGATCGAGTCTAAGTGTATAACTATCTAACCAATCAAACTCATTAATATCATAAGCCTTAAACGTTTCATGAACTTCTCTAAATAAACTAAGTGGTAACGCTAAGTGACCGCTTAACTTAAAATCACTGAAATAAGCATCCATTAAATAGTTCTCAAGCTTAGTATCTAGCACTAAAATAGAAGCTATATTTTGAACAAATTCTAATAATTTATGTGAATCAACTTGATTAATCACAACACTAACTAACAATTCATCCTTTTGTCGATAATTATCTATGATGATAACTAATTTTAATTTTTTAGGTGATACGGCTATTAAACGTAGTGTATATTGCACTTTCTTATAAACCTGATCAATATTCTTAAGGTTAATAAAAAATAAGACCCTGCAAAAAAATGGCGCATCAATAGTTTTAGGACATTGCTCTTTTAGTGTTTTAAGATCTTTAATTAAAAAGCCATGATACAATAAAGTAGTTCCTTCGTTATTAGTGTTATTCGATACAGTTGCCAACACAATTTGAACGCTAGAGAAGCAAAAAATTAACAATAAAATGATGACACGCATACTTATTTAAAAAATAAAATTATCCCTTATTTATTAAGTTTAGAAGAATATTAACGATCTGTATATCTGCTTAATAAGCTCAATTATTATAATCTAAAAAACAAGCAAAAAAACAATTGATAACTATAATCAAATATATTAATTAAATAGCAAAGTCAAGTTGTTGGAATAACTATGAAAAATATCATATTTACAACCCTTTTAATTATTAGTTTAAGTTTAATTAGTGGCTGCTTTGACGGCAGCAGTAGCAGCAGTAGTGCTAGCTCATCTGCATCGGGCAGTTGTTCTGTAGGCAGTGATTGCACACCATCGAATCTCAGTGCGGTGCCCGCTTCCAGTTAATATCAGTCATGGTGGAGGTTAATCATGAAATTTAAGTTAACAATTTATGCTATTATCTTTGCCAATAGCTGCATGGCAATACAAAGCTTTGCTGCTTTGCCAACCGCTGGTGCATATGTCACTGACAAAGTTAGAACGTTTACTAATAGCCCCATTCAAAAGGGTGTACAACAAGTTAACAGTATTATGTGTATGATCAAACAAACAGAGCCAGATAATGCAAGTAATGTTAACCAAGGAAATTACTTAGCCAATGTTGATATGAACGCCTGCGGCATGGGCGAAGGAGCTGATGCTACTGGCTCACAAATGATTTCTGTATTTGTTAACTCATCCATTACCAATGGTATTTTAAATGCTAATTTATGGTTTGATGGCGTCTCGCTTGGAGATGGTGGTGGCGAGCAAGTTATTCAAGGTAAAGGGACGATTAGTGCACCGCCAGATAATGATACGCCATATGGTATCTTTTCATTTGATTATGCAAGCTATACAATCCCCGCATCTTTGATATCATCTGAAATTAATATGAAAGGTCATGCAAGTGCATCTGTTACTAACGGTGCAAATACAATGCGCTATGTTGAAGATCAAAATGGTGATGGTGTAGAAGAAATCAAAATGCAAATCACCCAAAATGCTGATGGTGAGGGCTTTGGTAAAATCACATTTCCAACAGGACACCCTGGAGAGGAACAACAAACAATTACCTTATCTGCAGCATTTAATACAAACTATCTTTACATCAAAAGCGATAGCAAAGACCTTTGTTTTGATAGAACGTCAACAACTGACTTAGTCTATGGCTATAGCTTATATAATCAGGATGGTTCGCGTGTAACCCTAGATACTGGTTTTCCAATTCGCTATAGCAATAACAGCCAAATAATTGAAGGGTGGATGGGCTATTATGGTGTTTGGTTACCTGGTATTAGTATTAATTCCAGCCTCCATGATCAAGCTGTTAATAAAATTAATCGCTCAACAGGACAATCTGAATCAGGCACTTTCAAATACTACAATGGCCGCCTAGAGCGTAATAGTGTAGAAAATAAAACCTTAAGTGAACTATCTGGTGTCAATATGATTGTTTACCTTCCTGGAGAAAATACAAATCCAGTCATTCGATGGAATGCTACAGAAGATCAATTTGAACAAGTTGGCATGCAAAGCTGTAATAATTCAAGTGGCTGTACCGTTACTTCACAAGCTGTAGCAACCTATAATCTAGAGTCTATTTTTAATAACGGCAATGACTTTTTATCACTTGAAATCGAAGGAAACGGTTTCAGTGGTATTAACTTAGTAGATTTCTCACAACTAAATCGCACTTTTCTAGCACCAACTGATAATACAGCTATTAGAATCTATACCAATACCATAGAAAATCCATCCGTTGGAGGTTCAGTACTAACCCTTCACTGTTTTGATCAATGTCCCGTACAAATTAATGATAGTATTGCAACTTATAGTACTAATGATACCGTAACATCTATTACCTATACGATTGATCTTGATAGTAATAGCAACAACCCTTACATACTGCTTGGACCAACTGCGACAGTCGACGAAAACAATCAATTAACCAGCATTAGCTCACCAACTATTGCTATGATAGGTTCTGAGAATACTTCAATTGATATTCATGAATTATTTACTAACAATGATCGTGAAGCAAGATTTGATGAAACACTATTTTACTCTTGGCAGTCAGGCTCTCAAGACTGGAAAAAGCTTATCACATTTGTTGATGCTAATGATGTCATTGCCAGTTTCGATGCACCGATTAAATTAATTTATACCGATCCAAACGGTAATAAACGCTTTCTTCAATACGAAGGTTTTGGCCGCTTTAATGGCATTCCAGAAGTCTGTGTTAACATTGAAACTGGACAAGAAGTTGATTGCTATTCCCAATCCGGTGATGCGCAAAACCTAATCTTTAAACCAACCTATAATATTGAAGATGCCATTCAAGCAACCACACCATTAACAACCGTTGATGGTTCAACAAATTATTACTCTAAACAATTAGAAATTGCTCAAGAACTTGCTGTAGAAAATGATACAACGAACTGCACCGTTGGCCTTGCAAATGAAATGGCTAGTGCTGAAGCTATTACACTACCAACGATTAGTAATAGCTGGACAAATCCAAGCCTAGGCGCAAAACCAACCGATGGTAATTACAGCCTTAGCGATGCTAATAATCATATTATAGCTAATTAACTAGCTAACTGTATTTGCTTTAAATTATCACGCATTTTAAGATAACGAGTATCGTCATACAGCTAATTGACAAGGAAATTAAATGCAACTACCTGAAAATGCTATTAAGATTGAAGTTCCCTTTGAACGAGAATGCTTTGGTTGTAGTAAAACTAACCCACATGGTCTAAAGTTAGAATATTATTATCATGAGCAAACTGTTTATACGCAATTTCAGCCCAATCACAATCATAGTAGCTGGGGAAATATCGTCCATGGTGGTATTTCTGCAGCAATTTGTGATGAGTCCTTAGGTTGGTTATCGATGTGCGCCTGTCAATCGATGACTGTAACGAAAAAATTAACGTTTGAATATCATCAACCAATTAAGATTGAGGATAAAATTATCGTCGTCACAAGCGTTGAAAGCATTGAAAAAAATAAGCGTCTTTTCGCTGTAAGTAATATTTACAATCAGCAGAAACAACTTTGTGTTAGTGCAAAGGCTAAAATGCTATTGGTAAGCCCCAAAACGGCTAAGCGCCTAAATATAATGCCTGATGATGCAATTGATCAATTTAGTAAATTTCTAGATATAATCCATTTAACTAACGTATCATTCAAATCAAGTTAATTCATATTTTCCTTCCATCAGTACACGCTTAGGAACAGGTTTCAAGTTTTTAACAATACCCAAATAAAATAATATCTTTAATAATATGTAACTAATATCAATTTGATACCAACGAAAACCTTGTCTTACAGAGGCTGCAAAACGATGATGATTATTATGCCACCCCTCGCCAAATGTTAGTAACGCCACAATCAAATTATTACGACTATCATCTTTTGTTTGGTAACGGCGAGAACCAAATAGATGCGCAACTGAATTTACCATATAAGTAACATTATTAACAAAAACAGTTGGGACAAAATAACCCCAAATAACATAGTTTAGCCCACCTATATAATATAATAAAATTAAAATAGGTAATGGTGTTATATACCAATAACGCTCTAAAAACCTTAATTCAGGGTATCGACTAAAATCACGTATCAGATGATAATGTGCTTTTAAATTTTTCTTTTGCATAAACCAACCAAAATGACTATGCAAAAAACCTAAGTATTTTGGAGAATGAGCATCTTCTTTTGTATCAGATAACTTATGATGTAACCGATGATGAGAGGCCCACCATAACACTCCTCCTTGCAAAGCAGTTGCACCGATATATGCCAATATAAATTGAAAGACTCTTGAAGTCTCAAATGATTTATGTGAAAAATAACGATGATAACCTGCTGTAAGTGCAAAGACCCTTAAACTGTAGCTAATCAGAAAAAGCCATATATCAGCTACATAAAATGGTGTAAAAAATGCACTTAACGGTAATAAATGTATAATTAAAACCAAACTAAAAACTAACCATGAAAACTCTCGGTTAAATGAATGCTCTACTAATTTTGTATGTTTGACAAACATATTTTCATTTCCTTCAAACTAAATTAATATCATGTAAATTTCTTTAATAGCTTAAAATAGAGCCAATAGGGCATTTTTTGAATAATTTTTAATAATAAAGTAAACTTTTTAGGAAAATGAACCTCAAATTTATTGGTTAACAAACCTTTTAAAATATAGTTTGCTGCTTTTCCAGGTGAAATAATAAATGGCATTTTAAAGTTATTTTTATCTGTTAAGCGCGTCCTCACAAACCCTGGATTAATTAATTTTACACTATACGTTGGATGCTCTGCTTTAAAGCTTTCCACTAAATTGATTACACCAGCTTTAGTTGCTCCATAAGGTTGTGCATTTGCAAGCCCCATATAACCAGCAACACTAGCAGTTATTGCTAAAGTAACAGCAGGATTTTTTTTCATATAAGGCAGAGCAATGCTAATTAAATAAAATACACTTTTTAAGTTAATTGATAGTGTTTTGTTAATTAATTCAAAATCGAGTCTACTTAAATTACTTGGTTCATAAAAAGCTGGTAAATAAATAATATAATCCAATTGATACTGTTTAAAAATATTATTAGCTTCACTTTGAAATTCGATTAAATTAGAGACATCAAATGGTATCGTTAATGGCTTGTTTTTGAATGATTTTCCCATATCATCAAGTTTAGTTCCACTACGTGATGATAAAATTAGTTTTGCACCAACATGATCTAACTCAAACGCTAATGCTTTACCAATACCAGCACTTGCACCAATAATCCAAACTACTTTATTTTCATAGTATTTAAACTTATTTTTCATCTACAGCCCCATTATCCATACTAGGCGTTTGCTTTTTTTGCATCATTAGTGTAAGTGACCCTACATTAAAACCAAATTTACTGAACTGGTTTTTATTAATTAAAACTCCATCGTGCATCAAAAACATCCAGTCATCAAAAGTGATTTTATAAGTTGCTTGATCAACGGTAATATTCATTTGATACTGCCAATTCATTGCATTACCTTCAACATAAATTTTAGCAATGCCAACTAAATCCTTTGTTGTAGCTTCATAATAATGATCATTTACCCTCTTAATTGTCCAGATGCGATGATCAGTTTTTCCATCATAATAAACCATCTTCTCATCTAGTGTACCAATACCTTGACTCCAAGAAGCATTAGCTAGAAAGCTAAAACGTTTGGTTACTTTACCTTTCCAATCTTGGATAATTCCAGAACCTTCGATTCTTCCATTTAAATACGCTTCTAATTTAAGTTTAGGCTCTGTATTTTTATATTGTTCAATCGTTGCTGAACACCCAAAAGTTAAACTAATTGTCATCAGTATTACTCCTATAATTATCAGGCGGTATATGATCTGCTTCATCGAAGGTAACTGTGTCATTAGCACTACTCACTCTTTTCATTTAATTCCAGATTTGATGAACTTTTTAACTTCCATTTTAGCCAAACTATTAGAATACATAATGCACATAATTTAAATAATATAGGCATTAAGCAATACAATATCTTAATTACAACTACTGTATCTAATGCACTTTGCTGGCTATAATCTAGATCCAGCCAAGGTAATGTTATGAGTGTTGCTAAGGCAAAAGAAAACTTGCCAATAAAAGATAACAACGCGTAATAGCCATTACCTAATTCAAAACGCTTAGGCATATCTATCCATTTAGCTAATAATAAATTAGGTAATATAATTTCTGCTGCAAAACAAATACCTGAAAGTAGGCTAATAATACTAAAATAAATGATGTCTCCCGTAGATAAGAAAAAAGCACCACTAAAAATAAATATTGCAAACAAGATCGATATAAGCCAAATCTTTATTATCCCATAATAAAGTGCTGCTTTTTTTATAAAATAAATACCTACAATAGCTCCAAAAAAATACAGAAATAAATAAGCACCTGTCATATTCTCACTAGCTAAAACATGCTTACTATAAAAAACGAACATAACACCTGCAACAGCTGAACCTAACACACTAAAAGCATAAGCAGAAAATAAAAAAACACCTCCTTTATCAAAGGCCTTAAAATAAGCTCGGACATCTAAACGCAATTCTGCAGTTAGAGGTACCCTACTATTTAATCCATTAGCGGTATACCAAAAAATAAATAGCAAAAATGCAAAAATAAATAGTACTAGAAAAATTAATGAATAAACTTGATAGCTACTACCAACAGATAGGTAATTTAAGAATAAAAATGGTAATATGGATGCCAATAAAACACCAACAATGTTGAAAGACTCCCTAATAGCGATAATTTTTGACTTATCCTCATCAGAATGTCTCCATAGAGCACCTTGTGTATTGATAAAAATATTGAAAAAACTAAAACCTATGGTTGCTAAAAAGACACCAACTACCAAATTAATCAATCGATTTGAAAAAAATGGTACACATAGAATGTAGAACCCAATAATAAAAATCAAAGCTATACTAAATAACATTAATAAGTGATACTTTTTAAATTTATCTGTCAAAAATCCTAATATGGGATCCAATATTGCATCAAATAACCTTAAGGTGAATAAACTCAAACTCAGACTAACTAAAGAAATATTAAACTCACTATGGTAGTAATCTGGCAAATAGATATATATGGGTATTCCAGCAAATGCGACAGGCATCATAATAAATGCATAAGGAGTAATTTGAGTAAACTTTAACTTGTTATTAGCCACTAATTTAAACCTCTTAATTTTCTTGATAAAGTAATATTTTCAGATTTATCACTTAACCAAATATCAAAAAAATACCGACTAAATTCAGGGCTATCAATTTGACCTAAAAAATTAGCATTTTTATCGTAAAAATAGGCATAGCCTTTTGGACTATAATAACCTATTAGTTGATCTCCTTCTTTTATATTAGGAAATATTTTTTCTAACTGTCTCTGCCATTGATCTAGTAGCTCTTGATTTAATTGTGGGTTCTGAGACTGAATTTGTTGAATACTCTCTTTAGCTATTGCCTGAGAACTGAAATTACGTAAATAAGTAATTTCCAGTAAAAACCCTTGATTAAACTTAAATGGTTTTTGAGTACTATACAGCTTAGCATCATAAATAGACCAAAACCAAAACCTAAAATGAATTTCACCAATTAATACATTATTTTTAAATTTCAGATTATCCAACGATGGCTGAGCATATGAATGATTAAAAAAGATCACATATGATGATATCATAATTAGAATATAAAACGCTCTAAGCATGAGCAATTTCCCACTGCAATACATCTGTTCTTCTACTTTGAAACCCTGCAATACAATAAGAGAGATAGAACTGCCATAACCTTTGAAAACGCTTATCAAATCCCATACTAATTAGACTTTTATCTTGAGACTTAAATTTCTCCAACCAACAGTAAAGTGTTTTTGCATAATCTTGGCCAAAAGAATACTGATCCGTCAGTTTAAGTTTTGTCTGTTTAAGTTGGCCCTTTATTACTGAGGAGCTAGGCAACATACCTCCCGGAAAAATGAAGGTTCTAATCATATCAGCACCTTTAGTATATGACTTAAACAGAGCATCATCAATGACAATACTTTGTATAATTGCCGTTGCATTGGGTTTTAATAACTCTTTTAGCTTTCTAAAATAAACTGGCCAATACGCCTGGCCAACTGCTTCAAGCATTTCTATTGAGACTATAACGTCGTATTGACCTTTTTGTACTCGATAATCCTCAAGTTTTATCGATGCCGCATTTCCTAAACGTTGATTTGCATATAAGCACTGCGCCTCTGATATTGTAATTCCCTTATTTTTCGTATTTTTTTTGCTAAGTGCTCGCTCAAGAAAACCACCCCAACCACAACCAATTTCCAATAGTTTTCCATCATTTGGAATTTTCTCTAAAATACGATCATATTTATTTATCTGAGCATCCGTTAGCGTATCATTCTGTGAGTTAAAAATAGCGGAAGAATAAGTCATTGTCTCATCTAACCATAGCTTATAAAATTGATTGCCTAAATCATAATGTTTATAAATATTTTTACGACTACCTTGAATTGTATTTCTTTTAGCCAAATAACTTAATTTAGATAATTGTTGATAAAAAAAGTTGCCTCTTATGTATCCTGAGAAAATAGCTTCATTTTCCAAACCAAATAATAATAACTTAGTTAAATCATTCGTATGAATATAGCCATCGCGATAATCTTCAGCTAAACCAATATCTCCTTTAAAGTTAAGGTTAGCAATCGTCCGCCAATCCTCTAATATAATGTCACAACTTTGCCCTGGCTTTTTACCTTTGAAATGATAAATACCCCCTTCAGGAGTTTGCAGATGAATTTCACCATATTGCGTTTTATCCAAAGAAGATAATAATTTATTTTTAATCATTTTTTCAAACATACTCGTCCACTTTTATTTTTTGCTTACTCTTACAATAATAACCAAATCGATTGCAAAGAGTATGAAATACAGATTAAATTTTGTTAATGTTATTACAAATTGTTAACTGATTTATTTCTTGTTTTGGCCTTTTTCTCGTTTTAATGCCTTTTAACACTAACTTTAATGCTTGATAGTGAATTAAATAAATTACTTTAAAGGTTAAAAAGGGAGTTTTGATAAACTGCATGATTAAATTACTATAATTTAACTGCTTAAACGTCCCTTCTACAGATGTAACTAGTTGCCGCTTATTATCTAAGAAATAATGAATGACTATTTTAGCTTTCTTATTAGGATTTAAATTAATATCAAAGTTAAACTGGTAATGTCCTTCTCGAGGATAAAATGGTGATACATACAGTGCTTTTTCTGCAGTAAACCAATCATTTTTAAGAATCGGTTTACTATCCTGATTTACACATAAATAACTATGTGTTTGGCCAAAAGTATTATTAACTTCATTAATTACCCCAACAAGTTTTCCTTGGTTAAAGCCCAACCAAAAGCTAATAGGATTAAACAAATAACCAAGTACTCTTGGCATTGTAATTAAGTATATTTTTTCTGGGTAGACACCGTTGTCATTAAAGTTTTTTTTTGCCCAATCAATGGCAGGTTTACCACATCTATTTCCATGATCTTTATCATAATAACTATATAATCTAAGTTGGTTAACACCAAAAAGAAAATTATCTTTTAAGATCATAATCTTATCTAATAATAAACACGCATAGTATGTCCGATAACTAAAATGATTTTTTTTCTTTCCTAAGCGACGATGATGTACTTTAGCATCAAAAATTAAATGACATTGATTTAATCGGCCCATGGTATTTTAACTCCTAAGCGTTCTGTCACTTTAACTGCACTTAATATACCATCTTCATGAAAACCATAACGTAGGTAAGCACCAATATAAAAGGTATGATTAATTCCTTGAATTTTATCAATACCTTCTTGACTTTCAATTGCTGCTTGATTAAAAATTGGATGCTCAAAAGTGTGACGATCAATCACTAGATTAGGATCAAGTCTTTGTTGCGGATTAATTGTAACGAAGTAATTTTTTTCTGCATCTAATTTTTGTAAATTATTCATCCAGTAGCTTAAAGACATAACAGATTCATTATGTAACTGATGCTTCAAATATACCCAACTAGACCAAGCTTTTTTCCTTTTTGGCATATATGAAGAATCACTATGTAATACGGCTTCATTAGCATGATATTTGATACTGCCTAAATAACTGACCTCCTCTTGAGTGGGGCTATCTAGAAGCTTTAATACCTCATCTGAATGGCATGCAAATATCACTTTATCATAATACCTAAGCTCACCTTGATCATCTCTTATCACAATATGATTTGCATTTCTAATTACTTGATTAACGCCCCTATTAAACTTTACATTAGCAATTTTCAACTGATCAATCACTTTATTTACATAGACCGAACTACCGCCTGCAACGGTATACCAAGGGATGTGATTAAATGCTCGTAATAATCCATGATTATTAAAAAAACGCATAAATGTTAATGCAGGAAAATCTGACATAGACTTTACAGGAGTACTCCAAATAGCTGCCCCCATTGCCAATAAATAATAATTTCTAAACCAGTCACTAACCTTTAACTTCTCAATATAATCTTCCAAAGTTAGCTTACTATCAATTGCACCAGAAATTAATTGTTTTTTAGAGTGAGAATTAAATTTAAGAATATCAGTTAACATCCTTAAAAATTTTAGATGAAATAAGTGACGTTTATCTGCAAATAAACCCGATAATGTTCGAGTCCCATATTCAAATTTTCCATTATCTATTGAAACACCAAAAGACATATCACTTTTTTTCGTTGGTATATTTAAATGCTTAAAAAATCGAACTAAATATGGGTAGGTTTGATAATTAAATACGATAAAACCTGTATCAATCGCTATTTTTTTTGATGCTTCTATAACCTCCAATGTTCGCGCATGGCCACCATAATACTTATTTTTCTCATAAAGCGTAATTTCGTAATCATCTTTTAGCATATATGCTTGAGATAACCCGGAAATGCCTGAACCAATAATAGCTATTTTTTGCAAGTTGCTTCTTCTATGAGTCATTAAACTTTCCATTATTACTTTCTATATACACTTATTCTATGAGTAGATAATAAAATAATCGAATTAACAATCGTTAATCTTTTGAACACTTTAAATATCATAATAATGGTAGTTTAACTGTTACAGTTAAACCTTGCTCTAGATTATTATTAGCTGAAATTTTTCCCATATGCTTCTGAATAACTACTTTTGCCATAGATAAACCTAGGCCACTACCTTGATTACTACGACTTTTATCTTCCCTAAAAAATCGATTGAAGATTTTATTAATATTTTCCATTTTAATACCTACGCCTTGGTCAATAAATTTAATAACATAATAATATTCACTGATTTCACCAACTATTTTAACATCTGAGTCTTCTGGAGCATAATAACTCGTATTATCAAGAATATTTATTATTGCTTGAAAACATAAATCTCGATCTAAAGAAAGAGTTTTCTCTGCGATCATTAAATGCATGGTTATGTTTTTTCCTTCAAAAGCTGGCATATAGTATAAAATAGCATCATGTAATATTTGATCAATGGCATAATTTTTTTTGAATAGTATCTGTTTACCATGCTCTAAATAACTGATTCTTAAAATAGTATTGAAAGTATTCAATAGATTTTCACACTCAGTTAATGCCTTATCTACCATGAAGTTATTATGTTGGCTTTTTAGAACTGATAGCTCATTTCTCATTCTTGTTAATGGCGTTCGTAAGTCATGTGCAATATTATCAGAGACAACCTTAAGATCATACATTAACTTTTCAATCTTATCTAATAATTGATTAAGAACGTGAGCTAGATTACTCAGATCATCCCAACGCGTTACAATATGAATCCTCTGACTTAAATCATTTGTTTGCATCATAGATACGGCAGTATTTGAAATATGATTGATACGCCTAACAACGTATATACTAATAAAGAAACTTACCCCAATAACAATTATCGTACAAATCATACTCACAAAAATACTTACTTTAAGGATGATATTTTTATCAAATACCTCCCAGAAATGAACTAATATATATCCCCAGAGTGTTAAGCTGATACCTAGCAATAAAGCAAATAAAAAAGCCATTATAAAACTGGAACTTATAAGATAACGACGATATTGAGGTTTCAGTTTATTGAATCGCATACCATTACTTAATATCGTTAACTTTTATCTTTAATAACATAACCATATCCTCTAACTGTCTCAATCATATCCGCATATCTAGAGTCTCTTGTAAGTTTTTGCCTTAAACGAGAGATATGTACATCAATTACATTCGTCTGAGGGTCAAAATCATATTTCCAAACATGTTCAAGAATCATATTACGAGTGAGTACCTGATTTTTATTTTGTAGCAAATATACTAATAATTCATATTCTCGAGCTTGTAAAGCTAATACCTCTCCTGAACGAGTTACCTGATGTGAAATTAAATCAACTACCAAATCCTGACAACTTAGAACTACTAGCTCTTTAGTATGTAATAGTTTATTTTTCTTCGCTAGAACTTCTGCTCGAATAACCAACTCTTCAATCGCAAATGGTTTCGTCAAATAGTCATCGCCCCCTGATTGAAAGCCTTCAATTTTATGATCTGTTTGAGCTAAGGCACTTAAAATAATAATCGGTGTATTAATGCACTGTTTACGTATAATTTTAGTTAATGAAATACCATCAATATATGGCATCATCCAATCAATAATTATCACGTCATACTGCTGAACCGTAACAAAGTATAGCGCCTCTTTGCCATCACAAGCCAACTCAACCTGATGTCCACTATTAGCAAACCCTTCTTTTACATAAGATAAAATAGCCTTGTCATCATCTGCAAATAATACCTTCATGAATTCAATCTTCTGTCTATCACAATTGCCTATGATAAATATCTTATATGCAAAGCAGTTGTTTTGTCATCCAGGCTCTATGCTAAATCCTTGGGTTTAACTTTTGACTAAACCGATACTCTAGCGCATTTTTAACACTTGACCACTCACTTTTAAGAATACTATAAACGCAAGTATCTCTTAATGAGCCATCACTAAGAATCATGTGACTTCTTAAAATACCATCAAGCTTCGCACCAAGTGCTTCAATAGCAGCTCTACTTTTTCTATTAAAAAGATGAGTTCTAAACTCAACTGCAACACACTCAAGTTTTTCAAATGCATAAGTTAATAATAGTAATTTGGCTTCTGTATTTAATGCACTGCCTTGTAGGCTTTGTCGATACCATGTTGAGCCAATTTCAAGACGTCTATTACCAAGATCAAGATTCATAAATGTTGTCATGCCTGAAGCTTTATTAGTTTTTTTATCAATTACTGCAAATGGAATCATCTTATTTTGATCTCTTAAAGCGCAACGCCTGATAATCTCTTGCTTCATTTGCTGTGGGTGTGGTATGTGGGTATACCATAACTGATAGAGTTTACCATCATTAACCGCTTCTACTAAGTCATCAGTCTTATCTATACTCAGTGCCACTAAGCTAACTGTTCTCCCCTCTAATTGTAAATTTTTCATTTCATCAACAATTGCATTTATAGCGTTCATAGCATTACCGTTTAAGTTGGTTAAACTAAAGCTTCATTCATATCAACATGCTTTAATAGACGATTAACTTTATTGATCACTTGCTTAGGCTCTTTCGCTTTAGTGAGCATAGAAATGACAGCAATACCTGCTACCTTAGTATCTATGATTTTTTGGATATTATCTAATGTAATACCACCAATTGCAACTAATGGAATATCAACTAATGCTTGCCATTTTACTAATTTATCAAGCCCTTGCGCCTTAAAGCGCATAACTTTTGACGTAGTTGGATAAATCGGGCCTAATGCAACATAGCTTGGTCTAATACTTAATGCATAAGCCAATTCAAAATAATCATGTGTACTTAAACCTAGTGCTATATTTGAACTAATTAGACATTGTATTTCAGAGGAAGATAATGCCGTTAAATCTTCATGACCTAAATGTATGCCAAATGCACCATGCTTTATTGCAAGCTGCCAATAATCGTTAATAATCAGTTGTAAATTATATTTTTTTTGTAAGCCAACCGCTTCAATTATGGCTTGCTCTACTAAGTCATCAGATTGATCTTTAATACGCAGCTGAATCGTTTTAATACCTTTTTTAGCTAAGTATTCTAACCAATTAATATTATCTACAACTGGATAAAAGCCAATCTCATCCTCAAGCTTTCTAAATGCTTTAGAATGATTTAATAGTAATGACTGCTTGGTAATGATTGGAAAATACTTTTTATTACTTGGAAATCCGCATTGATTAACGGGTTTATTTTGACTATTTTTTGTAATGGCTTTTGCATTAAAAATAGCTTCTGTAATATAGGCCTTAGCGATGACAATAGCGTTAACTAAATCATAACCCAATGCCAAAAAAGAGGTAATTGCAGCTGCTAATGTACAACCACTACCATGAGTATTTTTATGTAGCATGCACCGCTGAGACTTAAGGTAAAACTCAGATGAAGGACAATAAAAATAATCAATTTCAGGGGATAAACTATGCCCTCCTTTGACTAGAACTGCTTTTGGTTTATAGGTTTTATAAAGCCTTAATGCAATCTCTTTAAGCGATAAGGTAGATAGATCTTCAGTCGTTTCAGCCAATGAAAGTAAGTAATATGCTTCATCTAAATTTGGTGTTATCAACGCTGCTTTTGGAAATAATTCTGTTTTAATTTCATCTATAACATCATGATGTACCAGCTGATTACCTGATGTAGCCATCATAACAGGGTCACATATATACGATAGGTGATTATGACGATCTAAAAACTTACTAATCATTTGAACTTGCTTAACTGAGGCAATCATGCCTGTTTTAACTGCACTAGCGAATAGATCACCTTCAACTGCTTGTAACTGTTTTTCAAATAGCACATCACTAACTGCTTCAATGGCTGTAACCCTATAGCTATTTTGTGCAGTAATTGCTGTAATTACCGTTGTTGGATGACAACCTAAGTCAAAGAATGTTTTGATATCTGCCTGAATACCAGCACCGCCACCACTATCAGAGCCCGCAATACTTAAACAAATTGCTTGTGTCATTTTACTCCCTACTTCTATAGTTTAACGGATTCTTTTTTATGCCAAAATGGTGTATTACTTAATGCAGTTGAAGGCGATGCCATTTCTCTTACTGGCATAGGTCTTGCCAAGTAGGCACTTCTTCCTGCTTTAATGGCATAATTAAACGCTAAGGCCATTTCAACCGGGTTGCCTGCCAAGGCAACAGCACTATTTAATAAAACACCATCAAAACCCATTTCCATGACTTTTGCTGCATCTGAGGCTATGCCAATACCAGCATCAACAATTAATTGAATATTAGGAAAACGTAACCTCAGTACACTTAAAGCATAAGGATTATAAACCCCTTTGCCACTGCCAATGGGTGCTGCCCATGGCATTAATACTTTAACACCCAAATCGACTAAATGCTTAGCCATAACTAAATCATCTGTAATATACGGTAAGACATTAAACCCTTTATCAATTAAACTCTCACAGGCATTAATCACACCTATCATATCAGGTTGAAGGTTATAATCATCACCAATAACTTCAACTTTTATCCAGTTTGTTTTAAATACTTCTTGTGCCATTTCTGCCATCAAAATGGCTTCTTTAGCACTACGACAGCCTGCCGTATTTGGTAATAAATGACAGCCTGTTTTTAATAATGCTTGCCAAAGATGATTATCCTTATTCGTTGCACTACTTCGCTTTAATGAAACTGTAATTAGCGATGCCTCTGAAGCATTAATTGAATCTAACATAATCTTAACCGATGGGTATAAGGCTGTACCTAAAATGAATCGTGAACTTAATGATTTATCTAATAGTTGCCACATTTGCTACCCTCCTTGCATTGGCGTAATAACATCAACTTTATCACCTTCATTAATAACATAGGCTTGATAACTACTACGTGGAATCAATTGATCGTTAACCACAACAGCAAAATAATCGCCATGAATCCCCTCTGATGATAATAACTCACTCAATAACGGTCTTATTTGATTAATTTGTATCATCTTTTGATTAAACTGTATTTGCATTGACATAAGCCTGCCTTTTTCCTTGGATTAAACGGATAACGTCAAAAGCTACTTTTGGTGCAAATAAATAGCCATGACGAGATAATCCATTGATTCTAATAATAGAATCATTATCTTGAATAATGGGTAAATCATTTTCACTCGATGGTCTGCAGTGACTAATCGTTTTAATAATTCGCGCTTCACTAAAGCGTGCATCAATCACATACAGCATTGATAGTAACTCCATCATACTCTCAATTGAAATTGCTGAGGTATCTTCTGCATAAATACTTGTTGCACCAACATAATATATGCCATTCCCTCTAGGAATTAAATACAATGAATACCGTGGATGAAGTAGGCGTATTACTTGATTTATATTAATATGCGGTTGATAAATGACAATTGCTTCTCCACGAATTGCAAATAACCCCTGAAGATCACATTTTGCACCCAAACCACGACAATCAAAAATATAATCATAGTCAACCTCATCACAAGCAAAGTGATCTAGATTAATCGTTTTGTTTTCAAACCATTGTATCTGATTGTGGCAGGTAAAATACGCCATTGTTGACTGATAGAATAAAGGCACATTAATCACAGCTTCATCTTCAAAATATAAACAGTTTTTGTAAAAATTTGCTGTATTTAAATCTGCAATATCAATTGCCAATTCTGACACCAAACCATAATATTGGCCCATATTAACATCACAAGTATTTAAGCTATCCATTCGAAAATGAATCAATGATCTAATTCGCTCTAATTCCTGCTTATCTTCTTGTGCTGCAAGAATAAGCGTTGCTTTTTTCTGTAGAATCTTTGACCTTTTATCGGCAATGACTCCATTGAGTAATTGATCCCATAATTCAAAAGAATTTTTCCCATAATCGTAAATGCCTTCATGACAGCTCATTAACTCTGCCATTGGTGCAAGCATACCTGCTGCCTGATAACCACAGCTTTTTTTACCATCTTTGGTATGGTTGTCATACAAGTTAATACTGATGTTCGGATATTCTTTTAACAGTGCCAAGGTTAAAACACGCCCCATAAGGCCACAACCTATCACCGCAACTCGATTAAACTCTAACATACTCATGGTCTTACTTTTTATACTTCACTATAAATTTCAGCGCCTTGGCTGAGAAAATCTTGCGCCTTTTTTTGCATTTGATTTTCAATTTCCTTTTTAGAATATGCTTGTACTTCTTGTGATATTTTCATCGAACAAAATTTTGGACCACACATTGAGCAAAAATGTGCAAGCTTATGTCCCTCTTTTGGCAATGTCTGATCATGGAATTCTCTAGCCTTTTCGGGGTCTAGGCTTAAGTTAAATTGATCTGCCCAACGAAATTCAAATCTTGCCTTTGATAAGGCATTATCACGAATTTGTGCGCCAGCTAAGCCTTTGGCTAAATCAGCAGCATGCGCAGCTAATTTATAGGTTACAATTCCTTCTCTAACATCATTTTTATCTGGTAGGCCTAAATGCTCTTTTGGTGTAACATAGCACAACATTGAAGTACCGTACCAGCCAATTTGAGCAGCACCTATCGCTGAAGTAATATGATCATAACCAGGAGCAATATCTGTAACGAGTGGGCCTAAGGTATAAAAAGGTGCTTCAAAGCAATCACGTAGTTCAAAATCCATATTTTCTTTAATTAGTTGCATTGGCACATGCCCTGGCCCTTCGATCATAACCTGCACATCATGTTGCCAAGCAATCTTCGTTAATTCTCCTAGCGTTTTTAATTCAGCTAATTGCGCCTGGTCATTGGCATCATATATACTGCCAGGCCTTAAACCATCACCTAGCGAAAATGCAACATCATAAGACTTCATAATCTGACAAATTTCTTCAAAATGAGTATATAAAAAACTTTCTTTATGATGCGCCATTGCCCACTTAGCAATAATTGAACCACCTCGTGAGACAATACCCGTTAAACGTTTTGCAGTTAATGGGATATAAGCTAAACGCACACCGGCATGAATGGTGAAATAACTCACACCTTGCTCTGCCTGCTCAATGAGTGTATCTCTGAATATCTCCCAAGTTAGATCCTCTGCTTTACCATTTACTTTTTCTAATGCCTGATAAATAGGCACTGTCCCAATCGGTACAGGCGAATTCCTTAAGATCCACTCTCTTGTTTGATGTATGTCTTTACCGGTGGATAAATCCATTACCGTATCTGCGCCCCAACGGGTTGCGATTACCATTTTTTCGACTTCTTCAGCAATCGATGATGTCACAGCTGAAGTACCAATATTCGCATTAATTTTTACTGAAAAATTTCGCCCAATAATCATTGGTTCCATCTCAGGATGATTAATATTACATGGAATAATTGCACGTCCTTCGGCAATTTCTTGACGAACAAATTCAGCTGTAATCTCCTTTGGTAAGTTTGCACCAAAGCTACTACCACGATGAGCAACAGATAATTCTGAGCCAACAAGGTGTGCATTGGCTTTGAGTAAATTTTCACGCAAAGCAACATAACGCATCTCTGGTGTAATGATGCCCTTCCTTGCATAATGCATCTGCGTAATATTGTGTCCTTTTTTCGCACGTTTTGGCAATGGTATTTTAGGAAACGTAATATCTGTGAGTAATTGCTCATTGGTATAGTTCGAGCTAAAATCATTTAACTGCTCAAAATCATCTCGCTGATTAATCCACTGATCCCGCAATTTTTCCAAACCCTTTTTGATGTCAATCGCTTTTGTTGAATCTGTATAAATCCCTGATGTATCATACACATAAATAGCTGGGTTTTTTATATTTCCCTGATCAGTTTTAGTATCACTTTGTAAAATTTTTCGTAAGCCTACGTTAATACCATTTTCATTTAAATAAACTTTTTCTGAATTTTCGTAAGGTTTTAATAATTTATTATCCAGTGTAAATTGATTCATTATCTTTCCTTAATTAATACGTTTTCTCATACATAAAGCAATAGAAAGAAATCAAATCAAACTAGATATAGCTACAAATATCACTATCATCAATTACACTTCCTACGCCAGTATTAGCTGGTTCAGGTTCAAAGGGTCAAAGCAAATTACTTTTCTCAGCCACTTAAGGGCTCCCCTGTGTCTAACTCGGATATTAGAATTAACTAAACCCTGATAAATGTCAAGCAAACACTTTAACCTATTACTTCATCTAAACTAAACTATGCAGTAACTAAATAATGGAAAATAGCTATGTTATATCGACTACAATTATTACTTATACTGCTAGTAACACCCGCAGTCTTCTTTGCAAAAGAAGCAAAAGCAATCTTTGCTGGTGGTTGTTTTTGGTGTATGGAAGCTGATTTTTACGACTTAAAAGAAAATAATTATCCAAGTGCTATTATAAAGATTACCCCAGGATATGATGGTGGAACAATTAAAAATCCAAACTATGGATTAGTCTCCTCAGGTCAAAGTAATTATAAAGAAGTTGTCGAAGTAATTTATGATCCTCAGAAAGTCAGCTATAAAACACTTGTTAAGTTCTTTTTTCTACATATTGACCCAACCGTTAAAGATCAACAATTTTGTGATGTCGGTAAACAATACGCTTCAGCAATCTACTATACCAACACTCAACAAAAACAAATTGCATTATCAATACTTAAACAAGTTAAAACAACACTTAATCAACCTGTTTTTACTGAAATTTTAGCCAGTACTGAATTCTATAAAGCAGAAGAATATCACCAACAATATTATAAGAAAAATCCATTACGTTATAAATATTATCGTTGGCGCTGTGATCGTGATTCAACCGTTAATTCTATATGGCTGAATAAATCACTAGATTAGGAAATTACTAGCGTTTAATAATAGCTTTTTTACGATTTATTAAATAAAAAGATACGCTACTGATGATAGCTGCTACCCACTCAATTGAATGAGAAAAACTCAAATCCAAATGAAAATTAATCGCACAGACGACAAAATAATGAATCACTAATAAATAAAAGATATATTTAATTTTTACTAACATCGCTTATCTCTTCATATCATTTAAATTAAACCATACTTTCATTCTCACATGCTCATAGTATAAATAACATACTATAATGCGTTATCTGATATGAGAAATTCGCAGTAATCTATATCAGCAATTGCTCAATTAAAGCATCTGCAATGTCTCAATAGACGCCAACATCAACCAAAAAAACTAACAAAATCTTTAAATAATTCTTATTTATTTTTAAATTTCATTAAATATATTTTTATATTAAAAATTACAAAATATTATTAAATATCGATATTTTTATTATTAGCTATTTTAAATTATTTAGATTTTATTGGGGATTTGGATGCATAGAGCTCAACTAATTAAAACAATTAAAATTGGCTTAATCATCTTGTTTTGTAGCGTCATCACTGCCTGTTATGATGACAGCGTATCCATCGATGGCGATGGTCATTTTAATTTCTCTGAAGAATCTTTAAATTTATACCCAAAGCAAACTGGAACTGTCACACTTTCTAATACAGGCTCAAAAGATATTACTGATTTTAGCTTAACCATCCCTGAAGAATTTAATGCTTACATAACAAGTAATACTTGCGCAAGCACAACCACACTTCTAGTTAATAAGCAGTGTAACTTTTCCTATGATACCGCTAGTGCAAAAAGTAATTTTACTGGCAATATCACCGCATCAGGTAACAGCAATAGTGTTGATAACACGCCATTAAAATTACCTGTTAACTTAGCAACATCAGGCCATTTTACATTTAGCCCGCAACAATTAACCTTATATCCCAACCAGACAGGCACAGTAACGTTAAGTAACACTGGTGGAGAGGATATAGAAAGCTTTAAATTAACTATTCCAGAAGAACTATCAGGATATATTTCAGATAATAGCTGCACTGCAACAACACTTGACTCAAACACTCACTGTTCATTTAACTATGATACAAATGGTGCTAAATCTAAATACAGCGGTAATATTACTGCTTCAGGGGATAGTAACACAGTTGATAACACGCCTTTAAATTTAGCAGTTGAATTAAATAAAGAAGGTCATTTTAGCTTTTCGCCGGATAAATTGAATTTATTTCCTTACCAAACCGGAACAGTTACACTAAAAAACACAGGTGAAGAAACCATTAGTGACTTTAAGCTAACCATACCTGAAGCATTTACTCAATATATCCAGAGCAATACCTGCCAAGACATTACAAGTTTAGCTAAAAATACTAGCTGCAGTATCGACTATGACACATCTGAGGCGACAGAAAGTTATACGGGCTATATTACAGCAACTGGTAATACACAGAATGTTGATAATACACCAGAAACATTACCGATTCACCTAGCTAAGTTGGGACATTTTGTATTTTCAGAGACTGAGCTTAATCTATACCCCAATGAATCTGGAACGGTGGTCGTTTCAAATTCAGGCGAAGAAACAATTACATCCTTTAAGCTTGCCATACCTTCAGAATTCCAGCAATACATCACTGAAAATGATTGTGCGGATATTAATACTATTTCGGTTAATGACAGCTGTTCATTTAAATATAACACTACAGGTGCAACAAGTGATTTTAACGGTAATATTAGTGTATCAGGTGACAGTAAAACCGTTGATAATACACCTTTAAATTTACCTGTAACTCTTGCTAAATCTGGTCATTTTGTATTTGATCCTAAACAACTGAATGCAACTAAAGGCCAGACAGGAGTCGTCACATTAACCAATACGGGAGAACAAACAATCACAGGTTTTCAGTTAGTCATCCCTGATAATTTATCAAGCTATATAACCAATAATGACTGTAATCAGTCACAAGAAGAATTAAAAGCAAAGGCGTCATGCTCATTTAAATATGATACAACAAACTTAACAGAAACAATCAAAGATAATATCACTGCCAATGGCAATAGCAATACTGTGAATAATACTCCAACTACTTTAGAAACTAACTTCATTATCAAGGGTAATTTTACTTTCTCTGAAAGTGCATTGGACATTACCAATGAAAGCTCAGGTACAGTAACACTCAAAAATGATGGTGGCTATACCATCACAGACTTTAAATTAACCATTCCTGATGGATTTAATCAATATATCACACAAAATACCTGTCAAGAAAAAAGCGAACTTAACGTAAATACTAGCTGTTATTTTGATTACAACACAACTCAAGCAACAGAAGCATTTACAGGCACAATTACAGCAGAAGGTAATCCCCAGACTGTCGATAATACACCTGAGAGTTTGGCTGTTGATTTAAGTATTTTAGGTGACTTTGTTTTTAACCCAAGTAGTCTTAAACTAATCAACAATAATACCGGCAGTGTCATTTTAGAGAACAAAGGTGGTACAACAATTGATCAAGTTGATTTAAACATACCCAAAGACTTATTACCATTTATTACAAGTAATTCATGTCAGGGAATATCATCACTAAAAGCCAATGCAAGCTGTTCATTTTCTTATGATACCACAGGCGCTAGCTCGACCTATCAAGGTAATATTGTCGCTACAGGTGATACATCTACCGTTGATAATTCGCCTCACAACTTACCTGTTAGCTTAACCACTGGTGGACTTTTTATTTTTATTAAAGGAGATAACTCAAAAGCCAGTGAACCAACAAACGATGGTATTATTAATGAATCAACAACCTTTACCCTGAAAAATATCGGTGATACAACGATTACAGATTTTTCATTAAGCTTTAGTGATTCCCTTAGTCAATATGTAACTAAAAATAATTGCCAAACACTAAAGGAATTAAAGGCTAATCAAAGCTGTAGCATTACATTAACATCCAGCGGCAGTAAAGATAAGGAAACCGGTCAGATAACAGCCCAAGGTAACCCTGATGTAACTTTAAATTCACCACATACACTTAATACGCGCTTTATAACCAATCTCTGTGATAGCGCCTATGACTTTGCAAAAGATAGAAGTACAAATAATTCTGCAAGTGCAACCTGTTATGACTTTCATAAAAAACCACCTGATATTACCGCGATTTGTGGAAAGCAGTATTCTGGCTCTGAACATACCAGTGCTAGCTGTAGTGACATTGTTCATAATAATCAATATGGGCCATATGAACTGATTAATCATGATGGAAAACTACTAACAAACACACAGTGTAGCCGTAGCGTTGTTAACTTTGCACAAAAAGAGTCAACCTATAATCCAAGTCCAAAAACCTGTTATCATTACGACATTCCTCATGGCTATAGCAAATATCTAGGTGCTGAATGCAAAGATGACCATCACCAGTATAAATATAGCGAAACAAGTTGTTATGATATATTTAATCGAAATATGTCAGAAACGTTTAAATTAATTAATGATAATGGTGAATTAAACACAAAAGGCGATTAATTCTACTCTAAATAACTCAGTCTATATAATCGGTCATCGGTTAAGATTTTAAGATAACAACATCTTTATCACTATGATTAATCACATAATCGGCAACAGAACCAAGACGAGCAATAACATTGTGATTATGGCCGTTTAAATAAATAGCATCGGCATTAATTTCTTTTGCTTTATCAATAATTTCAGCTTTCGGACTATCTGAAATCTCCACAGACCAATCAACATTTTTAAGCTGAGTATCACAAAATATAGCCTTTAGTTGAGTTTCAGCTTTAGCCTGAAGTTTGCGCTCAATATTTAACGTCGGATCTCCAGCCATAAAACGTACATTATAGCCATAGGCTGCAATCACTGTTTTAACAACATGATAAACATGCAGTTTTAGCTTTTGATCGCCAACCTGCGCTATTAATTTTTTTATTCTATCCCCTAACTGATCATCAATTTCAACAGCATATAAAATATTTTTATGGTTTAGCATATACATCCTTTTTACGTCGTAATCTATTACTGTTTTTAGCTAAAGTTAATGCTACATTGATTTATTCATTAATACAAGTTACCTTAAAAAGAACTTAAGTTGTTACCCATAAATAGATTAACTTAGTTATTCAACTAGATTCTCTATAATAAAAAATTTGGCAAATAATCACAAAAGAGCAAATAGCACCTAATGCATTGGGTATAATCAAAAAATAATCCAGTTTTGCAATCCCATATACAACCCAAACTGAAAAAGTTAAAAACAATAGAAGTATCAAACATAAAGATAGATTTTTGGTAGTCCTAAGACGGAAATTTTTTAGTATTTGAATGGGTAAGCCCAATGATGTATATAAAACAGTAATAATACAAGCAACTAAACCAATTATATTAATGACATTCATGAAGAAATATCCTTATCTTATTTGCTATAGATAACTACAACCATAAAACATGCTTTTAGATGAATTTTGTGCTTTGTCGAATCTCAAGTTTTGGTGGTAACAAAACCTTACGTTTTATTTTTGCTGGCGACTCAATTTCTGATAATAATAGCTCAGCAGCTGCCTCACCCATTTTCAAATGTGAAATTGAAATCGTCGTTAACGGTGGGTCCAATCTATCTGTTAACAAAGTATTATTATAACCGATGATAGAAAAGTCTTCTCTAATACGATGCCCGATAGCTTTCAATGTATCAATTGCTCCTATTGCAATTAAATCATTAGCCGCAATAATGCCTAAAGGTTGTTGACTATGAAACAAAATAGCCTTGGCCGCTTTCTTACCAGAATCTATAGTAAACTCTTCAGCCTCAATAATTTGATAATCTAAATTTAGACGCATACAACTACTTTTAAACTGTTGTAAGCGAATTTTTCCTTGGGAAATGTTTTGAGGCCCTGCGATATGAACCAAAGACTGATAACCCAATTTAAATAAATACTCAACCGCCAGGTTAATACCTAATGCGTCGTCATTTAATATTTGATGCACTAAATGACCGTCATTTATAGTACGATTGACAACAACCATCGGTATATTCTGCTTAGTACAATAGCTAATACTTTCATCTTCAAGAAATGCACTCGCCATGATAATGCCATCAACACGTCGTGAGAGTAAGTTAAAAACTTCACTTGTTGCATTTTGCACATCATTATTTGAACAAACCGTCAGTAATACGTAGCCATTTTTTGATAAAACATCCTGTACTCCTTTTATAATCGAGGGAAATAAAGGATTAAGAAGATCTGGAACAACCATACCAATTGCTTGTGTTTTTTGCATACGTAAACTTGCTGCTGTCAGATTGCTAATATATCCAAGCTTCTCAGCTGTTGCTTTAACTCGAAAGCTTACAGAATCACTAATTTTAACTTTTTGATTTGGATTTAATACACGCGAGACCGTTGATATACTAACACCAGAGGCTTCAGCAACTTCTCTAATACTAATAGGTTTCTTCATATTCATATACCGAATGATTGTAAGTAATTAATTTCATTTCTGTCATTTCTTCTATGGCATTTTGTATGCCTTCACGTCCAAAACCTGAGTCTTTAACTCCACCATAAGGCATATGATCAATTCTAAATGTAGAGACATCATTTATATTAATACCACCTACTTCTAACATAGAAACTGCCAAATGAATTTTTGCCAAGTTCTCAGTGAAAACTCCAGCTTGCAAGCCATAAGCAGACTGATTAACTCTAAATAATGCTTCATCAAAATGCTCATAAGGTGAAATTACAATGACAGGAGCAAATAACTCAGTAGAAGAAATATCGAGTGATTCATCATTATTTTCGATTACTGTTGGTGCAATAACAAGTCCCTCTGACTTACCACCAACTAATAACGTTGCTTTGCTATTAATGGCGTCATTAATTATTTTAATCACGTTATCATGTGCTGCTTGATTAATGACAGGGCCAACAATGACATTCTCATCCCATGGATTTCCATAAGGAATTTTCTCAACCAGTCTCACAAGTTTCTCTCTAGCTTTTTTATAAATACTCTGATGAATATAAACACGCTGAACAGAAATACACGTTTGCCCTGCATTTAAAAAGCCCCCCCAAACGATTCGCTTAAGTGCATAATCTATGTTTGCATCAGCCTCAATAATATTGCCAGCATTACCACCTAATTCAAGTGTTAGCGGTTTTTTGCCAGCTTGTTGTTTTAACTGCCAGCCAACCTTAGGACTACCTGTAAAGGTTAATAATTTAATTCTTTTATCACTCACCAATAAACTTGCATCCTCCACTTGACATGGAACAATAGCAATCGCATTTTTAGGCCAACCTGCCTCTAGAATAAGTTTGCCTAGTCTAATTGCCGTCATTGCCGTTTGTGTTGCTGGTTTAATAATAATTGAATTGCCACTAGCCATTGCCGGTGCAATTTTGTGAACAACCAAATTAAGTGGAAAATTAAATGGTGTAATACCTGCAATAACACCTCTAGGTACCCTTATTTTATGTGCTTGACGCTTATCATTGCCTTTAAGCCAATCAAGATTGATAATTTCACCACCTATTCTACGTGATTCTTCTGCAGCAACTTCAAAACAAAAGATAGCGCGATCAACTTCTGCATAGGCTGCACTAATTGGCTTAGCACTTTCTGTCGTGATACCTTCTGCTAATATTTTTCTATCTCGCTTAATTAATGCTGCTACTTTCTGCAAAATATCATAACGCTTATAACATGGCATAGACTTAACTTGATAAAACCCATCTGCAGTTATAGAAATTGCTTTATCTACTTGTTCTTTATCTGCTAGGTATAAATCAGCAAAATGTTGATTATCATAAGGACTTTTTAATGAAATCACATCTCCATTAAGGATGATTTCACCCCCAATAACAGCTCCAATACTCTCTTGTGATATTACATCATCACCTACTAACTTTGTCATGACTTCCCCTTATAATTATGATGATTAACTTAAATAAAATAATGGCTCTTCAATAGCCTGTTTGAGTGTTTTTGAGAATTGAGCAACCGTTTTAAATTGATCATAATAAAACCCTAAAAGATCAATGCGCAACTTAGCATCATAGATATTGGCAATAAATGTTGGTCTATTTACATTGAATAACTGTATTTGATTGAAATCAGAATCTGCAAAATAGATAACATGAAACTGACATACTTGCTCCTTTATCTGCTCAAACTGACATGATTTTAACTGTGAAAAACTAACGTAATCTGGATCAGTGAAAAAATTAGAATGAAGCGTATCACCTGCCCAATAGTCAGCTTTTATATGAATCTTAGTATCATTCGTCATTAACTGAAATTTTCTAATATTTGCACTAATAAGTGCCGTTAGTATAGCCGCTGCATTTTGTGTTGCGCCTTCCTTTTGCGATAACCAATCGATACATGATTTAAATTCAGATGCATTAACCTCTATCGTTGCCTTTATCGTATAATCGTCATGTATTTCTTTAACTTTATCAGATAAAGTCACATGGTTTTTATATGCTAGAACATCTGCCACATGGATAATATCCTTATTGCTATACTGCTTAATAGCCGAAAGCTTTAAGTGCTCTTTAACTGCTAAACCCTTAGCTTTAGCTGATGAAAGAATTTTTGTATTAGCATCCTTTTTTAGGCCTATCACATTTTTTTCCAGCTGATTATGCCTGTTATCATCAATTTTTTTCGTTAACGTCTGTATCGCATCTGTATGTTTAACTAGCTTAACTTTTTGAGCATCGCCTCCCTTTGGCTCTACTTGCGCATTAAGTCGATTGTTCATAGATTGTGCCTCTATGCTATTAGAGATATAGCCAACGATACTACCAATCGGTACCGGATTACCTTCATCGCATACTATTTCAGATAAATACCCTTGATGTTTTGCTTCAATTTCCATTAAGGCTTTATCCGTTTCAATCTCCATAATAATATCGCCAGTTTCAACTTTATCACCTTCTTTTTTATGCCACTGTGCAATAACGCCATGATCTTGGTTCATACCTAATGCAGGCATAATGATCTCATGATGCATAAACTGACTCTCCCAATGAAATTAACTCTAGGGCTTTTGTAACAACTTTCGTCACATCTGGTATTGTTAAATCCTCTAAATTGGGGGAAAAAGGCACAGGCACATCGTAAGCGCCAATTCTCGCTGGTGGTGAATCTAAGTAATAAAATGCCTTCTCAGCAATACGACTAGCTATTTCAGCGGTAATACCATAATTTTGGTGCCCTTCATCAATAATTATCACACGAGATGTTTTTTCTATTGAAGAGAGTATTGTTTTTTCATCTAAAGGGACTAAGGTTCTAAGGTCAATGACTTCTGCTAGCACTCCCTGTTGCAATAAACGCTCTCTTGCAGATAATGCTACTTGTACCATTGAGCTGGTTGCGATTAATGTAATATCTGTACCTACTTCAACAACATTGGCTTTGCCAAACTCAATCAGATACTCTTCAGATGGTACAAAGCCTTTCATCTGGTAGGATAATTTATCTTCAAAAATTACGACAGGATTATCATCTCTGATTGATGCTTTAAGTAATCCTTTGACGTCATAAGGTGTTGAAGGGATAGCTACTTTTATTCCTGGAATATGTGAAACCAATGTATGAAGGCTTTGGCTGTGCTGAGCAGCAGAACGTCTACTTGCTCCAAGATTTGTTCTAATAACCATAGGCACTTTTAGTTTTCCACCCGACATATAATGTTGTTTGGCCGCCTGATTACATAGCTGATCCATGATTAAATACAAAAAGTCTCCAAACATAATATCTACAATTGGTCTTGTTCCTGTCATTGCCGCACCTACAGCCATACCAACAAATCCAGCTTCAGAAATTGGTGTATCAATGATACGTTGCGTACCAAATTCTTCAACTAATCCAGATAACACTTTAAATGGTGTGCCTGCTTCAGCTACATCTTCTCCCATTAGAAAAACACATTGATCACGTCTCATTTCTTCAGCAATTGCTTCGTTAACTGCTTGAGCCCATGTAATCTCTCTCATTTTCACTCCGTATTTATAGTTTTGAAATAATTATTCAACTTAAGCGAACACGTGAGAATAAACTTCATGTTCTAATGGATATGCTGCATTAAGTGCATATGCCATTGCATCAGATGCCTGCTGTTTAATCTCTTTTGTTAACTCATCTAACTGCATTTGAGTTAATGATGCCTCCGAAACTAGCTTATTCTTCAGTAGTTCAATTGGATCTTTATTATTTTTCCAGTCATTCTCTTCTTGCTTAGGACGATAATAACTACGATTAATATCCCCTACATGATGGCCATGATAGCGATAGGTTAAACACTCAATAAAAAATGGCCCCTCTCCTTGGCGAATTCTTTTAATCAAGGTCTCTGCTAACTGATTAACTTCAATTACATCCTGACCATCAACTTGAAATGATTCGATATCAAACGCTTGAGCCCTTGCAAGAATATTACCTGCAGCCATTTCTGATACTGAAGTATATTCACCGTATAAATTGTTTTCACACACATAAATAACAGGTAATGACCATAGCGATGCCATATTCATCACTTCATATAACAACCCTTGTCCTAATGCACCATCACCAAAAAAGCAAACCGTGGCATTTTGGTTTTTCAAATACTTTGAAGTCAAAGCAGAACCTGTTGCAATGCCTGCACTACCACCAACAATGGCATTAGCTCCTAAGTTACCATTTTTTTGATCTGCGATGTGCATCGACCCGCCTTTACCACGGCAATAACCTTCTTGCTTACCCAAAAGCTCACAAAACATTTCCTTAAAATTGGCACCCTTAGCGACACAATGCCCATGCCCTCTGTGTGTACTGGTTATATAATCGGTTGATTTAAGTGCATGGCAAATACCAACAGCAACGGCTTCTTGGCCCGTATACATATGCGTTAAACCCGGCATTTTTCCTGATAAATAAAGTTCATTAGCCAGTTCTTCAAAAATACGTATTCTAAGCATCTGTTGATACATAGCTAACCATTTATCTTTATCAACAACATGATTTTTTTGCATGGCTATTCCCTAACATTTTACTTGCACATCCACATGCTGTTGCAGCTGGAGATGATTTATTAACAACAGTACCCTTTTTTAGGCCTCTCTGTTTTATATGAATTAACGTAATGACCTGTCTAATGCCCTCACCCGTTAGCGGATGTTTTTCTAAAGGTGGTTGATCCAATTTCCTAAAAAATTCAAATTCTTTATCCGGATTATTAATTGATCTATAGGTATAATATGGCATGATAATCTTTCCCTAGTTAATACGCATTTGCAACAAACAGCTCATCAGCTGGGAATAAGGTAATGACCCTAGCCCCATCATTTGTAACAACAACTTCTTCTTCAATTCGAGCCGCACCATTACCATCGGCAGCAGGGCAATACGTTTCCAAAGCAAACACCATACCTTCCTCTAATTCGAATGGGTTATCAAATGAAACTAAACGACTGATAATTGGCCTTTCATGCAATGCAAGCCCCAGTCCATGACCAAACTGTAATCCAAATGCTTCCATTTCAGAGTTAAACCCAAACTCCTCAGCTCTAGGCCATACCGCTGCAATTTTATCGGTTGTCATCCCCGGCCTAACTAACGCAATTGCGCTATCGATCCACTCTCTTGCTTGTCGATAAGCATCAACTTGAGCCTGAGTTTTACTACCCACATTTAATGTTCGATAGTAACAAGTTCTGTAACCCATAAATGACTGGATAACATCAAAAAATGCTTGATCTCCAGGACGATACATTCGATCTGTAAAATTATGTGGGTGTGGATTGCAGCGCTCACCTGAAACAGCATTAATTGCTTCAACATCATCTGAACCATTGTCATAAAGAAATTTATTTGCTAAAGCAACAATTTCATTTTCTCTAACCCCAGGTTTTAGCTGTTCTGCAATTAATTGATAAACACCATCAACCATTGAAGCAGCAGTATTTAATAAGATAATTTCATCCATGCTTTTAATTTGCCTTGCATCAAGCATTACTTGCTGAACATCCCGAACTTCAATACCTTCTGCTTGCAAAGCAAATAACATGGGAGGCTCCAGCACATCAACACCTAACGGCATATCAAATACACCCTCACTGCGAAGCAAATCAGCAATTTCAGCTGCAGCTGATTTAAATAACCCCGCACTACTAGAAACTGACCCTCTTAGTCCTAACATACCTGCTCGACAATTATCTTTTTCTAGCCATGGTGCATACATACGATGATGAGAAGCAGCCGAACCAAAATCCCATAAATAAGGAGAACCATTGCCCGTGTATAATGTATATCGACAAATTTTATCTCGCGCCCATTCTCCAATGACACTACTTGTCAAATATCGAATGTTATTATTATCAAAGCATAATACTGCGCCTAAATTAGAGTTGCTTAAGGCTTGTTTAACCCTTGCTAAGCGGTAATTGTGTAAGCGTCTAAAATCAACCCTTTGTTCAAAATCTACTGCCATACGTCCAGGTGAAGGGATAGGCCTTGACCAATCCCAATTAGGGTTTAGAGAGTCAGTGATTATTTTTTTCTCTGTTTGAATAATTAAATCTTCTACTTGCATGATATAAAACTTTCCTATTTTTTATGATGAGTTATTGCATCACCATGCCACCATCAATCATTAAGAGCTGACCGGTCATATAATCTGAATCACTACTTGCTAAATACAGCGCTGTACCAACGATATCTTCTGGATAGGAATAACGCTTCATCAAAATCATTTCATCCGCCAAGCGTTTCATAGACTCCCCTTGGTGATCAAATTTACCAATTTTAACTAAATCTTTATCTAATTGATTCCATAGCTCTGTTGCAACGACTCCTGGCGCATAACCATTAACGGTTATATTATGATCTACCAATGCTTTTGCACCTCCATTGATCATTGCTAAAACTGCATGTTTAGAACAACTATAAGGAATCACATCATCAAAAGCCTGTCTAGATAAAATAGAGCCTACATTGATTATCTTATAAGGGCCATTCTCTTTACCTTGCTTAACCATTTGTTTGGCAGCTTCTTGCATACCGATGAGTACGCCTAACCCATTAACATTCATAATCTCATGCCAATTATCCTCGGTAATATCTAGAAACATCATCGGCTTATTAATACCTGCGTTATTGAGCATAACGTTAATTGAACCAAACTGTTTAACTGTATATTCAATTGCATCTGACATTTGCTCGCGAGAGGTAACATCAAGCTTAACGGCAATTGCATGACCGCCTTGATTGTTAATTTCTTCTGCAACTTTTTTAGAACCTTCATAGTTTAAATCAGCAACACATACGTTTGCGCCTTCTTGTGCAAAATGCTTTGCAACTGCAGCCCCCATTCCTCTTGCAGCACCAGTAACTAAACAATTTTTTCCATTTAACCTTTGAGTCATGACTCTATCCTTATTCTGTAGCGTGACAAACCAACATTGTGCAAACGTTTGCACTGAATGATTTTAAAATTACACATCAATAAGTTAACTCTGTCAACTGGTTAAAATAAAAACGTAAATATATTTAGACTAAAAAGTGACAAAAACCTTTAAACAAGTAGTATTAGAGTAACGTATGTTTCTATTTCAAATAACATCACTTGACTATTTGCGATGCACAATGAACTCAAAGCTACCTTAAAAAGAACTTGAATAATAAGCGGTGAGCTCGATTAAATGGTGGATAGATCAAAGATCCTGGATTATAGCGACTTTTTAAATATACCGCCTTTGCGTGGGAGAAGGTTTCAAACCCCTCTTTTGCATGGTATGAACCCATCCCAGACGGGCCAATACCACCAAATGGCAAATCATCCTGTGCAATATGCATTAATGCATCGTTAAAGCAAATACCGCCAGCATGTGTCTTTCTAGTGACAAGCTCAAAATCACTTTCTTTACCATAAAAATATAAACTGAGTGCTCTTGGCTTTTGATTAATTGATTTAATAACATCATCGAGTCTTTTAAAGCTTATAATTGGCAAAATTGGACCAAAAATTTCTTCCTGAGCGATTAACATATCATCCGATATATTTGTGACAATACAAAGTGGTAATTGACGACTCGCCAATTGTGCTTCACTCCAAGGCATTTGTTGCCCAAGCACATTAATTACTGCTCCTTTAGATTTTGCATCTTCTAATAAAGCTTGCATTCGCTGTAATTGTTTATCACTAATTAAGCTTGTTAAATCTGAAAAATCACCTTGGCTAAATGTATGCCAATTTTCAATTAAGGCCTCTATAAACTGTTGACTAACTAACTCTGATAAATAAATATAATCCGGTGCAATACAGGTTTGACCTGAATTAACATATTTTGCAAAACAAACGCTAGCTGCTGCTTTTTTAATCGTTGCTTTCTCACTAATAATAACGGGAGATTTACCGCCTAATTCTAGGGTTATTGGTGTTAAGTTTTCACTGGCTGCTTTCATAACTTGCCTACCAACAGTAGTCGAGCCAGTAAAAAATAGATGATCAAATGCTAACTGACTAAATGCTTGTGCTACGTTGACATCTCCCTGAATAAAACACACGTCATCTTCTGAACATAGTCTTTGAAAAATCTTAATTAATGTTAATTCAATTTTTGGAGATAATTCAGATAACTTAACCATCACGCGATTGCCCGCAGCAATCGCATATGCAATTGGAATAATTGATAATACCAAAGGATAATTCCAAGGCACAATGATGCCCACAATGCCTTTAGGTTGATAAAACACATAATTCCGTGATGGGAAGTATAATAGACTAGCGTGGCGTTTTTGAGGCTTCATCCACCTTTTTAGATGTTTAATGATATAGTTAAGTGATGAGATAACCGGAAAGATTTCAATCAAACGACTTTCATCAAATTTTCTGTGACCAAAATCATCATCTAAAGCAGATAATAATGCCTTTTGGTTCTCTAATATTAGCGACTTCAGCTGTTTTAAGACACTAATACGATCTTTGTATGTTGGGTAAGGTGCGGCTAAAAAACTTTGTTTTTGATTCTCAAACACCGTGTTAAGCTTTAAAAATTCATCATTTGACATCAAAACTAATCCTTTAACTTGTTTTAAACCTGAAAAATTCGCTATCATTGTAACAGGTTAGACTAAAAATGACTGTGATCAAATACCAACTACTAAATATTTGACCAATTGATTAAGGAATAGTAGATAACACACATGAAATTATCCAATTTGAATAAAAAAACTAAAAAAAATAAAGTGATGAAACCCAATCGCCGTAAAACTGTTGAAGTCGCTGATTCACCGCTATTGGAACGTCTTAAAATTGCATCACTGATTGTTATCGGCGCACTTGCTGTTTTTATTTTTATCAGCTTAGTTACCTATGATGCCAATGATCCTGGTTGGTCACAAATTAAGTCTAACGGCGTAATCAACAATAGTGCAGGGGAAGTTGGTGCTTATAGTGCGGATATTCTCTTATCCTTATTTGGCCTTTTTGCCTATTTAATCCCTTTTTTAATGATTTATGGATTATGGGTAATCTACCAAGAAAGACAAAGCTTTAGTGATCGCGCAATCAGCCTTATGATTCTACGTTGGTTAGGTATTATACTCACTTTCGGTGCAGGCAGTGCATTAGCTGAGTTAATTTTTGAAAATTATCATATACACCTACCACAAGGAGCCGGTGGTATTACAGGCTATATCCTTAATGAATATACTACTAGCTACTTAAGTATTGGCGGAAGCCTTATCGTATTTATTACGATGCTTGCTTTAGGATTAACATTATTTTCAGGCCTAAATTGGTTACTGGCTTTGATTAAAGCAACAAAAGGTATTTTTAAGGTATTTAAGCATTCCAGCGTTAAAACAATCTCTACTTTAGGTAATATCAAACAAGAAGCTAAACAAGCTCGTGTAAATGCTAAAACTGAAAAAGCGATGAAAGATCAGCAAATCCTCGATGAAAAGCCTGTCTATATTGCAGCAGATAGTACAAATGAAAAACCACCAAAACCAGCTAAAGAGACGAAACAAGCAAAGATTACGCCTAATTTATCTTTTGAGGAGCTAATGAGTCAAAATGATCAAACACAGAGTGCTCTAAAACCTGATAAAAATAAAAATCAACCCGCATTTGCTTCATTAACCGTCTCAAGTGCACAAGGTAGTAGCCTACCAAAACTTGAACTGCTTGATGATCCAGAAGCTCGTCCAACACAAGTCTCTGAAGAAACATTAGAGAACCTTGCACGCTTAGTTGAGCAAAAGCTTGCTGACTATAACATCACTGTACGAGTTGCTGGTGTCTACCCTGGACCTGTTATTACTCGCTTTGAATTAGAGTTAGCTCCTGGAATCAAAGTATCACGCTTAAGTACCTTATCTCAAGATATTGCTCGCTCTTTATCTATCCCGCGTGTTCGTGTCGTTGAAGTTATCCCAGGCAAACCTTATGTAGGTCTTGAAATACCCAATCAGAAACGAGAAATGGTTCGATTAAAAGAGATATTATCAAGTGATCAATTCTTAAAATCAAATTCACCCGTCGCTATCGGTTTAGGCAAAGATATAGCCGGTAGCCCATCAATCGCTAATTTAGCTAAAATGCCTCATTTATTAGTGGCAGGGACAACTGGCTCAGGAAAGTCCGTTGGGGTTAATGCGATGTTATTAAGCATGCTCTATAAAAGTACGCCTGAAGATTTACGCTTAATTATGATTGACCCTAAAATGCTCGAGTTATCCATCTACGATGGTATTCCACATTTATTAACGCCTGTTGTCACGGATATGACAGAAGCAGCGAATGCGCTACGTTGGTGTGTTAAAGAAATGGATCGCCGCTATGAATTAATGGCCGCAGTTGGCGTAAGGAATATTGCAGGCTTAAATGATAAAATTAAACAACAAGAAAAATCTGAAAAACCGATTAAAGATCCGCTATGGTTAAAGGCACATCCTGGCTCTGAAGCCGATGCTCCGAATTTAACTAAGTTGCCTTATATTGTTGTCGTTGCCGATGAATTTGCTGATATGATGATGGTCGTTGGTAAGAAAGTAGAAGAATTAATCGCTCGCATTGCACAAAAAGCACGGGCAGCGGGAATACACCTTATTCTGGCAACACAAAGGCCTTCCGTTGATGTTGTAACCGGATTAATCAAGGCCAATATCCCAACACGTATTGCTTTTCAAGTCTCATCAAAAATTGACTCGCGTACGATTATAGATCAGCAAGGTGCAGAACAACTCTTAGGCCATGGTGATATGTTATATCTACCTCCAGGTAGTGGCGTACCACATCGCTTACATGGTGCATTTGTCAGTGATGATGAAGTTCACAGAGTCGTTAATGCACTAAAAACTGACACCACACCTAATTACATTGAAACAATTACACAAACTGCATCACTTGATGATGAGGAAAGTGAAGACCAACAAGGCTCTGGTGAAAAAGACTCGCTATATGATCAAGCAGTACAAATTGTTCTAGAAAGCCAGCGTGCTTCAATATCTAGTATTCAAAGACGTTTAAGAATCGGCTATAATCGTGCAGCGCGCTTAATTGAAGATATGGAAACTGCAGGAATTGTCAGTGAAATGCAACAAAATGGTTTAAGAGAAGTCTTAGTTAGGAGACCATCATAAATGTATCAACTTATCAAAAAAATCAATTTTTTTATACTATCAAGCTTATTTATCGTTCACTTTAGTACGACTTTTGCAATGGAAAATCCAACTGCTACGGATGAATTATTACAGCACATACACCATGTTTCAAGTTATCAAGCGGATTTCACACAAACGGTTGTAGATAAATCAACAGGTAATAAATCAATTAGCTACGGTACGTTATGGGTCAAACAACCAAACTTTTTTAAATGGGAAGTACTAAAACCAAACAAACAACTGTTAGTATCCAATGGAAAAAAGTTGTGGAATTATGACATGGATTTAGAGCAAGTCACCATTCAAGATGTACCTAAACGTATCTCTAATGCCCCAATTTTATTACTTTTAAGGGGAGACCCTAAAACACTTGATGAGCTATTTTATATCTATGAAGGTAAAAATAATACATTTACATTAATACCCAAGGATAAAGAAGCTGTTGCAATTAATAAAATCATTTTATATTTCGATAATGGTAATCTAAGAAAGCTAACGTTAAGAACCAGTACGGGTATTGATACTTATATTTTATTTGATGATTATTCTTATGGCAAAATTAACACGAGCTTTTTTGATTTTAAAGCGCCTAAAGGCGTTGATGTTTTAGGCAGTGCGAGTGAATGATGTTATTGCCTCTATAAATTGCTGATGCACTAGAGTTGTTGTATATTCAGGATGGCAGGTTAATGCAAAAATATTCGCTTGCCTAACACCAACAACTTCCTCGTTTCGTTTGGCAATAATCTTGACATCATCCGATAAGATACGCTCAATTTTAGGCGCTCGAATAAAAGAAACAACTGCATCTATTTTTTCTTCCTCTACTGTTTTTAATCCCGCCATAGAAAAAGAAACTAAATTATTACTACTTTGTAATTGTCTGCCAAAAGCATTGCGTATCACTTTAATATCAATAAAACCAAAAGCAAATTGCTCTGGAATAACTTCTTTTGCTAGAAGAATAATACCTGCACAAGTTCCCAAGATTGGTTTTTGTTGTTGATGAAACTCTCTAATTGCCTCAATCCATCGTTGATCAAACTCAAAATGCTTTAAGATAACACCTGATTCTCCTCCAGGTATTATCAAACCATCAACTTTTGTTATTTCTTCAGGTTTAGAAATAAAAATTGACTTAACGGCTAATTTCTCAAGGCATTGAGCATGAGAGTGATAATTCCCTTGTAATGCAAGAATACCAACTAGCATATCGTCCATTAATTACCTCTAGTATGCATCAACTCTTTTTCAATAATTTCATCCATATTAATACCCGTCATAGGCGCACCCAAATCTTCAGATATTTCAGCTAATAATTGATGATCCTTATAATGAGTTACCGCTTGAACAATTGCATGGGCACGCTTTTGAGGATTGTCCGATTTAAAAATACCACTGCCAACAAAAACACTTTCAGCACCTAACTCCATCATTAAAGCGGCATCCGCTGGCGTTGCAACACCACCTGCTGCAAAATTAGGTACTGGTAATTTAGCATTTTTAGCAATGTATTTAACTAATTCAAATGGTGCTTGCAACTTTTTAGCAGCTACCATTAATTCATCATCGGCTAATACGGTTAACGCTTTCATTTCGCGATTGATCGTTCTTAAGTGACGAACTGCTTCAATAACGTTACCTGTACCAGCTTCCCCCTTCGTACGGATTAATGCTGCCCCTTCGCCGATTCTTCTTAAGGCTTCACCTAAGTTTCGACAACCACAAACAAAAGGGGCTTTAAAAGCATGTTTATTAATATGATTTTCATCATCTGCTGGAGTTAATACCTCACTCTCATCAATAAAGTCAATTCCCATAGACTGTAAAATTGAGGCTTCAACAAAATGTCCAATTCGTACCTTCGCCATAACAGGGATACTTACCGCTTGCATAATTTCTTTTATCATTTTTGGATCACTCATTCTAGCAACGCCGCCTTCTTTACGGATATCTGCTGGTACACGCTCTAATGCCATTACTGCAACAGCACCTGCATCTTCTGCAATTTTTGCCTGTTTACTATCGGTAACATCCATAATAACGCCACCTTTAAGCATATCAGCTAAGCCAATTTTAACATCCATTGAACTCTCCATTTACAATCATTGATTAAATTAATTTTGGCTTACAATATTAAGGAATTATATGGCATTGAGCAAGATTTATTCTTAGTTGATAAAAAAATTAACAAATGCTCTATTACTACAATTAGTTAAATGCCAAACTTTAAAAATTAAATTATTTTGCAATAATATAAAAATATGATACAAATATAGATTCTACAAGGGGGGTAAAGCCATGCCAGAAGATATCTATAATAGCCATAGTATTCTAAGAGATCAATATACCAGCAATTTCGCAGGACCACGTCAAGAGAGTGTGAGACGTAACTTAATATCCTATGAAAATAGGGTCAATTTTAAGACTATTTGTGAAAAACATTTACAAAAGCAATTTATGGCGAACCTAAAAAACTTCTTCAGCAAATCAAAAAAGAAATTAGCACCTCTTTAGATAACTATTTAAGTATTTCTAATACTTCTTCTTGACTGAAACTACAGGTTTTTTCGCAAAAGTCACATGTAATGTCAACGGTTTCATGGTTTTTAACGAAGTGCGATAAATCTTCTTTATCTAGAGTAGCCAATGCATTTTTAAAACGATTGGTTGAGTTTTCACAACCATAGTTTAGCTCAACTGTATCATGAAAACTTAGATGATACTTATCAAAGCAATCGATAAGCGTAGTATGACAATTTTCTACTAGAACATCTTCCCTATTTAGTCCATTTAATAATGCTCTAGCAACTTGATAATCTTCTTCAAAGAAAGGTATTTTTTGCAAATAAATACCAATAATTTTTGATGAATTTTTAAAATACCATAGACTGGTATCTGTTTGTTCAGATAATGAAAAGTAATCTTGAATTGATTTGAACAAATCGTTATCTCTCAGCTCTATCAAGCTTTGTTGATGCTGTGCTACATCATCAGGTTGATAAAAAACACTTAGCTGGCCGCTCGATAAATTGATCACTTCATTATTTGATTTTAACATCGCTCGGACATAACCTGTTGAAGTAGCTTGGGCAATAATTAAATCATCTGTATGTGTATTTTTATACTGTAATAAAGCACGACCATGAATTAGTTTATTTTGACACAAAAAGATACTATTAATAAATGCCTGAGTTAGAATATCTTGTTGTGATTTATTATAATTTTTAATTGAAAGTAATTTTTCATAAACATTACTAATCTCAATGTAAGCACCACGAATTGATAGCTTCTCTAATATAAAACGTTGGTAAATATCTCTATTAATCATCATTGCGTTAACCAGTTTAAATGGTATTTTATCTTGGATAATGATTATAGCAAAATTTACTTTGCAAAAAAGATTTATTGTATTTTCATTTAGCCAATTACTGATATTATCCACATTAGCTAATCTTTCCTATGAATCTCTAGATTTTATTAGCTCATTACCATAGCTACCTTCTAAGAAACAATAGCCTGCTTTAGCACCATATATTTGTGTAGCTCCTTCCCAAAAAGAACCCTGTGTCTTTGATATTACAAATTGATTTCCTGTAATTGGCATAATTCTAAATGCTAGTTTTTTTGATGGGACTCGAACTAACCACTCTAAATTATAATAATTACTATCATTGTTTGCTTTATAAAATGTATTAATCGGTGGGCCTAATAAGTCGGTTACTAAATAACCTTTACCTTGAGCATCTTGATAAGTTCCTGTTGCATATTTACTAATAGGGTCTTGCTTTGCATCAAGAAATGTATATAACATAAGGCCTGTGTTATCATCAAAGCGACAGGATAACCAGTAATAATTAAATGCGGCTGGACTTTCACCAAAGTTACCCCACTGTCTATCCATCCAAGACCCCTTACCCGATACAGTAGCAGAGTGACCATCAATCACTAACTTTCCTGAAGCATCCATATTCTGAGCAGAATAATATGCTGATTTTCCACCGCTTGATTGATCTATATAACCATTTTTACCATTTAACACGTAAGGTCGTATCGGCTTTAATGCTAACTCAAATTGATAGTTGGGTTTATTAATACTAATATGCCAAGTTTTATTTTTCTGATCATAAGATAGACTAGATTGACCAATTTTTAAATTTAAGCTATGGCTATAGTCTTTATTATCTACTACTGTATCTTCTGTATAACCTAATTTTTTTGCAGTGATTAAATCAGACATCTGAAATATTGTTGTGTAGTTATTAAAGGTTTTAAAAACCGTAAAATTATAGGCATAGGGATGCTTATCTTTAGTTGTAATCACACCAGAAAAATACCACCATTCGCGATTAAAACCATTATGGGCAAAAAGATCACGAGGGAAACTAATTTTTTTCTCAGTATCAATTACTTTAGTTGGCTTATCAACAGCGTAAACGTTACCAATAACAAAATTTAACAATATTAGCAATAAAATAACCATAGGTTTCATCATAAAAGCTCCCTAACTCAAAACAGATTCTACTTATAGATACTTATTTTTTGATAATGGTTTCAAACGCTTAACAAATCTATAAGTCATTACTGATTATATACCTTCACTTAGAAAAAAAAATAAAAATCACAACCAATATTTAAAACTTTCATGCAATCGCTAATTAAATTTTATTTTTAAGTATAATTATCATTATTGCAATAATAATTAATTGGTGATTACTATGCGATCTACTTATCACTATAAACTAATCCTGTTTATTTGGTTAATTTGTTCAAGTTTTCTTGTTGCAAATGAAGTTTCTAAACAGTGGTTAGATAGCAAAGTTAAAGCCATCACACAATCAACACCAGTTAAGGGTATGATTTATGGCTTATGGATTGATAATAAAGCTGTTGATATCAATGCTGTTGGTCTTTCTATGACAAAAGTTAAAGCAAAAGCAAACATGCACTTTAGAATCGGTGGTGTTACTGAAACCATGCTGACCACACTATTAATGATTTTAGATGAACAGGGTAAGCTTAAAGTTGAAGAGTTAGTCTCAGAATGGTATCCCAATATACCCAATGCAAATCGAATAACGTTAAAAATGCTTGCTAATGGCACCAGTGGCATCCCAGATTATGTCTATAATACAAAATTCATAAAAGATGTTACTAAAGCACCATTTCGATACTTCTCAAGTGAAGATCTTCTAACATATGCATTTTTAGATAAAAAATCTAGTTTCCCTCCAGGTAGTAGCCAGCATTACTCTCACAGTGATTATGTTGTTTTAGGCAATATCATTGAAAAGGTCATGGGCCAACCTTTAGATATATTATTTGATCAATATATTTTTCATAAACTAAAAATGAAAAACTCTAAATTCACCCTAACTGCTTCAATCTATGCTCCAACGCTACATTCATTTAGTCAAGATAGGCCTTATTCTAAGGATATTAATCAGCCTGTAACCGATAGAATTTACGAAGACTCAACTTTTTGGAGTCCTTCTTGGACATCAAGCACAGGGGGTGTTTTTTCAACTATTCAAGATTTAGGAATATGGGCGCATGCATGGATGAATAGTTCCTTGATTTCGACTGAATCAACTCAAGAACTACGTGCTCCTGATACAGTTGGTAAAGGTAAAAATACCAAGAGCCGATACTTTGCTATGGGCTTTGGCGTATTAAATCATTGGTTAATGCAAAATCCAAGCTTTAATGGGTATAGTGGTATATTTGCTGTATTACCTAAGAAAAAAATTGTTTTTATCGCATTTAATACCGTCAAAAAAGATACTGACACGGATAAAACTGGCAACCTCAGCATGAAGTTATGGCGTGAAATTGCGCCTAAATTAGCCCCTGAATACCCGCTACCACAATAATAATTAACGTCTTAACTAAATAAATATTCAATTAAATGATACAAATCAACTTGCGTAAACCTTTTGTAAACTCTATACTGAAAATAAACAAACAAAACAGGTTGATTTTATGCAACAGCCACTGACTAAAAAAGAAGCTCAGCTATTAAAATTAATTGAATCTATCTATGAAACAGAAGGTTATATTGCATCCTACTCAGAACTAGGTAAACTGCAAGGCGTTTCTAAAATGGCAATCTGTAAATTAGTTAAAAAATTAAGAGAAAAAGGTTATTTATCTGAATCAAATCACATCCTTTATCAATCACATAATACACTTCCCTTAATGGGTAAGATTGCAGCGGGTCAACCAATGACTGCATTTGAAGTGGTTGAACAAATATCTCTAGAGCAAATCCTTAAAGCACCTAATTTATTTCTCTTAGAAGTCTCAGGTGATTCCATGGTAGATTCTGGCATTCTAGATGGCGACTATGTTTTAATTCAACAGCAAAGCGATATCAAAAACGGCATGATTGTCGTTGCCTTGATTGATCATAGTGAAGCCACATTAAAAGAAATTCGAATTAATGATGATGCTAGTATTACTCTAATCCCTCACAATCAAAAACTTAAACCACAAACCTATGACAAAAACCAAGTACAAATTCAAGGTATCTATCTAGGTGCACGTTTTGATAAACAATGTTTTAAAGCCTAAGGGGAAGATGATGAAACAACAAAAAAATCTCTTAACTAAGACCTTATATGTCATTGCTAGTGATCGCCAACGATTAACTTGTCAATCTCTTCAAGCAGAAAATATAACCAAACATACGTCTTCAAAAATATCAGAAAAAATCATTCCTATTACAAAGTTAATTCGTAGGCTTTGTGTTTAACTTTTACACAATTAAAACAGACTAAATATTTCATAGTTTTCATCTATGATTTCGCTTATAAAAGAATAAATTAATCAGTTATATTGGCCTTATAACAATTCATAAATATTACAATTTAAACACCTTATTTCTAACATGAAAACTCGAAAAATTCAAGTGAAACATATGGTTATCAATTCAGTAATAGTGATTTTAATAACTATTTATACTCCTTTTCACACTCACATTTATAAATGAAATTAATCGATCAAAAGGAGATACATTATGCCAAAGTTTAGCAGTCACAAACAACTTCAATCTGATATTCTTACCTTTATGGGAGATGAAAATCAATTTAAAAACCACCGTGATATGGAAATGACATTAGATGCTTATAGTTTTTCAGGCTACCGTATCGGCTTACCTTTTGAATCTAAGCCTAAGCCATATCAATCACAAGCTTTTACTTTACATGAAATCGCTAACTCACTAGGAAATATTGCATCACTTAAAGATCAAATAGCCCACACACCGATAAAAGAAAAAATTAAATTAACACAATTACAATCACGTCTAGAATTTTATGAAAATCAATGGCAAAGAAATCAAGATAAATATATTAATGCAATTAAAGATGCTTATTATGGACTGTACGAACATAGTAACCCTAAAGATAAAGCACACTATCAAACATTACAACAATGCGCGCAATGGCTTGCGCTTGAAACTGATATTTTGTTAAATGATAAAGATACGTTTTTAATTCCTGATGCAGATCCTAGAGTAATTCCTAATCATACTGTTCATCAAACAATTAGACAAAATGCCGATAAATCTAATTCTGATTTAATTACGATTGAAGGTATTGGTGCAATAATTAATGCACATAATACAGGTGTTCCTGGAATGCCAAATCAAAGCTCAACTAATTATGCTAAATTGCGCTTAATCGACAATTTAACTTCACATATTCAAACAATGAAAAGTGATACATTCCATACAAAACGAAGTAGAAAATCGCAAGCAATTAATAATTTCATAAAGGCATTAAAAACTGACGACTATGCATCATTAACTTCTGAAAATATAAATGATCTATCAAGCGGGCGTACTGGTAAATTAATCAATGGTTTTAAGCAAATTATTCCAGAAATTGAATCTGGGCTAACTCCGCAAAAAAGTAGTCATAGTCCTAAAACTATTTTTAGCAAACAAGAAAGAAAGTCACCTGTATCTGCAATAGACTTTCATAATCAATTGTAATAAAAAGTTAATCACCTCTACCAATAATTAAACTCGCATTATTACCACCAAAAGCAAATGAGTTAGACAAAAAGTATGATCTATCATAGGTTATTTGTTCGTTAATAATATAACAATTACTAATATCCTCGCCTTTAATACCATCCCATAATTGCTTAGGGATAATTTTTTGCAGATTGTATTTTTCTGATAATAATAACCAACATAAACCTAATTCAATGCTTGCTGCGGCACCTAAAGTATGCCCAGTTAAAGGCTTCGTTGAACTGACTGGGACTTGATCTGTAAATAAATCATAAATTGCTTTTGATTCCATCTGATCATTTTTGGGTGTCGCTGTACCATGTGCATTAATATAACCAATATCACCTGCTTTAAGGTGAGCAGAGTCAAGTGCAGCAGACATCGATAATTTTGCACCATTACCTTCTGGATCGGGTGACGTAATATGATAGCCATCAGAGGACTCACCAAAGCCAACTAACTCAATTTCTGAAGGCTTTTTACTTAAGATAAATAATGCCGCACCTTCACCAATCGTAATACCATTACGATTGGCACTAAATGGATTACAAATACGATCTGAAACTGAGTCGATACAATCAAAACCATTTAACGTCATCTGACACAAGGTATCACAACCACCAACAATAACCGCATCACAGAAATTATTTTGAATTAATCTTGCTGCTGCAATCACTGCTTTTGCACTTGATGAACAGGCCGTTGATATCGTGTATGTCGGACCATAAACTTCTGTATAATGAGATAAAAATAACGCAATTTGACCTAATTCTTGCTGTTTATAATCAAATGATTTAGGAAAATGTTGATGCGTTTGAAAATAATTATAATCAGACTCTCCTTTACTAATACCTGAGGTACTAGTTCCTAATACAATACCAATGCGTGTAGAGCCATATAATGCTTTTAATTGGTCAATCATGGGCGCTATTTGTCTAACGGTCTCAACTAAAAGGCGGTTATTACGACAGTCAAATACTTCAAATGACGATGGTAATGTTGATAGCTGAGCATTAATCTCTGCAACATAAGTTTGTTTTTTTGTAAAAAGCTTTTCATAAAGGCTAATATTTTTTTGACTTCCTTGAAAAAGACGATTGACTACCTCTGCCTTATTATTACCTAACGCATTGATAATTCCTAAATCATTTAGATAAAGCTTCATCCTTAAACTATATCCACTTTCACGTCTATCTTAAACGCTTTCGTTTATCTTTTGGCACATCTTTCTGATCGCTTTCGTTAGTTTCTTCTGATTGATCATCTTTAGATATGAATGCTTCATCAGCCTCTAACGCTGAATCAATTAACTGCGTCATATGTGAGCCATATTCAAGTGAATCATCGTAGATAAACCGCAAATTAGGTACAATCCTTAAACTCAGCTCTTTCGCTAAATAGCTCCTAAAAAAACCCTTAGCTTTATTAAATGCTTCAGCTAAATCTGTCTGTGACGTATCCTCTGATAGCGATGTATAATAGACTTTAGCATAAGATAAGTCTTTAGATACATCCACAGAGGTAATTGAAACCCACTGAAATTTGGGATTGCGTATTTTTTTACGAATAGCCGTTACAATTAAACGCTGAATCTCATCTGCTACCCGATAGACTCTTGAGGATCCTGCCACTTAAAGATTCCTTTTAACTTCAGTTGTTTCATAGACTTCAATCTGATCACCAACTTTAACATCATTATAATTTTTAACGCCAATTCCACATTCCATGCCTTTTTTAACTTCAGCAAGGTCTTCTTTGAAATGACGTAGTGACTCTAGCGCCCCTTCATAGATGACAACTTGATCGCGCAAAACACGAATCGGATTATTACGTTTAATCATACCATCAATAACACGACAACCTGCAATAGCACCAATTTTTGCTGATCTAAACACTTCACGTACTTCGGCAACACCGATGATTTCTTCTCGCAACTCAGGAGATAATAAGCCACCCATTGCTTGCTTAACATCATCAATCAAGTCATAAATAATACTATAGTAGCGCAAATCAACTTCTTCTTTTTCAGCAACTTTCTTAGCTGTGATGTCAGCACGCACATTAAATCCAAATAGAACGGCTTGTGATGCTATTGCTAAATTAACATCCGAGGATGTAATTCCGCCAATACCAGAGGCAACTACTTCTACTTTAACCTCATCATTTGATAACTTAACTAATGACTCACGAATCGCTTCAACCGAGCCTTGAACATCCGCTTTAACAATAACACTTAATGTCTGTTGTTCATCACTTTGCCCCATACGATCGAACAATGCACTTAATTTACCTGCCTGTTGTTGCTTTAATTTCTCTTGGCGGTGCTTTTCTTGTCTATATTCTGAAACTTCGCGAGCTTTTTTCTCATCTTTAACAGAAATTACTTCATCACCTGCATTTGGTACGCCTGATAAACCTAAAACAGCAACCGGCGTTGAAGGGCCTGCTTCAGAAATTGGTTGGCCATGATCACCAAGCATTGCTCTAACACGTCCAAACTCTAAACCTGCAAGAATAATATCACCTGCCTTTAAATGCCCTGATTGAATTAAAACAGTAGCAACGGGACCTCGACCTTTTTCTAACTTAGACTCTACAACAACACCTTTGGCATAACCCTCAAAAGGCGCATTTAATTCTAGAACTTCAGCTTGTAATAAAACTCCATCTAATAGATCATCAATACCTTCACCAGATTTAGCAGATACGTGAACAAACATTGCATCACCACCCCAATCTTCAGGAATTACATCATGCTGAGATAATTCATTTTTAACGCGCTCTGGGTCAGCTTCTGGTTTATCAATTTTATTTACTGCAACAATAATTGGTACGCCTGCAGCTTTAGCGTGCTGAATAGCCTCTAGTGTTTGAGGCATCACGCCATCATCTGCAGCAACAACTAAAATAACGATATCTGTACAGTCTGCACCACGAGCACGCATTGACGTAAATGCCTCATGCCCTGGTGTATCTAAAAATGTAATATTGCCTTTTTCTGTCGCAACCGAATACGCACCAATATGTTGAGTAATACCTCCAGCCTCACCAGCAGTAACCTTTGAGCGTCTAATATAATCTAATAGCGATGTTTTACCATGATCAACATGCCCCATAATGGTTACAACAGGTGCACGTGGCAGCTTCTCACCAACTGACTCATCAATTTTAACTTCGTCTTCAATAGCATCAGCTTTAGTTAAACGATATTTATGACCTAATTCTTCTGTAACTAAAACAGCCATATCTTGATCAATCGTCTGATTAATGGTAACCATCGTTCCCATCTTCATCAAAACTTTGATAATCTCAGCGGCTTTACGTGCCATTTTTTGAGCTAATTCAGCAACCGTTAATTCTTCTGGAATCTCAATTTCGCGCAAAATTTGCTCTTGTGGTTTGGTAAATTTTTGCGTTTTTACTTTGCTTAAATCAACACGTCTTTGGCCGCTTCGCTCTGCAGAACGCACTCCAGAAGCCGTCTTATTACCACTTTGATCATAACCATCATCCAATAGCTCTTTCGAAGAATGCTTTTTACGCCCTTTTGACTTTTTCTTTTTGGCTTGTGGCTTTTCTCTTAATCCCGCTAAACGTTGTTCATCTTCATCAAACTGATCTTTTTCCTTTTTATAAGGCTTGGCTTCTTTAGCTTTAGTATCGTTTTGAGATGCCGTATCATCAGTTTCTGCTTGCGCCTTTATTTTCTTTTCAGTGTCAGCAGCAGACTCACTTGTTTTAGTTGTTTCCTCATTTTCACCAGCTTGTTTGGTATCAGGCTCACTCTGATGATCAACCGCGGGTTCACTCTTAGCTACTTCTTGCGATATTTCTTTAGCATTATCTGCTTGAGCATCTACAATAATTTCTTCATTTTCAGGAGTTTCTATTACTTCTTTTTCTTCTATAATCGCTTCATCTTTTGGCTTAACGATCACTTTCTTTTTACGAACTTCAACGTTGATTTTACGGTTTTGACCCGATAGTTTTAACTGTTTAGTGCTTTTTCGCTTTAGCGTAATTTTGCTATCTGCTTGACTACCAACACCTTGGATATGACCTAATAATTTATTTTTTTCATCATCGGTAATTAAATCTTTACCATTGGCTTTATCAATGCCAGCTTCTTTTAATTTCTCTACCAATTGATCAACGCCGATTCCAACAGTACTCGCTAGTTGTGCAACTGTTATCTCTGTCATCGTTGCGCCTCCCTTAAATTTCTCTTTAATCTTAAAATCATTATTCTTTCATTTGCATTTCATTAACTTTCTTCAAACCATGGTTTGCGTGCTGTTAAAATTAATTCAGCCGCACGTTCACGATCAATTTCAACAACATCGAGTAAATCATCAACTGCTTGTTCAGCTAAATCTTCCATCGTAATAATATCAGCCTGTGCTAACTGATTAGCCAACGCTTCATCCATGCCTTCCATATGCAATAAATCATCAGCTGGTAATTTTTTATTACTTAATGCTTGTGTCAATAACGCTGTCTTTGCTCTTTCTTGTAATTCATTCGCAATATCTTCATTGAAGCCATCAATGGCCAACATCTCTTCTAACGGCACATAAGCAACTTCTTCAAGTTGCGTAAAGCCTTCTTCAAATAATACCATAGCCACATCTTCTTCTACATCAAGTGCTTCCATAAATAGTTTTATTTGATTTTGAGCTTCTTTATCTTGCTTTTCTTGTGCTTCAGATTCAGGCATGACATTCAATCGCCAGCCTGTTAATTCTGATGCTAAGCGAACATTCTGACCATTCCTCCCAATTGCTTGAGATAACTGATCTTCCTTAACTGCAACATCAATCGTTGTACTATCTTCATCTTGGATAATTGAAACAATTTCTGCAGGTGATAATGCATTAATAACATATTGTACGGGGTTGTCATCCCATAAAATAATATCAATACGCTCGCCTTTTAATTCATTGGTAATCGACTGCACACGCGTACCGCGCATACCAACACAAGCGCCCACTGGATCAATTCTGCCATCATTCGTTTTAACGGCAATTTTACAACGTGAGCCTGGGTCTCTTGCAATACCAACAATCTCAATGACTTCTTCTGAAATCTCAGGGACTTCAAGCTCAAATAATGCTTCAACCATTTCATTCGCTATACGGCTTAAGCGTAATGGATAATTTCTCGAAGTGTCATCAATCTCTGTTAAGACAGCACGTGCTTTATCACCAACTTTAAACGTCTCTTTAGGTAAAAGAGCATTTCTTGGTAAAATACCATCGGCTTGATCACCTAAATCAATTAAAATAAATTCACGTGTAACACGCTTTACTTCACCATAAAGAACCTTGCCAACACGCCCTTTAAAGCTTTCAATTAACTTAGCTCGTTCCGCTTCTTTAACTTTCTGTAAAATAACCTGCCTTGCTGATTGTGCTGAAATACGCCCAAAATCAACCGACTCAATCTCTTCTCTAATGATATCTCCGACAACAACATCGTGCCCTTTCTCATTAGCAACATCGACATAAAACTGTGCTTTTGAGTTTTCAAGTTCAGCATCTTCAGCAATCACTTCCCATACGCGGTAAGTTGTATAATCACCATTTTTTCTATCGATAACCACCTGCACTTCAGCTAAAGAATCTATTAATTTCTTACTTGCTGCAGCCAAAGCCTCTTCCATTGCTTGGAAAATAACTTCACGCTCAACTTCTTTCTCATTTGCAACTGCTTCTATCACCAATAATAGCTCTTTACTCATTGCCTTATATCCTCATATTTGGTGCTTACCATGTAGGCGCAATTCTTAATTGTTCAACCTGATTATAATCAATCTCAACTTGATTACTATCAATCTCTAAGGTGAGTTGATTTCCACTCACTGCCTTTAATAATGCATTTTTAAATTTGCGATAACCATTAACCTGTTCTTTCAGTCTCCCTTTTACCATAAATCCTTCAAAACATTTAACTTGTTCTAACGTAAATAAAATACGATCTGCTCCTGGAGAGGAAACTTCCAAAGTATAGTGAGCATCAATCAGATCTTCAACATCTAAAATACCACTAATTTGCGTACTAACATCTTGGCAATCATCAACAGAAATCCCATCTTTGTGATCAATATAAATTCTAACCAATAAATCCGCGTTCATAGGTAAAATTTCTATACCCCATAGTATATAGCCCATAGCCTCTATTGGTTGGCGTAAATGTTGATCCAGTGCTTCAACTAACTGCATGATCATTTTCTCCAGATAAAAAAAAAGGACCAACTTAAGGTCCTTTTATTATTATTAGCTGTTTTAAATTTGGTAGCGGGGGCTGGATTTGAACCAACGACCTTCGGGTTATGAGCCCGACGAGCTACCAGGCTGCTCCACCCCGCATCGACAGGATGTGATACTACTGAATTCATCACAAAAAATCAAGTGCTATGTTTATATTTTTATAAATTTATCTTAATTGTTGTGATCATTTTAAATTAATTCTAAATTGAATGATTGCTACATACGCTATACAATAGCCAAAGTTTATTAACAAATACACGGATAGAAACATCAATATGAGCAACGACAATAACGGTCAAATTTATAATAATGACATTATTTCACTATCAGATATTCTAAATACGCTAAAAAAACACATAAAGCTATTTTTATTTATTCTAGTTATTGGCGTTATACTATCAATAGGTGCATTTCTTCATAAGAAGAATAATTACGCCTATACCTATTATATCAAAAACCCTGAGTACTTTTCTGGAGACAGTTATATCAATCTTATTCCAAACAACCAGCTTAATGATTATTTAAATTTTTATTTGGACTTATTTATCAAGCAAGCACCTCCTGAAGTAATACCTTATGCAAAACGTATTTATTTAGAAAGTCCTAAAGATAAAAATAAACCATTTATTCCTATTAATATTAATGGTCATCAAGATGAACAAAAAATGCTTAAAATGACTTTAGATAGCTACCTTCAATACAGCAAAAAAAATTTACAAACTAATATTATTGAAAAATTTAGAATAGATTTAAATCTGAGAAAAACTATATTAGAAAATGAATATGCTAGTCTAGAACAGCTACAAAACCAACTTACTCAAAACTCAAATAATTTAAAACAATCTCTAGATAGTCAAACGCAAATTAAGACAAAAAAAGCTATCGCAGTAACAACAATGCAGAGTGCTGCTCTTGTAACATTAGGGAATAATTATATTGATTTATCAAATAGACTAATCAATTTAAATACTCAAATTAAAAAAATCAATCTATCACTTGACAGTATACAAAATATACAAATTCAAGGTCCGTTACAACAAAGCATAACGCCAGTTGGAATAACAAAAAGGCAGGTATTAATATTATCTATTATCGCCTTTATTATACTTGCTTTTATTCTTGTCTTTATAGTGGAGCAGATAACCAATTTATTAAATAATAAAAAGTAACTACCTTAAGCTAACAACTTAACTATTGCTGCATTAACTATTTGATCAGAAAATTCCTTTTCAACCATTGTTCTACCTGCAACTGCAAATTGCTTTCTTAATTGATGATCATTTGCTAATTTTAGAATTGCACCAGCTAGTGTGTGAGCATCTCTAACAGGAACTAAAATACCATTAACACCATTTCTGCAAATTTCACGACAACCAGGTACATCGGTTGCAATAATTGCCCTTTGTGAAGCTGCAGCTTCTAATAATGATTTAGGTAGGCCTTCTCGATAAGATGGTAATACAGCAATATGTGAATTCTGATAAAGCTGTGCAATATCATCTCTATGTCCTAACCAGTGAATAATACCTTGCTTATGCCAACTAATTAAAGTCTCTTGAGTTAGTGTATTAGGGTTAGCATTGTGAACATCACCTACTAATTGAATAACAATATGGTCATGGCCTTGCTTTTTTAATAATTCAGCCGCTTCAAATAACTCAACAATACCCTTATCTTTTAACATCCTAGCAACACAAGTAACAACAACATGATCAGTTGCAGGCTCTTTTGAGGCATAATAATGATTAATATCAACTCCTGAGCCTTGAACTAGAAGCAATCGTTTTTCACTAATCACAGAGCTACTCAAATAATTAAAATCATCTTGATTCTGACAGATTAAACTAACTTTCCTACTTAAAGACAGAATTTTTAGTAATTTGATTATAATATACTTTATTACATTAACTGATTTTTTCTTTGATAAACTAAGATAGCCTAACCCTGCAATCATACCAATAAAGAAATTTGCCTTAGAGAATTTAAATGCAATTAATGAAACAAATACCATACGAAATGCAACTGCAAAAACGTACTCTGGCTTAACTTGATTAATAAATTGCCTTATTTTTATAACAAGCTTTATATCAGATTTAGAGTCGATACCCTTTGAACGGATACCTAAATCATGAACTTCAATACCATATTTCTCAATTTCACGCTTAGCTCCTATCGATCCTAAACTTGTTGCAAGATAAATTTGATGACCTTTGCATTGTAACGCCAGTGCTAAAGATAAGCGATGCGATAAAAAATATTTATCATCTGAGACCACAAAAAGCACTCTAGCCATAGATCATGCACCTTGCCACTTTTCAAGCCAAGCCTGAAACATTAAAATATTCCAAAGCCCTGCTTGCCAGTTGTTCTTAGCACTCAAGTGCTCATCCCAGTACTTAAGCACTTTTTTTGCATCTAAATAGCCTTGCTGTTGCAATGAGCTGGCATTAAGCAAATCAAAAGCCCAATCTTTCAATTCACAACGAAGCCATTTCGCTAAAGGCACAGCAAATCCCATTTTAGGTCGAGCAATTAATTTTTGTGGTACATAGCGATAAAGCAAATCCCGCAATACTAATTTTCCAACACCCTTTTGAATTTTATAATCAATTGGTAATTGCCATGCAAACTCATAAAGACGATGATCTAAGAAAGGTACTCTAGTTTCTAAAGAAACAGCCATAGCTGCCCTATCTACTTTCGTTAAAATATCATCCATCATATAGGTTTTTGAATCAATAAACATCATTAACTCTGGGTAAGCAATAGCTTGATGCGTTAAATGAGCATATGAATCTAATACTGGGTATTCGTTAGCTCCTAATACAAATTCAGTTCGATATAACTGTGAGCATATCACGCGATAAAGATCTAAATTTTCACCATTGGTATATTTAAAAATATTTTTAAGTTTAAAAAGTTTATCTGTTAACTGAGCATGCTTTTTTGATCGATATTTCAACAACCTGATAAGCGATAAAGGCGCTAATTGAATACTCGATTTCATCAAAGAATTTTTATAATATTTGTCTTTAATTTTTTCAGCAAAAAAATAGCGATTATAGCCACCAAACAGTTCATCCCCTGCATCACCTGATAAACTAACTGTGACCTGTGACTTAGCAATCTCACTGACAAGAAAAGTAGGAATTTGAGATGAGTCTGCAAACGGCTCGTCATACATTAAAGGCAGCTTATCAACAACATTTAATGCATCCTGCTCTGTAACATATTTCTCTATATGATTTGTACCTAAATGCTTGGCTATATCAGCTGCAAAATTTGCTTCATTAAATTCACTATCAGAAAAACCAATGCTAAAAGTATTGATTTTCTCTGAGGAAATAGATTGCATTAAAGCGACAATTAAAGATGAGTCAATCCCCCCTGATAAAAATGCTCCTAATGGCACATCAGCTTGCATTTGCAATGACAATGTCTCTTTTAACTTCACTTCTAGCAAATCAACTGCTTGCTGATAAGTTCCATCAAATTTTTTCTGACTTAAAATTGCTTCATCTTTTAACCAATACGGATATTTGACTTGCTCTCTTTTAGCATCAATACGTAAGATAAAACCTGGTTCAAGTTTATATATCTGCTGATAAATTGAATAAGGCGTTGGTACATAACTATAACGCATATAAGTTGCAAGTGCATTACGATCAATTTCAAATGCCCAACCATAAGATGATAAAGCTCTTAATGCTTTTAATTCCGAAGCAAAAGCAAATACATTATTTTGAATACCATAATACAATGGTTTTTCACCAAACCGATCTCTTGCTAAATATAGGCACTTAGACTGAATATGTAGCGCAGCAAAAGCAAACATACCAACACATTTTTTTAACGTATCTTCAAGGCCCCAAATATCAATTGCATTAATTAAAATTTCTGTATCACTATTGCTGTTAAAAGTAATATTTCTATCTGACTGCAATTGTTTTTTTATCTCCAGATAATTATATATTTCTCCATTATAAACAATCATCCACTCTTTAGAATGAGCAAGCATTGGTTGATGACCTAACAAAGATAAATCATGAATAGATAAGCGTTGATGACCTAATGCAATATTTTGATGACACCAAACACCCTTATCGTCAGGTCCTCGATGTATTAACGGCTTTAGCATATCAGAGATTATGCTTTCATTAACCATGTTATGATTATAATCTACTATGCCCGCTATTCCACACATACAATTTTTTTACCTTTACATTACACTACTTCATTTAAGCTTTTTAGCTGCTCAATAAAACGCTGATAGCTTAACACTGGTTTTAATGACTCACAATAATATTCACCAGCTAGCGAGATATCACTTAATTTTTCTTTTTCCATTTTTTGTAATTGCCTAATAACAACACATAGATTCTCAACAGTTCCATCATATGCAATAAAATGCTCGCCCTCAACTAAACCTAGCCCCTCATAGTAACCTTTTTGTGCAATTAAAACACAACCGCAAGCCATAGCTTCAAAAGCACCAATAGCAGGAAACCCAACACTTTCTTCACCTATTACGGCAAATTTATAATCATTATACAATGATACAATATCAAAACTGAAATATTTCTTTTGACTTGCAAAGAATAATTTAAATATTTTCTTTAATTTTGATGATTTTGAGACTTCACGATAACCACTAATTTTTACATCAATGATACCTGATAATTGATCTTTTTTTTCATAAAGTAATTTTCTAACTGGATGATATGAAGAACAATCAAAAAAACGCAAATAATCTTCATAGTTTGATTTTGGCTTTTCTTCATATAGATTGTGGAAAGAACCAGTTGTAATGGCATAATTATTGCGCTTGGCAAAATCTTTTTGACGTACAAATCGCGGTTGAATTGAAAAAGGAATAATTAAGATTTTTTTGCTATACCAAGAAAAATAATGTTGAAAGTAGGCATTTTTTCCAATATCTGAATCACCACATAGCCAAACATCTGCTAATTGCTTTATATGGTTTGCTTTTTCTTTTGTTGCAACAAAATAATGACTTAAGTGAAAGATAACCTGCTTAAAGCGATTTAAATTGTCAACTCTTAAAGAAAATGGTCCCCTTGCCCCTTTATAGGACATAGCAAATAAAACCAAATCTTTAGCTTCAGTAATATCAATAAAATTTATTTTATCTTTAAAATCATTTATCTTTAGCCATTTTTTTATTTCAATACTAGTAATAGCTTTACGAATTACCTTAGGTAATCTACCAAAATAGCGATCATGCAAATAAGCAGATGAACTATAATCAATATAAACATTAATCTTCTTATTTTCTTTTAGAATACCATCAAATATATAACCATATTTTTTTAAAGCTCTACGTTTAAGCAACTTATAATGCGGTGGCGCACTAAAAAAATCATCAACATGAGGATTATAAAAAACAATCATTATTTACCTCTAGCTAAATTATATAAAAAACCAACAATAGCATATATGATTGCTTTAACTCTATAAGAAAATCGAAGTTTATAAGGCATATACATTTTAAATTCTTTTAACCATAAATGATGGCCTCTTGCTAATAAAGGTAAACGCTTCATAAAGCCTTTTGTTGCTGATAAACGATCATCTCTATCTTGAATATAAATCCTAATTGCTAAGTCTGATAAAATAGCAGAGCCAAAATCACGGATAATACGGCAACAACCAAGGCCTTCATAACCTCTTAAACTAGAGATATAAGGCGATCTTTTAACCATACTTTTATTAATTGCCGCTATTGCTTCTCCATAAGATGTATACTTAACATATTCATATATATCAAGTATTTTATCATCCTCGAAATGTTGGCCAACAAATTCCCCATTTTGATCAATACATCGGAAAAATATCAATGGATGATGATGATATTTGATTAAAGCTTCTTTAAGTTTTGGCATAATACCATCTATAAATATATCATCTGAGTCTAAGAAAATAACCCACTGCCCTTTTGCGATTTCATAGCCTGCATTTTTTGCACCAGAGACGCCAACATTTTTCTCTAAAGCCTTTACTATAATATTACCGTCTTTAATTTCTCGATCATACTTTTCAAGCAAATAAGTACTTGTACCATCACTTGAAGCATCATCAACAATAATAATTTCAAGTGATTGGTCAGTGCTGTGCTTTTGAGTAGTTACTGACTCAATTGCATTAACTAATACATCAATACGATTAAATGAAGTGATAACAACGCTTAAAAACATAACTACAGCCTACACTAATTGAAATTTCATATGCTCTGAACTATTACAAAATGCTTCATACTCTCTAGGTACACCGCAAAAAATAACATCTTCACTGTTAATAACATTAAAACGAATATCTTTTCCCTGTTCTATTGCATAATTATACATTGGTGCAATATAGTACTCACGACCATCAAGCTGATTTAGCGTCAATTTTTTATAATTTTCAAATATATGCATAAAATCAGAAGCACATCGCCAATAATATAACCCAGTACAGCAATACTCTGATATCTCTTTTTTTTCTGCCGTGAGCACTACTTTATTCGTCTCTGATGTATCTGGCAATACATTACTCCAATTCTTACCTGTACCAATAAATGTCTCTAAATAGCCATCAACTTCAGTTAAATCAAACTCCTTGGGATAGTAATATCCCGGACGAAATGTATCAATATTAAAAATTAATAATGAATCATCATGCACTTTAGCTAATTTTAACCCAAGATAAACTGTTTCAGCCTGACCTTTTGTTGCCTCTTCTAAAAGAATAATCTCATAGTTTGTAATTCCCAATAGTTGGCATTGATGCACTATAAAAGATTTTGTAGATGCAACATCTAAAGCAATAAATAAAAATTTTTCAGTATGAAAATATGCCTTAAAACTAATAATAGAATAATAAAATAAACTATAGCCATGCGCTTGTAACATATATTTAGGCTTCACATAGCCAGCATTTTTAAAACGGCTTGATAATCCAGCCATCGGTATAACAATCATTTCTTAACCTAACTTCTCTAATTTTTGATATAATCTAAGTGCATTCGCAATAAATGCTTTTTGTCGATCCGGTCGATCATAGTGTAATGGTAACATGGATAAAAAAAGATGTACTGAAATAGCAATAATCTCTTTTTCAGAATACCTACCAAGCAATGTTGATTTAAATATTTTTTCCAAAGATACCTGTAGATCATCTTCTAGATAAAAAGAAATGCTCGAAACACAATCATCCTTGTTTGTCGTTAATTTGCATTGATTTGCAATAATTAGATCATACATGCCTACTACAGAATGATATAACTTTGCTAGGTCATAGCGTCGATCACCATAAATCGTAAAGTTTCCCACAGGATCTACACCTCTTGGGTCTACGCATTTAACTGCTTGAACACGACTATCAAATAACAAGTTACTAAAACAAAAATCACCATGAACAATGCAAATATCATCTAGTGTGGCAGGTTGGATAAATTGAGCGCTTTTATGTGCAATATCTATTAAACTTAACGCGTTATTTTCTTCAACAACTATTTGCTTATTAATATCATATCCAGATTGATGTTGATATTGGTTTAAGCGCATTAAAGTCTTCTCCAGATACATAGAGTCAACACAATCTAAATCAATGGTATCTACTGGTTTTTCTTTTGAAAAATCTACTAATACTTTTCTTATTGCACGTAACACACCAAGCCAAAAGCCTTCAGATAGCCTAGCAAAAACCAATAAGTCAGATAAGGGCAACAAGTATAAGTATTCTAAACTATAAATAATCTCACCTGTTTTACTAAAGTCTAATAGTTGGGGGGTATGAATTCGCAATTGATCTGGAAGCTGTTCAAACCAATTACCTTCAGCATAGATTTTTTTTGCATTCGATGGTGAGGATTTAGTCACTAAACGTGGCGTCATCTTCAAGGCATTGAATGCACGCTCAGTTGTCATTAAACTTCTTGAATGAAAAAAACTATTAATATGGCCGAAATCCAACCATTGCCCTGTGGATGAAACCGTTACTGAGTAACGTTTAAAGTATACCTCCATCGCTTTTATAAAATTACCTTGAAGCTCTATTAATAACTTCATAAAATAAAGTGGAGAAGAAAATGAAAAAAAACCTGAAATTACTTCTTCTGATTCTTGTGCCCATACATTTTGAATTTCATCACCTCTAAAAGCCGCACGCAAATAAAAACCTTTATTAGGATGCACTGAAATTAAATCCCTACTTTGAAATTGGGCATTAATAAATAGTGTATCACCATGCAAAATTTTTAAGGATTTAAACGTTTTACCTGATGCATTCCAACAGTATAAAATTGAATCCCCAAGTGTTAAACCATCAGGCACTCTGATAATTGTTACATTTAATTCTTTAAGGTTCTCTAAATCAAATTTATTAATTTCAAATGATTTCGGTAACGATAAAAAAATCTCTTCATCATATTGTCGTTTTAAAAAATCTATTTGCTTATGATATAACCTTTGGTGGCCTATAAATAGAAAACTAGGAGGTAACAAGCCTACTTCTGTTGCAAATTCACCATCAATATAGGCACCAGATGCAATTAAAATCATTTTATGACAACATCCTCTTTATGATAGTTAGTTTCATTAGCTAAAAGTGATTTGATTTCATCATAGCTTTTATCAATAAATTCTGACGGTCTAATTGCTTTATCATCGACATAAAACCCATCAAAGCCACACCATGGCTTACCAACAATCACTTCATCACAAGGTACATCATGTTTATCTAACCATTGAATGATTTCAGGCAATGTATGCATATTAATTAAACCAATATTACCTTGATATGTACGCATATTACGACTTGTGAAAATTGTAATTCTAAAGCCCATTTTTTTATATTGGCGTAACTTTTCCACCACCTCAAGATTAATCGATTTTTCACTATAAGGTTTTTTTGACTCAACCGTCAATGTCCCATCTAAATCAATTACCAAGTTTTTCATTTTTACCCTTAACAACAATAACTTATTAAATACTATATGGTCTAAAAGTTAATTAACCTATACCAGAGTTATTAATTTTCCCATTGAACTAAACTGCAATTTTTCATCCTGTACTTATCCAAATTAAACCGAATTAGTAATCCAAGCCATATCCAAAATATCATATAGGTCATCAATGGATATGTTGTCAATAAAAAAGCAATAGCAATTAAAGCTCGGATAGCGTACAACCTAACAAATAAATAACTCAAGGTTAAACCTAAACACAAAAAGCCTACTAAACCGAAAGAGTAAATTACAAAAGCAATACCATTTGCTGCAATGGTTTGAAAAGCATTTGTATTGATGCCTAATCCAAGAAAATGATTTGGTGAAAGATAATTAGCTAGTAAACCGTACCTTTGTTCTTTCGACGGATCAGCATCGATATCGCTGAGTCTATGTAACGTAACTGAATGCTCTATAAAATAACTTAGTTTTCCTGTAAAACTGGTATAGAGTAATAATATAAAAATAACACCTAGCATATAAAGTTTTTCTTTATTGGAGGTATATAACATAACCCATAATACAAAGGCTCCCATCCCCCATAAAGACTGACTTATAACCAAAGTTAAAGCAGCCACCCAACTGATTAATTTTCTAGGTTTAACCAACACGTTATGGCGCAAAATAATCAACATAAACACACTAGTACAATAACTATTAGGCTCTTGGTATAAGCCAGCAGGCCTAAAATAATTAAGTGACTCATTATATATTCTTGCTGATATACTCCCAGCATAGTGTGTAAAATTTAAAACATCACCAAAAAGTTTAAACATCAATAATTGAATTATAAATACAATAGCATTAAATATAATCACTGCATCTAAAAAGTTGGCAAAACGTTTCATATTAACTTTTTCTTGCAAGGTGTAGTGAAGAACTATCAATACACCAATAAGAACAGCAAGAGAGGAAAGTATATCACCCGCTACAATAGCAATACATGAAAACCACAATACAAACATTAGTGAGACTATCATTAAAAATAGTGAAAATTTATCTGGCGCAATAGTACCTAATTTTAATACCCCTTTTTTTGTAGTGAAAACTCCAATTAGAAGAATGATAATTCCAGCATAATCAAATACCCGGCCATAACCAGGGTAATAAAATTCATATAAGGTAAATAAGAAAAAAGCTATAAAAAATAAAATATTCTTCTTTGTTGTATAAACATCACCCAACGAGCTATGTGCAACTTGATCAAACTTCATTTTGTAAGTTCTCTATATATAATCATTTGATAAAATTACCTTTTCATATTTCCTATTCTCAATCGCCCCTATCATAGAATTAAACAATTACAATGTCATGTAATTTACAGCCTTTCTTTAATTAGAATGTGCTTTATTATCAAGTAACTTCAATAACTGAGGTTTAATCTTGGAAATAAAATATAACGACCCTTCTTTAGATAAATGATGCTGATCGCTAAAAATAGGCAATCCATTAGCGTCAATAGCTTGGCAAATACCATCTGGACATAATATTGACTCAGGGTCAATATATATGACACTAGTATGTTTATTTGCGTATTTTTTAAGTATTTTATTTACATTTATGCGTTGTTTTAACTCAGTATTTGGGTATTTTAAGTTTTGCTTTAAATATTTTTCACATTGACTACGTGCTAAGGCCGGCCTTGTTAAGCAAGCAAATGAGCTTAAGACACCCGTGCCAGGAAAATCACCAATAATAATTAACTTTCTATTTCCAATTTGCTTTCTTAGCTTTTCTAAAGCGCTTGTAAGCACTCGATAATCTGAATAATTATCTGAGTCCAAATTAATACCTAATGCTTTGTTATCAACTAATTTACCAGCCTGAGAAATTTGCACTGCCCAGTAATCTGACACAATCAATATCGAATCATTGGATTTTTTTAACTCTTTAATTGCTTTATTTAAAGTTTTTTGACAAGTCCTCTCCCAACTAGCGGGAATAATACGAGTAAAACCAGGCAACGGCAAACAACCTGTACCTGACTCATAAATAGAAACATTATATGCTTTAGCGATCAAATGATATAAACCATATTGCAACATTTCTGCATGACTATCACCTAGTAGAACAATCTTCGCTACACTATTACCATTATTATACGTCCAACCAGGGTTTGGAAAGCCACCACCACCAAAATGAGAGGCATTATAATCTGAGCCTACTGTTGTCGTTTGTATTAACTTTGCACTTCTAGATAATCGCCATAACCAACCATCACTCAAGTATGCACTTAACCCTAAAAAAGCAACCATAACCGCTACAATTAAATAATATACAAAATATTTAAGTTTTATTTTTAACACGTTAGGGGTTATTTTTCTAAATGGCGTTTCAATAAAATAAAACATCAAAGTAGCAAGCAGTATACAAATAACTGCAATCGTTAATTTATCAATCAGTGTCAGTGGGCTAGAAAGATAATAAGAGTAAAGTACAATAAATGGCCAATGCACTAAATATAGTGAATAGCTAATCAAACCCAGGCCTTTTGATAACGGATTATTAAATAACTTACCTAAATAATTTGCATTACCTGCATAAATAACCATAGCAGAACCAATACAAGGTAATAAGGCATAGTAACTTGGGAAAAGTGTATTTTCGTTATATACGATGGCAGAATATAAAATCAAGATAATAGCTATAATCAACAATAACTCACGAATCAAATTATTACTTTTAAGTTTGATCACCCAAACCATCAAAGCACCAATACAGAATTCAAAAATTCTAAAAGGCATTAAATAATAGATAGCGTAAGGATGTGTATTTCCAAAAACAACATTCAATGATAGGCTAATCAATCCAATCAACACGATATAAAGTGGCAACCATTTTTTTCGCGCTATTAAGCTAATTAAAACTAGTAATAATGGCCATAGGATATAAAACTGCTCTTCTACCCCAAGTGACCATGTATTTAATAATGGCTTAAACTGAGCTACTAAAGCAAAATAGCCATTTTCTTGCCAAAAAATAAAGTTTGAAAAAGATAGCGCTGAGGCAGCAACCGTACCTCCTAAATGCTTAAAGTGATTGGCTGATAATAACAGCATGCCAAATATAAATGTTAGTATCAAAGTAAATAAAAGCGCTGGTAGTATTCGTTTTGCTCTTCGATAATAAAAATCCAAATAGTTAAATTTTTTGGTTTCATTAACTTCTAGGATAATAATTCTACTAATTAAAAACCCTGAAATCACAAAAAATATATCAACACCAACAAAGCCACCAGAAAATGGGTAAATATTTAAATGTAACAAAAGCACTAAACTAATTGCTGTTGCACGTAATCCGTCAATATGCTTGATATAACGCATTTATTTCTTAAATAAAATTATTCTTTTAACACCACCAAAAAGCTTAATCACTCTCCGTTGCCTAGAAGCAGGAAATAAATTAATAAACCAATGCTTTAATCTAAGTAAAGTGGATAATACTTTCTCTTGAGCCCATGATTGATACAAAAAGGGTCTTTGCAGTTGGACTTCATAGCCTAATCGTGTTAGTTTTTTGTATTCTGCATTAATCCATTTACCTCGTTCAACGACATGAATATAGTTAAAAAATGATTTCCATGTTGAATAAAATTGATCAAACTTATCACTTCTTATAGAACCACAGATCTCAAACTGCCAAGCAGACTCACCATCTTTGAGTAAATCAAAGAATACCTCTTTTTTCCAAACAGTTAAAACAAGCGATGTGCGATACATATCGCCAGCTGATATAACGCCATATTGATCATTATATTTTATGGTTGGTTTCGGATTAGGTCTTAGTCTTAAATAATTCACATTTTCTGTCAGATAAAAATCAAATATCGCTTTAAATTTAGCGCTATCAACCTTGCTTGCTAATAAGATATCTTCAAAGAAAAATAAATAATTACGCTCTGGCACTTGCTCTAATGACCTTCTTACAGAGGAAGACCAATCCGTATCATTTCCTGATAAGACCGTAGTTACACGGCTATCTTGATACTTTTTTTCATTTGCAATAAGGTAAATATTGTATGGGCAATCTTGCCAAAAATCAAAAAAGCAACGAAAAAAAATTGGCCATAAATCAGCATACTTATCACATGAAAACACAACAACAGCCAGCTGTGAGTTTTTCATTCAAACCTCCAAAATAATTTACTCAACCCACAGTTTCCATGGTGCTTTACCTGACTGCCATAGACTTTCCAATAACTGCTTTTCGCGTAGGGTATCCATCGGCTGCCAAAACCCATTATGAAAATAACAACTCATTTGATTAGAAGTTGCTAACCCCTGCATAGGTTCATGCTCCCAAATCGTTTCATCACTTTCAATATAATCAATTACTTCAGGCGATAAAATAAAAAAGCCACCATTAATCCAAGAACCATCTCCTTTAGGTTTTTCTTTAAAATTTAAAACCTGATTACCTGAATAATCCAATGCACCAAAGCGTCCTGCTGGTTGCACGGCAGTAACAGTAGATAAGCGTTTTTCTTTTTTATGTAACTCAATTAATGCTTTTAGATCAATATTTGCCACACCATCACCATAAGTAAAACAAAAGCACTCTTCATCCTTAAGATACTCTTTAACGCGTTTCAGACGCCCTCCAGTCATACTGTATTTACCTGTATCTACCAAAGTTACTTGCCATGGTTCTGCATTTTTCCTATGGACTTGCATTTCATTACTTTGCATACAAAAAGTAACATCGGACATATGCAAAAAATAATTGGCAAAATATTCCTTAATCACATAACCCTTATAACCAAGGCAAATAATAAAATCATTAATACCATAATGTGAATATATTTTCATGATATGCCATAGAATTGGCATACCACCAATTTGAACCATTGGCTTTGGTTTTAATGTCGTCTCTTCACTGAGCCTTGTCCCAAGCCCTCCAGCTAATATAACTGCCTTCAACGTTAATCACCTTAGTTAAGATTTCAAAATACTACAACTTTTCAAAGTCACCATTATAATAATTTTCATCATCGATAAGCAATGTGTTTTTAGCCGTAATTGCTTCCTTAAAAAGCACGAATTCCATCTTAAAAAACTTAAATATACGATGCTTTTCACTAAGCAAACCACGCAAAAAACTAGGGTAAATAGGCGTCACCATTAAAAATAGTCGATCTTTAAATGAAAACTTAACTAACTCTCTTACTACATACTTACAACCGCCATATAACCATATAAAATTCTTAGTAAAATCTTTACTTGTATTGCCAGAATATACTCGATAGCCTATCGTAGAAATACTTGTTTCTAAATAAGACTCATAATTCTGCAACACTTTTTCACAAAGATATAAATCAAAATAATGACCACTTCTACCTAATTGTTCACAAAGCATTTGGCAAGCTTCAGATTGAAAAACTTTTTGCCAAATATCTGTATGCGCTACTAATGCAGATAAACTAATAAAATCATATAACCACATTTTTTTAAGATAGTTTAATCGTTCAGAAACATTTCTTACTTTGGCATCTGTTAGGACTTCTTTAGTAGAAACTATCTTAGAAACTGTTCGATCAACAGTTATTTGCTGACATCTAACAGGAAAATTATTATCTTTATTTTCTAACAAAGCCAAAATTTTTTCCATTGAGCCTTCTATGACTAAATCATCAGACATTAAAAACATAAAGTATTGGCCACTGGCATATTCAACGCACTTCTGCCAATTTTTACCCATGCCAATATTTTTTTCATTTTGAAAAACTTTTATTTTGTGATGATTCAAAGTTTTTAAATACTCCCAAGTACCATCATCACTTGCATTATCAACAATCACAATCTCAATATTATAACTTAACAATTGCTCTATTGATTCAAGACAAAACTTAAGCTCATCTTTGCGGTTATAAACTGGAATACCAACTGATAATAATGGTGTTTGATTGTGATTAGTAATTTTATCAACTATCGTCTCTGAGTAACTTAAACTCATCATTAATCCCACTTACTACTTAAATTTTTTGCTGAATTTCAACTGATTAAGTTAGTTAAAACATTGTATAAATAATTAATCTCTTCCTTTAAATTTAACTGGTGATTTCCAACAAAAAAACCATTTTCATGTATATAATCTGCATTTTTCAATTGACCATGAATTTCATAATCAAAATACTTCATCACTTCATTTTTTGTAAAATTCCCTGCAACAATAGGTCGTGAATCTATCTTATGCCTAGTCAATGCGTTGATAACGGTTTTACGTTGAAGTTTAGACCCTGGCTTAATAATTAGCGAAAAACCAAACCAGGAACTAACACCAATTTCTCTTTGCATAATAAAATGATCATGATTATTAAATAACATCTGAAAGTGTTTGGCATTTTCACGACGTTGATGCAAAAAAGTCGGTAATTTTTTTAGTTGCTCAACTCCAATTGCACCACTTAGCTCAACTGGACGTGCATTATAACCAGGTAATACAAATCGAAATGACTCCATAAAATGATCGTCTGATTTATTTGCAACATAGTTTTCTTTTGGTAAATTACGTGTCCAACCATGTGCTCTTAAAGATAATAAAACATGATATAACTCTTCATTATTTGTAACAATAAAGCCACCTTCCATCGTTGCCATATGATGTGAAAAAAATGTTGAGTAAGTGCCCATCAAACCAAAAGTACCAGCCTGCTTATTCTGATAGGTTGCCCCCATGGATTCACAATTATCTTCAACAATGACAATATTTCGATCTGAGATAATTTGTTGAATTCTCTGAAATTCATTTGGATTACCTAATAAATTAACTACCATAATCATTTTTGTTTGATCTGAGACAGCACTTTCTAATGCCTCTAAATCATAGTTTAACGTCTCTAAATCAATATCAACGAATTTCAATTTTAGGCCATATTGATGCAACGGATAATAAGTAGTTGACCACGACACTGCCGGCACAATTACTTCATCACCTTTTTTAAGTTTAGGCATCTTGGTATAAAAAAGCGCAGCAGTTGCTAATAAATTTGCTGCAGAGCCTGAACTAACCATCACCGCATATTGACTACCTACAAAACGACTAAAATCAGATTCAAACTGACTAACGGCTTCTCCCATTGTATATCTGTCTTGAGCAATAACCCGTTGTATTGCTTGAAGTTCTTCTTCACCCCAAGTTGAGCTAGCCAGTGGATAACTTAATGCTGTGTCATACATAATATACCCTTTTTATAAAAATCTACGGTTTTTGAAATACCAGCTTCTAATGAAGTTAAAGGCTGCCAACCTAGCTGTTTAATTTTTGTTACATCAACTAACTTTTGTTTCATGCCCTCTGGCTTTGTCAAATCATGTTTAAACTCACCTTGGTAGCCTAATATTTTTGCTATGATTTGATAATACTCATTAATACTATAATCAAAACCTAAACCAATATTCGTATAGTGTGTTAATTGATCAAATTTTTCTATACAAAACAAAATTGCATCGGCGCAATCACCAGCATACATAAATTCACGTCTGACTTTACCACTGCCCCAAATATCAACATGAGATAGCTTTTTATCTTGCGCATGATATATTTTTTTAATCACCGCCGGTAGCATGTGTGAATGTTGATCAGAAAACTTATCCCATCGACCATATAAATTACATGGAATAACAGTTTTATAAGCCAGCCCATATTGTAATGAATAATATTCACAAAGCTTTGCTGTAACTATTTTTGCTAATGCATAGCCTTCATTTGTTGGCTCCAACGGTGCCTGCAATAGATAAGACTCTTTCAAAGGATTCATATAATCTTTAGGATACATACAACTACTGCCTACATTCAAAAAGCCTTGGATATTGGCTTTAAAAGCAGCATTAATTAAATTAACACCCATCAATAAATTATTATTTAAGTAAGTTACGGGGTCCTTAATATTTGCCTGTATACCACCAACTACACCAGCACAGTGAATCACAAACTCTATTTGATTTTCTTCTAAATACTTTACAATTGCCTGACTATCCAATAAGTCAAGGACTTCACTTGTAGGGGAGAAAATTTGGTATTGCTTAGTTTTTGCATGCTCTAGTATGTTTCTACCCAACATACCATTACCACCTGATATTAATATTCTCATCATAATTACTCAGCTTGAAGTTTAATTGGATAGCCTCCCTGCTTCAAATAGACATCCTTTTTCATTAATTGCAAATCTGATTGCATCATATCTGCTACCAACATCTGTAAGTTATATTTTGGTTTCCAATTAAGTTGTTGATATGCTTTTGATGGATCACCAATAAGTAAATCTACTTCAGTAGGTCTGAAGTAACGCTTATCTACTGCAACGACTTCTTTTCCAATCAATAATTGATAATCAGGGTTTGCACATGATAGCACATAAGCCTTCTCATCAATACCTTCGCCTTTAAACTCAAGTTCAATTCCAACTTCATTAAATGCTAATTTTACAAATTCACGCACAGCAGTAGTTACACCTGTTGCCATAACCCAGTCTTGAGCGTTTTCCGCTTGTAATATTAACCACATCATCTCAACATAATCTTTCGCATGCCCCCAGTCTCTTTTTGCATCTAGATTTCCCAAATATAGTGTATCTTGTAAACCTAAAGCAATTTTAGATACGGCTCTAGTAATTTTACGTGTAACAAAGGTCTCCCCCCGAACGGGTGACTCATGATTAAATAAAATACCATTGCATGCAAAAATATCATAGGCTTGACGATAATTCACCGTAATCCAATAAGCATACATTTTTGCAACGGCATAAGGCGAACGCGGGTAGAAAGGAGTCTTTTCTGTTTGTGGAATCTCTTGCACCTTACCATATAACTCAGAAGTTGAAGCTTGATATACTTTGGTTTTTTTCTCAAGTTTCAAAATACGAATTGCCTCTAATATGCGTAACGTCCCAATACCATCTGCATTAGCAACATATTCAGGTGTTTCAAAACTGACATGAACATGACTCATTGCCGCTAGATTGTAAATTTCATCTGGCTGAATTTCAGCAATTAACCTTGTTAAATTCATTGAGTCTGTCATATCTCCATAATGAAGATAAAAATTTCCATCTGCTTGATGCCCCTTATACAAGTGATCAATACGATCTGTGTTTAATAAGCTGCTTCTCCTAATTAATCCATGAATTTCATAACCTTTATTTAATAAAAATTCAGCTAAATAAGAACCATCTTGACCTGTAATACCTGTAATGAATGCTTTTTTCATTAATATACTTCCTCAAACCTTTCTATGTCATCATCTGAAAGATAAGCTCCAGATTGTATTTCCAACATCTCAGCTGGTAACTGACCAATTGCAATAACTTGGTGTTTTTGTAATGGCAAAATATTTATCGACATACCCTGAGATAGTAAATAAGTTTGATCATTAATCAATACTTTAATTGCACCACTTAAAACCGTAAAGTATTCACTACGATGATAATGCATTCGTAATGAACTTTTTGCATTTGCCTTAAAATATAGTTTATTGACTATAAAGTTATCCCCTTTTGCAATTTGATCGCTGTAGCCCCAAGGTGCATAATGTCGCTTATGCTTAATAACTTCTTGGCGGTTATCCAATTTCAACTTTGATACTAATGCTTTTATCTCTTGTGTATGGCTTGCATCAGCTACTAGGATAGCATCAGCTGTTTCAACTACAACTAAGCTATCAATCCCAGCAGTTGCTAGCAAACGATCATGAGAATGCAGATAACAATTTTTCGTATTAACTTGATAAATATCTCCTTTAACTATATTACCATTTTGATCCTTATTGGCTAAATCAAATAAGGCTTTCCAAGAGCCAATATCTGACCACTTTAATTGCTCTATTGGAATGACTGCTATTTTTTTTGCTTTTTCCATAATTGCATAATCAACTGAAATGTCTGCGCAATGAGAAAACGTTTCAGCATCAATACGAATAAAATCCAAATCCTTCTGTTTTTGATTAAAACTCTTAACGCAGCTTTGATAAGTCTTAGGATCATTAACTTCTAATTGTTTTAAATAAGTGGTAGCTTTAAATAGAAATATGCCACTATTCCAGTAATAACTCCCTTCTTTTAAGTAGGCTTTTGCGCTTTCTTTATTAGGCTTTTCAATAAAACTTATCACATCATAGACTGTATCATTTCTTTTACTACCAACTTTAATATAACCATAACCTGTTTCTGCTGAGCTTGGTTGAATACCAAAGGTATATAGATACTCACTTTCTAGCCTTGCTTGAGCAAGTATTTTAAAGAGTTTTTTAAAATTATTAACATAATGATCCGATGGAGAGACCAGTATAAATGGATCTTGCTCTTTTTCCAACACCGCCAGTGCCGCCAATGCAATTGCCGGTGCAGTATTTTTAGCCTCAGGCTCTAAGATAATTGTGGCATTTTCTACTTCTAACGCCCTTAATGATTCTGCTACTTGAAATCGATGATCTTCATTACAAACGATAATTGGCTTCTCACATAAAGGCTCATCAACATAACGCAGATAAGTACTCTGCAACAAATTATGATTATCAATTAATGGAATAAACTGTTTTGGCGATTTTTTCCGTGATAATGGCCAAAGCCTAGAACCGACACCACCAGAAAGTATTACTGGATAGATTTTATGATTAATAGTCACTACAAAGATACCTTTTTTCCACTATCAGAGAAAATATTTTTAACATCAACGATAACTTTTTTTGTCTTAATTAAATCGTTTATTTTCTTTGTTTTAAAATCATCATGCGCCACAGCTATAATCACGCTATCACACAAGGTTAATTCTTCTATTGGTGAGATTTTTACACCGTAAGCATTTTGAGCATCTTCTTTATCCGCTTGATCATCAATGACAATGGGCTTGATATTATATGATTTTAGCTCATTAATGATATCTAGCACTTTTGTATTTCTAACATCTGGACAGTTTTCTTTAAAAGTAAACCCTAGAATAGCAACTTGATTATTACGTATTGGTATATCCTGCTTAATCATCTCTTTAACTGTCAATTCAGCTACGTATTTTCCCATACTATCATTGATTCTACGCCCTGACAAAATAACTTCTGGATGATAGCCAAGCTGCTCTGCCTTATAAGTTAGATAATAAGGATCTACACCAATACAATGACCACCAACCAATCCTGGTTTAAAGGCTAAGAAATTCCACTTCGTTGCCGCAGCCTCCAATACTTCATAGGTATTAATACCCATTAAGTGAAAAATCCTCGATAATTCATTAATAAATGCGATATTAATATCTCGTTGTGAGTTTTCAATCACTTTAGCAGCTTCAGCAACCTTAATGGAGCTTGCTTTAAATACACCTGCTTCAATAACAGATTCATAAACACCCGCAATAATATCACAAATTTCTGCTGTCTGCCCTGAAACAACTTTTCGTATCTTTGTAAATGTATGCTGTTTATCTCCTGGGTTGATTCGCTCAGGTGAGTAACCAACAAAAAAATCTACACCACAAATAAGATTAGATTCTTGTTCTAAAATTGGCACGCATTCTTCTTCAGTTGCTCCCGGGTAAACTGTTGATTCATAAACAACTATGTCACCTTTTTTAAGCACGCTTCCTATGGTTTTAGATGCCTCTAATAATGGTGTTAAGTTTGGCTTATTTGCATGATCAATTGGTGTAGGTACCGCAATAATATGAAAGTCTGCTTTTTGCAGATCTAAAGTGTCACCAGTAATTAGTAAGTTAGCCACTTGTAATTGATCATCAGTTACTTCTAATGTAAAGTCATGACCTGCTTTTAATGTCTCAATTCTTCTTTTATTGATATCAAATGCAACAACTTGATGTTTTTGTCCAAAAGCAACTGCCACTGGCAACCCGACATATCCTAAACCAATTACTGAAATTTTCCTATCTCGCATTGACCATACCTTTGGTTAAATTATATAGCAATTAATAATTGCCATCAGTTTAATGACTTCTTAAGCTAACTTCAACTTCACATGGCATTGTTGCATAAATATTTTTCTCTTTAACCTTAATTTGAAAACAGAAATCAACTTAACCATCTAATATTTATAGCATTTAGATGAAATAAACCTTCACAAACTACATCACTAATTTTGTAAAATAACTCATCACAGCATTCTGTCGCCTTAACAGCTTTTGCATTATCCTTGAAAAACAATTAAAAGCCAACCCAATCGGTAAGGAAACATGAATAATAGTAGTAAACCTTTTTCTATTTAGACTGTAATCTCCGCTTTATAAACTGGCATATAATTTGTCGCTCATTATGCATCGTTAATATAAACAAACAAAAAAAGATCAAATTCAATACACCACACATCAATAAATAGAAAAAATCAGAAAAGATAGGCATTACCATATAGAGTAAATAATTAAACATAATATCGACTACTAAATAAATAATTAGCTGTAAAACTAAAATGAAATAATTTTTGTAACTAATTTTTAAAAAACGCAATGAAACTTTTACAACATACCAATTATTCGTTAATAACTGTGCAATTAATAAAGCAGCTCCCACACCTATAACACCATAATAATGAGCTAAAGTCAGACTTAATATTATATTCACAACACCACCAATTAAGGCTATACGAGCAAACTTGACATATCCTGAAGCCATCGTTACCTGCGCACAAGAGACATGATGCGCTTCTAAGATAGTTGTAATAAACATAATCACTAACAATGCAAAATTAAATTGAAAATCTTTACCTAACCAAAAATGACCTACCTGCTGATGATTAAAAATAATAAAAATGGCTGTAAAAACAGCGAGCATACTAGCAAATTTAACATTAAATAAAAATAACCGATAAACCCCTTGCTCATCAGAATGTCCTTTTTTCATTGATATAAAAGGAACACTGGCTGCATTAAAGATACTCGACAATCCCATCATCGCCGTGCACAATTGTTTAATCACTGCAAAAGCAGCAACTTCTGCGATACCAACAATACCTGCAACCACAAATGTATCAATCTGCAGAATTAAAACCGCACCTAACGACATAATTGTCCATTGCAAACAGGGTTCTAATAAACGCTTAATAACGGTAATTTGTAACGCCATTTTTGTAATACGCATTTTAAAATGATAACGAACATATAAAGACGCAGTCAAAAACAATAATGTAAAACTTGCTAAATAGGTTGCAGAAATACTAATAAGCCCGCCACCGTACCACAGTACCAATGCGCCCAAAAAAGCATTGATTGCTGAAGTCATTGCTAATAACCACTTTTGCATACTGACATGCCCATAACCATAAATAAAGGCCATCGGTGGATTTGTTAAAAAACGCACTATAACGGCCAATGAAAATAAAATAAAGGCATAAATAACATGGGGTTCTATATTTTTCTGAAAATAGATATACAAAAAAATAATACATAACCCTAAACAAACAAGTATCGACAAAATATGATTTAATTTAAGCACTGTTGTATAGAGTAACCGCTCTCGATAAACTCTATTTCTCTTATAACTTGCTAAACCTAGTTCTCTACTTAAGGTTGGGCTTAATCCAAAATCACACAAATTAATAAATGTAAAAATACCAAGAAACAAAAACCAAATACCCGCATCTACTGTACTTAAATAACGGATAACAAAAGCTGATTGGACTACACTACCGAAAAGTAACATTGCATAAGCAATAAAACTTGAAAAAACTCCGAAAGAGATTGATTTATTCATTCAATGCCTTCTGGAAAATGATACATTGGCCGCCACTGAGGTAGAATACTATAATCTTGCCACAAACACATTGTTTCTCTATCTCTATATGGCCTATCACCCCAATTAATATTAAGCTTTACATTTTTGGATAATTCAAATTTTTTAACCACATCTTTTAACGTTAGTACTTTTCCAGATGCAACTGCAAATGATTCATCACTAGTTATTTGTTTTTTCTCTATTATTCTTGCTGCTGCAATTAAAAAAGCATTCACTACATCCTCAATATGAGTTAAATCTATCTGCTGAAGGCCTGGCGACATACCTAAAACTTCATTACTTAGCGCAATTCTTTTTAGTAAATGCAAAAGTTTTTTCCTTGGGTCATCTGGGCCATAAGTATCAAACAATTTCAGGGTAATACATTTAAATCGATGAGCATTGATATAATACGCTATTACCTTTTCAAAGGCTTCTTTTGTTGCTGCATATAAACAAACCGGATCATAGCTTTCATTGTTATAGTGCTGCCAACTGGTTCCTGTATTAACAATATACTTTATATTATTTTGTAACATTGCCTCTAAAAGATGTGTTCCAAATAATACGTTGGATTCTATAAGCTCAGTCACTTGATTACTATTATGTTCAGCAATAAAACATGACGCTAAATGAAAAACCAAATCAATTTGATAATTTTTAAGTCCATTAATTAGCGAGTCAACTGAACCATCCCAAATAACTAAATCAATTCGACTACTAATGGATTCTAATAAAAGAGTATTTGAGTGTTTACGAACGATACAAACAACACGATGACCTTCATCAACTAATCGTTTCGTTAATTTCGAACCAATATAGCCTGTAGCTCCAGTAATTAAATAATTTTTCATATCTGCCTCAATTAAAATACAAAAGGGGATTTAAAATTAGCAACTAACGGATGAAGCTGATCTCGCTCTGATAAAATTAATGGTTTTGTAATTTGCCAAATACCTTCACAGCTTTTCCAACTAACTCCATAATCACTTTCTGGAACATAAACTGTCGATGTTTTATAAACCATAACTGCTTGGTCTGAGATTGTTAAAAACCCATGCGCAATACCCTTAGGAATGTATAATACATTAGAGCAGCTACCTGAAAGCTCAAGTGTAATTGCTTTTAAATAACTTGGAGAGCCTTTCCTTAAATCCAATAAAACATCCTGAACTTTACCTTCAATACAATAAACTAATTTAACATGCTCATCAGGCGGTAGCTGAAAATGAAGGCCACGTAATGTAGCTTCTTTAGAAATAGAATAATATTCTTCTTTAAATTCTGTTTCTAGTAATCCATGTTGGTGAAATATCCCTTCATGAAAGGTTTTAACAAAAGCACCTCGATCATCTTTAACAATTCTAGGAGAAATTTCATAAACACCCGACATATTCAACTCTTTAAACTGCATCATGCGATCACTCTATTATTGATACTGTGACAAAAACTGAGCAACTTGTTCATGCACATAATCAATCATTGTTTGTGTTAAGCCATGATGACAAGCCAATAAAATACCACCACGCATTACATCATCTGCATTAGCATAACCAAGTTCATTTGCCCTATGCGGGATTGATTTAAAACCAGGCTGGCGTAGAATATTTCCTGTAAATACTGTACGTGTTTGGATATTTGCTTTTTCTAAGTAAATCTGCATTTCCGTTCTCGTAAATGGTGCACTTTGTTTCACGGTTAGTGGAAAAGCAAGCCAACCTGTCCGAGCATTTTCTAGCGTCTCCGGTAGTATAAACCAATCCTGATATTGCTCAAAAAATACATGCTGTTGGTTAAACCATTTTATGCGTGCATCAATATTTTGTTGTAACTTAGCTAATTGTACAAGACCAAAGGCAGCCCCCATCTCAGATGGCTCTAAGTTATAACCCAATGCCTCAAAAACAAATTTAGCATCATAACGAATGCCTTCAATATCAACGTTAAAGCGATTTTCAATGGCTTCTGATTCAACAAATAATGATGAGCTTCTACCCCAGCTACGTAATAGTTTTGCTCGGGCGTTTAGCTCTTTATCATTAACACATAACATACCACCATTACCCGCACAATTAATCACATGAGAGCCATAAAAGCTTGTTGTACTAATATCAACAAAACGTCCTGATGATTTACCATCAATTTCAGCACCTAAGGTATCACAAGAATCTTCAACCGTGATTAAATCGTACTTATCCGCTAACTGTCGTAATTTTTTCCAGTCTGGTAAATTACCCAAAAGATTCGGTATCATCATTGCTTTTGTGTTCGATGTTATCATTGATTCTACCTGATCAACATCAATATTATAAGTTCCAGGTTTCACATCGATAAAAACAGGAATTAAGCCACTCTTAATTAAAGGCGCTACTGTTGTTGAGAAAGTTAAAACAGGCGTAATAACTTCAGAACCCTCTGGTAAGTTAAGTAACTCAATTGCCAGATAATTTGCTGAGGAGCCTGAGTTCACCATAATGCCATAGTTTTTAGCATAAAGTTTAGCGACTTCTTGTTCCATTTGACGAACATGTTTACCCATTTGTGTTGATGTTTTAAGGCAATGAACAACCGCATCAATTTCATCTTGACCATGTACCGTACCACCATAAGGTACATGCATTTTTTTCTCTAAAACTTTATCCATTTCAAATTACCTATTTATTGATTATTTTATATATACATCTCTAGCTGTATGAACTTGCGATCTTCTTTTAATTAAATCCAATACTGCTTTATCATTTTTTTGACTTTCATGAGGTGCAAATAACGCCTTACCTCTACTCGATGCACCTGCTCTAGGCTCACTTAAATAATAAATTGCTAATGAGCGACGTGCTTGATTTTCTGGGCACTTAATTGGTTCAGGCAGTCCATGCCAGCTATTACACGTGGTATCAAAAATTACTGCACGATTAAATATTGGTTCTACCGATTTAGCTAGCGCTTTTGGTTGATTAGTCACCTGGTCATGCGACCATAAACCTAAAGCACCACCCCATTGAGATTGCCATGATTCATTAATATAGATAATGATATTTAGGCGACGCTCTAAACCAAGTTTTGGGTGAATAGAGTAGTCCAAATGTGTATTTAGCTTACCGCCTGCACTGTGTATATGCCACCCACCACCATTCAATCCTGTATCTGCTAGCAACTCTACGCCGGGCATCATTTGATTTAGTTTCTTAATAAAGCTTGGGCTGTTTAAATAAGCGAAAAATTGATAGGTAGTAATCGGAAATTTTTCCCAAGCATTACATAATTTTTTAATTTCAATTGCATTATTATATTGATGCCATATCTCATTATCAAAAGATGGAAATTCAGAATCTAACTTTCTAGCTAAATCTAAGTCTAAAAAATTGTCAATAATAATATGTGGGAAAGGTTTAGCTTGTTTGAATTCTTCTGTTAATAAAGCAAAATCTGAATATATCTTATTTTCTAATTTTAACATTTTAACTCCTTATTATTTTCACTGTCAGTATTGAACCCTTGTTCATATAAGTGAAGTTGAGCCAATGTTAACTTAAATAAATTTTCACCGCAAGCGTAGGCGATATACCAGTTAATAATGAAATCTAATGTTTGCTCAAGTCGCCATCTTGGCTGCCAGTTTAAATATGCTCTTGCTTTTGAACTGTCTAGTTTTAAATAACTTGCTTCATGAGGATTAATCTTTTCATCTAACTGCCATTGAGCTTTTGACATCCAATTATTAGCTAAATATTCAACAATATATTCTACTGGTTTTACATCAGAATCATAGGGTCCAAAATTCCAACTAGAGGCATAATTGATAGGATCATACCATAATTTTTCAGCTAATAATAAATACCCAGATAATGGCTCAAGTACGTGCTGCCACGGTCTAATGGCTTTTGGGCTTCTTACGATCACTGCTTTGTGATCTATCAAAGACTTTATAATATCTGGAATTAAACGGTCCTTTGCCCAGTCACCACCCCCAATAACATTCCCTGCCCTAGCAGTAGCGATTGCAGTTTTATGTTGTTGATCACCTTGAACATTAAAAAAAGAATTTCGATACGCTGACGTTACTAACTCTGAACAGGCCTTACTATTGCTATAAGGATCATAACCACCTAGTGGCTCATTCTCTCGATAGCTCCAGTGCCACTCTTTATTCTCATAACACTTATCCGTAGTAACATTAACTACTACTTTAACAGATGGACATTGACGTACAGCTTCAAATAAATGTACCGTACCCATAACATTTGTCTCATAAGTCTCTAATGGATTCTGATATGAATGTCTAACTAAAGGTTGCGCAGCCATATGAATAATAATATCTGGAGCAACTGTATTTATGCGCTCTTTAAAAGATGCCAAATTACGAATATCACCTATACAATGATCTATATGTGATGGCATATCCAATAACTCAAACAATGAAGGAGTTGTATTAGGTGATAATGCATAGCCATATACTTTAGCACCTATCTGAGTTAACCATAAAGATAACCAAACACCTTTAAAACCTGTATGACCAGTAACTAAAACTTTTTTATCCTGCCAAAATGCCTTATTCATTGTCTATGGCCCATAATAAATTACTCCAACTACTAAACCCATTCATTTTTACTTTACCATTAACTATATACTTCAAATACATCACCTATCGGCTCTGCCATATAATCTGGCGCATTAATGCCATATAATTTCAATAGTGTCGGAGCAATTTGGATTGATTCAACTTCTTTTCTAGAATTATTAGCTTTTATCGCATCACCAACAGCCATAATAATCCCTTTTGGTTGATGATATCCTGTGCCAACATCCCTATGTATCATATTGATACCAAGCTCACTTGGGTCAACGCTACTGCCATTACTTAAATAAAATTTATTTTCTTTTATAACTTCCTGGCCTACAACAGCAAGGTTCAAGGATAAATTAAGTGATTTTCCAGAAACTTTAAATGACATAATTGGTTGTTTGTCTTTATCCTGAATCATCTTAGCTAACTTAATAAATTCATTCATCTCCATTTGACTGTCAAATTCTAATGCAAAATCAGGCTGCATTGCTAAATTTTGTTTAACCTGCTTCTTAAAGCCGATAAATTTTGTAAATTTGTCTAAATTATTTAGGCGAAACTCGCCATGATATTCACCTCTATCAACTGCTTCTTGCCCCATACTAGATAATATAATTAAGGTATAATTATTTTTTTTAGCATACTTATATAAATAGCTAATCTGTTTATCAGCAATATCCATCGCACGTATTATATTTTTGGATAAAAAGCTATCTCTTTTATCTATTAATTGATAATTAAAGTCTTCAGGAAAATAATACTTCCAATAACGATGCATAATCCCCGCTGCATGATTGGTAAAATAAGTACTAAATTGCGGTTTATTTTCTTTTAATAATTTTTTATAAAAATCAAATGAGATCGTTGCTTGATGCGTAGAACGCACCGTCTTATATAATGGATTTTTACGCTCACTTGCTAAATGCTTAGCTAATTTAAAACATGTTTTTAATGATAAACCCGTTTTTAATAACTTAACAACCTGTGGTAACAGATTAGCTTTTAGCTGCACAGTTTGTGCAACTGCCCCATCTCTTTTTGTTTGTGTTAAATTAAATGCTTGGAAATATGACATATAACTTGGATGTGTTTTTTCATCCTTAGCAAATGTATCTGGCACATAGAATGAATACGACTGGCAATTTTTAGGTACTGGCCAAGATTGAAGGCTACCAAATACTCCAACATCAATTTTATTTTCAGATAGGATTTCCCAAATAGGTGGATAACTACATGATTTATCTTCTTGATTGATAAAACGTAGGTTATGAACAAAATTATATACACCACGATGCACTGTTGGCCAAGTACTCCAAGGATGTAACTCACCTTCATCTTTTGTATAGCTTGTCAACTGTAATGACTCAGGCAGTAATTTAGCTAATGTACTATTTGGTCGATCACGAACATATTTATCAATTACTTCCCAAGGAACTTCATTTAATTCATAGAGTATCGTTTTAGGCTTCATAATTTTAACTCTTACTTGTCATTAAACACTTTTAATAATGTACTTACCAAATTCACTTACTACTTGCATCCTAATTTACTTTACGTATAAATTGCAAGCTCATTTAAAAACAAATACTATTTTGCTCCAAACCCGGTAACAATCGTGTAAATCGTTTTTAATACAATACGTAAATCCATAATTAATGAGTAATGCTTAACATAATAAAGATCATATTGTAACTTCCGATAATTACCATCAGCACCAATTGCATGGCCTTGGGTTACTTGCGCCCAACCTGTTATCCCTGGCTTTATAATATGACGTAATCGATACAATGGAATTTCATCTTCAAATTTCTTTGCTGTCTCTATCCATTCTGGCCTCGGCCCTATTAAACTCATATCACCTTTGAGTATATTGATAAACTGTGGTAACTCATCGATACGAAATTTTCTCATAAAATGCCCAAATAGCGTAATTCGTATATCTTCACTAGTAGTTTCACCATTAAGCTCAGCATTTTTGATCATTGACCGAAATTTATAGACTTTAAATGGTTTGTTATTCAAGCCGACACGATATTGTGTATATAAAACAGGCCTTCCCATTGTCACAACAATAATAACCGCAATAATAGCAAAAATTAACAATAAAATAGGTAATAGCATAAGTGCTAGCAAAAATTCTATCGTCCCCTTAAAAAAGCGATACCACAGAGGAATACTAAAGCCAGCATACATCCAATTTTCATTCAGCTGATCTAGTGACAAACGTTGTTCAATTAACTCTTCATAAGTACCAACAGTTAATACGGGTATGTCATGTTGGTTGGCGTGCAAAATTAATTGTTCCCAATCATCTTTATAGTTATATTTTTTGTTAATAATGATTGCTTGTGCTTCTTTTAAATTATGCTCAGAAACCTTACTTTTAACAATCAGCTTTACTTTATAACTTAATGGCACTTCATTTAATATATCAGGATGAATAATTACCTTATATGGATGGCCAAACGCATAAATAATTGCAAACCTTGCAAGACAGACAATAAAAAACCAATTAATAATACTAAAAACACCTACAAGAAATACATGACTGCCTCTATTCAAAGCGATAGTGACCAAACAAATAATCGTCACAAACAGAACAAAAACCATGATCACATGCGTATAATACTCAAGCAGCATCGTCGAGCGTTGATAGCGAAATAACCAGCTAAAACAAAAAATAACAATAAGAAATACTCTACTTTCTTGACTTAATGCCCAATGCGTCTGATATACAAGCATAAAACCAATAAAAATAATCAATTCTAAGATAAAAATTAAAACAGAAGACTTATTCATCTATTACCTTAACGATACATATCCCATTAATACTGATAAATCAGACGAATTAAATTCATCGTATAATAAGGCGCAACACCAAAAAATAAAATAGCCACACAATTAATTGACACCGCAATTTGCGCATCCAATCGCACCGGAACAGTCTCGGTTATTATTGGCTTTTCAAAATAAACTACGCGTATCACTCGCAGATAATAATAAGCACCAACAACGGACATAATCAATGCAAAACAGGCTAAATAAAACGCGCCCGCTTGCTCTAGTGTATTAATCACCAATAACTTAATCGTAAAACCTGCTAATGGTGGAATACCCGCTAACGATAAAAATAAAATTAACATTAAAAATGCAAGCCAAGAATTTCTTTGGTTAAGACCTGCAAAATCACTGATATTTTCAGCTTCAAAACCACTTTTAGATAAAATCATGATGATACCAAACACGGCAACAGCATTAATCACATAAACAATCATATAATACAGTGCTGAACCTAAGCTCATACTACCATCTGTATCTACAGATAACGCTAAAAACACAAAGCCAACGTGTGCAATTGTTGAATAGCCTATCATACGCTTTAAATTCTTTTGTACCAGCGCTGCGGTATTACCAACAATGATTGATAGGATACCTAATACCATTAAAATTTCTGACCAATATTGGCTAAAGCTGCGCATTAGATCATGCATTAAAATAATAAGCATCGCATAACCTGCAACTTTTGGTACGGATGCAAGATAAGCAGTAACCGCATTTGGAGAGCCATCATAGACATCCGGCAACCACATATGAAATGGTGCTGCACCTAATTTAAATGCAAAAGCAAGAATAAAAAATACCATTGAAAATAACAAGATTAAATGATACTGACCAGAAGCTTGCGCAATTTTAAAGGCAATTGTCTGAATATCCAGACTTCCTGTTAAACCATAAACAAATGACATACCATATAATAAAACTGCAGTGGCTAATGCGCCTGTAATAAAATATTTAATTGACGCTTCACCGCCTGGAGTATAACCTCGGCGCATACCAATCATTGCGTATAAAGGCAAAGATAATAATTCAAGTCCGATAAAAACAGTAATTAAATTTAATGCCTTAATTAAAACAACCGCACCTAAGGTTGATAGTAAGCTTAAAAGATAATATTCAAGCTTCATCATATCGTGATCTTCTAGGTATTTTCTTGAATAAATAAATACTAAGAAATTACAGATATAAACGACCATCGACAATAACAACGTTAAGGATGTAACATTTAATTGCCCATTTAAAAATGTACCACTGAAATCATCTTTAATAAATATCCAACTAATAATGAAAGTGGCAATTAACGTTAACTGCGATAAACCATAAGCAATATGCTTACAAAATCTAGCCAAAAATATATCGGCGATTAGTATAACTAGTATCATCCCAGCTAAGACAAGCTCTGGTAATAATGCAATCCAGGTTTGTAGTGAATCTAAGCCCATCACAACGATCCTTTAATGTATGTTTAAATATTGAATAAATCCGTTTGATGCTGCCTGTGATAAATGCAGAATCGGCTCCGGATATACGCCAAACCAAATAGTTGGTATTGCTAATAAAATAAAAACAAGAACTTCAACACCACTAATATCTTTTAATGCCGCAATTTTAGGATTTTTAACTTTACCAAAAATAACGCGTTTATACATCCACAGTGTATAAGCTGGTGCTAAAATTAAGGTGAGCCCCGCTAATAGTGCTAACCACGGTGAAGCTTTAAACACACCTAGAATAACTAAGAATTCACCAACGAAACCACTGGTACCAGGAAGACCGACATTTGCCATACAGAAAAGCATAAAAAAGGCGGCAAAAATAGGCATTGAAAAAGCAACGCCCTGATAATCATCAATCATGCGTGTTTTCATTCTTGCTGATAGGAAACTAACACCTATGAATAAACCACCAGAAGAGAATGCATGTGCAATCATCTGAAAGACAGCCCCTTGCACGCCCAATAAGGCTGAATCGGTATGTCCTGTTTTAGCAAAAATTAAAAACACTGAAAAAATACCTAAGGTAACAATCCCCATATGTGAAATTGATGAATAGGCAATTAAGCGCTTGGAATCTTTTTGAGCAATCGAGGCGATACCAACATAAACGATCGCAATTAGGGATAATACAATTAGGAATTCATCAATACTCATATGTATTTCAGGAAACATTGGCAGTGAAAAACGGATAAAACCATAAGCACCCATTTTTAACATTAAAGCCGCTAAAACAACAGAACCTCCAGCAGGCGCTTCTGTATGAGCATCTGGCAACCAAGTATGAACTGGCCACATTGGCACCTTAACAGCAAATGCAATCCAAAAGGCCAAAGTCAGCATCCATTGAACTTCAACGGGTAAATTTAGATTATAAAAATCTTGAATCATAAATGAATCGGTTCTTACATGAAGATACAAAATTGCAACTAACATAAAAACCGAACCAAAAAAAGCATAAAGGAAAAACTTCATCGCTGCATAAACACGATTTTGCCCTCCCCACATACCAATTGCTAATGTCATTGGGATTAATGAGGCTTCCCAAAAGACGTAAAATAGCAATGAATCCATAGCAGCAAATACGCCATTAGTAATACCGCAAGTCATTAAAAAAATTGCCATATGTTGCGCGACTTTTACATTAATAGTTTTCCAAGCGCCTAAAATAATAACAACCGTTGTAAACGAAGTTAACATAATAAACAGTACGGAAATACCATCAACACCAAGCGCATACTTCGCATTTAATAATGGGATCCAGTCGATTGATTGCAAAAATTGCATCTTATTTGATTCAGCATTAAAGTTTAGATACAACAAAATACTAAATAAAAAAGTTGCCACTGCAAAAGCAAGTGAAACCCAACGTGCTGTGACTGCTTTTTTATCATTGTTAAATAGCATCATGACCAAAAAAGCGCCGATAATTGGTAACCAAATTAAAATATCCAATAGGGTACCAAACTCCGAACTCAGTTGAAAACTCAACCAGTTAAAGAAATCAGATAAGTAAAACATGAACGATATTCCTCTTTCGCGCGCTTAATTTATAAAATACATCCAACTGAGAAGGGCAACTAATGCAATCATCATAACAAAGGTATATTGATATAGATAACCACTTTGTAAGCGTCTTATTTTTCCACCAGTAAAATAGAAAAAGCCAGAAGCACCATGGACAATACCTTTATCAATAATCATCACATCACCCACACGCCATAAAACCATACCTAAAAGCCAGGTGCCTCGGCCAAATAAATTATCAAAAATATCATCAACTAAATATTTCTTTAACATAAACCAGTAAAAAGGTCTAAACAAAGCAAAGCTTGTCACTTTCCTTGGAATAGATGGTATCAGCACATAACAAATATACGCTAAGACGACCGCTGAAATGGCCAACCAAAATGGTAACGTATAAATTGAATGCTTAAGAAAATCAAGTGGCGATTGGTTCGATGCTTCTCTAGCTAACTCTGCAACGACCGGATAATTTGTCATATCCAATGTATTACCAAAAAAGCTCTGTGGATGTAGCGCATACTCAAAAAAGAAATAGCCAGCTAATGCTGCCGGTATTGATAAAAATACCAAAGCAACTAAGACACTAATAGGTGACTCTTTAACATGTGGTTTAATCTCTGCTGGAATACGTTCTTTACCATGAAAAACATAAAAGAACATTCTAAAGGTATAAAAGGCTGTTACAAATGCACAAGCAGTGACCATAACCGTTGCAAACTCATGCCCGGGAATAGTTGAAGCTGTCACAGCATCAATAATTAAATCCTTTGAATAAAATCCTGCAAATGGTGGAATTGCAGCTAACGCCAATGCACCGATTAACATACAAATATAAGTCACAGGCATATAACGGCGCATGCCACCCATTTTTGACATATCTTGCTCATGATGCATTGCAATGATAACTGAGCCCGCAGCTAAGAATAATAAAGCTTTAAATGAAGCATGCGTCATCAAATGGAATAAACCAATAGAAAAAGCTGATGCACCTTGTGCTGCCATCATATAGCCTAATTGCGACAGCGTTGAATAGGCAATTACTCGCTTGATATCCATCTGTACAATCGCCAAAAGCCCCATGAAAAAACAAGTTGCAGAACCAATAATTAAAATAAAGCTTAATGCTGTCTCTGATAGCTCAAATAAAGGGGATAATCTTGCGACCATAAACACACCGGCTGTCACCATCGTTGCAGCATGAATCAAAGCAGATATTGGTGTTGGGCCTTCCATTGACCCTTCAAGCCACATATGTAATGGTATCTGCGCTGATTTACCCATAGCACCAATAAATAGCAAAACACACATTAAAGTAATACCATTAAACTGTATGCCTAAAAAGCTAATCGTTGGATTTTCGCTGGCTAAATGATTCACCGAATTAAAGGCAACTAAATAATCAAGACTATTAAAGTAATATAAAACAACCGCAATACCTAATAAAAAGCCCAAATCACCAATGCGATTAACGATAAATGCTTTTAGAGAGGCGTAGTTTGCACTTTCTTTATCAAACCAAAAACCAATAAGGAGATAGGAAAATAGCCCCACACCTTCCCAACCAAAAAATAACATCAAAAAGTTATTACCCATAACCAAGCAAAGCATGGCAAATGTAAAGCCAGAAATATAACTGAAGAAACGAGCATAACCTGGATCATCATGCATATAACCAATGGAATAAACATGAACTAATGTTGCAACAAACGTAACCACAACCATCATATAAATTGTAATTGGATCAATAATAAAGCCAATATTTAAATTAATATCTAACGTTGAACCCCATACATATGCATTAAATGTTGTATTTGGATGTTGCTGTAAAAATACTTGATATAAACTGCCATTAGCTAAAACTTCATAGGCCATCAATAGAGAACCAAGCGTTGCAACAATCATCAAACCAATAGTGACAATATTAACCGATATTTTCCCAAAACGTTTGCCAACTAAGCCTGCAAATAAAGAGCCTACCAATGGTGCCAAGACGATTATAATTGCTAATAATTCGATCGCCATTTCCTACCCCTTAAGCTGATTAAGTTTGCTAATTGAAATATTGCCACGACTTCTAAAGTAAGCCACGATAATAGCAAGTCCAATGGCAGCCTCAGCTGCTGCAACCGTTAAAATAAAAAATACAAATACTTCGCCAATTGGGTTATGCATGTACTGTGAAAAAGCAACAAAATTTGTATTAACCGCTAAAAGCATTAATTCAATTGACATGAGTAATACCAATAGATTCTTACGGTTCATAACAACGCCTGAAAAGCCAATACAAAAAATAATGCCGCTAAAAATTAAATAATGCATTAATGATATCTCAATCATTTTGGTCACCTTTATTATCTTCTTTATGTGGCGAATTTGATTTATATTCTGCTAAGTCCACCATTTGTATCCTACCTTTAGCTTTTACTTGAATTTGCTTATAAGGCGAAATAGATTTATTGCCCTTACGCTTCCCTCTCAGCGTTAGGGTAATTGCTGCAATCATCGCCGCTAATAAAATAAACGCAGCTAATTCAAATGGATAAATAAATCCTCCATACATAGACTCACCCAGCTGTAAAATACTACTGTGTGTTGGGCTAATTACTGCTATTTGGGTATATTGATTATAAAATGCCATATGGATGCCATAGACTAATAATGCAATAAATAATACCAAGCCTAAAGCTGAGACAATCCAATAAGAAACATACGATGCATTTTCCGTTTCCTTTTTAATATCAAGCATCATAATAACAAATAAAAACAACACTAAAACCGCACCAACATAAACAACAATCAATAAAAGAGATAGATATTCTGCTTGCATACTCATCCACACACCTGCCGCTGCTACAAATGTTAAAACCTTGCTTAGTACCGCTCGAACAGGGTTTGTCGATGTCACAACGAATAGTGCACCAATAATTGCAATCACTGCAAATACATAAAATATAATTTCTAACGCCATTTTCTATCCTCTACCTATATGGGCGATCATTTAAACGATCAGCTGCAATCACCTCTTCATACTGATCACCAATGGCTAATAGTTTTTCTTTCGTCATGATGTTTTCACCACGGTTCTCAAAATGGTATTCAAAAAGAGATGTTTCCACAATCGAATCAACAGGACAAGACTCTTCACAAAAACCACAATAAATGCATTTAAATAAGTCAATCTCATATTTTGTTGTTCGCCTAGAACCATCGTCTCTTGGCTGTGCTTCAATGGTAATTGCCAAAGCAGGGCAAGTTGCCTCACATAATTTACAAGCAATACAACGCTCTTCGCCATTAGGATATCGACGCAACGCATGAAGTCCTCTGAATCTAGGTGAAATCGGTGTTTTTTCATCTGGGTACTGAACCGTTACTTTACGAGTGAAAAAATGCCTCCCAGTAACAGAGAGACCTTTAAGTAACTCCCATAGAAAAAAAGTCTTAATATAATGCCTAACTCTCTTCACGTAAACTAGCTCCTAACTTTAAGCACACCATCTATCACCACCAAATAAAATGGAAATAAACCATAAATGCTACAACAATAACCCATATCAATGTTAAAGGAATAAATACTTTCCATCCTAAGCGCATAAGCTGATCATAACGATAACGCGGAAATGTAGCGCGAATCCATAAAAACATCAGCATAAAAATAGCCGTTTTCAAAAACAACCAAATAATTGACGGCACCCAAAAGAATGCGTTATCTAAATAGGGAATCCCTTGAAACGGCGATAGCCAACCACCTAAAAATAATAACGCCGTTAATAAACTAATTAAAATCATACTGGCATACTCTGCCAAGAAAAATAAAGCAAAGCGCATACCTGAATATTCAATGTGACAACCAGCAACAATCTCACTTTCACCTTCTACAACATCAAACGGCGCACGATTGGTTTCAGCAACACCAGAAATAAAATAAATAATAAATAAAGGAAATAATGGCAACCAATACCAAGTTAAAATACTTCCCGATTGACTCATCACGATATGCGTCAAATTAAGACTACCCGATGCCATAAGCACACCGACTAGGGCAAATCCCATCGCTAACTCATACGAGACAACCTGTGCTGCAGCACGAAGTGCACCAAACATAGCATATTTAGAATTAGATGCCCAACCAGCAATAATAATGCCATAAACACTTAACGAAGCCATAGCAAATATATAGAGTAACCCAGCATTGGCATTAGATAAAACAAGTGTCTCAGAAAATGGGATAACCGCCCAAGCTGCAACCGCCGGGGTAAAGGATAAAATTGGCGCAACAACAAATAAATAACGAGCAGATTGTGACGGTGTAATCACTTCTTTAAGTAACAATTTGACACCATCTACAATAGGTTGCAGCAATCCAAATGCACCCACTCTGTTAGGGCCAACGCGATCCTGCATGTAACCAATTACTTTACGTTCTGCATAAGTATAATAAGCGACAACTAGTAATAAAGGTATAACGATTAGTAGGATTTTTAATATGATCCAAATCAGATGTAAAATAATATCTACCATGCTATCTCAATCCTTTAGTATACTTTTTCAAGTGTAATTGTTTTTGTATAATCCCAAAGTGGCGCGGTTTTTTCAATACCTGATGCAATTTCAATTGACCGTGATTTCAATAATGGATCAATATCCACATCTAAAATCGCCTCAGATTGTCCTTGTATCACACGAATCTTATCACCATAAGCAACGTCATAATGCTCAGCCAAAGCTGGTGATAGTTTAACCGTATCATAACTTATGCGATCTTTTGTTCTCTGAAGCGCTTCTGCGCGACGTGTAATCGGGTCAACACTATACAAAGAAACGCTCATAATACGACGGATACCATCATCAATTCTCGGTAAAGTTTTCGGAAGTTTAATCGGATTAACATCCGTTATTTTATGATCGAAGTTTGCATCAATCTCTGTAAGAATTTCAGCCGTTGTTTGATAATTAAAACCATCTAGCTCTAAGAAATTAGCTAATACGCGCAATACTTTCCAAGCTGGTTTAACCTCACCTTTCGATGAAACGGCTGCACTAAATGATTGTCTTTTGCCCATTAAATTAATCAAACTACCATCTGTTTCAGCATAAGTTGCTATTGGTAAGATCACATCAGCATAGCTGCCAATGGTCTCATTCATATAACTTGAAAGTGAAATCACATAGTCCATTTGCTCTAATGTGGTAATTGCTTTTTGTCCTAATAATGTATCCAACTCTGGCTCAGTATTCAGTAAAATACAGGCCTGTATTTCAGCTTTAGCAGATAAAATCTCATTCACATCATAGCCATTTTGATCACTATTGGCCTTGGGCCTAGCATTGACTAAGTCAGCACCTTTTTGATTTGCGCCAAAACCAACAATGCCACCTTTGGCGCTAACCATTGTTTTTAATAGCTGATACAACGCATAAAATGTAGCAAAATGCGGATCCATAACGGCAATTTGACCTAATAAAATCACTGGTGTCTTAGCCTGCATTAAATTTCTTGCAATACGATCTGACTCTGCATTGGCTTTTGTATTACTCAACAGCGACTCTAGTTCAGCATGAAATGGCCATTGCTCTTTCGTCAGCTTTAAAACTGACTTGATCACAGAAGCTAACATATGAACGAGCTCATCAGATTCTGTAATTACCTCTTGCAATGTAAAGTTAAACTCATAATAACGCGGATTGATCACAGCAACTTTTGCATTCTTTTGAGCAGCTTTCCTAACCCGATGATTTAAAAGTGGCATTTCTTTTCTTAAGTTTGACCCAACTAATAAAATATAGTCTGATTGCTCAATTTCATCCAATGAACAATCGATACCACAACCACTAGATAAGCCTTGTGATAAATCGCCTTGTCTTAAACGTGTATCAATGGATTGTGAGCCCAAAGCCCTGACTAATTTTTGTAACAAGTATAACTCTTCTAAAGTCGAGCTTGGATGCGCAATTGCTGCAATTTTATCGCTAGCGATTTTTTTAACACTCTCTAGCACAGTTTTAACAAAATCAAGTGCCTCTTCCCAAGAAACTTTCTCCCATTCATCTCTTTTTTTAATCATTGGGTAGTTTAGACGTTCTTTAGAAGAAAGACCTTCATAAGCAAAGCGATCCCGATCTGATAACCAAGTTTCATTAATCTGATCATTTTCCTTAGGGACGGCTCTAAATACGTCACCACGACGGGTATGTAGATACTGATTGCTACCTAACGCATCATGCGGTGCAATCGTTGGTTTTTGATTCATCTCCCAAGCACGGGCACGAAAACGAAACGGCTTCGAGGTTAAAGCACCCACAGGACAAACATCAATCATATTACCTGATAACTCTGAATCGACGGTTTTTGCAACATACGTACCAATGGTCATATGTTCACCCCGACCTGTAGCACCCATTTCAGCAACACCAGCAATTTCCTTACCAAAACGCACGCACCGAGTACATTGGATGCAGCGTGTTAACTCCGTTGCAACTAATGAGCCTAAATCAGGGTCTGCAACAACTCGCTTTCCTTCAGAAAATTTTGAAACATCACGACCATAACCCAAAGCAATATCTTGCAGCTCGCACTCACCACCTTGATCACAAATCGGACAATCCAATGGATGATTGATTAACAAAAATTCCATGATTGTTTTTTGGTACTGCAATGTTTTTTTATTTTTTGTATAAACTTTCATACCATCCATCACAGGCGTTGCACAAGCAGGAGATGGCTTACGTGCATTTTCCATATCAACCAAACACATACGGCAGTTGGCTGCAACTGACAGTTTTTTATGATAACAAAAGCGAGGAATATAAATGTTATTTTCATCAGCAACTTCAATGATCATCTGACCAGGCTTCGCATGAAGTGTTTGATCATTTATTTGAATGGTTATCTCTTTCGGTGCTTCTTTCTCTGCCACTTTTATTCACCTTTTCAATTCCAAAATATGCACGAATTACAAGCGCATAGCTATGCTTACTTTAATTCTTAATTTATGCTGCTGTCATACTACGTTTATGAGTTACAAAATATTCAAACTCATGACGGAATTTTGCTAAATAGCTCTGCACAGGCCACGCAGCCGCATCGCCTAAGCCGCAAATAGTATGACCTTCTATATTACCAGCTACACGTACTAAGTTATCTAAATCATCGATTGTGCCTTCACCATGTAAGATTCGTTTTAACATTCTTGCCATCCAACCGGTGCCTTCACGACAAGGCGTACACTGGCCACAACTCTCTTCATAATAAAATTCGGCAATCCGAGCTAGCGCTTCAACCATACACGTTGTTTCATCCATCACAACAACAGCGCCTGAGCCGAGCATAGACCCTGCCTTAGTGATCGAGTCATAGTCCATATTTAATGCCAACATTTCATCACCGGTTAAAATTTTACAGGAGCTACCACCTGGGATAACTGCTTTAATTTTACGACTACCTCTAACACCACCTGCCATTTGTAATAAGCTTTTAAAAGGCGTTCCTAAACCAACTTCAAAGACACCTGGCTTATTAACGTGACCTGAAACACAGAATAATTTAGTGCCTCCACTACCTTGAACGCCTAAATCACTAAACCACGGCCCTCCATGCTGTAATATAGGCGGCACAGAAGCATAGGTTTCAGTATTATTAATATTAGTCGGCTTACCATAAAGCCCAACATTAGCTGGAAATGGTGGCTTAAATCGTGGTTGGCCTTTCTTACCTTCTAGAGAATTCAATAATGCCGTTTCTTCTCCACAAATATAAGCACCAGCCCCGATGTGCGTATGCAATTGAAAATCAAAGCCAGAGTTAAATAAATTTTCACCGAGATAACCAGCTTTTCTTGCTTCTATCAATGCATTTTCAAAACGCTCAATTGGTTCATAAAACTCACCTCTAATGTAGTTATAACCAACTGTCGCACCAAAAACATAACCACCAATGGCCATACCCTCAATCAATTGATGCGGATTATATCGCATAATATCTCGATCTTTACAAGTACCAGGCTCACCCTCATCAGAGTTGCAAACAACATACTTTTGCCCTGGCATTTTTCTGGGCATAAAACTCCACTTAAGGCCGGTTGGAAATCCCGCACCGCCACGCCCACGAAGATTAGATTTTTTTAATTCTTCAATAATTTCTTCTGGTGTAATTTGCTCTTTTAAAATTTTCTCCCATACACTATAGCCACCAACAGCACGGTAAGCTTCCATTGACCAAGGCGTATCGTGATCTAAGGTACGAAAACAAACTTCATTTGCCATAACTTATTCCAAATTATCTATAATCTGATCAACTTTTTCAGGTGTCAGGTTTTCATAAAATTGCTTATCTACTTCTAACATTGGTGCGCCACAACAAGCACCCTGACACTCAACTTCTCTAAATGTAATACGACCATCTGCTGTTGTCTCGCCAGGTTTAATCCCCAAACGCTTTTCAATATGATGGATGATATCTTTAGCACCATTTAACATGCAAGAGATGTTGGTACAAACATTTAATTTATGACGGCCAACTTCCTTTAAGTCATACATACTATAAAATGTTGCCACTTCATAAACGCTGATATTAGGCATTTCTAAATAAACAGCTAAGCTATCCATTAAATCAACCGTTAAGTAACCACCATGATAATCTTGTAAGATATGAAGCGCTGGAATTACCGCTGAACACTTCTGATCTTCTGGGTATTTTTTTACCCAATGATGTAATTTTCTTTCTATATCTTCTGAGAAAATATTTTTATATTCATATGTATAATCGGTCATAACTCTACCTTTAACGATCTACATCACCAAATACGATATCCTGAGTTGCAATAATTGCTGGCACATCGGCCAACATATGCCCCTTTAACATTTCATTCATAGCTGATAAATGGGCAAACCCAGGTGCACGAATTTTCAAGCGATATGGTTTATTAGCCCCATCAGAGATTAAATAAATTCCAAACTCCCCTTTTGGATGCTCAACTGCCTGATACACTTCACCTTCTGGTACACAATAGCCTTCCGTAAAAAGCTTAAAGTGATGAATTAAAGCTTCCATATCATGTTTCATTGTCTCTCGTTTAGGTGGGGCAACTTTATGATCTTGAGCAATGACCTCACCTGGGTTCTCTTTAAGCCATTGAATGCATTGACGCATAATATGATTGCTTTGACGCATCTCTTGGATACGAATCAAATAACGGTCATAGCAATCACCTGCTTGACCTATTGGTATTTCAAAGTCTAATTGATCATAAACCTCATAAGGCTGAGTTTTTCTTAAATCCCATGAGATGCCACTGGCTCTTAACATAGGACCTGAAAAACCAAGCTGCATCGCACGTTCAGGCGACACCACACCGATACCAACCGTTCGTTGCTTCCAAATACGGTTATCAGTTAATAAGCTTTCATACTCATCAACACATTTTGGAAAACGCTCTGTAAAATCCCACAGAAAATCAAGCAATGACCCCTGACGATTCTGATTGAGTTTATTACACGTCTTTTGTGATCTAAAATGAGACGGTTTATACTGAGGCATCTTATCTGGTAAGTCACGATAAACACCACCTGGGCGAAAATAGGTTGCATGCATTCTAGCACCAGAGACTGCTTCATATGAATCCATTAAATCTTCACGTTCACGAAACGCATATAAAAATGCTGTCATTGCACCTAAATCAAGACCATTAGCAGCTGTCCACATTAAATGGTTCAATATTCGAGTAACCTCACTAAACAGCACACGAATATACTGTGCTCTTATTGGCACTTCAACCTTTAATAGTTTTTCAATCGCCATAACATAAGCATGTTCATTGCACATCATTGAGACATAATCTAGACGGTCCATATAACCAATACTTTGATTAAACGGTTTTGTCTCTGCAAGCTTCTCTGTCCCCCTATGCAACAGACCAATATGCGGATCTGCACGCATAATGGTTTCACCATCAAGCTCAAGTACCAGCCTTAATACGCCATGCGCAGCAGGATGCTGTGGTCCAAAATTCATAGTATAATTTTTAAATTCAGCTGACATTACTCTCTCTCTTTATCATCAGATGGTAATGATTGATTTTCATTAGCATAACGATTATCATCTCTTATTACTCTGGGAACTAGCGTACGCGGTTGAATTTCAACGGGCTCATAGACAACACGCTTAAGTGTATCATCATAACGCATCTCAAGATGCCCCGATATTGGAAAGTCTTTTCTAAACGGATGACCAATAAAACCATAATCAGTTAAAATACGACGCAAATCTGGATGATTATTAAATAAAATACCAAAAAGATCGAATACTTCGCGCTCATACCAATCAGCAACAGCCCATAATTCAACAACGCTAGGCAAAATCAGCTCATCTTCTGATAAATACGTTTTAACTCTGATACGAAGATTATGTTTTACTGATAGCAAATGATAACAAACAGCAAACCTCGATTTATGTATATGATTTGCGGCATCTGTTGTTATATCAAAATTTTCAACAGCTCGAGAAAAGCCGCTTGCTGTTGCTTGTGAAGTAAGCCATTGCTCATGAGAATAAGTTAAATAATCAACGCCACTAACATCAATTAAGATTTCAAATGAAAGCTTATCTTTCAATAACTTAAGTAAAGAATACACCCCATCCTTTGTGACACTAACAGTGAGTTCGTCATTTGCGATTTCACTATTGGTAAGCTCAATATTATACGCCTTAACTTTTTCAAGCAGTTGCGTTAACTGTAAATTAAGATGTTGCTTGTTATTTGTCACCGTCTATAACTCCTAATTAGCCGCGCATAATGGTATTTGTTCGCTTTATTTTATTCTGCAATTGAATAATACCATAAAGCAAAGCTTCCGCTGTTGGTGGACAACCTGGAATATAGATATCCACCGGCACAATACGATCACAACCTCTAACAACTGAATATGAATAGTGGTAATAACCACCACCATTAGCACAAGAACCCATTGAAATGACCCACTTTGGATTAGGCATCTGATCATAAACTTTACGCAATGCTGGCGCCATTTTATTACACAATGTACCGGCAACAATCATCAAGTCACTCTGTCTTGGCGAGGGCCTAAACACAACGCCAAAGCGATCCAAATCATAGCGTGCAGCGCCCGCTTGCATCATCTCAACTGCACAGCATGCTAAACCAAACGTCATTGGCCACAAAGAGCCCGTCCTTACCCAATTAATTAATTCATCTGCACTGGTGGTTAAAAACCCACGAGAAGCAAGCTTTTCATTTACTCCCATTCAAGTGCTCCTTTTTTCCACTCATAGATAAAGCCAATTAATAAGATCAATAAAAACAGCATCATCGATAAAAAAGCAATTAACGACAGTTTTGATAATACGGCTGACCATGGAAATAAAAACGCAATTTCAAGGTCAAATACTAAAAATAAGATTGCAACCAAATAATAACGCACATCAAATTTCATGCGCGCATCTTCAAACTCTGGGAAGCCACATTCAAATGGTGAATTTTTTTCTTTATTCGGCTGATAGGCACCAACAAATTTACATACCATTTTCCCTGCAACAGCAGCGCCAATTCCAACTAAAGACGATAATATTAAAAACACCAATATAGGCAGATAGTTTTCGTACAGCATAGGCTATTCCTTAACGACCGATAACCTTTTATCCTAACTTCTTTATGTCAACATTATATAATGATAAGTTTAAATTTCCACTCAAACTTTAGCTTTAAATGACATCTTCGAAACAGATTAATAAATCTTGGTGCCGAAGGCGGGACTTGAACCCGCACGAGCATACGCCCACTACCCCCTCAAGATAGCGTGTCTACCAATTCCACCACTTCGGCATCTAAAAATTATAGGCTAAGGGATTATTCATGATTCGACGATGAAGTCTGCTTTTGAATTTTTTCAATTAAATCATTGTTACCATTAGAGTGTTCTAATAACTGATCAACTTGCTTATCATCTTTCGTTGTCATTGGCTTTGTTGTCTGTGTAACCGGCAACTCTAAAGATTGAGCAGCTTTTAGTGAACTTAAATGCCCTAAGGTTAGTGCAGTAATAAAAAACAAAGCCGCCAGCAAGCCCGTTAATTTTAGCATAAACGGCGCAGCACCTCTTGAGCCAAAAATAGTCCCCGAGCTACCACTACCAAAAGATGCTCCCATATCAGCACCTTTACCGTGTTGAACCAAAACTAACGCTATAATCGCAACAGCTATAATAATATGTAAAATAAGAACCAATTCTAACATTGTTGTTATGCCATATTAACAATTTTTACAAACATATCCGCATCCAAAGACGCGCCACCAATTAATCCGCCATCAACATTATCCAACTGAAATAATTCAGAGGCATTTTGCGGTTTTACGCTGCCACCATATACGATTCTTATCACTTTGGCAAGTTTACGATTATGATTTTCTAGCGTTTGGCGAATAAAATTATGCATTGCTTCAACATCTTCAGTTGTCGCTGCAAGTCCAGTACCTATTGCCCAAACAGGCTCATAGGCAATGGTAACTCTGGCCAACTGACTATCTTTTAAAGAGCTAATAACACTCTGTAATTGCTCACCAACCACTTGAAATTGTTGATTATCCTCCCGCTGCTTTTTACTCTCGCCAACGCAAACAATCACTGACAAGCCTTCATCTAGTGCAAGTTTCACCTTTTTAGCAACAATAGCATTATCTTCAGCAAAAAGATTACGGCGCTCTGAATGACCAATAAGCACATAGTTAATCCCAAGATCTGACAGCATATGGCAATTAACTTCACCTGTATAAGCACCTTCATTATAGGCACTAACATTCTGAGCACCATAATCAATACCCTTGGCACCCAACGTCGTAGAAACAAAATTTAAATAAGGATAGGGAATAAATAAAATGATGTCTGTTTTCTCTAAGTTAACCTCATTAATTGAGTCACATAAATTTTTTGCAAAAGCAAATGAACCATACGATTTCCAATTCCCCATCACCAACGGTTTGCGCATATCAATCTCCTAACTTAATTCTTATCTAACCACATAACATGCTTTAGCTTTACTTTAACTACATAGACTTGTGACAATCTCACTAAGATGCATTGCATGCTTTTGTGCTAACTCTTCAACTTCAGCTTCAACCATTACACGCAAAACAGGCTCAGTTCCCGAGGGTCGAAGCACAACTCTACCTTTCTGATTTAGTATGCCTTCTACTGTCTGAACTTCATCATCGATCACTTGCCAATCCGCCTTAGTCAAAGGATGCTCTAATGGCACATTAATCATACACTGTGGCATTTTTTCAAAGCCTATCAATAATTCTTGCAATGACTTCTTTTCTGTCAACATAACAGCTAAAACTTGCAATGCCGCGATAATCCCATCGCCTGTGGTATTTGCATTTAAGTAAATAATATGCCCAGATGCTTCACCGCCTAATTGCCATTGATTTTCTCGTAACTGCTCAATAACATAGCGATCACCAACTTTAGCTCGTTTAAACGCAATACCTGCACGTTTTAATGCTAACTCTAATGCAAAGTTACTCATTACAGTACCAACAACACCGCCTTGTAACTGGTTTGATTTACTTGCCTGCATCGCTAATAAATAAATAATCTCATCACCATCAATTAAATGTCCTTTGGCATCAGCTAAAATCAAACGGTCAGCATCACCGTCTAATGCTATACCAATATCTGCCTGTTCATTAATAACACAATCGAGCATTTTTTGAGGATAAACCGCCCCACAGTGTTCATTAATATTCAAACCATTTGGCGTATCTGCAATGACAACAACTTCGGCTCCCAATTCTCTAAAGACACTCGGCGCAACATGATATGCAGCACCATTAGCACAATCTAAGACAATTTTAATCCCTCTTAACATCATCGAATTTGGAATTGATGCCTTACAAAATTCAATATAACGCCCGGGCGCATCATCAACTCTGTATATTGCACCAATTGATTCTGGTTTAACACAAACCAATGGCTCATCTAAAATTGCCTCTATCTCAAGCTCAATTTGATCATCAAGCTTAAAACCATCTTCTGAAAAAAACTTAATACCGTTATCATGATGTGGATTATGCGATGCACTAATTACAACGCCTGCTGATGCGTGAAATGTTCGAGTTAGATAGGCAACTGCCGGCGTTGGCATAGGCCCTAATAAATAGACATCCACACCACTTGCTGTTAGACCAGCTGATAAGGCTGATTCTAACAAATAACAGGATCGCCTAGTATCTTTACCAATAACGACTTTGGCCTTTTTTTTATTTTTACATAACACATTGCCTACGGCCCAACCCAAGTGTAGTGCAACTTCAGGTGTAATGGGAAAGCGACCAATATAGCCTCTTATACCATCCGTTCCAAATAATTTTCTGCTCATAAAAAGATCACTCCTAATCAATCATCAAAAATTAAAGCTCAAGGATAGCGAATTTTATGCTTAAAGGTAAGTCTATTTAGTCAGATTCGACGTTTAAAAATGGAATAGATAAAGGATAAGGCCAAATTTCACCATTAGCCGCTTTAATTGCACCGATAATGACAAAAATCACAGTTAGAATGACTAATACCATTAATAACAACCAACCAATAAAGATAGTCATTAAGATAATACAAATAACAAAATATATAATAAAACTTGCAATCCAATTAACCAAATTCCGGCCGACTTTATCTGCATTCTCTGAATGATCTCTAGATAAAAGCCACAACACAAATGGCAATACTAAACCTAAAATTGGCACAATAAATCCAGCTAAAATAGATAAGTTCATCAGCGTCAGCCAAACATTTTCATTCAAACCAAAGAGCTCACCGGAAGCACTAGTTTTGAATTTTTTCTGGCCTAAAATATTCTCTTTTGCTTGATTAAATTCATCTTCTGATAATACACCTGCTTCTTTAAGCTCATTGAGCTTTTTTATCTCATCAGCGATCATCGCTTATTTGTCTCCTTTGCTTATAAATTTATACCATCCATAGCCTTGTAGTTTACTAGTCACTTGATGTGAAATCCAACTCAAGTTCATCCTGTTTTTCAATCAACCGCACACGCCCACCTGAAATCAAGCGTCCAAAGAGGATTTCTTCTGCCAGTGGTTTTTTGATTTTTTCTTGAATTAATCGCGACATAGGTCGAGCACCCATTTTTTCATCATAGCCTCTCAGTGCTAACCAAGCTTTAACACTATCAGTAATCTCCAAAGAAACACCACGGTGATCTAATTGACCTTGCAGCTGAGCGATAAACTTATCAACAACACATTTAACATCATCTACCGTTAACGCTCTAAATTGAATGATTGCATCTAATCGATTTCTAAATTCCGGCGTAAACACACGCTTAATTACTTCTAAACTATCCGTTGAGTTATCCTGCTCAGTAAAGCCAACAGAGTTTCTAGATGCCTCTTGAGCGCCCGCATTGGTTGTCATAATTAAAACAACATGACGGAAATCAGCTTTACGACCATTATTATCGGTTAACGTACCATTATCCATAACTTGTAATAATAGATTAAATACATCAGGATGCGCTTTTTCGATTTCATCTAATAATATAACTGAATAAGGATGCTTCATTACTTGATCCGTCAGCAAACCACCTTCCTCATAACCAACATAGCCTGGAGGCGAACCAATTAACCTTGAAACTGTATGACGTTCCATATATTCAGACATATCAAACCGTAATAGCTCAACACCCATTAAGTGAGCTAATTGCTGTGTTACTTCAGTTTTACCAACGCCAGTTGGCCCTGCAAATAAAAATGATCCCCATGGTTTATTTGGATCTCTTAGCCCTGCTCGAGCTAATTTAATCGTTGACACCAATGCTTCAATAGCACTATCTTGCCCATAGACGAGCATCTTAAGATCACGTTCTAAATTGTTAAGAGACTCTTTATCAGAAGTTGAAACACTTTTAGTTGGTACCCGCGCCATTTTAGCAATCATATTCTCAACATCTGGCACAGAAATAATTTTTTTACGTTTTTTCTGTGGCATCGTTCTTTGAAATGCGCCGACCTCATCAATAACATCGATGGCTTTGTCAGGTAAAAAGCGCTCTGTAAGATGCTTTGCAGATAGTTCAGAGGCAGCTTTTAATGCTGGCAGTGTATATTTAATACTATGATGTTTTTCAAAATAAGGCTTTAATCCCTTTAAGATCTGATAAGTTTGCTCTATCGTTGGCTCTTCAATATCAACCTTTTGGAAACGCCTTGCCAAAGCATGATCTTTTTCAAAAATACTGCGATATTCATGATAAGTCGTAGAGCCCGCACAACGTAACTCGCCACTCGCTAATAGAGGTTTAATTAAATTTGATGCATCCATGACCCCGCCTGAGGCGGCACCTGCTCCAATAATGGTATGAATCTCATCAATAAATAAGATAGCACCGGCTTCATCTTGTAATTGCTTTAGTACCGCCTTAAAGCGTTTTTCAAAATCACCTCTATATTTTGTTCCAGCAAGTAATGCCCCTAAATCCAATGCATAAATAACACCGTCTTTAATAACCTCTGGCACATCACCTTCAACAATTTTTTTCGCTAAGCCTTCAGCAATCGCAGTTTTACCAACGCCTGCCTCACCAACAAGTAATGGGTTATTCTTACGTCTTCTGCATAATACCTGTACGACACGTTCTAATTCATCTTCACGGCCAATCAATGGATCAATTTTTCCTTGCTTTGCACGTTCATTTAAATTAACGGAATACAACTCTAATGGTGATGGCTCTTTTGATGCATCACCCTCTACAATGGGCTCTTCTTGTGACTTATTTTGATGGCTTTTTGTAACGCCATGAGAAATATAATTCACCACATCTAAACGCGTAACACCCTCTTGCTTCAAAAAATGCACCGCTTGAGAATCCTGCTCGCTAAAAATAGCTACCAATACATTCGCGCCATTGACTTCTGTTTTACCAGAGGATTGCACATGAAATACAGCTCGTTGCAAAACACGTTGAAAACCCAGTGTCGGCTGTGTGTCTTTTTCTTCACTTTCGGGAATTTTGGGAGTTGTTTCATCAATAAAACGAGATAACTCACCACGTAAACGATCTAAATTAGCGCCACAGGCAGTTAAGACTTTTTTTGTTGAAACATCGATAAGTAGCGCATAAAGCAAATGCTCCACCGTCAAATACTCATAGCGACGCTCTCTTGCTTCTTTAAACGCAATATTTAAAGTTTGTTCTAGTTCCTTACTTAACATAGACTTAAGCTTCCTCTTAAATTGCTTATTGGCTAATATCCTATTCTACCCCTACTTGATATAAATTATCAACGCAGTAAACAAGCAATTCATTCTAATACGCTATGCTATGCCTTTTTTAAGCTTTTATTTCTATTGTATAGCTAGTTGGCTTCTGTCACACACAACAACGGATGGCCACACTTTCTAGCTACATCCACCGCCTGAGTAACCTTAGTTTCAGCAATATCACGCGGATAGATACCACAAAGTGCTTTACCATCATAATGTGCTTGAAGCATCACTTTTGTTGCCTGTTTCCCATTTAGATGAAATACGGTCTCCAATAGAGAAACAACAAATTCCATCGGCGTATAGTCATCATTTAACATCACAACGCTATACATAGGGGTCAACTTCGCATCAGATTGCCTTATAACTTCTAACGCAACCGTAGGGCAGTCACGGATCATCTCTTCTACTACCATTGTTAGTCTAGCCTCTTTATCTGTCAGTTTCCATCTTTAATACAAAATACAAAACCAAACGTTAAACATCTATCTTTTAAAAAAGATTAATAGAATTAGATCAAAAAATAACCAAAAATGCAAATTTATAGGTTAATATTTTTAACCATTTATTAACATAACAATAAGATTAAAGTTCAAGTTATTGATTTTCAAGTTATATATTTTTATAAGTTTGTTTTTATTTTTTGTGCTATTGCAACAGTAATCACACAAAACAAGTAAAAATTAAGCCAATTTAAAGGTTATTATACCAATCACGAAAGCAAGCGATACAATTCTTCTTTTAGTGAATGATCATCTTTAAAAACGCCCTTAAGGCTTTTTGTCACTGTACTTGTTTCGGTTTTATGAACGCCTCTCGTTGTCATACATTGATGCTTTGCATCAATAATAACAGCAACGCCTTTTGCTTCTAACTGCTCATATAAAACGGAAGCGATTTGCTCAGTTAATACTTCTTGAGTTTGTAGACGTTTAGCAAAAATATCTACAACGCGAGCAATTTTACTAATTCCGACAACTCGGCTATTTGGTAGATAAGCGACATGAGCAATACCAATCATTGGCGCCATATGATGTTCGCAATGAGACTCTAAGCGCATATTTTTTAGCAAAACAATATCATCATAATTAGATGTTTCTTCAAAAGTACGTGCTAATACGACGTTAGGGTCTTGGGCATAACCTGCAAAATATTCCTGATAAGCTTTTACAACACGCTTTGGTGTTTCAGCTAAGCCTTCACGATTAATATCTTCGCCTATAAACGATAACAACGTTTTAACCGCTTCCTCTGCTTCTTTTTTTGTTGGTCTTTTCATACTGGTATCTGCATTGGATTGATCGAGCGTCGCATTCAAATTACCCATCAGCTCAATATTAGCATCTTTTATCGCATCAAAACTCATTTATTTACCTATTCGGACTTCAATTGAAGTCTAAAGTATACCAGCTGAAATCTAAACTTAAAGAAAAATGTGTTGATTGTTGTATTTTATATAGTCAATTTGACCTCTTTGGTTTTAATCAAAAGTCTTAAAGCCTATTTCACAAAGTACTCATCATCTGCTAATTTAAATAATATTAGGCAATAACGAATGAATCACTTCTATGACGAAACAAAGCGCACTGATCACTATTGGTTTAGCTTTTCTATTATCAGGCTGCACCTTTATGCCACCTAGAGATCTGGATGAACAAGCTAAATCTGTTGCAATCAAAAGCCAGCCACCAAGCAATAATCAATGCCAATATATGGGTATTGTTGTTTCTCCTGAGGGTTGGATGCTAAGAAATTTATTTACGTCCAATGAAGACTTAACTATTGGCGCTTATAATACGATTCGTAATCGGGCAAAAAGCATGAACATCAATTATATCGAGTTATTCAAACAAAAATCACATCAAACAACTTTCCTTGGCATCCCTTTTTACGGCGATGTGTTAATCACTGGTATTGGCTATAATTGTGATGATCATAAAACAACGAGCAAACTCAAAGCTAAACCGAATGATCACCCACAGCCATCAAAAATAGACAAAGCAAGTTAAAGCTTTTTCTCAAGTTTAACTGATTTAAACCAGTGATTCGCAGGCTTGCTGAATAACTTTATCACTAAATAGAAGTTTAAAATCCAACCGATAGCGCTAAAGATTAAGTTAATTAACTGCGCCTGATCAAATGCTGGGCGCCATGTCAAAGAATATAAAAAACCCAAAAAGCCAATAATAAATATCATAGCATAAAGTATTCTAACCCAATTTTGTGCCCACCATAACCCAAGTAAAAATAAGTACTGGATAGCAAAAACAACAATTAAAATTACTATATAAAACGGCACGGTTAATGTTTCTTGAGAAGCGCTAAATTTAGCAACATCAGGAACACCGCGAATACATAACTGAACTATTTCAATGACAAATAAAATAACTAACCAAATTGCTAATAGTTTAATGGCATTAGTTAATGATTTTGGCCTTACTGGCATACTCATGTAATCATCCTTAAACAAACTATATCTATCAATGAAATTCTAGAATAAAACTCTATGAATGCACAAGTAGTTCTTATCCCACTATGATAGAAATGCTAAAGCAGCTTAACATCCAAAAGTTACGCCATCAATCCGTTTACTAAGTTAGTTTTAATGTATAGTAATTAAGAATTTCATTTTTTAAATCAACGAGTCTTCCATGAAAAAAATGCCCTGCACCTGCCATACTAATCAGCGTAAAGGGCTGATTAAAGTCTTTCGATAACCACTCCAAAGTATCAATTGCAGCAACAACTTCATCATCTTTACTCAAAATAACCAAAAGCGGTGCTAGTGGTTCTTTTTCAGCTTTCAACTTAAAGTGAATCACAGAAGGAGCTATCATTAATAAGCTGATAACACCATCAATACGACTGGCGGCTTTATAAGCAATGGCACCACCGAAAGAAAAGCCTGCTAAGATAATTTTTTGCGCTTTTTTTTGTATTCTAAGCCAACCAATAACAGCAAGTAAATCCTCTAGTTCACCAATACCATCACCATAAGTCCCTTCACTTTGACCAACACCACGGTAATTAAAGCGCACAGCAATTAAACCTAATTGATTAAAGCTACGTGAAATAGTTGTGACAACTTTATTATCCATGCTTCCTTGATAAAGCGGATGAGGATGACAGATGACAACCGCTGTTTGATCTTCTTTGATTTCATTTGGCCAATCAATGGCAACTTCTAGCTGACCAACTGCACCATTAATTAAATAGGTCGCTTTATCTTTTAATCGCTGCATATTCATCTAAGACTTAACTTGGTTAATATGCTCTTAGTGTATCGCCTTTAATAAGAAACTCAATCTTTATAGCTTATCATTGCCATTCTCATATCTAGCTATAAATCCCAGATGGCTTAATCATCGCATTTTTCATACGATACACCACCAAATCGTCTATTTTGCGTGTGACGTCTTACTTTTTTGTGGTAAATCTTTAGCAGGAATCATGCTAATGAGCTGGTCATTTAAAAACTGAAATGCCATCACGTTATTGCCATTTTTACCATGAATCATAACAATAGCATGCTTTTCATTAATTTTTTTTGTATCAAGTGGCTGATTATTTTTATCATAGGTAGTTTGCGTTGTAACTTTATTCCAACGAATGACTGAAGGTCTTGCCACTAAGTAACCTTTCTGGTCTGTTTGTTTACTCTCACAAGCACTGACAACCGTACTAACACTATCACCAAGCTTAACTGTATTACCATTTGGACAAGTAAACTGTGTATTTGGCGTTGATGCCGCCTGCAATGATGAATAAAACCCTAGCATAGCAACAATAATTAAACTTATTATTTTAACATACTTCACATTAGTTCTCTCTTTAACAAAGTGGTTAACTCTATAAATAATAATATATTGTTTATTAAATAATTCAAATTTTGATATCTGTCATTAACATTAAAAACCCAGGTATAAATGCCGTTATAAGTGACGCAAAGATAACCTGAGTTCGAAAATAGAAAGTAATTTAACTATTTAATATTTAAGGTGTTATGATGAGATGAAAATTCACAAACTACATCACTAATTATGGAAGATTTACTCATCACAACATTTTGTCGCCTAGACGACTTCTTCATTATCCTTGAAAAACATTTAAAAGCCAATCTAATAGGCAAAGAAAAATCAACCAAAGGTAGAAAGCCTATTCTAACAGTTAGTGAAATAGCTACAATCTTAGTTATGTTCCAACAAGTCAAATGG
>JAKJJU010000010.1 GCA_021713295.1 Thiotrichales bacterium 19S3-11
TTTTGTCTATCTATTCGGTGGTCTGGAACTTCATTGAAAAAATCTAAAAATCCTAAGTTGTCTTTGTCCATATCAAAAGCCGTTTATTTATTGATATGTCACAAAAAAATTGATTTGTCACCTAGTTTTTAGTGAGGTGACCCTGACTTGTCAGCTTGGTTAGCTTGATGTAATTATAATATTGCTGTTAGACTGAAGGTTAACTTAAAAAATTTAGTTATATAATACAATGAATCACTATATTTTAACGTTAGATCAAGGAACAACAAGCTCTAGGGCAATTATTTTTGATTACAACGGTCAACTTGTTGATATTTCTCAGAAAGAGTTTACTCAGCATTATCCAAAACCAGGTTGGGTTGAACACGATCCAAATGAGATCTGGTATACGCAAGCATCAGTTGCAGCTGAAGTGATTTCAAAAGCAAATATTAATGGAAAATCAATTGCAGCTGTAGGCATTACAAATCAAAGAGAAACTACAATTGTCTGGGATAAAGATACTGGAAACCCAATTTATAATGCAATTGTTTGGCAGGATCGGCGCACGGCTGACTTTTGTAATCAGTTGAAAAAAGACTCATCAATCGCGCAAATGATTAGGGATAAGACAGGGCTTGTAATTGATGCCTATTTTTCTGCCTCTAAGATTAAATGGATTCTAGAGAATGTTCAAGGTGCTCGAGAGAAGGCAAATCAAGGTAAGTTATGTTTTGGTACCGTTGATAGTTGGTTGATGTGGAAGTTTACTAACCAAAAATTACATGCAACCGATGTAACTAATGCTTCTCGAACAATGCTTTTTAATATTCATACATTAACCTGGGATAAGGATTTACTCGCGTTGTTTGATATTCCTGAGTCAATGTTACCTGAAGTTAAACCATCAAGTAGTATTTATGCTCAGACGCGTACGACCTTATTTTCAAGTAAACTACCAATATCAGGTGTAGCAGGTGACCAGCAAGCAGCCCTTTTTGGACAGATGTGTTTAAAAGAAGGAATGATTAAAACAACTTATGGCACTGGTTGTTTTTTGATGATGAATACAGGAAATAAACCTAAAAAATCGAATAAACAACTTTTAACAACAGTAGCTTGGCAGATTGGCAATGAAGTAACTTATGCACTAGAAGGGAGTGTATTTATTGGTGGTGCATTAATTCAGTGGCTGCGTGATGGCTTAGAATTAATTAATAATGCAAAAGAGACAGAGAAACTTGCCTTATCGGTTGAAGATAATGCAGATGTTTATATCGTACCAGCATTAACAGGGCTTGGAGCGCCTTATTGGGATCAATCTGCTAGAGGCACCATTGTCGGTTTGACTCGTGGTGCAACAAAAGCACATATTGTTCGCGCAGCGCTGGAAGGTATTGATTATCAAGTAACTGATGTTGTTAATGCTATGAGTGATGATACAGGGCTATCATTATCAGAAATGCGTGTTGATGGTGGTGCTGTTGCAAATAATTTTTTAATGCAGTTTCAAGCAGATATTTTACGATTAGATGTTATACGGCCAAAAGTACTTGAAACAACGGCATTAGGTGCCGCTTACTTAGCAGGTTTAGCTGTAGGTTATTGGTCAGATATTGATGAATTGCAAGCGATGTGGCAATTAGAACAAAAATTTCAAGCGCAGATGGATGAAACTATGGCTCAAGCGTATTTATCGCGTTGGCATCAAGCGCTAGAACGCTCAAAAGGCTGGCAGGTATAATATTAGGTATTCTTTTTTAAGAAAAAATATTTTTACTTGGCTGCCAGTTGTTCAAAGTAGCTTTTGCACCTTTAGCATTAGTTAACCATGGGCATGGGTGATCTTTAGCATCTATTTGACTGCAGAAAAATACAACGGTATTATCTGCATCAACATATTTAAAACCAATACCAGTATCACAAGTTATTCGTAATGTAGTATTTGAGTAGTAGCATTTACGCGTTGTTTTGCTAAAGTTGAACGTAAACGGTGCTTGGCTAGAATCTAACTCAGTATCTGATGAATTGTTGATAGTTTTACCAAAGCCGTTTGTAACATTTAGGCTGCCAAGTCCAATATCTTGAACTTTAAAGTTTGCTAATTGTTTTGCCCCTGGAGTGTATCCAATAGTAAGGTCATAGGTTGATCCACCATGCATTTTTTGAAAACTTCCTTTGCAATCTATAGAGTCGCATAATGCTTGATCTAGAAAAGTGCTGCCGTTATCAAGATCTGGTGCAGTTGCTGTAACCTCACTCCACCAATAGTTACCATTTGGTTTTAGTTCATGATCTAGTTTGATCGTGGTTATTTTATCCGGAGATGAAGGTGAAGCCATTTTTACAAGTAAAAATAGAACTTTTGGATTGCCGTTGCAAATCACACCTTTGTGACTGTGAAATATATTATTATCATCCGAAAATGTAATTTTTTCGATACCTCCTTTTTCTATTGTAATTGGGAAAATAGTGGCATCAGGGGGTGGGTTAGGGTCACTAGGCTCTGGTTTAATAGTGTCATCTTTGATGCAGATATTATCAGTACTTTTGGATATCTTAATTTTACCATTGGTATTGTTTGTAATATTTATAGTAAAGTTAGCTTCGGCAAATGCTGAATTAAAAACAGAGCATAAACCAATAGCAGTGATAAAATATAAAAACACTAATTCAAGACGTCTAATTAAAATCATAATTCCCCCCACCAATTAAAATTTAGTTTAAAGTACGCTCACTGTGTAAAATCATAATAAATTATTATAAATCACACTTAAGCAAACCAATTCTAATATAATCTTGCTTTAATAATCAAGTTAAATTTATAAAAAATTACGTTATAGCATTAATTTTTAATTTCTTATAACGTATATTTATGTATTATGTGTTTAGTATCGCTCTGTTTTATCTTACTATTAGAGCATATAAAAATTTAATAATCTGCTTGATATGTTATTTGCAAGTTTAGCAATTTTATTTGGTTTGTTACTATTAGTTCTGAGTGCTGATCGATTTGTTGTTGGTGCAGTTATGCTTGCTGAGATTTTTCAAATATCGCCGTTAGTTATTGGTATTTTTATCCTTGGCTTTGGTACTTCTTTGCCTGAAATAGTTATTTCTGCTTTTGCAGCTTTTGAAGATAAGTCCTCTATGGCAATAGGTAATGCAATAGGCTCAAATATTGCTAATATTGGCCTTGTAATTGGTGTTGCTGCTGTTGTTAGGCCGATTAAAGTAGACGCTAATATACTCTATAAAGATTTTATGATTCTAATTGGCATTAGTGTATTGTTAGTTTGGATGCTATGGAATCTTACCTTATCAAGATTAGATGGTATTATTTTACTTATTATTTTTGGCTTTATAATGACTGTAAAGTTTTATAGGAGTAAAGTGACTGCATCTAAACTGAAAGATAAATCAAAGGAGCCTTCTAAGCAGAATTTAGTTAAAAGTATACTTTATATTGTTTTGGGACTTATTTTATTAATTATTAGCGCAAAAATTTTGATATGGGGTGCTAGTAGTATTGGTAAACGACTAGGAATGAGTGATCTTGCAATTGGCCTTACGATTATTGCTATTGGTACTTCTTTACCAGAGTTAGCTACTTCAGCTGTTGCGGCATTAAAAAAGCAGCATGATTTAGCTTTAGGTAATATTATTGGTTCAAATATATTTAATACATTAATGGTTGTTGGCATTACTGTATTGATTTCACCAGCAATTTTAAATCAATTAGTTTTATATCGAGATGCACTTTATATGGTTATTTTAACTTTATGCTTATTTTTATTTACTTTGATTGGTAAGAATAAGATTAATCGCTATCAGGGCGCTATTTTTCTAATCAGTTATTTTATCTATATTTATAGCTTATTTTATTATGTGTAGAGAGGCTGAGGCTATTGATATTTCAATTAAAACTGGTTATTTAATAGGAAAGACTTTATATAAATTAAGATCATCTATAGATATGTTGATTTGTTATATCAGGAGCTATTGTGAATTGTAAAAAATTAGTTGGTTTTATGTTTGTAACACCAATCGTTATACTATTAAGCCATTATTTAGCAGTATATCCACATGAGTTTGCGCATTCGTTTATGGCATGGGCATTAGGTTTTAAACATAATCCATTTGTCATCGACTTTGGTGGCACAAGTTGGTTAAATATATTGTTATTAATCAATATTGATGAAAACGTTAATTATCAGTTTTTAGTTAGTCATGGGCATCTATATGCAATGGCATTAATTGCTTTTGCAGGGCCAGGTATAGCAAATGGTTTCTTGTATGTTCTTTCTTTAATTCTTTTAAATTTAAAAGCGTTATATAAGCATAAAATTGTTTATTACTTTATTTTCTGGTTTAATTTTATGAATCTATGTAATTTTTATGATTATATTCCAATTCGGACCTTAACCAATCATGGAGATATAGCTCATTTCACTATTGGTTTAGGTGTATCACCTTGGTGGGTATACATTATTGGCTGTTATATTGTTTTTCTGTTAATTTGGTTCTTTTTTACTCGAACATTAATGAAAACAGTTGCGGTATTAGGTTTTAGTGAAAGCTTTACGATTAAGCTAATGTTGAGCGTATTATGCATTGTACTTTTATTTGGCTATTTTGCATTACCTGGTATTTTATCGAATTATGGTCAATTATCATTTTTAATTTCAATTAGTTCAATATCAGCAATACCGGGAATTATATTTGCGACTTGGCCAGTTAGAATTTGGGTAAAACAAAGGTTAGAATTTTATATTAGTAAAGTGAAAAGAGCTTAATCAAAACGCTTGGTATAGCGATGACAATAGGGTGTTTTTCCAGTTTTTATATAATAGGCTTGATGGTAATCTTCTGCTGGCCAAAAAACCGTAGCTTTAACCAGCTCGGTAACAATATCAAAGCCTTTATTTCTAAGGATATTTAATAGATCTTTTGCGGTTTGTTTTTGAGTATCATTAAAGTAAAAAATAATACTTTTGTATTGTTCACCAATATCAGGGCCCTGACCATCCCGTTGTGTTGGATCATGGATTTCAAGAAATAACTTAGCTAGCTTTCTAAAGCTTGTTTTATTTGGATCATAAACACAACGGACAGCTTCAATATGGCCAGTCGTACCTTGACAGACCTCTTGATAAGATGGGTTATTTGTTTTACCTGCTGTATAGCCTACCTCAGTAATTAATACACCTTCTTGTTGTTTTAATAAGTGCTCAACGCCCCAAAAGCAGCCGCCAGCAAAAATAGCTTCTTCGGTATCAACAACTTCAACATTTTCAACAAATTCAACCGATAATGAGTTAACACAATGACGTAGATTTTTTTCTGTATAACCTTCATCGTGAAAAACGTGTCCCAAATGACCATCACAGCGATTACATAAAATTTCAGTGCGCCGACCATCAGCATCAGGTTGTCGCTTAATAGCGTTAGTCATTTCATCATCAAAACTTGGCCAGCCACAGCTTGATATAAATTTTGAGTCAGACCTAAATAAGGCTAGGCCACACCTACGACAGAGGTATGTCCCTTTGGCATCAAGCAAATTATAGTTGCCGCTGTTAGGAGGTTCTGTTCCTTTATCAATTAGAATATTACGCAAAATTGGAGTCAGCGTATCTGTTTTATCCATATCTATTTCTCACCATTGATAATAATTACGTTCTTAAGCTGTCACTGCTTCTAGTTGATTTTGTGTTAGTGGCTTTTTTTCATTAGCAAACGCCTTAAGGAGATTTTTCAATAAATCATAGCACTGTAATGTTGTCGGTATATTTAAGCGTTCTTCTGGTGAATGCGCACCTCTAATATCTGGGCCAAATGAAATCATTTGCATATTAGGGTATTTACCATTGATAATACCACATTCAAGGCCTGCATGAATTGCAGCAACCTGCGCTTGCGCATTAAATGTCTCTTGGTAGACTGCCAGTGCCTTTTTTACTATGTCACTGTGTGGATTAGGCTGCCAGCCAGGGTAAGCTTCGTCATGATTAACCTGAGCATTAGCGAGTTGAGCAATACTGCTGATATGTTGACGTTGAGCTTGTAGTTTTGACATTACAGAGCTTCTAGTAGATAGCGTGATTAGAAATTGGCGGCTGTCGCTATTAAATTTAACTGAGGCTAAATTTGATGAGGTTTCAACTAGATCAGCGATATGATGATCCATTGATACCACACCATGTGGTAGAGCTTCAATTAGATTTAAAAGCGTGTTTTGGCTCGATAGCCTAACATACTCTTGCGGTAGTTCTTTCAGTGGCGTAATATCTAATGATAGTTTAGGCTCAATGGTTGAAAGTTCTTTTTCAATGATAGTAAATGTTTGTTTAATGCATTGAATTTCTTTATCTTTTTGGTTTGGCTCAAATAAGATATTGGCTACTGCCTCGCGTGGAATAGCGTTTCTTAAGTTGCCACCTTCAAAGCTTGCAAGCTTTGCGTGAGGGATCGAGCGTAAAATACGCCCTAGAATTTTAAGTGCATTACCGTGTTGCTTATGAATATCAACGCCTGAATGGCCACCTTTAAGGCCGCTGATTTTAAGCTGATATGCCTGATCATTTAGATTACTTTTTACTGATTCAACCGATAAATTAATCAAACTGTCGCCACCGCCGGCGCAACCGATACAAAATTCCCCCCAGCTTTCAGAGTCAATATTAAGCATATAGCGAGCGCTTAGAATGTTTGGGTCTAAATTTCTAGCCCCTACGAGACCTTTTTCTTCAGTAGCAGTTAACAAGATTTCCATAGGGCCGTGAATTACATTAGGATCAGTTGCTGCTGCCATCATCAGTGCAACACCAATACCATTATCAGCGCCTAGTGTTGTACCATTGGCTCTAATCCAGTCACCATCACGGTATACATTAATGGCATCACTATCAAAATTGAAATCAATATCGGAGTGCTTTTCACAGACCATGTCTAAGTGTCCTTGTGCAGCAACTACTTCTCTATCTTCGTAGCCACAGGTTGCTGGAACATAGATTACTAGATTATGTGCTTGATCTTCAGTTATTTTAAATTGATTTTTATTTGCCCATTGATAAATGAATTCTCGAATTGCTTTTTCTTTAAAGGAAGGGCGAGGGATTTGTCTGATTTGGTCAAATAAAGTCCAAACATTGGGATAATCTAAATCTGTAAACATTGGTAGTATGCCTTAAATTAATTTGATAATAATAGCTTATATCAGAAGTTATATAAGCATTTAATAAACCATAAGTTATGCTTAATTGCAATTGCTTTGATGTTAAGTTTTATTTCTAGGTACCAAAATAGTATTATAATGGATTGCTAGTTAACTACATTGATAAGCTGAAATTTTTCTCCTTTTGCTTCTCGAGAGAGTTGTTCAACACGCTGTGCTTTAACTCCAACAGAAGTATCGGCTTCTTTCACTTTCAAAATATCATAGAAGTTACTTTCTACATGATTGGATATGTCTTCTTCTGAGGTATAATAAATTTTAATTTGATTGTTTTGGATTACGAACTGAAAAGAAATCATATCTGCGACGTAAAATTCTTCAAATAATGAAGGATGAATTGTATCAGCTTGACCATGATTATTAATGATTTCAACAGCGTGATTTAATCTGCAATCTGATAATTCAAGTTTAGGGTATTTTTCAAATACGCCTGCAGGGGTTAGGCTACCTAAATCTTCCATTTTATAATTTATGATAGGTAAGACATGGTTAGACAGATTAGTAATACAGATATTACCTATATTCGTTGTTGTTTGATCGTTATTAGTTGTGCTAAGTATATTCAGATCATCAAAAATATCGAATGTGCTATGCTGTTGTTGTGCACCGATTAAAAGTCCTTCAGATGCCATATAAAGATTAGTTGCTCTGATATGCCAAGCTTTTTCGATGACATTAGCATCATTTTCAAATAGCGGCTCACCAGAGGTGAAAATTCGTTCTGGCTTAATATTAAGCTTGCCGGCTAATTGCATTCTGGCTAAATCACCGATAATCAGAGCATAACCGCCTAATTGATGGGGTTGATATATTTCTAATTGATGCGCTATTTTTTCTATTGATTCTGAGACGCAGTAAAGCTTGACTTCAAAAAAAGAATTATCACCACTTCTTGAGAATCCAGCACCACAAAATCGACCTTCTGCTGCTAGTATTACAGCACAGCGTGTAATGCCAGCTCGTAGTTTTGGTTTTAAAGCTCTAGTAACAGAGGCAGCCCAGGCTTTTGACCAGCTAGCTTTGCTCCATGGGAAAATTCCTTGCTCGCCTGATGTTCCTGAAGTATGCACAATGTGATATTTATTTAAGTAAAGCTCATCATAATTTTTATTATTATCTATCCAGTTAGCCAAGTGTGCTTTTTTGATTTTGGTGTCGGTAACAGCAATATCAAAGTTTTCCATTAATAGGGTTTTATCAACATAGGGTAAGTCTTTGACTGTTAATTCATTTAAATCTTTTTCGCTAATGCCATGCATTTTCCAATAGTCCCGATAAAATAAGCTTTTATTCCAAGTATGATGGATGATATGGTTAAATCTATTATTTACAATTGACTTGTGTTTTTGTGGTTTACTTTTATTTTGAATATAAGTTTTAACTAATTCTTTTGTATTATATATATTCATAACTGAAAGTCCTTTTTTGCTAATGAAAAATTCCGTTATTAAAACTTATTAGTAGAAGGGTGTTATATAATCAAGTGTTGTGCAATGAAAAACGATAAAGTATTTTAAAGAAAGCAAAAGATGACAAAATAGAATAAGGAGTGACTCATATTATGTCTATTTCAACACTACTCGAAAGTGATGCCTTACATCAATATATAATCAATCAAGCACAAAAAAATTGGTCAAACGTTCAAAAAAATATGGTTTATGATGCAGTTTCTCAGCCTCATGCGCAAATGAATACTTCGCTAGATCAGTTACAATTTATCAGTTTTTTAGTCAAGGTAATTGGTGCTAGGAATGCGATTGAAATAGGAGTGTTCAGAGGGATTGGGACATTAACAATTGCTAATAGTTTGCCTGCTGATGGAAAGGTAATTGCTTGTGATGTGACAGATGAGTACATTGAAAATTTTAAACGTTACTGGCAAGAGGCTAATGTTATCGATAAGATTGATCTTAGAATTGCTCCTGCAATTGATACTTTAAAATCATTAATCACCAGTGCTAAGCAAGGGTATTTTGACTTTATTTATATTGATGCTGACAAAATTAATAATCAAAACTATTATGAATTAGGTTTACAGCTATTAAGAACAGGTGGCGTAATGGCTGTTGATAATGTATTGGCAAATGGTAGTGTTGCTTATGATAGCGAACAAAAACAAAAAGCCAAATTAGCGCGGGAGTTTAATCACTATGTTGTGTCTGATAATCGAGTTGATGCGAGCCTTTTAAGTATTGGTGATGGTTTGTATTTAATTCGTAAGAAATAAGTAAAATAGATACTATAATTTTATAAATTAGCTTAATAAGTTTGAATGTCGCTCTTTAAATATTTTTTTAGGTATTATAAGGTAAAAAGATTAAATGGTGGGTCGTATAGGATTCGAACCTATGACCAACTGGTTAAAAGCCAGCTGCTCTACCGACTGAGCTAACGACCCATATGAGGCGTTATTGTAATTTGAAAAAACGAAAATGCAAGAGCTTGGTGATGAAAAAGTAAAAAAAGTAGCAAATCAACGCCAAGTTGGTTTAACATTGATCGAATTATTAATCGTATTGGCTATCTTATCATCACTAGTTTTTACAGCAACAATCAGCTGGCAGTATTTCTATAAACAAAATCAAGCAAATGTTGCAATTGATAAGCTTTATATGTTATTAACTTATGCAAAATCAAAAGCTTACCAGAGCCGTTTGCCTGTGGTTGTTTGCTCAAGCATTGATAATACAACTTGTAATGATGGTTTATGGAGAGGTAGCTTACTTGTATTTGTGGATCATAATGCAAATAAACGTCTTGATGGCGATGATGAGTTAATAAATCATCAATTAAAATTACCGCAGCAATATACCTTAAGCTGGAAGGGCTTTCCTAAGGGAAATTACTTACAATTTAAACCGTTAAGTTTGTTATCAAGCAGTAATGGCACACTAATTTTATGTGATGAACATAATAGAAAAAGTCACGCATTAATTATTAATAATAGTGCGATGGTTCGTTATGCAAAATCTACTAATATGAATAAAGAATTTGCCTGTGTGTAAAAGAAGCTATGAATAGTTATATTCAAATACGCAAAAAGATTTTATAATGCCTTAAGTTTAATTAAATAACTAATTGGAAAACTTAAGTAAATGAATATTGATTTTAATTTTTGGCTATTATTTTTAACAGTAGCGTCATTTATCATTATGGTGGTTGATTGGCTATTTTTTGAAAAAAAACGAAAAGCAAAATATAAAGATCAATTAGCGGGTTTATCAAAAAAAGAAAAGCATAAATTACTAAAAGCGCCATTTTTAGCTGATTATGCTCGTTCGTTGTTTATGGTGTTTTTAATTGTATTTCTTTTAAGAGCATTCGTAATCGAAAACTTTCGAATCCCAACCGGTTCAATGTATCCGACATTAAAAACAAATGCATTTGTTTTGGTGAATAAATTTTCTTATGGTATTAGAAGTCCATTTACAAATAAAACATGGATTGAAACTGGAGAGCCTAAACGAGGAGATGTCGTTGTCTTTCATTACCCAGTTAATCCTAATGTTGATTTTATTAAACGTGTTATCGGTGTGCCGGGCGATAAGATTAGTTATCAGAATAGACGTTTAACGATTAATGGCAAAGAAATACCAGAGACACTATTAGAACGATTGATTGAACCTATTAATTCCCTAACGCAAAAGTCAAATAAATATCAAGAGGACTTACTTGGTGTTAAGCATGATATTTTGACGATGCCATTTAAAAGTAGTCTTAGCTTTAAAGATTTAGTTGTGCCTAAAGGCATGTATTTTATGATGGGCGATAATCGCGATAATAGTGAAGATAGTCGTTACTGGGGGTTTGTGCCTGAAAAAGACTTAGTAGGGAAAGCTTTCTTCGTATGGTTAAGTTTTGATGATTCATCCTATTCAATTCGCTGGAGTCAACTCGGTTGGATTAATTAAGAAAAGAAAAAAATTAAAAATGGTAGCTGCCTGTTAAATGAAGAATTATAATCAATTATATAAAATTATCGGTTATCAATTTACCGATGAAGCATTGTTAACTCAAGCATTAACACATCGCTCATTGCGTAAAAGACATAACGAACGTTTAGAATTTTTGGGTGATTCCATCTTAGGGATGGTTATTGCTGAAGCACTTTATCATCAATTTCCTGAAGCAAAGGAAGGTCAACTGTCTTTATTGAGGACCTCAATTGTTAAAGGGAAAACATTAACAGATAAAGCAGCCTCATTTAATTTAGGCGATTTTTTAGCATTAGGTGTTGGAGAAGTTAAATCAGGTGGGGCGAAACGTGCATCGATCCTAGAAGATGCAATTGAGGCGCTAGTTGGAGCAATTTATCTTGATGCTGGACTTGATCAGGTGAGAATTTGTATTTTAAAGTGGTTTAGTGATGAAATTAAAGCATTAAGATTAACCGAAGTTCCAAAAGACAATAAAACGCGCCTACAAGAAGCGCTTCAAGCTCAAGGCGTTGATTTACCGGAATATAAATTGTTAGAAACGCAAGGCCAAGCACATGAACAAGTATTTTACGTTGCCTGTCAAATCAAAGAGTTAGAAATATACGAACAAGCACAAGACACCTCCAGAAAACGAGCCGAACAAAAGGCAGCTGATAAGGCGTTAAGAAAATTAAATGAAATTGATCAAGCTGATTAAATCATGATGCAAAAAAAAAATACAGTTATCCAAAATCGATCCGTCAAAGATGCATCCACTTGTGGTATTATATTACTAGATAAGCCATGTGGAATAAGTTCTAATGGCGCGCTACAAAAAGTGAAACGATTGTTGAAAGTTAAAAAAGCAGGCCATAGTGGTAGTTTGGACCCTATGGCAACGGGTATGTTACCAATATTTATTAACCAAGCAACCAAATTTTCGCAGTATATGTTGGACTCTGACAAGACTTATTTGGCAACAATTCAATTAGGTATTACGACAGATACTGGAGATAAAGAAGGTAATGTGTTACAGAAAAGGCCAGTTCCACAATTAGATGATATCATTATCGAAGCGTTTTTGAGTCATTTTAGAGGGCAGATTGAACAAATCCCACCAATGTATTCAGCATTGAAAATTGATGGAAAACCATTGTATAAGTTAGCTCGTTCAGGCGTAGAAGTAGAAAGGAAAGCAAGAAAAGTAACGGTTTATGATTTAATTAATCAAGGTTATGATACGCTCAGTTGTAAACTTAAGGTATTAACAAAAGTTAGTAAAGGTACTTATATTAGAAGCTTAGCGTATGATATTGGAGAGAGTATTGGTTGTGGTGCGCATTTGACTCAGCTCAGACGTATTAGTTGCGGAGGGTTTAATCAAGCACATAAAATGATAACATTAGAAAAGCTTTCAGAACAATTAGCTAAACCAGAAGCTGAAAAATCAGCTACAATAATAGAGACAGGCGAACTGTTTATTAATTGGCCTGTATATCAAATTAGTGATGTAGAAATAGGAGAGTTGAAACGTTCTGGCCGTTGGCTAGGAGAGAATGCTCAGTTGACTGGTTGGTATGTGTTTAAATTAGACCAAAAATTTATAGGTATTGGTCAGTTTGAACAAGGCCAGTTAAAATCAAGAAAGCTTTTGATAGATTAGGAATATATGGATGTCAAAGCAGAGTAATGTAGATAAGTCACTTAATCAAATTGAAACTAAGGTTAAGCAGAAACCGACAGTTGTTGAAAAAAAATATGATATTTCAATGGATCCCAATCGTGAAAGTGAAATGCAAAAGTATGATGACCCGATTCCTTCAAGAGAGTTAATTATACAGTTTTTTCGCGATAAAGGCGTACCAGCAACTTTCGAAATTGTATTTGATGCCTTGAATTTAAGTACGCAGGCGCATAAGGTTGCATTAAAGCGTCGCTTAAAAGCAATGGAACGAGATGGTCAGTTACTATATAACCGTGGTGGCTATTATGGATTAGTTTCAAAGATGGACTTAATTAAAGGAACGGTGATAGCTTCGAGAGATGGTCCAGGAGAGATTATAGCAGATGATGGTAGGTTGATTTATTTACCCATTAAGCAAATGCGATGTGTTTTTCATGGTGATTGTGTTTTAGCAAGGCCTTCAGGTGTTAGTCGTAGGGGGCATTTAGAAGGTACAATTGTTGAGATTCTAAAGCGCAATACGTTTCGGTTAACGGGGCGCTATCAAGAAGAGTTTGGTGTAAGTTATGTTGAACCAGTCAACCCATTGTTAAAACACGATGTGCTTATTTGGCCTCAAGATGAGCTAGCTGTTAAACCTGGTCAATTTGTAACGGTTGAAGTAATTTCTCAACCATCTTATAAAACACAGCCGTTAGGTAAAATAATCGAAGTAATTGGTGATCAGTTATCTATTGATGAGGCGATTGATATGGCCGTTAAATCTTATGATTTGAATGATCAATGGCCTGATAAGGTATTGCAACAAGTAAATAAATTTAAAAATGTAGTTACTAAGGAAGATAGAGAAGGCAGAAGAGACTTAAGAGAAATGCCGTTTGTTACTATTGACGGCGAAGATGCAAAAGATTTTGATGATGCGGTCTATTGTGAACCAAAAAAATCAGGTGGTTGGCGTTTGTATGTGGCTATTGCAGATGTTTCATATTATGTCAGAGCTGAAACAGCCTTAGATAAAGAAGCACAGAACCGATCAACTTCGGTTTATTTTCCAGGGTATGTAATCCCGATGTTACCTGAGGCGTTATCGAATGAATTATGCTCTTTAAAACCGGAGGTAGATCGGTTAGCTTTAGTATGCCAAATGTCCGTTAGCGCTAATGGTAAGTTATCTCGTTACGAATTTTATTCGGCAGTTATTCGCTCGCATGCGCGTTTAACTTACACTGAAGTGTCGGATTTATTAAATCAAAATAATCAAGATTTTCAGAAAGCATACCCTCAATTAGTCTCACATATTTATAATTTATACGGCATGTATTTAGTCTTGTCTGAGCGTAGAAAAGAACGAGGCGCTATTGATTTTGATATGGAAGAGACGCAAATTGTTTTAAATGAAGGTCGTGAGATTGATGCCATATTACCTAGAGCCCGAAATGATGCACACCGTATTATTGAAGAATGTATGCTATTAACAAATGTTGCTGCGGCGCGATTTGTATTAAAGCATAAATTTGATGGTGTTTATCGTGTTCATGGTGGGCCTTCTTCTGCAAAAATTGCAAGCCTAAGAGATTATTTAAAAACACATGGGTTAGGTTTATCAGGGGGCGATGATCCTGGGCCGCTGGAGTTTTCTCAGATGCTGACTATTGCACAAGGTCATGATGATTTTCATAATATTCAATTAATGACATTACGTAGCATGATGCAAGCAGTATACTCACCACATAATGAAGGGCATTTTGGCTTAGCATATAATGCATACTCACATTTTACTTCACCGATTCGGCGATATCCGGATTTGTTAACACATCGAATTATACGTAAGATTTTAAATGAGCATAAATTAGGTGGTTACCGATATGACATGCAACAATTAGTTGATTTATGCGATCATGCCTCAATCGCTGAGAGACGAGCAGATAATGCGGCCCAAAGCGTTGAAGATTGGTTAAAATGTTCATTTTTGCGCAATCGTGTTGGGGAGGTATTTGAAGCTAAAATTGTTAGCGTAATCGGTATTGGCTTTTTTGTTCAGTTACAAGAAAATCAAATAGAAGGTTTGGTACATGTTGCAACGATGGAAGGTGATTATTATCACTATGATTCAGAGCGACAACTACTAATAGGTGAACGTACCAAAAAAACGTATGCTTTAGGCCAGAAGGTAAAAGTTAAATTAATCGCTGTTAATATGACAAGTTTAAAGATTGATTTTGAGTTGGTTGAGGCTTCATCTTATAAGAAAACTAAAGGTAAAAAGCCATCATCATTTAAAGCTAAATCAGCAAATAAAGAAGTAAAGGCAAAGAAAACTCAAGCCAAATCTAAGAAAGCAACCAAAGGTAATTCATTAGCCGCTATTGCCGAAAGAGAAAAAGCGTTTCAGACGGATGCTTTAAACGAATCACCTAAAAAATCTAAATCAAAAAAGACTAAAAAGAAAAAGACAACACAGAGCAAAAATTCTAAGAAGAAAACGATGTCTAAGAAAGAGAGTTAACACTAATAATGTACTAACTCATCTATAAAACTAAACCTCCGGTTGTTTAAAACTATCATTGGTATCAAGCGTAGTTTTAAGAAAGAGTAAACGCGCATTTAATGAGCTTTTTCCATGATATTTAGATGATGCTGTAATGTCACTATGTAGGTCGAATAGAATACTTTTTAAATCACTAATTAATGTTTGATCAGTTGTCGTAAGCTGTTCAATTTTTGCAACAGCAGAACGTGCTTTACTTCTATGATTTTTCCATCCCCAACTGCTTACGTAATCCTGTAATACATCATGACATAATTGTTTTGCCCTTTCAGCATGATTATCTTCATCATTATATTGATTTAGATAACTATCTTTATAATTTGAGATTTTATCCCTAACAATTGATAGTATACCTGATGAGGTTTTACCATCGGTTAATCTATCTGGAATGCCACCATGAGCTTGCATAGAACTTGCACTTTTTTGTGATACATTGCTATAGCAGCTAGGACCAAAATAATTCGTATTATACTCGCTGATAGATAGGTCGCTATCATCAGAAGATACGTTAAATTTAGGTGTGCCCGTATCTACTACAGAAGGCATTATGCCTGAATTATAGACATTATATTGATTATTGATTTTATGCAAAGTTGCAGCTAAATTTTGAGCATTACCATGTTGCAAGTATTGATCGAGTGCTGTATCAATTTTATTTGCAACTTCTGGGTTTAAGGTATTTGAATGATAAGCAAGAAATAATTGATTTAAATTTTCAATAAATGAGAAGCGTTCATTAGCACTTTTACAGCCTTTGAAGTTATGCTGGCTTAATGATAATTGCATTGCTTGGATAATGGAGGCGTACTCTTTTTGGTTTTGCATTAAAGTAGCATCTTCACCATGATATTTAGTTGCATATAACTTTAAAAAAGTCTTGGCAAGTTTTTGTTTCTTAGAACTATTAATATTTTCAACTTCAAACTCAGCGTGTACTATTGTAGTTTTTAAACGGCTTGCCGCTTCTCTTGCAGTTTGAGCCCAATTAGAATTACAGAAAAAATCATTAGGATCTGCGTTACCTCGGTTAAGAAAATCCCTATATGCACCATTTAAAGTATTTAAATCCTCACTTACAGGTAGAAGACCTGCTTTACACATGGAATTAAAAACAGCTAAATCAGCTAAAAACATTGCTTCTTTAGCTGCTGTATTCCACTTATCATAATTAAGTGCATGGGTATGTTGATTAATTGGCAAGTTCATTACATAGAACATTGGATTGTCTACGTCATTTTGAACGATATTTGCATTATATTGATGCATGCCTTTAAATATTTTTTCAGCTGATTTTTGCTGGCTACATGAGTCCCACGCTTTTGGAATTGATGTTAATAAATTATAAACAACTGGACCATCAGCATTGTCAATATTTAGTTTATTAGCAGCAAATGCTTCAGTAAGTTGTTGTTGGATTGGTTTAGCGTCAGCATCACCAATCTCAGGTGTTGTTAAAGATGGAACTCGGTATTGAGTTTGTAATAAAGTACCTTGGCTATCATACTGTCTCATTGTCATAAAGGCAGGGTCTTGCTCCTTTTTACTATGAGAAGAATTATCGGTACCAACAATATGAGTTGTCAGTCCTGTAACATCATTTTTTGAAACAATATCAATTACGTCAGCCGTATGCTTTTTAAGGTGGGATTGAAGCGCATTATTAGCTGGAAATTGAAAACCTTCATTACTAGTAGCTAAGTAACTGGCTGTCATTGACTCAACAAAAGCAGCATAGGTAGTTCGTTTACTATCAATAAAGCGATTAATATCTTTAACAGAGACATTCTGATGTGTATTTAGATAGTTAGCAATATCACGATTGATAAGTTTATATACTTCATCAAATGTAAAAGCAAGTGCTTGATTTTTATTAGTGTCATCACCCTCATCCAATGTTAATGCTTTTGCTATTCTTAAGGTATGAATATACATTTCTTTATGGATAGGAATAAGCGAAAAACGTTCATCTGATTCAATTACTCTCATAAAATTTTGAATAAAATGTTGTTGATGACCTTTTATAGATGAGTATAACTGTTGATAAAATTGATCCTTAGCTTTATTTTTAGTAGCTAATAATTGATTTACTTGATTTGCAAATTCGGTTGCTTCACCTAAACCATGATTGGTTACTTGACTTGAATAGTCATCTTGATAATGAAACTCAAAAAATGTAGATAATTTTACTCCTAGGCTCTGATAATCTCTATCCTGCGCGACTTTATCATACTCTGTTTCAATCTCTTTCCTATTTTCTAACCAAAAACTTGTCATGTCTATATTTTTTATATGTGAAAGAAAGGCAAGCTTTTTATTTATTTTCTCAACTTCATTAACTAGATATGGATCATTATCTATTTCTTGGAAGTATTGTGCTATAAAGTAATCAAATAAAGGAGTGCAATATCCATTACACTTACTATGTTTATAACTTCTTGTTACAGATCTAATAACGTCATCTAACTGGGCATGGTATTCATCTCGGTTCAGCTTTCGGTTAGCAATGATATCTTTAGCAACCAATGCTTTTTTATCACCAACTTGCTGTTCATCTAATAGTTGCCCTTGTAAGTCAAAATAATATTGATGCTGGCCTAGGTTTAACTGCCCTAAGCTTAAAAATGTATGACCTTCTGAATGATATAATACATTTGGTTCATTATGTTGAGAATAGAATTTGGGCATGTGCAACCTCCAAAACCGTCTTGTATGTAACCTATTCTACAGTAGCTAAATCAAAAGCACAGTTAAAAAAATCACACATTGAATTAAATATAGTGAAAAATCTTAGTAATTATTATATAAAACAGGGAGTTAATTTTTAATAAATTGAAATAACTTATTAATTTATTTGATTATTTTTATTTATGGCTTTTTAATCTCATAGGCTTCCATCATCATTTTATCAGCAAAGTTATAGGTCATATAAAAATCACCATAGTCTCCCACATCATCACCCCATGAGTTTCTGACATAAAAGATGCCATTGCCAGGCTGGTTAGGGTTTTCTTGATAACCATAAATAAGCATTTCATGGCCACCCGAATTATTACTGCATGCTTCATCTTTCATGCATTGATGTACTTTTTCAGTATAAGCAAATACATTATTTCCTAGGTGATTATATTGACTATCTTTGTTTAGATCATAGTTGGTTTTGGATTGGAGGTTGGGGTAATATTTAAAAGATGTTCCATTAGAGCCAACGTTAGGTAGTGTAACACCGAAAACAACAAGATTTCCTTTATCTAAAGCTTGTTTAATTTGTTCGATCACTTTTCTTTGACAAGGTTTAGTTGGATTGCATAAAGTTTGCCATTGATAATTTTTTGCATGGCCAACAAGTTGCTTATATTTTTCTGGCGAGACGGAATCTGCTTGCTCAATAATAATATCACCTTTACCTTTTTTAGGGCCTTTACCACAAAGCTGGTTGTTTTGATGATTTTTTGCTACGGTACCAAATTCACTGATTTGTGATAATACAATATATCCATAGGAACCATCCCAGCCAGAAGAGTATTCATCTTCATCAATTTCATCAATAAATACTGCAGCTTTAAACAGGTTTGGATAGGTATCTTTATTTGTTAAAAAGAAGTTTTCATCTTTTTGAGATAACCATTGTCCAAGATTTAAAGAACATTTCTGTGAAATTGAATCATTAGCACCTTTATATAAGATATTTAGAGCAGCAGTTGATGCAAATGTAACACAAGCACCATCTGGGCCTTATCTAATACGGGCATTTTATTGACTAGTGATTGAATTTTGTTTATTTTGTGCGGTAGCTCAGAGTAATTTTGTTTACTATCAAAGTTATCATAAATGCTATAAGTAACATCATTATCTGCGGCCATTTCTTGATCAAAATTTCGTAGCTTTTGTTGAATATTAAGTTGTGTACTTCCAGGGACTTCTAGCAAAGTTACGGGTTTCTTAGTAGTATTAGTAATAGTATCAATTTCGCTAAAGGCAATATCCTGATCATAAAAAACAGTAGGGCCTTTGATGATTTCTTCATTAATATCAACATAAATGACTTTACTAGCTAGCGTGACTTGGTAAGTAAGCAAACTGGCAGAAAAAATAGATAAAAGATAAAAGTAGTTAGTTTTTAGCATTAACCAAGCTCCTCAATTACAAGTAAGATATAATAATAATTGTAGATATCAATTCGATGAAATCAAACTTACAACCAAAAACGCCGTAGCTTTTGCAAGCTACGGCGCAGATTGCCCCCTAGTGATAAAAAAGTTATTTTCTATGGTGTAGTTGTATCATCGCTATGATTAGCTTGTTCTGAATGATTATTTTTTGTCGGGCAGCTGCCTCCATTACACATCCTAGGACAACGAAAAACCATATAGACTCCGGAAAGGCCTATAACAATTTGTACGAGCATATTAAGCCAGTGAATCTTGCCAAAGATAATAGATAGTACATCGACATTAAATACACCAATGCCATAATTTAAAGCAGCAATGATTACTAATACAACAGCAAGCAGATCAAGTAATTTACACATTGTACTATTTCCTTTATGGTTGATAACGTCAACGTTAAGGTTAGTTGGCATTAAATATTTGTGCAAATTTTATCCATTTTGTGTTAATTCAAGGACTTAGCAAGCAAATGCTAATATCGTATTTTTTTGAGATAAGATATAATAATCAGATAGTTATAATAATAAATTATTGATATTCGAAATGGCTGGTTATTAAAAACAACTGATGTTGCTAAGCAACAAAAATATGCACTATTTGTTAAGGTTGCAAAAATCTTTAAACGAAAGATAAAATTAAATATTTACGATTTGCATTGATTGACTCATAATGTCAAGCCATATTAATAGATAATGGTTATTTAGACTCCATAATGCAATTTGAGATTACGCATACATCTGGCTTCGCTCGTCGCGGGCAATTATCATTGATCCATGGTAATGTAGAAACACCTACATTCATGCCTGTTGGCACTTATGGTGCCGTAAAATCACTATCACCAGAGGATATTAAGGCCACTGGTGCAGAAATTATTTTAGGTAATACGTTTCATTTAATGCTGCGTCCAGGCACAGAGATTATAAAAACACATGGAACATTGCATGATTTTAACCGTTGGAATGGCCCAATTTTAACTGATTCAGGTGGTTTTCAAGTATTTAGCCTTGGTGCATTGAAAAATCTTAAGGAAGAAGGTGTTTATTTTAGATCACCAGTCAATGGTTCTGAGGTTTTTTTATCGCCTGAAATTTCCATGCAAGTACAACGTGACTTGGGTTCAGATATCGTTATGTGTTTTGATGAATGTACACCATATCCTGCAACAGAAGAAGAGGCAGATAGTTCAATGGCTTTATCCATGCGTTGGGCAAAACGATCAAAAGAAGCGCACGGTGATAATCCCAATGCCTTATTTGGTATTATTCAAGGTGGTATGTATACACATTTACGCAAGGCATCTTTAGAGGCACTGCAACAGATTGGTTTTGATGGTTATGCTATCGGTGGTTTATCAGTTGGAGAGCCTAAAGCGGAAATGATTCGAATTTTAGATTATTTAGCACCAATTATGCCGGCAGATAAGCCGCGATATTTAATGGGTGTTGGTAAACCTGAAGATATCGTTGAAGGGGTTAGGCGAGGTGTTGATATGTTTGATTGTGTCATGCCTTCACGTAATGCAAGAAATGGGCATCTATTTACTGAAACAGGAGTTATTCGAATTAGAAACAGTCAGCATAAAAATGATACTTCTCCAGTCGATAGTGAGTGTGACTGTTACACCTGTAAAAATTATTCACGTTCCTACTTACACCATTTAGATAAAATGAAAGAAATTTTAGGTGCAAGACTTAACACAATTCACAACATCGCCTATTATCAGAGGCTGATGAAAAATTTGCGTGATCATATCGAGTCAGATACATTAGCGCAATTTGTTGAAAGCTTTTATCAAAAGCGGAATATTGAAGTACCAGCACTTTAATTTTAAAGTGTGGTCAATGATTAAAATTAACAACTTGAGAGTAAATAAAAAACTAAAAGGATATAAAAATGAAACTGATTAATAAAGTATTAGCAGCTTTGTCAATTACACCATTGGTAGGCTCCTATGCATTAGCAGATGGTACAGCGGCAGGACAAGATGGTGGTAGCTTACAAATGATTATTATCTTAGTTGTGTTTTTTGCAATATTTTATTTTTTATTGATACGTCCGCAAATGAAACGTAATAAAGATCATCGACAAATGTTATCAGAAGTTGCAAAAGGCGATGAAATAGTCACCAATGGAGGAATTATTGGTAAAGTTGCTAAGGTGGGTGAATCGTTTATTGATATTACAATTGCTGATAATGTTACAATTCAAGTTCAAAAAGATGCAGTCACTTCTATCTTACCTAAAGGAACAACTAAATCATCATAATCATTGATGAATATTATTTAAATAAGTAGCTTCGAAGTGAGCAAGGTTATCTTATGTATAAAAATCGAAATAAAGTACCATTGAATCGATTTCCATTATGGAAGTATTTACTGGTTTTAATCATCACTGTTATTGCAATTGTCTATGCGTTACCAAATATTTTTGGTGATACACCCTCTTTGCAGATAACGCCAAAGAATAATTCAAAAATAACAACAGAGCTTGTTGATACAATTGAGCAGACTTTAAAGCAAGCTAATATTCAAACTGGTGCTATATCAAGAGAAGACTATTTATTACAAATACGCTTTAAAGATGTTAATGACCAGATTAAAGCACAAACAATTTTAGATGAAAAATACAATAAAACGTTAACAGTTGCTTTAAACTTAGCTCCGAATACGCCGAGCTGGTTACGAGCAATTGGTGCAAATCCGATGAGTCTTGGGCTAGATTTGCGAGGTGGTATGTATTTTGTTCTAGAAGCTGATATTGATCAGGTAGTTAAAAATAACCTTGAATCGATTCGCGGTGAAGTTGTCGATCAATTAAGAAAAGAAGGTTTGCGCGCTGATAATATAGCGATAAAAAATAACCAAATTGTTATTAATTTCTCCAAAGCTTCATTAAGTCAAGTGAAAGCGGCTGAAGACTTATTAAGGTCACATTTTCAATCTGCAATTATTGGTGAAGGTAATAATGATCATGTACTAACCGTTTCACTGACAGATACTGAGCTGAGTGACATTCAAAATAATGCCATCTCGCAAGTGATTACGGTAATGAGAAATCGTGTCAATGAGTTGGGCGTTGCTGAGGCATCTGTTGCAAGAGCTGGTGCTAATCGAGTTGTCATTGAGTTACCAGGTGTTCAAGATGCAGCACGAGCAAAGCAAATTTTAGGTGGTACGGCAACGGTACGTTTCCAACTGGTGAATACACAAGCAGATACACAAAGTGCATTAAAGGGAATCATTCCAATTGGTTCAGGTCTTTACTATGATAGTAAGGGGCAGCCAGTTGTACTAAAGAATAATGTGCTTATAGATGGTAACTCAGTTGTTGATGCACGTGTTGGCTATAGTCAAGATACGGCTCAACCAGAAGTCCAAGTTAAACTAAGCGGCCCTAGGGTTAGCTATTTTTCTGAGGCGACGGCTAAAAACATTGGTAAACCAATGGCGACGGTTTTGGTACAAACCAATTTCGAGAAGCAAATAGTTGATTCCAAAGAAGTTACAGTTCCTCATACAACAAAAGAAGTCATAAGTATTGCTAAGATTAATAGCCAGTTAGGTAATAATTTTGTTATTACAGGCTTAGATATGCGTGAAGCACAAAATTTAGCTTTATTAATTAGATCTGGCGCATTACCAACACCAGTGCAAATTGTTCAAGAGCAGCAAATTGGACCATCGTTGGGTGCTGATAATATTAAGATGGGGGCAATCTCTGTTATTATCGCGCTGATCGTCGTAATTATTTTTATGACAATTTATTATCGATTATTTGGCGTTATTGCAAATATTGCATTGATTTTAAACTTAGTTTTAATTATAGCTGTGATGTCCATTATTCCAGGTGCAACTTTATCATTACCAGGTATTGCCGGTATTGTACTGAATTTAGGGATGTCAATTGATGGTAATGTGCTGATTTTTGAGCGTATCAGAGAGGAAATTCGTAATGGAGCAACACCTCATGCAGCTATTCATGCTGGCTATGAACGTGCGTGGGCAACGATTGTTGACTCAAATGTTACAACCTTAATTGTTGCAGTTATTTTGTTTGCAATTGGTACAGGTGCTGTTAAAGGATTTGCTGTGACGCTTATGATTGGTATTATTACTTCTATGTTTTCTGCAGTGTTGGCATCAAGAGCTATGACGAATTTAATTTATGGCAAACGCCGTCAAATTAAAAAACTTTCAATCGGAATTTAAGAGGCTATTTGTATGGAGTTTTTCAAACGAAAAACCAATATTGACTTTATGGGGATTCGTAAAATTACGGCGATTATTTCGATTTTACTGATTGTTGTCTCATTTGGTTTTATTTTTATTAAGGGCTTGAATTGGGGGCTTGATTTTACGGGTGGTTACCAAATTCAGGTTGAATATGCAAAAGCTGCAGATTTAGGGCAAATCAAACAGCAATTAACAAAAGCAAAGTTTACCCAAACAGAAGTTATTACTTTTGGCTCTGCAAAACAGGTGATGATTCGTTTAATGCCAACTAAGGCTTTAGATGATAATCAGAAAGGGTTTGTTTCTTCCAAGGGTGAATCTACTCAGCAACTTATTAAACAAAAAATACAACTAGCTCTTGGAAATAGTGCGAATATTACAGCGGTTAATTATATTGGTCCAGAAGTGGGTGCTGAATTAGCAACAAATGGTCTATTGGCAATTGTAATTGCGATGATTTGTATTATAGCTTATATCGCCTTTCGCTTTGAGTTCCGTTTTGCTGTATCAGCAGGCATTGCACTTTTACATGATCCAATTATTATATTGGGTGTCTTTGCAGCCTTTCAATTGGAATTTGATTTAACCTCACTAGCCGCTATTTTAGCTGTTATTGGCTTTTCACTTAACGATACGGTAGTCATTTACGATAGAGTGCGTGAGAATTTTAGAAAAATGCGTAAAGCATCTGTAATTGAAGTGGTTAATCGTTCAGTCAATGATACGTTATCAAGAACAATCATCACCTCAGGATTAACGTTTGTTGTTGTGCTTGTCTTATTTTTAGCTGGTGGGCCAAGTATTCATTATTTTTCACTAGCTTTAATGTTAGGAATTATTGTTGGTACTTACTCTTCAATTTATGTTGCAGGCGTTTTAGCGGTACTATTTGGCTTAAAACGGGAACATTTATTGCCGGCACCTAAAGTTGAAGATGGTGTTGCATAGTTTTTTGTAAATAGCTGTTTTTTTAGTTGCTAGTAATAACTCTAAAAAAGCTAAAGGTACAACAAAGTCATAATGTTTTACCTTTGGAAATAACTTATAAGTAATAAAGTAAGTTATAGCTACCAGAATAAAAGAAGCAATGACATCAGTTAGATAATGCATTCCAGTTGGAAATACACTAAAAATTAATAAACTACAGTAACCTAAGATAAAATAACGAATATAGAATTTTTTAGTAGGCCACCAGCTGATTGTAATGAGTAAAGCAATAATTACATGCCAAGATGGGCAAGAAATACATGAAGAAGGGGAAGATAATATGGGGTTATTCCTTAAGTTTATGTAGCTTGCTGCAAGGTCAGTAGCAGTATTAGAGAACTTAATATTATGATATGAATAGGCAGGACCTACTGATGGGAAAAAATAACAAAAAATAAAAGTTATAGTCATTAGATTAAAGAACATAAAAGTAAGATTTTTATAACTTTGCCAATTTATTAGTGGTAATAAACCCAAAGTCAATATGCAAGCAAATTCGATACTAAGATAGGTATCGTTGAATAGTGTATTTACCATTGAAAACTGATTGGATAGTTGTATGATATACTTGATATTAAAGTGAAAAAATGAGTCGACTTTAACTAAATAGGGGTCAATTACTGGATGAGGAGCAAGTGGTATGCCTGCCATAATACTAGTGCTAAATTTAAAAATTAGGATTAAAGTTGCGAGCCATTTAAACAAATACGAACAAAATTTATAGAAATTTGAATAAGTTGTATTTGAGTATAAATCTAATACCTTTGAAACGAGATAAAATACTGATGATGCATATAAAGCTAGAAATAAATTTGCCCAATTAAATTTCTGATAGTTAATCTTATACTGTATTAAAATGATAACTATTGTTGAAATTAGAATGGATAGCGTAATTGCATTTGTTTTAATTATTTGTTTTTGAACTTTCAAAGCGCAAGCCATATTTAATTTCATCTTATAAGTAAATTATAGTGGATTTGGATCTATTTAAAAGCGTAGTGATTACGGTAATTTAATCTAATATAAGGTCATTTATGTTAACTGCTACGTAATGGAAAAAAGGGCGTATGATTTAAAATATGACAAAATAATTCAGCTGTTTTTTCAGTATCATAAAGTGCAGAGTGGGCATGATTTTCATCAAATTCAATACCAGCCTTTGCAAGTGCTTTGCTTAAGACAGTTTCACCATATAGTAGTGCACTTAAGCTAACGGTATCGATGGTGCTAAAGGAGTGGAAAGGTGTACGTTTAATACTATTTCTTGCTGCTGCCTTTTGGATAAAAGCAAGATCAAACGGTGCATTATGACCAACTAAAACTGCACGTGAGCAGTGATGTTTTTTTATGTGTTTTCTAATATAGGTAAACGTTTGCTTTAATGCCTGAGCTTCCTCAACTTCAGCTCGAAATGGGTGGCCAGGCTTAATACCATTGATTTCTAATGCTTTAGGTACTATTTCAGTTTTTGGGTGTGCCTTGATATTAAAGTGTAGCGTTTCAGATGCTCGATAATGGCATTGATGATCTAGATAAATAAAGATAGCACAAATTTCTAGAAGTGCATGTTTATCAGGGTCAAGACCGCCTGTTTCAACATCAACAACAACGGGTAAAAACCCTCTGAATCGCTGATTAAGATTAAATAGTGACATAATAAGTTAATAGTTCTCCCGAATAAATAATGCCAAAATAACGGCGGCTAATAAGCCAACCGTCAAGGGAATAAAAGCAATTTGGTAGATCGTGGTGTCAGCAATAACACAGCCCTGACTATTAACTGCCGTTAATGTTTTTAAAAGGCCACCAATTAATGGTAGAAAAATAGCACCAATAATGATGACAGACATATTGGTAAAGCCCATGGCAACGCCTCTGCTAGACTCAGGGACCAGACGTTTGATTAAAGCAAAAGGTAGTACATAAGCACCGATCATAAGACCTAAAAGAAATGATATAACTGATGCGGTTATTGTATTTAAAGGTAAATATAAGATAATGACAAACAGAATGAGTGCTAAAATTGAAAAGATAACCATCACAGGCTTAATTGCACCTAGTTTCGCACTTAACCAACCACTAAAAATGGTACCGAAGCCTGCACCTATAAAAATAAAAGCGGTTATGTGCGCTGAAGCTTTACTGTTATAAAGATGATTGAAAAAAGGAATGCTCCAAAGTGAGGCAAATGCGGTTATAACTGCAAAAATTGCCCCACCATATAGACAACTTAACCAGATATCCTTTGATTTAAAAATAGCTGCGAAATAGAGCTTACTTTGTTCCTTTGCAAAGGAGCATTCTGATTGAAAGCTAATATCATGTTGATGAGGGGTGGGCTTGTCTTTGACAAAAAATACAATCAATAAAAATAGGATAATTGAAAAAATACTACAAAATAAGATGGTATAACGCCAACCATAGTCTTTAACTGAGATACTCAAAAGTATATCGCCTAGCGCACCACCAAACATGCCTAACATTTCAATAAATCCTGCAACTAATGGAAAATATTTTTTTGAAAACCAATTAGCAGCAAGGCACATGGCACAAACAACGCCCGGTGCGCTGGCAATTCCCATCATCATTCTAGCCAAATCGGCAGTGGGTGCATCATAAGAGAGTGCAAAACCAAAAGTAGCAAAAATAAGCAGTAGCGTTGAGGCAACTAAAGTTCTACGCACACCTAATTTATCAACGATAATCCCTGCTGGAATTTGTAATATAATATAGGGATATAAAAAGCTTGATGATAAAAATCCAATGCCTATTTGATCAATACATAAGTCAGTTTTTAATTCTGATACCATAAGACTTACAGAGCCTTGTAAAAGAAATTGAAACAAGACAAACAGGCCGCCTAAGAAACAGACGCCAGCAGCATAAAGACTATTTTTTTTCATAGATTACTTCATCACCAATAATTTAAGATGGTTGCTTTTTGTGGCTTAAGTTATAGGAGGTTATAACGATAAATGAATGAACTTTCAAGGCAAAAATAAAATATGCTCACAAAAGTGGTAATTGTTGATTGTTTTTTTGTGCATAACAACGGAAACTATAGAATTATTACAATAGCTTTAACATGATTTAAAATAAGAAGGTGATAGGATGTTGCATCAATCGGATGAAAATGAAAAAAAAGATAAGATAAATCAGCAATTACTTTTTAATGATGCTTATTTTCAAATGATTACGAAACAACTTAAAAATTGGAGTGAGCAGTTGGCAAATCAAGATTATCCGTTAGAAGATTTAAAATTCGATCATGTAACAAAAGTTGCTGAAACTATGCGTGGTGCTTTTTTAAAGTTGTTAAGTCAAAATCCAGTTGAGCTTTGGCAGACGCAAATTAGTTTGTGGGAAGATTATACTAAACTCTGGCAGAATGCTATTTTTGATTTTTTTGAGCAAAGTAAGAAGATACCTATCGTAAATGACTCATTATCAACTAAGCATGATCGACGATTTGAATCGGATAGTTGGCAAGAGCAGCCTTTTTTTGCGTTTATTAAAAACTGTTATTTACACACGAGTGATAAAATTCAAGGTCTAATCAGCCAAATAGAAGGACTAGATGACAAAACATCTAAGGAAGTTGAATTTTATACTCGTCAAATTCTAGATGCGGTTTCACCCAGTAATTTTGTGTTAACAAATCCTGATGTATTAAAGGAAACCTATGATTCTCATGGGCAAAATTTAATCAAAGGATTTGAAAATATGCTTGAAGATTTAAAACGTAATCAAGGCTCAGGCGTATTAAATATTAAAATGACAGATTTAGACCAATTTAAGATTGGTGATAATATTGCTAGAACTAAGGGTAAAGTAATTTATCAAAATCGACTGTTTCAGTTAATTCAATATAGTGCATCAAAAAAAGAGGTTTATCAAAAACCATTATTGATCATTCCACCTTTTATTAATAAATATTATATTTTAGATTTAACTGAGAAGAAGTCGTTTGTTCAGTGGGTAGTGGATAAAGGTTATAGCGTATTTATGATTTCTTGGGTTAATCCAGACTCTTCCTATAAGGATACCGAATTTGAAGATTATATGATAGAAGGTGTTTTAGAAGCGACTGAACAAGTTAGATTAGTAACTGAACAAAAGACAATTAATGTGATTGGCTATTGTATCGGTGGGACAGTATTAGCTGCAGCTTTATCTTATCTGAAGAAAAAGAAAAAGCATTACTTTGAGTCGGCTACTTTTTTTACAACCTTAATCGATTTTTCTGATTCAGGTGATTTGGGTCTTTTCTTATCTGAAGAGCAATTAAACTTACTAGAATCTGAAATGCAAGTTACAGGATATCTAGATGGAAGACGTCTAGCTGTGACATTTAACTTATTAAGAAGTAATGACTTAATATGGAATTATTTTATTAATAATTACTTATGCGGTAAAGAGCCTTTTCCATTGGATTTATTGTACTGGAATTCTGACTCAACCAATATGGCAGCAAAGTCACATAGCTATTATTTGCGTCAATGTTATTTAAAAAATAATTTAATCAAAGAAAATGCCTTAACCTTCGGTGGAGAGACAATTAATATTAAAGATATCGATCTACCTTCTATCTTTATTTCAACAGAAAAAGATCATATAGCGCCTTGGAAAGCAACTTATAATGGGGCAAAGGTATTTTCTGGCGCAACAGAATTTGTATTAGCTGGTTCTGGGCATATTGCAGGGATTGTAAATCCACCGTCAATACAGAAATATGGTTTTAAGACAAACCAATCGTTGGCTGGTTCTGCTGATCAATGGTATGATAGTGCCAAAGAACATGAGGGTTCTTGGTGGGTTTATTGGGAAAAATGGTTAAAGGGGCATTCTGGTAAAAAGATTAAAGCTTTAACTCTGGGAAATAAAAAGCTCAAACCGATTGAAGATGCACCGGGAAGCTATGTAAAAGTATCCATATTAAACCATGATTAAAGTGTAAATTTAAAAAATGACATCATATCAAATAACCTTACATAAAATGCAAACCGTGCTTGAAAATGAAAAGGCTCATTATTATATGAATTTAGATAATGAGGCTGTACTATTTTGTGACTTTCTAACAAAAACCATTCGTTTTGATTATTTAAATGAAATCAACTGCCTACATTGTCATAGGAAAACCTCAAAAAGTTTTTCTCAAGGCTATTGTTTTCCTTGTTTTCGTTCTTTAGCGCAATGCGATATGTGTTTGATGAAGCCAGAATTATGCCACTATCATTTAGGGACATGTCGAGAGCCGCAATGGGGGCTAAGGCATTGTTTTCAAGATCACATTATCTATTTAGCGAATACAGGTGATGTTAAGGTAGGTATAACACGTATAACAAATACACCGCATCGTTGGATAGATCAAGGAGCTACGGAAGTTTTGCCTATCGCTAGGGTAAAAAGTCGGCTTATTTCAGGTTTGGTTGAGGTTGAACTTAAAAAGCATATTGCCGATAAGACTAATTGGCGTAAGATGTTAAAAGGTCAGATAGAGCATAAACCGCTGGATGTGATACGAGAAAGTATTTTTATCTCAGCAAAAAATCAGTTAGCTAAAATTAAGTTAGACCATGGTGATGATGCACTTGAATTGTTGAACGAAAAAGCATTTAATATTCATTACCCAGTGATAGAATATCCTGAGAAAATTAAGAGCTTTAATTTGGATAAAAATCAAACATTTTCTGGTAAATTATTGGGGATAAAGGGGCAGTATTTATTATTAGATACAGGTGTTATTAACATTAGAAAATACTCTGGTTATAAAGTTAATTTAAGTATTACTTAAGAAAAGGCTTTTCATTTTATTGAGTATACTTTATAATTAGTCGAGATAACTTCGGGGGGAGTGGTCATCACTATATTAATCAGCTTGTTGTTTGGTTTCTCTCTCTCCGGCTTATTTGATTGGGGGGAAAAAAATGAAAAAATCACGTTTAGGTATAATAAGCATCTGTGGCTTATTAATTGGGCTAAGCAATTCAGCATACGCTCGCTATGACTACACATACTATGTTGAAAATAACACAGATTCATCAATGAATGTTAATGTATCAACTGCAGATCTAAAATGTATACAGGAAGATACCATCTCTGGTTTGCCATTAACTTTGGCGGCCCATCAAACTGGTAACTTTAAATTTGAGGGTAATGATGGTGCGATAGGGCATTGTTTTCATAAAGATAAGGCATTTGTCTTAGTTGCAACGCCAACATCATCTTCAACTACAGCAAGTAGTATTACAGTTCAGCTTAATCGGACCTATAAGCAAAACTCAGGTTACCCAATAACCTATACTTGGCAGAGTGAAGTGGTACAGGCTTCATCAACAAAATCAAATAGTTTATCTTTGACTTCTGCAACTTGTAATGGCAATGATTGTTTAAATACTTGGTATAATGTTCCAGGAGATAATACAACTCGTATTCAACTCAGTTATCACGGCGGTGATATTTCTGTATCAGATGTGAAAACAATTGGTTTAGGTGATGCTACTGTTACCAATGGCTATGGAAAAGCAGTTGGTGGTGATGGTAGCATTGATTTAAGTGATGGCCCTTTTGTTATTCACTTTAGCAAAACACAAGCAGAATGTCGCTTTAATGATGGGTTATTAACGTGTGATAAAGGCGTTTCTTATACGTATACGGATAGTGACCAACTAGTTTTTGTATGCAGTCAAAAGTATAATGGATCAGATAAATGCCCATGGATTACGGCCGATACTGCTACTAATGTTGCAAATAGCGTCAATGCTGCTGATATCTATACAGCGTAATTTATATCTTATACTTATCTCATAAAAATTCAAATAATCATTCTACAAATTAGAAGAAATTCTTTTGATATTTGTAATATTTCCTTTGTTTTCGTTGTTTCTATTTAGCAATAAATCATAGATAATGAATTTATTGTTGAAAAATTTAGAATGATTGCTTCACTTTTGTGAAGAATTTAGTTTAATAAAAATAAATAAGAGATTTTGGGGGGTAAGTTCATGAAACTTTATCATTATGCGTTGACAGCTTTGGGTTTGGCGACTGCGAGCTTGTTTTGTTTTCAAGCTGCACAGGCTTCAGGGACTTATAAGGTGACAGTACTCAATCAATCAAGCTATCCAATTACAGTTGATCCTGATAGTAGTTCAAACAAGTGTATCAGTAGTTATAGTGTTACAAGTCCTGCGAATGGTAGCTTTCCTCAAACGATTCAATCAGAAGCAATGATGACTTTTGAATATACTGATAAAAATACATGGAATGGCTCATGTTCAGGTGTTGCAAAGAAATTGTATCTTAATATGCAATCGAATACATCAACACAAGTGTCGGCGCAAGTTTATATATATCATGGCAATGAGGGCAGTACAACAAACGGTGATTGGTATACACAAATTTCAACTCAGAATGCCACAAAAGCTACTACTACAGTTGCTGGTTTAGATTTGAAAAGCGCAACTTGTGGGCCTAATAACGCTAATTGTTTGGATACAAAGTACTATTCTAATGGCAATTTCGATATGATGCTATCAGTTGGTGCCTTTGTTAATAAAGTTAAGGCGGTAGCTATTGGGCTTGGCAGTATTACATTAACGACTAGTTATGGGCAGCCTGTTAGTGATTCGTCTGACTCTGGTAGTTCTGTATATTCTTTTAAATTAAACGATGCTATTAGCAACTATTATTTATTTCATTTCAGCTCAACAACTCAGTCTTGTGGGTTTATTAATGATGCATTATCCTGTGATCCTGGCATTACTTACTATTATGATAGTTCTAAGAATTACTATGTTTTTATGTGTCAGCAATCAAAGACTGGCCAGCCGCAGTGCCCATGGCTAACAAAAGGCTCTACAGGTGTTAGTAGGAGTAATAATTTAAATTCAATGAATATCTATAGTAGTTAGTTGGCAAAGTTCGTATTAGCCTTTAACCCTCAATAAAGGCTAATACAACCCAAAAGATTAGAAACCATTAAAATGCACGATGTAAGTTGCAAGGGTTAAGATCTAAAAATTTGGGAAAATTATAAACGTTAGTTGGCAAAGTTCGTATTAGCCTTTAACCCTCAATAAAGGCTAATACAACCCAAAAGATCAGAAACCATTAGAATGCACGATGTAAGTTGCAAGGGTTAAGATCTAAAAATTTGGGAAAGTTATAAACGTTAGTTGGCAAAGTTCGTATTAGCCTTTAACCCTCAATAAAGGCTAATACAACCAACAAACCAATTATCATCATAACAATTGCTATAATGCGCAATATCTGAGGTTTAAGTTTAATAATTTCTTTTAAAAAATTCTGATATTTTTCAGGTGCTAATGCAGGGTATAATCCCTCAATAATAAGCACAATGCCTATGGCAATAAAAAATACTTTAAGGCTCATCATAAAGCTTATACTTGATTATGAACTATGTTGAATTTTACTACCATTTTTAACATTGCCAGTTTTAGATTGATTATCTTTTGTTAGTACGCTACCACTGACTTTTTTGAAAATGACTTCTCCGGTAATAACACTTTTATCTGATAAGGTAACCATTGGAGGTTGATCTGAAGAAACAATAAGATCACCACGGATAGTTGATTCTTCAAGTTTAATGATGTTAGTTGAAGCAGTTACGGTGTTATTAAATGTTGTTTCATCCGCATCAATTAGGCCAGCAATTGTTGTTTTACCAGAGATGGTACTTTCATCAATTTTTAAGGGACCGTGTATCGTTAAGGTAGCTAACGTTGAATCATCTGCTTTTAGAGGGCCATTCACTGTTGTTATGCCTTTAACAGCTGTTTTATCAAGTGAAACTTGACCATGAACCGTTAGGTTTCCATCGATAGTAACCTCATCAATTTCGGCTGGGCCGTTAATTGTTACATCGCCTGTAATGGTTGATTGCTTTAAGGTTGCAGGGCCGTTACAGGTTACACTTTCTTGCGTTTGATTTTTAATGCTACAAGGGCCAGAAAAGGTACTTGCATAAGTTGTAACTGGTAGGATAATCATTGATCCAAGGATTAGCTGAGTTAATTTATTCATAGCAGATTTCAACCTTATATAGTTTATTAACATAGACTTAATTCATCATGCTAAAAATAAGATTTAAATGCAAGCTTAACCCAAATGAGGCAGGCCAAATAGTGAGAAAATCATGACATTAAACAAGGAAATGAACGGCCCCATGATATACCACAGAATTGGTTTGCCACCAATCGGGATGATAATTAAAGCTAAAAGAATAAAAAAGCCATAGCGCTCTAAGCGATTATACTTAATTGCACTGTGTAGGGGTAAAAAAGCACTAACGATACGACTACCATCTAATGGTGGGATAGGGATTAAATTTAAAATCATTAATACTAAGTTGATTTGTACGCCAATATAACCCATGTACGTAAATATTTCAGATGCTTCTGGCATACGCGCTACTAGAGAAAATGCAACTCTGGCAACTAAGGCCCAAAAAAGTGCCATGATAAAATTAGCAATAGGGCCAGCTAATGCAACAATTGCGCTATCAAATCTTGGTTTTTTTAAGTGACCCTCATTAACAGGGACAGGTTTTGCCCAGCCAAATAAAAAACCACCCATCAAAAATAAAACAGCTGGTACAATAATTGTGCCAATTAAGTCAATATGCTTAATAGGGTTAAGGCTTAATCTACCCATCATATACGCAGTATTATCGCCCCGTAATTTAGCAACAAAGCCATGGGCTACTTCATGAAACGTAATTGCAAACAATATCGGGATTGCAGCTAGAAGTAAAAATTGAATTTGCGTCATCATATACCTTAAAATTAAGCTAAATTGTACTTTTATCTTACATGATAATTATATACACTCAATGAATATGTAGTTAAAAAGATTGCCAATGGAATTAAAACAATGACAACACTAGAAATGACACAAAGTATAAAAAACCCACTAATAGAATTACCAGAGTATTCAAAAATTGATATTCAGCACTTTGAGTCTCAGCTTGATAACCAACTAGAGCATTGTCGTGATTTAAGAAAAAAATTATTAGCAGAAAACACAGATTATAGCTGGACTAATTTAATCGACCCTCTAGACGCTTGTGAAGACCAATTAAATAAGTTATTTGCACCAATCTCACAACTAAATGCTGTACTAAGTGATGATACTATAAGAGAGGTTTATGATCGCTGTATTGTTAAGCTATCGGAGTATTCAACAGAGGTTTCTCAAGATGAGCTGCTATATCAAGCCTATGTGCAAATAAGTCAATCTGACGCTTATCAAGACGATTATGACTTCGCTAAAAAACGTATTATTGATGAAGCATTGAAGCATTTTAAATTATCCGGTGTTCATTTAGCTAAAGCAGAAAAGGAACGTTTTAAAGCAATATCTGAACGCTTAACTGTGCTATCTACAACCTTTTCAAATAATGTCTTAGATGCAACTAAAGCTTGGTATTATCATACAGAAGATGAAAATGATCTCTCTGGTCTAGCTAGTCATGTTATTGAAGCTGCTAGATTAAAGGCAGAATCTCAAGCTAAAAAGGGATATAGTTTAGGTTTGGATGCACCAACCTATATTAGTGTTATGACAACAGCAGATAATCGAGCTTTACGAGAGGCAATGTATTATGAATATGCAACAAGAGCATCAGATTGCGGTAGTAATGCTAGTCGCTGGGATAATACGCAAATTATTAATGAGACGTTAGCATTACGCCAAGAAATGGCTGAAATATTGGGTTATGATAACTATGCTGAAGTGTCAATTGCACCAAAAATGGTTGAAACAACAACACAGGTAATTTCTTTTTTAGAAGACTTAGTAACGCGAGCTAAGCCACAGGCAGAGAAAGAGTATCAAGAATTATGTCAGTTTGCTAAAAATCGAGGTATTGATGATTTCAAAGCATGGGATTTAAATTATTATTCTGAGAAACTAAAAAAAGAGAAATTTTCTTTTACGCAGGAAGAACTACGCCCTTATTTTCCCGTCGGACATGTTTTAAGCGGCTTATTTAGTATTTTAAATGAAATTTATGGAATTAATGTTGAGAGAATAGATCAGTTTGATCGTTATCATGAATCGATTGAGCTTTACCGTTTTACGGATTTAGATGGTCAGCTACGTGGATTGATCTATGTGGATTTATATGCAAGAGAAGTCAAGCGTGGTGGCGCCTGGATGGATGATCTAACGGCACGATATTTAAGAGATAATGGTGATTTGCAAATTCCAATTGCTTATATTGCATGTAATTTTGCGCCTCAAGTTAATAATGAAACACCAGCGCTATTAACTCATAGTGATGTAGTAACATTATTTCATGAGTTTGGTCATGCATTGCATCATATATTAACACAAGTAAATTATTTGCCAGTTTCAGGAATTAATGGTGTTGAGTGGGATGCCGTTGAGTTACCTAGTCAATTTATGGAAAATTATACGTGGCATAAAGAGTCTCTTAAACGGTTAACTAAGCACTATCAAACGGGCGAGTCTTTGCCAGAAATATTATTTGATAAGCTTGTAGCTTCGCGCTACTTTCATTCAGCAATGCATATGCTTCGACAGTTAGAGTTTGCTATTTTTGATTTTAGATTGCATTTGGAGTATAAAAAGCATCAGGTGGATGAAAATTATGTATTGGATTTACTAAAGGAAGTTAGAAATCAAGTTGCTGTTGTAATCCCACCAGAGTACCACCGCTTTACACATAGCTTTTCTCATATTTTTGCAGGCGGCTATGCTGCTGGGTATTTTAGTTATAAATGGGCTGAAGTGTTATCTAGTGATGCCTTTGGTTTATTTGAAGAAAGTGGTAATGTCTTTAATCGTGAGGTCGGCCTACACTTTTTAAAATCAATTCTTGAAAAAGGTGGCTCACAGCCAGCACTTGATTTATTTATTAGTTACCGTGGGCGTAAACCAGATATTCAAGCGCTTTTACGCCATAGCGGTATTGGAAGTCCATAAAGGATGAGTTTCCAAGCAGGAAAACGCTACGAATTAAAAGCAAAAAAACTGCTTCAACAGAATCAATATCATATTGTTAAAGAAAACTTTCACTCTCGGATGGGGGAAATTGATTTAATTGCATTAAATAACAATATATTGGTATTTGTGGAGGTGAAATATCGTCACAATCAAGATTTTGGGCATGTATTAGAGACGGTCACTTTAACAAAACAAAAAAAATTAATTAAAACGGCACAGTTTTTTCTTATTCGATTTCCTAAGTTTAGTCAGTATCAATTGCGCTTTGATGTGATTGCATTCGAAAAAGATAACTATTATTGGATAGAAGATGCATTTGCTTTTTAAAGTTAGCTGAAATTTGTCATCCAAGTTTCAAGAATGACACAGGCTGCAAGTGCATCAACTTTTAGATGATTTATTTTTTTACCCTTGACTTCTTCTAATTTCCAACGTGCCTCACGTGTTGAATAGGCTTCTTCAACTAAATGGACAGGTTTATTAAATCGTTGCGCTAACTCTTCTGAAAATAGGCGAGCAAGTTTTGTAATTTCAGTTTCTTCACCATACGTATCAATGGGTAGTCCAACAATAATATCAGTTGGGCGCCATTGATGAATTAGTTTGGAAATTTCATGCCAATTAGGCACTTGATCCGGACACTGTACTGTACTTAATGGTGTTGCTGTTTTAGTGATTAGCTGTCCTGAAGCAACTCCGATACGCTTTAAACCAAAGTCAAATCCTAATAGTCTTTTATTAATCATGTCCACTTATGCCAGAGAGTTGATGAATATCCCTAATACCTATACTTTCTAAGGCAATTTGCCAGCGCAATTCTAATGGTACATCAAAGACAATGTCTTCAGAAAATGGTGCAACTAACCATGAATTTGCCATAATCTCTTCTTCTAACTGTCCAGGGCCCCAGCCAGAGTAACCGAGAGTAATTAACACTTTCTCTGGAGAGTTTTCTTTACCTAAGTTTTCTAAAATATCACGGGATGTTGTTAGAAATAGATTATCGTTGAGTTGTTTGATTGCGTCAAATTTTATTTCACTTTTTGTATGTAATATATAGCCATGTTCTTGTTGTACAGGGCCGCCTAGTAATAATTTTTGGTTTAAAAGTGAATTTGGAGAAGGCTCTTTTGAAGCAATATTCATTTGAGAAAATAAATCAGATAGATTAGGTGATAGGGGAATATTAATAATAAATCCCATTGCACCATCCTCGTTATGATGCATTAAATAGACAACAGAGGTTTCAAATGGAAGGCCCTTTAAGTCAGGCATAGCAATTAGGAGTTTATTAGTATATGTAATCATATCTTTGTTTCTTATGTTTTGTTTGTTAGTAATGTTAAGTTTAACCAAAGTGATATCACTTTGCTTAAATATATTAAAAATTTATTTAAAATATTTTAAATATAATATAAAAAATGAAGCTGGTATCGATGATCACTTTCCGCTAATATAGCCTACGTAAAAAAGAATTAGTTAGTTTAAAGTGTGTGAAAATAGATGAAATTTGTTGATGAAGTTGTAATCCATGTCCAAGCAGGCAAAGGTGGTAATGGATGTTTAAGTTTTAGACGTGAAAAATACGTTCCTAAAGGTGGCCCTGATGGGGGGAATGGAGGCAATGGTGGCAGCGTTTTTGTTAAAGGCAATCGAAATGTTAATACATTGGTAGACTATCGCTATGTCCGCAGTTATAGAGCTAAAAGTGGTCAAGCTGGTGCTGGTAGTAACTGTACGGGTAAGCAGGGGGATGATCTATATTTAACTGTGCCAGTAGGTACAGCTATTTATGATGTTCAAAGCGGTGATCAAATTGGTGAAATTTTGCATCATGATCAAGTTTTGTGCATTGCCAAAGGTGGCCGTCACGGCCTTGGTAATATTAATTTTAAAAGTAGTATCAATCAGGCTCCCAGAAAGACAACACCAGGAGAAGATGGTGAAATTAGAGATATCCGTTTTGAGTTAAAATTACTTGCGGATGTTGGTTTATTAGGTTTTCCAAATGCAGGTAAATCAACGTTTATTCGTTCTGTTTCAGCGGCAACGCCTAAAGTTGCTGATTATCCCTTTACGACGATGTATCCTGGCTTAGGCGTTGTGAGAGTAAATCCTTTAGAAAGCTTTGTAATGGCTGATATTCCTGGAGTAATTGAAGGTGCTGCTGAAGGTGCTGGTCTTGGATTGCGCTTTTTAAAACATTTATCACGAACATTATTAATACTGCATGTTGTTGATATTGCTCCAATAGATGGTTCAAGTCCAGTTGATGCCATTAAAAAAGTAGAACTGGAACTTGAAAAATATAATCAAGATTTAGCTTCTAAGCCAAGGTGGCTTGTGTTGAATAAAGCTGATGTTTTAGGTGAGCAAGCTGAAGAAGCTTCGGCAGAAATTATAAAAGCATTAAATTGGAATAAACCTTTCTATTCTATATCTGCATTGACAAATGATGGAACGCAGCGTTTAATTTATGATATCATGCAGTATATTAAAGGATTAAGAGAGGATAGCTAGTCATATGGCTTTAAAATGGTTGTTGCGATGCTTTTCCCTACTAAGCATAGGGTTATTAACGGCTTGCTCATCAATGGTTAATTTCTTTGATGCTCCGCGAGAAGGCCAAGCTGCAGAAGTAACTAGTTTGGGTAAAATGCCAAAATACTATATTGTTAAAAAAGGTGATACATTACCAAGTATTTCAAGAGAGTATGGTATTAGCGAGAGAGCAATTATATTATGGAATGACTTGAAATCGCCCTATCGAGTTGAAGTTGGTCAAAAACTACAATTCTTTTCACCTAAGTCACTTGCTGATAAGGATGTAAATGATATTGAGAATAATCGAAATGATGTAAATTCAGCAAGTGTTGATGATGATAGTAAAATGGCACAAAGTCAGTTAGATGATAATCAAGATGCGCTTATTCAAGCGGATACCCCTATTGTAAAATCTCAAAACAAACCATCAAAAACAATAAAAAATACAGAAAATAGCCAGGATGATTTAACTGAAACAAAACCACAAATAGAAGTAAGCGCAGCAGATACTAAAGATACTAAAAAAGATGAAAATCTCACGTCTCAATCCTCTAAGGCGCTTAAAACAGCTCAAAGTAATTATTATATAGTTCAGCGTGGAGACACGTTGACTGCCATAGCCAGAGACTTTAATTTGACGCTAGCTCAAGTTGCAATGATTAATCAAATTAAACCACCTTATAACATTTATATTGGTGAAAAATTACTAGTAAATTCTGATCTATATGTTGCTAAAGTAGATAAGCCAAATCAAACAAATGAACAAGCAAGTGCTTCTGTAGCGGAAGTTGCCTTACAATCACTTGATAAGTCAAAGCCATCAAATAAGCCACAAGTTATTAACCAACCGCCAAAACCAGATACGGTAGTACAAAAGCAGAAATCAAAACCAGAAAGCGTAGTGCTAAAGGCAAATGATAAGGCGACGTCGCAAGCGCCTATCGCGAATAACTCAGTCGAGTATGCAGGGATTCAATGGCAACTGCCGCTTAAAGGCAAAATAACATCAAATGATACTATATGGTTGGTTAATGCAAAAGCAGGCGATTCAGTGCGTTCAGCTGCAAAGGGCAATGTCATTTATGCGGGTGTTGGTATCAATGGTTATGGATATATGGTTATAATTGATCATGGAAATGAGTACTTATCAGCTTATGGGAATTTAGCCTCTAGTAGCGTTAAAGAAGGCCAGTCAGTTAGTCAAGGGCAGATTGTTGGTCAGTTAGGGAAGTTTAATGGTGAGAGTCAACTGGACTTTGAAATACGTTATAAAGGTGATCTGATATCGCCAAATAAGGTATTTAATGAGACTTAGTCAAATTTTGTCTTGTGGTATGGAGATGGCGCTGACCTACTAAGCTTTTCGGTTTCTTCTTGATCATAAAAAGTTAGATTTGGAAGTGATGACAGCGATATTGGGCGTCTTCGCAATACAGAAGAAGGAGCATCGTTATGATTAGTAGTTTCCTCTTCTGTCGAGCTTGACAGAGAAGGATTATATTCTTCAATTATAAGTGTTGTCGTGGGGTCAATGTTGATAACTGGCTTATAGTCAGACGCTTCAATTGCTGTAGTTTCAGTATCTATTTTTTCAGTTTTTTCTGCTGGTTGAATTTTTTCGTAGTGGTGTATGTTTTCTTCTATGCCAGTGAAAAATGCATACTTAAAATTGTTATAAATATAATTAAGTTTTTCAGGCTTAAGTGTATTTGCATACTTTAATGCATTGAGAAAATGTTCCGTATTTTTATTGAAGATTTGTTTAAATTTAGCCTGTGGGTCTAGGAGTTGCATCAATTTAATAATCGGGTAGTGTTTTTTATTAACTTCTGTTTCTACAGGCATCCAAGAGACGATACTTCTGCCAATTTCATCAGAGACCGTTGCTGATCTTCCCCTTAATAAATAGGACCAGTCAATTAATAAGTCTTGATGAGCTAGCTCGCGATTAAATCTAGCATTACCATAGTCAAAGATTTTTACTTGAAAGTATGTGTTCTCATGATTATAAGGCCCATCTGGAATAATTTTTATATTGCCAGAATGCAAATCTTGGTGTGAGATTCCAGCTAACCAGAACTGATGTATAATATCAAAAATCTGATCAATGATTTGTAAAATTTGTCTTGGAGAGTACTTTCTTTCTTCTGCTTTAGCAATAAACACATCAAGGGTTTCATAACCAAATAAATCTTCATTATCAAATCCATAAACCGACACACCAGCGCGTAATGGGTCAGTTTCATCTTGTGTTTGAAATGACATATGCTCTAATAAGTTAAATGCATGTTCTTCAACATAGCTTCTTAATTGTGCTTCTTTTTCAAACTCTTCTTTAATTTCTTCAGTACGAGCATAAACAAAACCATCCTGGAATGTTTTCTGTTTGCCACCTTTTGTTGGCATAACTTCAGGTCTTGGAGCATTAAAATTAGGCAGTATTCTTTTTACTTTGGATTTATCATGAGAGCCTTCGAAGAAACTAGGAGGTGCTACTTCAGTATTAAGTGTTGTTTTTAACGTTAACCAATAGCGAATAATAGCTCTTAAACTATCGGTATTTTCATTGCCGTCAATTAATGCGTCAAAATTTATTTTTTCAGTTTCTAAACCACAGGCTGAGACAGCTTTTTTCATCTGATTTTTATCAGCATTCAAATACCCTTCTATAAACAAATGAATTTGTTTTGTATTATTAGATTTCAATTCCTTAGGTAAAGGCTCAATTAGTTCAAAGCCTTCGTCAACTTCGGTCTGTGGTTTTTCTTCTTCGAACGTAGCACTCATTCTGATAAGTAAATTACTTAGATCAGTCGCGCGATCTATACCTGATGGGCTCCAGAGAAGCCAACGTTTGGCAAGATTTTTTGCTTGTTTGGAATAACTGTCTTTAGATTGTTCAACATATTGGTCTATGGCTGCTAAGACGAGATCTAATTCAGTCATTGCTTCTACTCCATTAAAAGCACCTTTATAGTGGTATTAAAAATATAAAGATCAATTAATATATGATAAAAATTATCATATTTTTTATAATTTGATTCGGCAATAGAAAACTTTAATGAATTGAAACATAAAAAATGGTATAATGATGAAGTATTATTAATTAATCAGAAGATAAAAGCTGTTTTGACAAAGAAGATTAGCTTAAAATTTGACAAATAATCACACCAATTCCTGCAATAAATACTATGAACCATAAGTAATACTGCTGTGAAAGTTTATAATTAAATGTCAATTGCTGTAGTTTGAGGCGTATACCCATTAATACAGGTAAAAGTAAGAACATAATGCAAACAAAAACACCAACGTAGCTTATAGCAATCACAAATAAATTAGGATAAAAAAGTACGATAGTTAATGGTATTGCAAAACATAATAAGGTTGTAATGCTTCGTCTTAGAATCGGTTGGCGAATATAGTCAAGTCTAAAGCTATCTTTAATAAAATGATATAAAGCAAGGCTTACACCAAGATATGATGTCATAACAGAGATATCTGTGAATACATTAATGCTAAATTTAGCAACATGCGCTTGAGCAATTTTATCAGATAGTGCGGTTAAAACATCTCCAATATTTGTATCAGCAACGGCTTTGTGTGAAAAGATTGATTGCATAAAGCTAATTGGACCATTCAAAGGCAAAGTCCCTAAAACTGCTATTTCCCACAAGATATATAGGATAAATGGTATCGTGCTACCAATAATCATGACACGAAAAATTGCTTTTTTATCACGATGCAAGTAGTCAACTAAAGGTGGTACGATAATATGAGAGGTAAAAGAGGTAATTAAAACAGGGATGGCTAATAATAAGGTCATTGAGTTAAATGCATGATCACCTAAATTAGGTGCTTTGATATAATGAAATAAAATAAGACAGACAATAATTAGAAATAATAGCTTAATCGTCAATAGCAGTCGATTAACCCAGTCAACAGAGCCTGTACCTAATAAGGTAACACAAGCAAAGATAACAACAAAAGCTATGGCCCAGATTGATTGAGGAATAAAGCTTACTAGGTGATTAAATGCGGAGGATGCCGCTGAAATATAGGCTACTGAAATAGTATAAAGCAGTAGAATAAAACTCAACCATGAAATAACTGCCCCTGGCATTCCAAGCGTCATTTTTGCCATGCGCCCAAAGCTTGTGCCTTTTGGCATATGAAGCGCAATATCTGAGACTAGAATAGCCGTATAAGTCATTAATAACCAAGAAAATAACATTAAAAGCATAGCCAGTGGAAAGCCAAGTTCTGCTGTAATGATAGGTATTGCTAAAATACCAGCACCAATTTGCGTGCCAATAACAATCATAGTGCTACCAAATTGGCGTTGAATAGATGCACTTTGCATAAAATCTCCAATAGTATTTATTTTTTTATATGATTAACTTTCATAAGTAGGTTACAAACAATCGTTTAGTATGCCACAATTACCTAAATCATTAAAAATAAAAAAGTAAACTTATTTTATTTTGATTATTAAATAAAATTACTTTAGTGCATGGGTTCTTAACGGTTAATAATTTGTTAAAATGCTTAGATAAATAGTAGATGAAAGGTTTCATATTTATGTTTCACAGCCAAAATCTAATTCTTAATACAGATTCTTATAAGGCATCGCATTATTTACAATATCCGAAAGGCGCAGAATATGTTTCAAGCTATATTGAGTCAAGAGGTGGGCGTTATGATCAAACGTTGTTTTTTGGCTTACAGTATTACTTAAAAGCATATCTATCAAAACCAATTACACAAGCGGATATTAATGAAGCTGAGGATGTTTTGTTAGCACATGGGCTAGTATTCAATAGAAAGGGATGGCAACATATCTTAGAAGCGCATCATGGTATTATGCCCGTTCGTATTCAGGCTGTCCGAGAAGGTAGTATCATTGCAAAGCGTCAGGTTATGTTACAAATGGTTAATACAGATCCCCAGTGCTTTTGGTTAGTAAATTATCTAGAAACTTCACTCTTAAGAGCAATATGGTATCCATCAACGGTTGCAACGCTTTCTTATCATATAAAAAAAATAATACGTCAGTTTTTGGAAGAAACTGCAGATTCAAGTGACGGTATTTTATTTAAGCTACATGATTTTGGTGCACGAGGTGCAAGTTCTTATGAGAGTGCTGCTTTAGGTGGTTTAGCACATTTAGTTAACTTTCTAGGTACAGATACGACTTCGGCATTAGTCTATGCTAGGGAGTATTATCATGAGCCTATGGCTGGCTTTTCAATACCTGCTGCAGAGCATTCAACGATTACCGCTTGGGGCAAAGCAAATGAACTTCAGGCATATGAAAATATGCTGGATCAATTTTTGGGTGAAGCTAAACTCGTTGCAGTTGTTAGTGACTCTTATAATCTCTGGCATGCCTTAGAGCACCTTTGGGCAGAGGCGTTAAAAGGAAAAATTATACAATCCAAAGGGGTCGTTATTATTAGGCCAGATAGCGGTAATCCGATTGAAGTGGTTTGTAAAACCTTAACAATTTTAATGGAAAAATTTGGTTATGAGATTAATTCAAAAGGTTATAAAGTACTGCCACCTTATCTGAGAGTAATTCAAGGCGATGGCATATCTTCTGATTCAATTAAAGCGATATTACAGCAAATGAAAGCAGAAGGTTTTTCTGCTGATAATATTGCATTTGGTATGGGGGCTGAATTATTACAGAAGGTAAATCGTGATACGCAACGTTTTGCGATGAAAGCATCTGCAATTTGTATTGATGGGCAATGGCAAGATATTTATAAAGATCCAATAACTGATCATCAAAAAAAATCTAAGCGTGGACGACTTGCTTTGGTTAAAGAGGCTGAAGTCTTTCAAACGGTACGTTTGGATAATTTAAATGGGCGCTTAAATTATTTAGAGCCTATCTTTGAAGATGGACATATTTTAACAGAACAGACGCTCGCTGAAATCAGAGAAATGTGCTAATGCTATCGATTGAGACTTTGGCTAGGTTGCAATAGTGCTTAGTCTTCAAAAGTAATTCTTCACTTACCCTGATTGACTTCTACCTTAACATTTGCTAGCGTTTGACGGGATAGTATTTATTAATTTTGGAGTTATTTATTATGGCAAAGCCCGTAAAAACAATTATTGGAGTCGTTGTAGTTGTCGTAATTGCCGGAGGGCTTTATGCTTGGGGTGATCACTATGCACAAGAAAAAGCCGATGTTCAGGCAAAGGCTTTGATTAAGAAAATACAACAGCAGAGTCCTGATATTAAAGACATTACTTACCATGCGATTAACGTTGGTCCTCTGTCTTTCATTACGCATCACTTTAGTATTAATCATGTTAAGATGACAATTGCAAATCAGCCAATACAAATCGATTCAATTAGTGTTGATAACTTTGTTTTAGGTAACAATGATGAGCTTGAGAAAGTTGATGTTTCTTTTAATCATGTTGCTCTTGATTTAGATAAAAAAGGGCCTGCAAAAGACTATCTTGATATCCTAAAAGCCAGGAAATCTCAGCTTAAGGCATTGCTGGAGAAAGATAAAAAAGATAATCCACATTCACAAGATACAGAAATTCAAGCTTATGTTGGATGGTTTGAAATTCTAGATGCCGTAGCAAATAAATATGCAACAAGCTATGGTGATTTATCTTTTGCATATAATCGACAGGCAAAAACAGTTACTACTGATTTTAATTTGTGGCTTAAACAAAGTCATGATAAGCCTTTAGTACACATCAAATCAGACTTAGATAATGTGAATTTTGATAGTAAACTAGCAGATGATATTTTAGGTAAGGCAAAACCACAAGCTCAGGTTGTCGAATTTAATTTTGATCATGTATTACAAACAGATTCAAAAGCCGCGAATGAAGCAATAAAATCATATTTACATGGTGTTGACCCAACATTTGATATGAAGTTGGACTATAAACCAGATAATCAGTCGATGAGTTGGTTTATGAATTTTGATAATAGTTATACCCTAGGTAAAAAGGATGTTAGTAAACAACATTATAAAGGTCAGCTTTCCTTAAATGATGTGACATTAAATCAATATACGATTGATGATATTTTTAATCAGGCTAAACCATTAGCAGGGTTTGAAAAGGCCTATATTAGTGGCTCTAATGCAGATATTGATGCCCGATTCGATTTTCCAAAAGGCTTTGTCTTAAATCAGGCTGCAAATATTGGTGTTAAAGCAATCGTAGAACAATTACCTTATGAAAACTATGACTTTTATGTCAAAGGAAATGGTGATTATAATGAAAAATCACAGGTTGATGATGCAAACTTTGCGTTTGGTATTAAAGATAAGCTAGATATGAATGTATTAGCGAAAACAAAAGTTACATCGAAGTTAATGATTGCTGATTATGTTGATATGTTTAGAAAAGCATTTGAAGAAAATCAAGATGAGTCATCTGGCGTTGCTAAAAACCAAAACCAGCAAGAAGATACACTACAATCATTAATCGACACCTTTAACCAAGCCAAAGCAATTAATGAAAAGATGCAATTAGTTGATTGGCAGTTTACGCTGACGAATCATAATGAATTTTTAGAGAATATGACCAAAATTGCAAGTACAATTTTAGGAACGCCTGAGCCTGAAGTTAAGGAAATGCTAAAGTCAATTGTTAATGGCGTTGTAGAATCTCAAGATGGTCTTTTACCTGTAAAAAATTACCAGAAGCAAATCGATCAATTTATAGATAAACCGAATCGATTAACATTATCAGTTGATCCAAAGCCACCAGTTACAATTGCTCAATTCTATCAGACAATGATTGACTATGCGCTTTATCAACAGCAGCAAATGGAAAGCTCGCAGCAAACTCAGCCAGGTGCGGAAGTTGTTGCCGTAAATATGCCTAAAAAAGTTGATAAAAAAATGTTAAAAAATAATATTCAGCAATTAAATATTAAATTGACTGCAGAATAATTCATTATCCTTGTTATCTGGGTGCTCAAGTGATATTTTTCCTAAGCGGCCGTTGCGATAATCAAGTATTAATCGCTCAGCTGCTCGATGTAGGTTTGCCTGCTTATTTTCTCTAATTGCGCCAATGTGTTTCGCTATATTATCTAAAATTAAGTCACTTGATTGTAAGTGACTGTCAATTTGATAGCGTGTTTGTAAGCAGTTGGGATAGTAGTAGATAAGGTAATCGATAAAAAAATACGCACTACTTAAGTAATCCATTGCCGTATCTCGAATTGCTCCAGAAATAGCTAGTTTAAAGCCAGATGCTTCATCTTTTGGACTTGGTGACATAATACCGGGCGTGTCACGAATAAAAAATTCACGTGATAAAGTAATCGGTTGAATTTGACGGGTTACTGCTGGCTCATTGCCTACTTTAGCAATTTTTTTACCAGCTAGTGTATTGATTAATGAAGATTTTCCAACATTAGGGATGCCAAGAATAATCGCTCTTATTGGTTTTAAAATCGTGCCGCGCTTTGGTAGCATGTGCTTAGCTTTTTCAATTAACGTATTAGCAAGCTTTTTATCTTGATTTATATTTAAAGTAATTGCATTGTCAAACTGTTTGAGCCACAGTTTAGTAATTTTAGGGTCTGCTAAATCTTTTTTCGAAAGTATTTTTAGATGTTTTTGATTGCTAATTAACTCCTGAATTAACGGATTACTGCTAGCTAGCGGTAAACGAGAGTCAATTATTTCAATAACAAGGTCAATGCTTGGCAGTAGTTTTGCCAGCTCTTTTCTTGTTTTGTGCATATGGCCTGGAAACCAGTGAAGAATACTACTCATAAGGATGTAAATTATATGCTAAATTTTTTAGTTAATGGTAACAGAATTTTAAGTTTTTATTAACCCCATTGTCATAATTAGACAAAAGGTTGTAATTCTATATCAATAGTAATTTATTTTTAACTCAGCTTTGACTAATATGATATCAATTAAGAATAAATGACATGATGTAACATGCATACTCAACAAAGCTATTACTTACTTGCTGACGGTGGTGGTACAAAAACGACGGTTCGTTTAGTTGACTGTAATTATCAATCCATTGGTGAAGCCAGATCAACGCAAGGTAATATTAAAACCTCACCTGAGAAAGCTTGGTGTTCAATTAACTCAGCAATAAAACAAATTTTACCACCGAACATCAAACTAGATCAGGTTACAGCAGTTATGGGAATGGCAGGGTTTGAGTCAGCCTTATCATTGGAAGCATTCAAACGTCTTAAGCCAGATTATATTAAAAATTTATATGTATTATCGGATGCACACATTGCTTGTTTAGGCGCTCATGCTGGAGCTGATGGTGCTTTGGTTATTGTGGGTACAGGTATTAAAGGTTTTCAGATAGAAAATGGACATACTGATGATATTGCTGGCTGGGGATTTCCATATTCTGATGAAGGTGGTGGCGCGTGGATTGGCTTAGAAGCAGTAAGGCATACCTTTCAAGTTGTGGATACTAGAGAGCCGTCAAGTTATCTAAGTCAATTAATTTTATCAAATTATCATGATGATCCATATGAGTTACTTGATTCAGTAATTGGTGCAACACCTTGTGAATTTGGGCAGTTTTGTGCCTATGTTATTGAAGGGGCACTGGCTAAAGATACGGCAAGTTGTGCTATTTTGCAAAAAGCCGCAACTGAAGTTGTTGCAGTTATAAAAGCACTGGAGAATAAACAACAAAATAAGCTACACTTACCATTATCCCTAGCCGGTGGTGTCAGTGATTATATCATGATGTTTTTACCAGAGCGTATTCGTAATCGGCTGGTTAAACGTCAAGGCAATGCACTGGATGGAGCCTTATATCATTTAAAAAAGATAAATAATGCAGTGATAGATTATAAAGAGGGTTAGCTATGATTAGTATGATGGAAAAAGAAGCGTTGAGCACGCCTGAGAAAATTCATAACCAATTAACAAAAAATGTTAAACTGTGGCAGGATGTTGTTGATAAAATGAAAGCAGATTCTCCTTCCTTTGCGGTAACAATTGCAAGGGGAACATCAGATCATGCCGCTACTTTCGCTAAATATTTGTTTGAAATTAACTTAGGTCTTGTGACCGCTTCTGCTGCACCATCAACGGTAACTATTTATAATCAAGCGTTAAAGATGCAAAAAGCTCTGGTCGTTGCAATCTCTCAATCAGGTCAGTCACCTGATATATGCCAATTTTTCCAATCAGCGACGAATGCTGGTGCGCAAACGGTTGCTTTGGTTAACCGAAGAAATTCACCGCTGGCATCGATTGCAACGAATCCAATCCCTATTTGGGCAGATAAGGAACATGCAATTGCTGCAACAAAGAGCTTTATTGCAACTCTCGTTGCATTGATACAATTTATTGCTATCTATCAGAATGATAAGCCATTGCTTAAAGCATTAAATACATTACCAGAGTATCTAGAGGCCTGTACGAAAATGAATTGGTCGACTGCAATTGATGCACTTTCTTTGAGCTCGAATGCCTATATCACAGCACGTGGTTATGGGTTACCAATTGCTCAGGAAGCGGCATTAAAATTAAAAGAGACATCGAATTTGCATGCTGAAGCTTTTAGTGCTGCGGAGTTGCTACATGGGCCATTTGCATTGGTAAAACGGCATTTTCCTGTATTAATCTTCGCACAAAACGATGCTTCGTTAAAAGGAACACTGGATATTACTAAGAGAATGACAGAGCTAGGTGCAAAAACATTATTTGCAATGCCTGGAAAAGTGGATAATCTTATTTCGAGTGCGCGTTTGCCTATGCCTAAGAGTCTACATGCTGTGCTTGATCCGCTTTTGGTTATTCAATCATTTTATATTATGGCTGCAAGGCTTGCAAAGACCCGAGGGCTTAATCCAGATAGGCCTGAAAATTTAATGAAAGTGACCGAGACATACTAATGTTACCTAAGCATTATATTATTACTGGTGGGAGAATTTATGTTGATGGAAACTTCTTAGATAATATGGCGGTTGAAGTTAAAGGTAATCTAATTCAATCAGTAAAATTATTAGAGACTTATTCTAAGACGCTTCCCAGAATAAACATGGATAAAGCAGATACGTTGATTCCTGGATTTATTGATTTACATATTCATGGCAGTTGTGGCTATGATGTTATGGATGCATCCAAAGAGAGTTTAGTGGCTATTTCACAATCAATGTTAAAGCAAGGTGTTTGCGGATTTTTAGCGACTACAATGACGGCATCAGAGGCCATGATAGCTAATGCAGTATCTACTATTGGGTATGCTTACCAAGAAGGTATAGTGCCTAATTTATTAGGTATTCATTTAGAAGGGCCATTTATTAATCCAACGTATATGGGAGCTCAACCAGAAAAATACATACAGAAAGCAGATTATGCCGCATTTGATAAATGGCAGCGGCTATCTGGCGGACTTATTCGACAAGTAACAATAGCGCCAGAGATTGAAGGGGCAATTGAAGTCATAGATAAACTCAGTAGAGAGAATATCATTTTATCAGCGGGGCACTCAGCTGCGAAATGCTGTCTTGCACAAAGAGCATTCTCTAGAGGCATAACACATGCAACGCATCTTTATAATGCTATGAGTGGTCTTGATAAGCGTCAACCAGGGCTTGCTATGGCTGTTTTATTAGATGACAAAGTTAGTGCTGAACTCATTGTGGATGGTGTGCATTTATCACCAGAAATCATTAAGTTGACGGTTAAATTACTTGGGAAGGAGAGAGTAATTTTAATTACTGATGCAATGAGTGCGCAGGGGGCTGGAGAAGGTAGGTTTCAGTTAGGTGGTCAAACGGTTACGGTTAAAGGTAATCAAGCAAGGCTTGATAATGGCGTTTTAGCCGGTAGTATATTAACAATGAATCAAGCGTTAAAAAATTGTTATCATTTGGCAGAGATAACATTAGAGGATGCAGTTTTAATGTCAACGTTTAATCCAGCTAAGAAACTTGGCATAGAAGAATGTTATGGCCAAATAAAAGCAGGTTGCTATGCTTGTTTTTCGGTTTTAGATGAGCATTTAACAATTAAAGATACATGGTTTATGGGACAATTAGGAGCTTAGATAATGCTTATAGATGAGCAAAGTCCCAACATGGGCGCAAAAATTATATTATTTTCCATAGCGATAGCTGGGATGTTATATGGTTATGATATTGGTGTTATTAATGGCGTTTTCTTATTTGTTAGATTAGATATTCCGATGACAGATCAGCAGTTATCGATTATTGCTGCAGCAGTTTTAGGTGGTGGTGCGTTGGCGACACTCGTTGCTGGTTTTCTAGCAGATTGGTTGGGTAGACGTGTGATGATTCGTATTTCGGGTGTGGTTTTTATACTAGGTATACTGTTAGTGACATTGGCCACAAGCTATGAAACGTTACTATTGGGTCGGTTAATACAGGGCGTTTCCGTTGGCATTATTACAATTGTGACGCCGTTGTATTTAGCGGAATCAATGCCAACAAACTTGCGTGGGCGAGGTATTGTTTCTTTTCAGCTATTGCTAACCTTTGGTATTGCTATAGCAACAGCATCAGGTCTTATTTTTATAGGTGATGGGAATTGGCGTGGCATGTTTCTAACGGCAATTATCCCAGCATCAATTTTATTGATAGTCTCTTTCTATATCAAAGAATCACCACGTTGGCTAGCATTAAAGGGACGTTTTTCTGAGGCTTATGAAGTGCTATGTTTTAGTAACAATCCGAGTGAAGCAAAAAAGCAATTAGAAGAAATGAAGCAAACCTTAATGCAGAAACAAAAGTATGCAGCAGTCAAATTGATAGTACAAAAAAAATATATCTTTGCTTTTTTATTGGTTTGTTGTATTGGGGTATTAAATCAGCTAACTGGCATTAATGTGTTTTTGCAGTTTAGTGCAATAATACTCAAGCAGTCAGGTTTAGAAAGCAATCAAGCTTCTTTAGTCGGTGGTACAAGTATCGCCATTGTAAACTTTTTAGTTACGATCATTACTTTTATGATTGTTGATCGTTTTGAACGCAAAACGTTAGTTGCTCTGGGAACAGCAGGCATTGTGATCTCTTTAGCTTTTTGTGCTTTGATTAATCAATTATTACCAAACACTGAAGTTAAAGGTTATTTAGTGTTAGCTGGACTGATCGGTTATATTATTAGTTTTGCTTTTGGACCTGGGGCTTTGGTTTGGACATTATTATCTGAATTGTTACCTTCAAGAATACGTAGCCGGGGGATGGCCATTGCATTATTTTTAAATAGTGCGGCATCAGCAGTATTAGCATCTGAATTTTTGCCAATGGTTAATCATTTAGGCTATAGCGGTGCATTTTGGCTGTTTTCTTGCTTTACCTCAATTTATTTTATCTTAGTTGTTTTGTTTGTACCAAAAACCAAAGGAAAAACACTGGAAGAAATTGAAAAGGCGTATAATAATAAGAGGCAGAATGTAATTAAAACATGAATACAATGAAATTATTAGCATTAGATACTTCTACAGATAGTTGTAGTGTTGCACTCTTAATCGGTGACTCTGTTTATGGTAAGACCATTCTACAAGCACGTAAACATAATGAACTGATTATTCCAACGATTGATGAACTATTAAAAGAACATCAAATTGGTTTGGAGAGTATTGATTACTTTGCCTGTGGTGTTGGTCCTGGAAGCTTTGTCGGCGTTAGGTTAGGGGTATCTGTGATACAGGGGCTTGCATTCGCAGTTGATAAGCCAGTTATTGCATTTTCATCAATGAGTGCTGTCGCTGCAATGGTTATGGAAAAGGAAAAGCTTAACTGTATCCAAGTTGGGCTAGATGCAAGAATGGATGATGTTTATTATGGACATTACCTTAAAAAGGATGATGGGGTTATAGAGACAATTATAGAGAGAAGTGTTGCCTCTAATGTGTTACAGCTTGATCAGAAAACACCAGATCTAGTTGGTGATGGTTTTAAGCAAATTGCGCTTCAAGTGCATAAACTTCATGAAGCTGGTGCGCTATCATTGCGCTTTATTATGCCTACGCTATTAGCACAGGTTAAATCCAATCAAGTGCTTGTTGAAGTTGAAAAATTACAACCGGTTTATTTACAAGGTAATAAAAACTGGAAACAGCGTAGCTAAAGCCAATTAATGGTAGGGAATTATTAAAATGGATCAAGCAATTGTTGGAGAGTTTATCGGTACGATGTTTTTGATTCTCTTTGGTGGAGGTGTCGTTGCTGGTGTCCTTTTGAAGCACTCTAAGGCTGAAAATTCTGGCTGGATAGTAATTACAGCAGGCTGGGGGTTTGCTGTAATGATCGGCATTTATATGGCGCAAGCAGGTGGTTCAGCTCAAGCAGATATTAATCCAATTGTTTCAATTGCAAAATATTTTTTTGGTATTTATACAAGTATAGTCCATGTTAGCGAGCTAATTATTGCTCAAATTGTAGGTGCAATTGTTGGTGGAATATTAGTGTGGTTAAGCTATTTGCCTCATTGGAAAGCAACAGATAATCAACGCTTTAAATTATTAGTGTTTTCAACTTCCCCTGAGATTAAATCACCACTGTCTAACCTTTTATGCGAAGTTATTGCAAGCTTTTCTTTAATTGTTTTTGTTGGTGCATTACTAAAATACTATAATCACCAATGGGTAACTGTAGATATTCCCTATGTTTTTGGCTTTGCCGTTTGGGCAATTGGTTTATCTTTGGGAGGGCCAACAGGCTATGCAATTAATCCAGCGCGTGATTTAGGGCCAAGAATAGCGCATGCAATTCTGCCTATTGCTAATAAGGGGACATCTGAATGGTGGTATGCTTGGGTACCTATTTTGGGGCCTATTATTGGCTGTTTGTTGGGCGTTATTTTTGTAAAACTTTTATTTATCTAGGTTATTGAAGTTATGGGACAGCGTTTATCTAAGATATATACAAAAACAGGCGATAAAAAACAGACAAAAACAGCAACGAATCAAGTATTGATTAAAGATCATCCAAAAATTATTTTAAATGGTGAGTTAGATGAACTTAATTCATGTTTGGGCTTAGTTAGAAGCTTTCTTCAAAACGATATAGCATTATTTGATGAGATATTGCAAACACTTCAGCATCAACTATTTGATTTTGGGGGAGAAATTACTTTGCCAACTTACCCGAAGATTACATCAAAGGCGATCGCATATTTAGAAGACAATATAGATAAAATTAATGCTAAGTTACCACCTCTAAAAGAGTTTATTTTACCAGGTGGAAACCAATGCGCGTCATTTTGCCATTTAGCACGTGCTGTAGCAAGGCGCTGCGAGCGGCATCTAATTAGCTTATCGAGAACAGAAAAACTTAGTGAGTATTTATTAATTTATATCAATAGATTATCTGATTTACTATTTGTTTTAGCTAGATATTTAAATGTTTCTGCAAATTCACAAGAAATTTATTGGAATAGTCAAAAATTATTAAAAGGATAAATTAATTTTTATAATTTCAACTGCTGAAGTAATGAGCTTGCTCTGCTATAATTAACGTATTCAAATAGATATAAATAAAAAGAAATTTAAATGAAAATTATCATTTTAGGTGCAGGTCAGGTTGGGACATCATTAGCAAAAAACTTGCAATATGATCATGATATTAGTCTTGTCGATGTTGATATGGACAAGCTACAGCATTTACAAAATAAATTCGATATTAAAACAATCTGTGGTTCTGGTGCTCATCCGCATGTCTTAGATGATGCCGGGGCAATGGATGCTGATATGCTAATTGCAGTTACAAATAATGATGAAGTTAATATTGTTGCTTGTCAGGTGGCTTATAGTTTGTATAAAACACCTATGAAAATTGCCAGATTAAGAAATAAAAACTTTGGGCGCTATCCACAGCTATTTGACAATGACCATATTCCAATTGATTTAATTATTAATCCTGCTGATTTAGTTACAAGGCGTATGATAAGGTTGGTTGAGCATCCAGGCTCATTTCAGGTGCTAGATTTTGCTAATAGCCAAATTCATATGGTAGAGGCAGCACTTAATATTAGTTCAAGCTTAAATGGCATTAGTATTCGGGAATTTCGTCAAGATTTGCCATTAAATGTTGATGCAAGAATTGTAGCTATTTTTCGTAGTGGTTCTATGATTGAGTTTGATGCAGATACGATATTAAGAGCGTTTGATACGGTATTTTTTGTTTGTGAGGCATCTAAAACACAGAAAATTTTATCGTTATTTCAGCCGCAGCAAAATAAAATTAGGCGTATATTTGTTGCCGGTGGTGGTAATATAGGTATGTATTTTGCTAAGCAGTTAGAAGAACATTACAGCTGTAAGTTAATTGAACGTGATGCAAAACGTTGTTATAAAGCAGCGGAATATTTGAATGAAACGATTGTATTAGCTGGAGATGCGGCAGATGCAGAATTATTACAAAATGAAAATATTGAAGATACTGATCTCTTTTGTGCGGTAACAAATGACGATGAAGCAAATATTATGTCTGCGATGTTAGCAAAACGTTTGGGGGCTAAAAGTACAATTGCACTGGTTAATCATATGAGTTATGCAGAACTAATCGATGACGGACACTCAATTGACAGGGCTTTATCACCTCAACGTATTACTATCGGTGTTATTCTTACTCATTTGCGCAAAGGCGATATGATTAGTGTTTACTCTATGCTTGGTGGTAGCTGCGAGGCCATAGAGATTGTAGCTCATGGCAATAAAGATACCTCAGGTGTTATTGGCAAAAATATTGATGAATTGGGGCTGCCTGCATCTGTTCGTTGTGGTGCAATTTATCGCGAAAGCGAAGTTATTGTTGCACACGATGATGTTGAAATAAAATCCGGTGATCATTTAATTATTTTTGTTGCAAATACGCGTGATATACCAACGATTGAGAAGCGCTTTCAGGTGGCGCCAGTTTATATATAGGAATCTATTTGTTTTCTTTGGATAACATAGCAGTTACAGGAAGGCTTTTTTCGGCGAGTAATTGGAGTTTTGTTAATGGCCTTGCAAGTAAATAGCCTTGCATTAGCCTACATTCTAGAGATTTTAACATATTAAACTGTTCTTTTGTTTCAACCCCCTCAGCAATAATTTCCAAGTTTAGATTTTTGCTAAGTTGTATAATCCATTTAACGATAATATAAACGTTGAAGTCATCGGTTATTTTGTTAATAAAAGTCATGTCTAATTTTAAAATATCTACAGGTAAACTGCTTAAACGGTTCAGTGAGGAAGGCCCCCTACCAAAGTCATCAATAGCAATGATAAATCCAAGTTTTTTTAATTCGTTCAAGGCAATTAATGTTATTTCATGACATGAAGTTAATGAACTTTCGGTAATTTCAAGGATTAGCTGGTGAGGATTAATTCCATAGTATTCGATTAAATCAATCATCTTTTTACGATTGGATTGATCGTCAATTAATTTTGTTGAAATATTTACTGCAAAGCAATATTCTTTATGGGTTTGTATCAAACTTTTTATTTCTTTTAATGCCATTTTGAAAGTATAAAAACCAAATTGTATGATTAGACCTCGTTTTTCTGCAATGGTTAGGATATCTTCTGCATTGATTTGTTTGTCATAATTAATTTTTGATCTAAGTAATAATTCAACACCCTTAATGGATTGATTGGTTTCTGATATTTGATAGATTGGTTGATAATGAAAGGTGAAATTTTGATCAAAAGGTTGTAATATAGCATCATAAATTTTGTCATTTTTTAAATGTTCTTGATATAGCTCATTCGAGAATAGTACATATTGGTTTCTGCCGAGCATTTTAGCTTTGTAAAGTGAGATGTCAGCGTGACGTTCTAATTGTTCAATACTGTCACCTGAGTCAGGGTATGATGAGATACCTAAGCTTAGACTAATTCGAATTTGATACTGTTTGATAGAAATTTCAGATGCAATTGAATTTAGAATATTTCTGGCAATGATTTCAATTTCATTAGCTGCCTTTAAATCAGTGACCAAAATAGCAAACTCATCACCACCAATTCTAGCAATTGGATAATTTTTAAATTTAAGTTTAAAAATAGATGAAATATGTTTTAAAACAGCATCTCCCATATAGTGGCCATATTTATCATTGATTTGCTTAAAGTAATCAATATCACATAAAATCACGGATAAGCGTTGATGTGATTTTTTAGCATTTAGCAATTCTTTTTCAGCCAAAAATCTAAATGATTTTCTATTTAATAAGCCAGTTAAATAATCGGTTTGATTTTTTTTATTTAATACAGAGATTAACCGAGTTCGTTTGATTTCCAAACTATAATTACTAAGTAAGAGCTGATAATTTTTTCGATGCAGCATTACTAAAAATACATAATAGATTAAAGCTAAGGTAATTATTGATGTATTATATGCGGTACCGGCTAATAAATTTGTGATTAGTACTGAAATAATCATGGGTAAGGTAAATGCCAAATAACAAAATCTAGAAGGTGCCATTGAAACAATGCTCGCAGCTGAAATACCAGTTAATAACATAATAATTAACATATTATGTAAATGATTATTTTCATCGTAATAAAACCAATATAACCATCCCCATAATAAACCCGTCATTAATATACTGCTGAAATGAATATGGTATAGTAATTGATTATTGGTTTTTTTTGCATACACACTTGCAAGAAATCGTCCTAATACAGATAGAAACATAAGCAATAACCAAATCATTATAGGCAAGCTCAATAACTTGATAGTAGGTATTAGATAGATGATAGCCATAGCCAAAACTAAATTATAAAAACTCGTATAAACAGAATTTTTAAACAAAAGCTCATGCATTTTTTTTTGAATTTCGATATGTTTTATATTCATCATTTTTAAATTAAACAAAATAGTCTCTTTATTTTAAGTTTAGAATAAAAACAATATATTGCGATAAAAAAAGATATTAAAACGACCTTTTTTCTATCCATTGAATTAAGGTCAATAGGCTTTGGTTTTGGGGAAATAAGTCGGCTATAAGATAAGCATCTTTAAATGTTTTAGTTAATAGCTGCTGGCTTTGTTGTAGTCCAAGTAAATTTGGATAGGTTGCCTTGTTGTGTGAAATATCGCTTCCTTGAGGCTTTCCAAGTATTTCAGTTGTTGAGGTTATATCTAAAATATCATCTTGAATTTGAAATGCTAGTCCTAACGATGCACCAAGTTTATAGAGTGACTTTTGATAAGATTGGTCATTAAAATGTGGTGAAAATAGTAAGCCAAGTTCTAAAGCAGCAATAATTAACTTAGCTGTTTTAAGTGTATGAATCTGTTGTAGTGTTTCAAAATCTATGGGTTTATTTTCAGATTGTAAATCGAGTACTTGACCGGAAACCATATCATTGGCTGCTAGGCTAATGGTGCGAGTTGCTAAAAGTATTTGCTCTGCTGATATATCATATTCTCTTAAAATAGGATCAGTCAAGATGCTAAAAGCTAGTGATTGCATTAAATCACCTGCTAATATGGCCGTTGCCTCATCAAAGTGAATATGACAAGTAGGTTTTCCACGCCTTAGTGAGTCATCATCCATAGCAGGTAAGTCATCATGTACTAATGAGTATGCATGAATTAACTCAATTGTACTAGCAGCATAATCTAGCGCATGGATATTGGCATTAAATAATTCACCAGAAAAATATACAAGAATTGCTCGAATACGTTTGCCACCATTTAATGCAGAATAAAGAAGCGCCTCTTTAAGATAGTTTGCATGGATTTTTTGTTGGTTAAGGTGTTGATTTAGAAACTTATTGATACGTTTAACGTAAGGCTTAATTAATTGATCCATATGAAATTCTATCTATTTATTAGTTGGCAAGCTAAATCAAATTGCTTTTGAAGCGCGCCTTGGTTTGATTTTACAACTTGAAAAGCATTATTGCCAAGTTGTTTGCGTAGTGATTGATCGTTAAATAATTTGATCACATAATCAGCAAGTGATTGACAGTCATTAACAAGAATTAGTGCATCAGCATCGATTAACGTTTTTGTAATTTCTGCAAAATTAAATGTATAAGGGCCGCTCAAAACAGGTAGTGCTATTGCTGCGGGCTCAAGCGTGTTGTGACCTCCTCGCTTTATTAGGCTACCACCAATGAAGGCAAGATCGCTAGCTGTAAATAAGCACATCATTTCGCCCATTGTATCACCAAGATAAGCCTGTGTTTTTTCAGATACTGATTCACCAATACTGCGTCTAGTAGTCTTAAATGATGTAGTTAATAGTTCATATACACTATCAAAGCGTTCGGGATGACGAGGCACGTGAATTAACAGTGCATTAGGGATTTGAGTTAGTATTTTTTTATGTGCTTCGATGATGATTTCATCTTCACCAGGATGGGTTGAGGCTGTTATCCATACAGGCCTTTGGCCAAATGTATTTTTTAAGGAAATGCCTTGTGAATGAACTTCTTGTGAAATTTGGATATCGTATTTTAAACTACCGGTAACCTGTAATTTATGTTTGTTAAGCCCAAGCGCTAAAAAGCGTTGACCATCCGATTGATTTTGTACAGCAATAAGGCTTAATTGATTTAACATAATTTTAGTTAAGCTTGCAATTTTTCTATAGCCATTAGCTGATTTTTCAGATAAACGAGCATTGGTTAACATAACAGGGATTTTTCTTTTATCGCATAGATAGAGTAAATTAGGCCATAATTCAGTTTCCATTATGATAAGGCAGCTGGGGTTTATACGCGTTAAAAAAATGCGTAGTAAAATACTAATATCGTAGGGTAGGTAGCAGTGCTTAACTTGTGGGTAGTCTTGATATATTTTTTTAACTTGTTCACTACCGGTTACTGACATAGTGGTTATTAAAAATTGACTATTTGGGTAGTGAGCAATTAGTTTTTTTGCCAATGGTGCAATAGCTAAAGTTTCTCCCATAGAAACGGAATGAATCCAAATTGGTTTTTCAAGTTTGAAGGGGCAAAAGCCTAAACGTTCTAGGTTACGCTTGCGATAACCAATACTTAAACGGCTACGCCAGAGATTTTTTAAAAATATAAACGGCAATATAACGAGAAATAACAGGTTATACAGTAAGCGCATTAAGGAATAAAACATAAGCTATAGACTTATTATTTAGTTAGCCAGTCTAGATAAAGTTTAACACCTTGTTCAACGGTTTTAAATGGTTCTTTATAGCCAACAGATCTAAGCTTTGAAATATCAGCTTGGGTAAAAGATTGATAATGGCCTTTTAACTTTTCTGGGAAGTCTATGTATTCAATTTGACCTCGACCAAAGTAGGCAATAACAGCGTTGGCAATATCATTGAAGGGTTGGCTTTTCCCTGTGCCTAGGTTATAAACACCGGATAAGGTTTGAATATCTTCAAGCATTTTAGCTTTTCTAGCTTGGTCGTAAAACCAGAGGTTAACATCAACAACATCACTGACATAAACAAAGTCGCGCGATTGCTCACCAGCATCATAGCCATCATAAGCGCCAAATAATTTTACTTTATCCGTATCTTTAATTTGGTTATAGTGATGAAAAGCCACTGAAGCCATAGAACCTTTGTGTGCTTCCCTAGGCCCATAGACATTAAAGTAACGAAACCCAACAACTAAATTTGTTGCTTCTCCTAGGACATTATAACGAACGTATTGATCAAATTGGAACTTTGAAAATCCATAAACGTTAACAGGCAACTCATATTGACGATCTTCTACAAAGGTCTCACTGTTACCATAAGTCGCTGCACTTGAAGCATAAAGAAAAGGAATGCTACGACTTAATGCAAAATGAAGTAATACTTTTGAGTATTCAAAATTATTTTGCATCATATAACGGCCATCCCATTCGGTGGTTGCCGAGCAAGCGCCCTGATGAAAAATAGCTTCAATTTCAATATCATCATACATACCATCGAGCAGATCATTTAGGAAGTCGTCTTTATCCAAATAATCATTAAAATCACAGTCAGCTAGATTTCTAAATTTATGGCCATCTTTTAAATCATCAACCACTAAAATATCTGTAATACCTCTGGTATTTAGTCCTTTAACAATATTGCTACCAATGAAGCCTGCGCCACCAGTTACTATGATCATAATGTATTTACACCTTTTAACTTAACTATTTTCTGTGTGTTATAAAATTATGAGCATACTAACAAATTTTTTGATTAACGTCATCTAGGCATGATTGTATTTTTAGCGTACGTATAGGCTTCAATACTTATGTTGCAAAAAAATAGCATGATTATTTATCGATATTTCAATGAAATAGAGTTGTTTTTTTCGGCAGGAAAAATAATAAATTATATCAATTTCTGAAATTTATAGATTAACACTCGACTTAATAATAGGTTATTATTGATGTGATTGTTATTCGTTCAATTGTTATGGAGGTCGCAATATGTATATTGATTCAAGTCACTCAAAAAGCTTAGTTGATGTTTATCGAGAGTATGAGGAAAAGTATCTAATTAATGTGATAATCACAAAGAAACGTGATGAAAAAACAATAGAAAAAGCTCTAAACTGGATTGAAGAAAATAGTAGTCGATATAATAAGTCACTATTAGTAGGAGGGCAATTTAATGATGTAGTGGCCATGGCAAATGATAGAGGGTCTGAATTCATAGACTTTATTAATCAACTTCATCAAGCATTTGCCGTTGCGCTAAATGAGAGAGAAACAATGGACTCTGAAATATTTGACGCAGTCAATATGGTTTATCAAAGTTGTATTATGGCTGAAAAACAGAGATTAGATGCGCCTGTGATGCTTTTTAATCCTAGTTCAACACCAGATCAAACTAATGAATCCTTTTGTGTAATCTCCTAAGGTTTGTATTTAAAGTACGAATATTTAGTAGGTTAAGCATAATAAATTTTACTTCATCAGCAATAATAAAGAGCCAGAACCTTTCTTAGATAAATGATCGTCTTTGTTATAAAGTGGGCACTTATCTAGAGATAAACAGCCACAACCAATGCAACGGGTAAGCGAATCTCTAAGGTTTTGTAAATTCTCAATTTTTGTATCAAGTAAAGTATTCCAATAAGTTGCCAATTTTTGCCAATCCTCAAGGCTTGGACTTTTGCCATGTGGAAGTATTGATAAACCAGTTTTTATCTCTTTTAGCGTCAGTCCAATTTTTTTAGCAGCTCTAATTACAGCAACTCTTCTTAAAACATCTCTTGAATATTGCCGTTGATTAATATGATTTCTTGAACTTTGGATAAGATTTTTTTCTTCATAAAAATGCAGAGTAGAGATACTGACACCACTGCGTTTGGCAACTAATCCAACGCTTAAAAGACTATTTTTTTTCAAAACGTCACACTAACTAATTTTATTGAATTTCGAAATTAACATAAAATGTGCTTGACCTCAAGTTAACTTGAGCAGTTATCCTGAATATTATCTAAAATAAATATGGGAGAATAGAGGTGTATTTAGAGCATGTAAATTTGGTTGTAAAAGATATAGAAAAATCCTTGTCATTTTATAAAGTTGTATTTCCTCACTGGAAAATAAGAAGTCAAGGTCAATCAAATTGGTATGAATATAAAAGGCGATGGCTACATTTTGGTGATGATTATCATTATATTGCACTGAGTGATCATGGTGTTGGTAGTAACCGAGATTTATCAGGGAATCAAGTAGGGCTAGCTCATTTTGCGTATATAACAAACAATATAGAAGCATTAGCTAATCGATTAACTAAAGCTGGCTTTAATCCTAGAGTACCAATAACAAATCAAGGTGTTAGAAAAAATACTTACTATATCGATCCTGATGGTTTTGAAATTGAGTTTGTTCAATATGTTAGTGACATTCCAACTGATAGAAATAGTGATTGATAAAAAAGGGGATGAATAGATAAAGTGGGCAGTTATGGGTTTTGTGTTGTGTGTAGATATTGCAAGAATGCAATGAGAGGTAAGGAGTGTAACTGCCACTTATGAAGCAATGATACATAAATTTATGTTTATTGTCAAGTGTTAATGTAAAAAAGTTGATACTCTCTCGATTAGTTAGACATACTATTTTATAAATTTATCTTTAAAAAGCCGAATCTGATTAGTTTGTTCTTTCAACAAGGCATCCCCAAGTGCTTTGCCTTTAAATCCTCTTTCAATTAAGGGGGTAGTGGATACATTAAGCATTGTTTTTTGAGCTTTTTTTAAAAAATCTAGTTGAGGGTAGGGGTGATCTTCATAGCCTTTTCGGCCACGACTATCTGCAAGGCAGGCCATAAGAAAATCATTAAAGCGCTCTGGATGTTTTACCGCTGATAATTCATAAAATAAATCAACAATAGTTTTTGGTTTTAATTCTAGTGCTTTATGACAATGGGTATGATACTTAGTGACTAATAAGCCTAATTTTTCAAAGCGTTTTGGAATGCGTAGGCGGTAACACAGTTGCATGACCAACTCAACACCTCGTTTTTCATGTCCAATATGCTTTGGCCAAACTGACTGAGGTGTTGTCCCTTTACCTAGATCGTGTACCAGTGCTGCAAATCTTGCTTCTTCAGATAAATCTAATTTGGCCGCTTGATCAATAACCATCATTGTATGCACTCCGCAATCAATTTCTGGGTGATGTTCTTTGGGTTGTGGTATACCAAATAATTGATCAATTTCAGGAAATAACTGCTTTAGTGCGCCAATTTTTTGCAAGGTTTCAAAGTAAGCTGAAGGTGTTGGGGCATTGAGCGCTTTTAATGTTTCTTGCCAAATCCTTTCAGCAGATAAATAATGCAGTTCATCTGATGCGACGATTGACTCCATTATTTTAATGGTTTCATCAGCAATTGAGAAACCTAAATGTTTAAATAAGGCATAAAAACGAGCTACTCGCAAAACACGTAATGGGTCTTCTCCAAAGGCATCACTAACATGGCGCAGTACTTTATCATTGATATCATCAACTCCATTGAACGGATCAATAAGATTACCATTTTCATCTTCTGCTATGGCATTGATTGTAATATCTCGACGTTTAAGGTCATCTTCAATCGATATGTGTTGATGGGTTTTAAATGTAAATCCATGGTATCCGCGACCGGATTTAGTTTCGACTCTAGCTAATGCATATTCTTCTTTGGTTTGGGGGTGTAAATAAACAGGAAAGCTTTTACCAACAGCAACATAGCCTAGATTTCTCATGATATCAGGCGTTGCGCCAACAACAACCCAATCTTTATCTGTAATCGTAAGGCCAAGGTATTTATTTCTAATTGCACCACCGACTAAGTATATTTTCATAATGCTCAAATTTAAAGTTTTCTTACTAGAAAGCATAGTATAAACCTTTGCCAAGTGCGTGCAATAACTTGAGTTATCGATAACTTAGGTTTAAACTCGACACATTAAAGATGAGGATGAATTATTTTTGTATAAAGTTAAGGCTACGAATGTCACATAAAACAGCTAAATTAGAGAAAAAAGTCGAGCATGCGAAAAAGAAGCGTATGCAAAATAAATCAGAAAAACCAAGTGGCTGGGCATTATATCGCCGTTTGTTATGGGATGTAAGATCTATGATGGGGTTATTGGTAATCTCTGTCATAGGTAGTATTTTGTATTCAGCTTCAGACTCTTATAGTATTTATTTATTAAAGCCCATTCTAGATCAATGGCCGAAAGGTGGGGTTGATGCAACCGATACTATATTTCAATATTTACCATTTATTATTATTGGGCTTTTAGCAGTGCGCGGCTTGGGAGCATTTCTTTCTAGTTATTTTATGGGACGGTTAAGTGCTACGATTGTTATGAACTATCGTATGAAGGTTTTTAATAAATTTTTAACACTGCCTGCGTCTTATTATGATAAAAGGACGACAGGTCAACTACTATCAAAAATGTTATATAATGTTGATCAAATTACTTCTGCTACTAGTAGTGCTTTAATTACGATATTTCAAGATGGTGCATTTGCAATTGGGCTGTTGGTTGTGCTATTTGTTACGAGTTGGAAGCTATCGTTATTTATTTTAATTGCAGCACCATTTCTTGCCGTATTTATCACTTGGGTTTCTAAACAGTTTCGAAGATTAAGTAAAAATACGCAAAAAGCGATGGGTTCTGTGACTCATGTTGCTGAAGAGACGATTAAAAGTTATCGAGAAATTCGTGTTTTTGGAGGACAGCAGTACCAATCGCGCCATTTTTATAAGCACGCATATTATACCTTTACACAACAGTTAAAGGTGCGCTTGATTGATTCTATTTCATCTCCTTTAATTCAAATGGTTGGCGCAGTTATATTAGCGTTAATTATTTATTTAGCGATTGATGTAGATAAATCTCATCAGTGGCTATCTGCCGGTGCATTTGCTGCGTTTATCTCTGCTATGTTAGCACTTTTAAAGCCAGTCAAAAATTTAACGAATGTAAATTCAACCATACAAAAAGCGTTAGCTGCAGTTGAAGATTTATATGAATTAATAGATACAGATAATGAGTTAGATAAAGGTACTAAAACCTTATCTAAGGTTAAAGGTGAGGTTGTCTTTGAGAATGTGTCATTTAATTATGAGACTGAAGATAGCAAACAAGTCCTAAAACATATTAGTTTTTCAATCGCTGCTGGTAAGACGGTTGCATTAGTTGGGCCTTCAGGTGGTGGTAAGTCAACGTTGGTTAGTCTTATTCCAAGGTTTTATAATCCAACACAAGGTAAGATTCTTATTGATGGTGTTAATATCAATGAATTAACACTTGAAAATTTACGTACGCATATTTCATTTGTATCACAACACGTTTGTCTATTTGATGATACCTTATTTCATAATATTGCTTATGGTAAAAACATGAATGCAACTGAAACAGAGGTTATTAATGCAGCAAAATCAGCGCAAGCATTAGAATTTATTCAACGCTTACCTGCAAAGTTAGGCACTGTTGTTGGTGAAAATGGGATGAACCTATCAGGTGGCCAACGTCAACGAGTTGCTATTGCTAGAGCTATCTTAAAAGATGCACCAATATTAATTCTTGATGAGGCAACCTCAGCTTTAGATAATGAATCTGAACGCTTGGTTCAAAAAGCGCTTGATGAGTTAAAAGCAGGTAGAACGACTTTTGTTATAGCCCATCGCTTATCAACTATTGAGACAGCCGATGAGATCATCGTCATTAATGAAGGCGAGATAGTTGAAAGAGGCACGCATCAAGATTTATTGGGTAAAAATGGGTTATATGCTCAGTTACATGCGCAGGCTGAGCGTAGTAATGAGCTTGTGTAATAGTAGGTATTATATTAATGGAACTATTTTTTCTAAGGCTTTGGTATGAAAAAAAAATTAGTTTAATTAGTTTCGCATTATTACCTGTTGCATGTGGGTTTTGGCTAGTAAGCCAATTGCGAAAATTTATATATACGAAGTTGATTAAACCAAAATCAACGAGAGTGCCTATAATCGTTGTGGGTAATATAACCTTAGGCGGTGTTGGCAAAACACCACTAGTTGCAGCGATTTATCAAAGGCTGCTACACGAAGGTTATAAACCAGCTATTATTTCTCGAGGTTATGGTCGAACAACTAAAGATACTAGGTTAGTTGATGCTTATGCCACGAGCCAGTTAGTTGGTGATGAACCACTGATGCTTTATCAGATGTTACAATGTCCTATTGCAGTTGCAATAAAGCGCACTGATGGAATTGATTTAATTTATCAGCGCCATCCTGAAGTAAATATTATAATCAGTGATGATGGGCTACAACATTATAAGCTAAACCGTGATATAGAAATTGCTGTGATAGATGCAAAACGGCAATTAGGAAACGGTTTAATATTTCCTGCTGGCCCTTTACGAGAACCGAAAGCAAGGTTAAATCAAGTTGACTTTATCATCTATAATGGCAAGCCTGATAAAGTGGTAGTTGATACTTATACCGTTATGATGTTAAAACCGAGCAAAATTATTAATATGAAAACGAATCAATTCTATCAGGCATCTGATCTAATTGCAGATACGGTATATGCAGTAGCTGGTATTGGTAATCCAAAGCGATTTTTTGATACGCTAACATCGATGGGATATAATGTAATAGAGAAGCCCTATCCAGATCACTATCAATATCAGAAAAAAGACCTTAATTATACGCCAGCGTTTCCTATTATTATGACTGCGAAAGATGCAGTAAAGTGTTATAGCCTAGCAAATGAGCATAGCTGGTATTTAACCGTTGAAGCATCTATTAATCAATTATTTTTTTCAAAATTATTAGAAAAGCTAAATTAACCAAACATTAAATAACTAACTTTTTGATGTTAAATTATTTTCCTTAAATATATAGTTTATTATATGATTGATTTCCTATAGACTTATTCCGTAAAAATTAATACTTAAAATAATATTAAATAAATAATAATTGAGAATGGCAATGATAAAAAGAGTTCTAAATCATCCAGTCGCACTGATTATCTGTTTTTTAACAGAGATGTGGGAGCGTTATGGTTTTTATGTCATTCAAAGTTTATTGGCATTATATCTAACGTCACATCTAAACTTAAATGATCGTTATACTTATATGCTTGTAGGTTCATTTACTGCATTGACTTATATTTCACCAATAGCGGGTGGATGGATAGCAGATCGATATCTGGGGCAAAAAAAAGCAGTCTTAGTTGGGGCTTTTGTTTTATTTGTTAGTTACTTGATTCTAGCAGTTAATGACTCTTTAGATTGGCTAATGCTTTCTCTAGGTGGTATCGCAGTGGGTACAGGATTATTAAAACCTAATGTATCTTCTATATTAGGTAGGCAATACAAATCAGGAGACCCTAGGCGCGATAGTGGTTTTACAATATTTTATATGGGGATTACGACAGGCATTATTTTAGGAACTGTCATACCAATCAAACTGAGCGAAAATTTTGGTTGGAAATTTAGTTTTATCAGTGCAGCTTTTGGACTTGTCATAGCTTTTTTTGTTTTTTTTATTGGTGCAAAAAAATTTAAATTAATTGATTATGCACAAATTGATGGGCACTCACTACTAAACCTAGGTTATGCCATTGTTGGTGTTATATTGATGTGGGGTTTGTTTTATACCGTTCTAATGAATAGTGATTTTGCAAGTATATTTTTTATCATTATTGTTGTATTTGCACTTGGGTTTGTTTTATCAGTAGCTTATAGGGAAGAAGGTCTGCAAAGACGTAAAACATTGGCATTTTTACTATTATGTATTATTTCTGTGATGTTTTGGTCATTCTATTTTCAAATGTTTATGTCATTAACTTTATTTATTAGAAGAGCGGTTGAGCCTACTATTTTAGGTATTAACTTTCCGCCACCGTACTATGTAACTATTGAAAGTATTGGAATGATTGTCTTTGGTATTTTACTTGCAAGTTTATGGGGGAAAATGAAGCAATCTAATATTGCATTAGCGGCAGCAGTTAAATTTATCATTTCAATGACATTTATGTTCTTGGCCTATTGGTTGATCTGGTTTTCTATGCAACACAGTGCTCACACATTGCTATTAATTAGTCCGGGCTTGATTTTAATGGCTTATTTAACCATTTCAATGGCAGAATTGATGTTATCACCGGTTGGTTTAGCTGCCGTAACTCATTTATCTAATTATAAAGTGGTTAGTACCATGATGGGCGTATTTTTTGTTTCATTAGGTGCTGGTGGTTTTTTAGCAGGAAAATTAGCCGGGTTGGCGTCTATCAATCAGAGTCAAACAAATTTGATTGAGATCAAAGCAAACTATATTCATGCATTTACTCAGTTGACTTATCTTTCATTTGCTGCTTTGATTGTTACTATAGGTTTAGCTATTATGGTTTATTTATTAATGAAGCCTTATTATCCAAAACGACCACATAGCGTACTATCTCAAATGGAGTTGGCTAAATACTCAGCGTAATATAATGATTTTCTCAAGCAAATATACGTATATGCTCAATATATGTTCCTCTTTCATCTATGTACCATTTTAATGTACATTTGTAAGAATGAAGATATTCAGGGAATTTTTTACAAATGGCTGGAGGGCTTAAATGATGGCTGAGAAAAAAATGAAACAGTGTGCAGGGTCTGAAGCGTTTGAAAGCATAGACGGTGATCAAGAGCAGTATGACAATGACTTTGAACATGAGGAAGTAGAAGTTGATCAAAATGAAGATGGTGATAACTCAACAACACTAGATTGGGAAAGAGACTTCTCTCAAGATGAAGTTGATGCAACAAAACTTTACTTACAAGAAATTGGTTATCAGCCATTACTGAGTAAAGAAGAAGAGCTGCATTATGCAACGAAATCACGTAATGGTTGTCCCGAAAGTAAAAAAGTAATGATCCAAAGTAACTTACGCTTAGTTGTTAAAATGGCTAAACGCTATCGTCCTCGTGGTGGTTTAACGTTTCTAGATTTAATAGCAGAAGGAAATTTAGGCTTAATTCGAGCAGTTGAAAAGTTTAACCCAGATTTGGGATGGCGCTTTTCAACTTATGCTACTTGGTGGATTCGACAAAATATAGAGCGTGCTCTTTTGAATTTACAGCGTACAATTCGTGTGCCGATTCATGTTTTAAAAGAGCTGAATGTATATTTAAGGGCGGCCAACGAATTAACAAAACAATTAGATCATGAAGCAACAGTTGAAGAAATTGCAGAATTTTTGGATAGGCCTGTCGAAGACATTAAAAAAATCTTATCTTCAACAAAATATGTTGAATCATTAGATAAGGTTTATGATGACTCAAATCGTCCTGTAATAGAAACCGTATCAGATGAAAATTCAACAACGCCTGAAGAAGAATATAATGATCAAGCAACCAAATCATTCATCGAGCGATGGTTAGATCAACTTACTGAAAAACAACGTACGGTTTTATCAATGCGCTTTGGCTTAAGAGGGTATGAGCCAAGAACACTTGAAGAAACAGGGCATTTTATTGGTCTTACCCGAGAGCGCGTACGTCAAATTCAGATGGATGCATTAAAAAAGCTACGCATTTTAGCTAAAGATGATAATTTGGATGCTGATTTATGCTTAAGAGAATGATAAGTAGCTGCTATCGATACTAATGATTAAAGTATTTCATACGCTATTTCCCTTAAACTGTGCAGGCGCAAAATTAAACATTGCCATTATTAATTTCCCTATGTTACCCTTAAATCTCACGCATAAAATTAATATAAACCTTTTAAGTGAGAGATTATATGGGCGCAGTTTCCCTAACTAATGATTGCTCAACGAGTATGATGACAAAAATATGCAAGTTAAGAGGGTATGCTTGGTTAGTTATTTTATTAAGTGCTTTTCTTTTATTTTACAAGTATGTCATGCAGGTTTTCCCATCTTTAATTGTGGGTGATTTAAAGCTTCAATTTAACTTAACCTCAGCAGAGACAGGTTTCTTTGCAGGTATTATGCTTTATACGATATTAATTGTGCAATTGTTTTCAGGCATATTATTAGATCGTTTTGGCGTAAGAAATTTAAGTAGTCTATCGATACTAATTTCGGCGTTTGGTGTTATCTTATTTGCTGTGACAAAAGTTTTTTATGTAGCGGTGATAGCCAGAATATTAATGGGGGTTGGTGTTGCTTTTGCAACAGTAAGTTATTTAAAAGCAGCTTCCATTTGGTTTGATGCAAGGCGCTTTGCTTTTGTTAGCAGTTTACTTGCAACAGCTGCAATGGCGGGCGCAATTTTTGGTCAAGCGCCTCTAGCTTATTTGTTTGCACACGTTGGTTGGCGTGATGGTTTAGTCATCTGTGGCGTTATTGGTATTATTATGGCAATCCTTTATTGGGTTATTGTACGTGATGATAACCCAAATCAAGTCACAGAGACTGAAAATGAAGCGAATACAAAAGCGACGGGTAGACTTTCATTTAGAGATGTTTTAGCGGTATTTAAAAACCCAAATAATTGGTTATTAACATTTTATTCAGGTTTGGCATTCACTTCAATTGATGCCTTTGCGGGTCTATGGGGAAATGTTTATTTAAGAACATTTTATGATGGGCTAGATAAAGAAAGTGCAGCATTTGTTATTTCAAGTATTTTCTTTGGTATGGCAATTGGTGCACCTTTTATGGGGAAATTATCGGAACTATTAGATCGTCGTTTAAGTATTATGATTATCTGTAATACAGTCTCAGCGTTGTGTTTATTTTTTGCATTATATATACACATGGGTTACTGGTTATTAGTTTTATTTTGTTTTCTATTTGGTTTTTTTATGAGCTGTTTTATGTTGGCTTTTGTTGTTGGGCGTAAAGTTAATCCTATTTGGGCCGTTGCAACAGCAGTCGCTTTAATCAACTCCGGTGAGCCCGTCTTAGGAGGGCTTTTTGATGGGTTAATTGGTAAGTTTTTAGATGTCCTTGAACCTCATGTTGTAGGAATGAACTATTCATTACATAGCTATCATTTGGCATTTATAATTTTGCCTGTTAGTGTATTGATCGCTACATTTTTACTGTTTTTTGTTAGAGAGTCTAAATAAAATATATTAGCAATATTTTATAGGCATTTAATTTTTTTGATTCAATTTATTATATAATTGTAGAATGTGATTACTAAATCTAGCGGTATGCTGTTACTTATGAATTTAATTAACTTATATGAAAAAGAGATAGATAAAAAAGGCTACCAAGAAGATGCAAATCAACTTAAGGTCGTTCAAGCATTGCAAGTAATGTTAAATGAAATTAATGACAATGAAAGTAAAAAGCAAAAATTAAGGTTACGCTGGCTGCCTGGAAAAAAAGTTCATAGAATTAAGCCAATTGATGGTATTTATATTTGGGGGAGTGTTGGTCGAGGAAAAACTTTTTTAATGGATTTATTTTATGACCAGATTCAAAGTAGTTACAAAAAACGTATGCATTTTAATCACTTTATGAAAATGGTGCACCAGCGATTAAGAGGCTTTCAAGGACAGAAGTCCCCTTTGGATCACTTAGCTGATGAGTTAGTATCTGAAATGCATGTTATTTGTTTCGATGAATTTTTTGTTGAGGATATAGCAGATGCAATGATATTAGGTGGATTATTTACTAAATTGTTTGACCGCGGTTTAGCTCTTGTGGCAACATCAAATGTAGAGCCTAAGCTTTTGTATAAAGGTGGACTACAAAGAGAATTGTTCATCCCAGCAATTAATAAACTGTTAGCACATGTCAGTGTTTATAATTTAGATAGTGGGATTGACTATCGTTTTTCTCAAATAGCAGAGTCAAATCGATATTATAATGGATTAATAAAGGAGGATGAGTTGAAGAAGATGGATGAAATTTTTAAGGAATTATGTCAAGGGGACTATTTAGAGTCGCAAAGTTTATTAATGGAAGGTAGAGAAATTGATGCTGTTAGACTTAGTGATGAAGTTGCTTGGTTTGAATTTAACAGTATTTGCGGTTATGGGCGAGGTGTGCATGATTATATTGAAATGGCGGCTAAGTATCGGGCTGTTTTAATTAGTAACATTCCAGTATTAACTGATAAATTAAATGATGAAACAAGGCGTTTTATTGCCCTAGTAGATGAATTTTATGATTCAAGAGTTTTATTATTTGTTTCTGCTAAAGTTGCAATAAATGAGCTATATCAAGGGAAACATTTTGAATTTGAATTTCAAAGAACGGTTAGTCGTTTACATGAAATGCAAACAAAAGAATACCTTAATCAATCTGTTGAGTTTGATAAGTCATCAAGACATGCGATGAAAGCATCATCATAAGGTGCTTTGATTAGCATTGGTTTTTTGTTAATCGGGTGATTAAAACGTAGTTCATGGGCATGAAGGAAAAGGCGTTTATGACCATTTTGATAAAAAGCGTTGTTTATCTGCTCATTGGCGTACTTTTCATCACCAATAATTGGATGCTTATTGTGGGCTAAGTGAACTCTAAGTTGATGGGTTCTGCCTGTTAGTGGACGAGCTTCAACTAGGGTTGCTTGGTTATTAAATGACTTTATGATATTTACTGTTGTCAAAGAAGGTTTGCCTTCTGAGCTAACTTTGACAGCATGTTCGCCAGAGGGGCGCTTAAATTTATAAAGTGGTAAGTCGATTTTATTAAGTGTTTTAGGCCATTTGCCAAAGACGATGGCATGGTATATTTTTTTAATATTTTTTGAGATAAGTAGTTCATGAAAATAGGTTAAAATGGGATGTTTTTTAGCGATAATAATACAGCCTGAGGTTGCTTTATCAAGTCGGTGAACTAGCTCTAAACGTTTTTCATCAGGTCTTATCGTGCGCAAGCGTTCAATTAAACCAGCATCAATACCACTACCACCATGAACAGCAAGGCCATGCGGTTTATTTAAAACAATAAAGTATTCATCTTCATATAAGATATAGTCTTCAAGAAATTGAGACTTCTCCCTATTAATTGTTGTTTGCTTTGTCTCATTAATTTCTATATTTGGAATTTTTACAATATCACCTAATTGAAGTTTATATGATGGTGTAATTCGCTTTTTATTAACTCGAATCACACCTTTTCGAATGAGACGATAAATTAAGCTTTTTGGGGCCTTATAGTGGAAATAACTTAGAAGAAAATTGTCAATGCGTTGGCCTTGGCGTTCATCAACTTCAACATGGTTGATATGAGTCATTTTATACTCTTTATTATCTAATCAAAGGTTTTATTAACTGAGGGCTCACCTGTAATAAAGCCCTTCAATTGTATATCAATGCTGGGGATGATAGCATTAGCACTTAAGTTAAGCAAATATTCAATTGTTGATGTGATGTCATCTGTTGTTAATTTATCACGATTATGAATATTAAAATCTTTTGTCATTGCTGTATCAATAACGCTTGGGCAAAGGCTTGTTACTTTAACATTGTGAAAAGCCATTTCTGCTAATAAAGCATTTGAAAAGCCAACTAAGGCACATTTGCTAGCTGCATAGCTGCCTGTTCTTGGAAGTTGGCGTTTAGCGGCATAAGATGCAAGGTTAAAAATATAGCCATGTTTTTGTTGTCTCATTTTAAGCGCACAAGCTTTAGCAACAGCAAAAGCTCCCTTAATATTAATATCAACTAAATCATCAAAATCTCCTAGAGTTGTCTCACTTGTGCCATAACGCGCAATGCCAGCATTATTGAATGCGATCGCTAGATTATCAATATCAGCTATAATGTTTGACAGTTTGTCATAGGCTTGATGCATTTGCCCTAAATCAATGGAGTAGCTTTCAATATTAATTTGCGCATTGATTTTTCCTAGATGCTCTTTAACCGCTTCTAGACGTTGCTCATTTCTTGCAATTAGGACAAGATTATATGATTTTTGTGCAAAATAAGTGGCAACTGCTTTGCCAATGCCTGCGCTTGCGCCAGTAATCAGTGCTGTTGCTTTGCTCATGGCGAGACTCCTTAAAAAATTATAACTACCTAAAGCATTATACGCATAAATAAGCGAGTGACAATTGATTAAAAACAGCATGAAATTTAAGAAATAAATTAAATAAAAGTAAAAAAAACTAACGAAAATAACTTGATTTTGCTAAACTATTTAACTAATTAGTTTAAGTAGAATATGGACAATATAATTATGGAGATTAGCATGTCAAATTTAACAAAAACAGTACTATCGGTTGGTTTAGTTATTATCATTATTGGTAGTTTAGTTGGTGGTAGCTTTACTGCAGAAGCAGTTAATCAGCATCGAAGTTCTAAATTAAACAAAGGATTATCAAAAGTTTATCTTTATCAAAAACCATCTAAAAAGTCACCGTATGTATCATTAGATATGTCAACGTCCTTAATAAAGATATATAAACAGGGAGACTGGGTAAAAGTAGGTGATCAACTTGATGGTAAAATTGGTTGGATTAATAACAAACAATACAACCTAGCCCATCAAGCTTGGCAGGCACAATTAAAAAGTGATTATCAAATAACAGAAACTAGAGTAGTTTCAGGTAAGACGATTGAGGTGACAGAAGGTCAAAAAAATGGTGTTCGTTATATGATTGTTGCAAGGAAAAATTTGCAAAATACAATTGGAAATCAGTCAGTTAATCTAGATTAGATGTCTATTTCGTATTTTTGCTAGTTATACAGATAAAAGTAATGATAACCAAACTTAGGTGCAACTTAAGGTTTGATTAAAAAATAATCAGTTTAAAAGTTGTTTTTAAGCCAATGCTTCTGGTATAATATAGGCATCATAATTTTGGAGAAATTTAGATGAGCAAATCGCTTGTAGTAAGACAAAATACACTACCAGTACCGGCGCTTACCGATACAGGCGGCTTGGACCGTTATATTCAATATGTTAATAATATCCCAATGCTGACTGAAGATGAAGAAAAAGAATTATCACAGCGCTTACGATCGCAAAATGATTTAGCCGCAGCACAGCGATTAATTATGTCACATTTGCGCTTTGTTGTGCGTATAGCCCGTGGTTTTTCTGGGTATGGTTTACCACTGACTGATTTAATTCAAGAAGGTAATATTGGCTTGATGAAGGCAGTTCGCCGATTTGATCCGGCTGTTGGTGTTCGTTTAGTATCGTTTGCTGTACACTGGGTAAAAGCAGAGATGCATGAGTATATTCTTAAAAACTGGCGTATCGTTAAGATTGCCACAACCAAAGCGCAGAGGAAATTATTTTTTAATCTAAGAAGTAATAAAGCACATTTGGGGTGGTTTACTCAAGAAGAGATCGAAGCTGTTGCTAAAGATTTAAATGTGGATAAGGCAACGGTTATTGAAATGGAAAAACGCATGAATGCTTATGATATGGCATTTGATTTGTCTAATGATGAAGAAGAAGGGCCGCAACTATCGCCATCAATGTACTTGGAAGATCCAAATAGTGCACCAGAGTCAATTGTAGAGCAGGAAGATACAGCTTTTCAGTTACATCATAGTTTATTTGAGGCTGTTGACCAACTTGATGAACGTAGTCGTGATATTATAACGCAGCGTTGGTTAGTTGATAAAAAGGCGACATTACATGATTTAGCAGATAAATATAATGTATCTGCAGAGCGAATTAGGCAATTGGAATCTAATGCATTAGCAAAACTAAAAACATTTATGGCTGAGGCCGCTTAAAACTCCTTTTCATTTTATAAAATGCTCGTTAAGATAGCGTAATAGTAACAGGCTATTTGTCGATATTTAAAGAATTAATATGCTAGAAATTGTTCGCATTTATCTTAATAATCCGCTTGAGAATTATAATTACATTATCGTTGATCAACAGTCTGGTTTGGCTGTGGCTGTTGACCCGCTAGATGCTGAGAGGGTATATTTTGAGCTTGAGCGCCGCCAATTAAAGCTGGCCGCTATTTTTGTAACTCATGAGCATGCCGATCACTATCAGGGTTCAAAGCCTTTAGCAGCATTAACCAATGTGCCAATCTATGCGCATCATTCAAATATAACCCATCTACCGCAGGTTGATTGCGTTTTAAAAGAAGCAGATACCGTTAAATTAAGTGAAATACTCATATTTAATGTTCTTGAGACGCCAGGTCATATTAAAGGGCATATTTCATTTTTTATGTTAAATACACCCGATAATATACCACGTTTAATTTGTGGTGATACTTTATTTAACGCAGGTGTTGGTAATTGTCGCCACCCCTCGGCAAATGTAGAAACTTTGTTTAAATCAATTGAAAAAATTAGACAGTTACCTTTAGATACACAAATCTATCCAGGCCATGATTATATTTTGAAAAATTTAGCTTTTGCACATACGGTTGATCCTGATAATAACAAAATTGTGAAATTAATGGAGGCTGTAAGTAAACAAACACCTGAGACACGCCAAATAACGGATTTAGCATTAGAGTCTCAAGTGAATCCGTTTTTCCGCCTAAATCGTATTGATCAATTTAAAAATCAACCAGCTTTGGAAGCTTTTAGAAAGCTGCGTCAATTAAGAGATAAATTTTAAGTAATATAGATGGATAAGACTAATAATTCAAATGATGCGATAACTAAGTTATTAGAAGTCATGGAGATAATGAGAAATTCAAGGCGTGCTTGTCATTGGACAAAGAATCAAACTTGGCAGTCATTGGTTCGCCATACAATTGAAGAAGCCTATGAAGTTGCAGATGCAGTTGAACGCGGTAGTGCGCATGATTTAAAAACAGAATTAGCTGACTTATTAAATCAGGTTATTTTTTATGCGCAAATTGCGAAAGAACAAGAAGAATTTGACTTTTATGATGTGGTTAATTATTTAACCGATAAATTAATTCGTAGGCACCCCAATGTGTTTTTAGATGAAAAAGAGACCGATATATTAGAGTTGGAACGTCAGTGGGAAGCAATTAAGAAACAAGAGCGTCAGTTAAAGTATAAAAATAAGCAGAGTATATTAGATGAAATCACACAGACAATGCCCGCACTTTCAGTTGCAAATAAGTTGCAAATAAGAGCATCTCAGGTTGGATTTGATTGGGATTCAAAAAGTCATGTTTTTAAACAATTGCATTCTGAAATTGGTGAATTAGCCATGGCATTAGAAGGCGAGACTAATGATAGAATTTTAGATGAAATTGGTGATGTTATGTTTTGTTGTGTAAACTTAATTCGGCATCTAAGAGCAGACCCAGAGCAGGTGATGCGTCAAGCGAATCATAAGTTTGAAAAAAGATTTCGTTATATTGAAAATACATTACATCAAAGCGGACAATCGATAGAAAGTGCTTCAGTTGAGCAAATGGAAATATTATGGCAGAAGGCAAAAGAAATTGAGTAAACGATTATTAAAATCAACCTTTGTATTTGGTAGTTTGACCCTTTTATCACGTATTTTAGGGTTTGTTCGAGATATTGTGTGGGCGAGATTTTTTGGTGCAACGGGAGGGATGGAGGCCTTTTTGGTTGCATTTAAAATTCCAAATTTTATGCGCCGTTTATTTGCAGAAGGCTCATTTACTCAAGCATTTGTGCCGGTATTATCGGAATATAGATCGCAAAATACACACCAAGAAATGGTAGATTTTATCCGCCATGTAGTGGGCACGCTCGGTGCTATTTTATTGGTTCTATCAGCATTTGGTATGATGTTTTCAAGTCTTTGGGTATGGGCATTTGCGCCTGGTTTTGCAGATGAGCCAGTTAAATTTCAGATGGCTGAACATATGCTTTCAATTACATTTCCCTATATTTTTCTGGTATCGTTAACAGCATTAGCTGGCAGTATTATGAATTGCTTTGAGCGCTTTGCGATACCGGCCTTATCACCTGTATTTTTAAATATTTCATTAATTGCATTTTCTTGGGCTGCACCCTATTATTTTAATCCTCCTGTTTATGCATTAGCTTGGGGGGTTTTTGTTGCTGGGGTGGTACAACTAATTTTTATGTTACCATTTCTAAAACGCTTGGGTGTTTTAGCAATGCCTGCATGGGGTTGGTCACATAATGGTGTAAAGAAAATTATCAAATTAATGGTTCCCGCATTATTTGGCGCTTCAGTTGCCCAGATTAGTTTATTGTTAGATACTATATTTGCCTCATTTCTACCAAATGGTAGCATTTCTTGGTTGTATTATTCAGACCGTTTAAACCAGTTTCCTTTAGGCGTTTTTGGTGTGGCGTTATCGACAGTCGTATTGCCTCATTTATCAAAATCGTATGCTTCAAAAGATGAGGAAGCTTATCAGCGATCCATTAGCTGGGCATTTCGCATTGTTTTATTACTAGCATTACCTGCAGCATTAGGCTTAATTTCTTTATCAGGGCCTTTATTAGTAACATTGTTTCATTATGGAAAATTTAATGTAGTTGATGTTTATGAGTCTCAAAAAAGTTTAGTTGCATTTGCATTAGGCTTATTTTCTTTTATCTTAGTTAAAGTATTAGTCTCTGCATTTTATTCACGCCAAAATATGAAAACGCCAGTAAAAATTGGTATTTTTGCACTGTTTTGCAATATGATTTTAAACGTTATTTTGGTTTTATGGTTAATGCAGTATGGTTTAGGTCATGTTGGATTGGCTTTATCGACGAGCTTGGCTTCATTTATCAATGCCGGTTTATTATATCTGTATTTAAAAAAATATGGTTATTATAAAGTGATTGGTTTAAAGCGTTGGCTATTTTTATTACGCGTATCTATCAGTGTATTAATGATGGTAACAGCAATTATGTCGCTTAAAGGAGATTTAACACATTGGATCAATTGGAGTGTTTATGAGAGAATTTATCATTTAGTATTATATATGTTAATTGCAGTTGCAGTTTATTTCATAGCGTTGTGGTTCTCAGGTGTTAAAAAGTCGGATTGGCTTGAGTGAGTTTTACGTTGACGGTTGAAATAGTAGATGCCTAAAATTGCAGGTAGTGTGAAGATAAATAACCCAAAGAAAAGATAGTAGCTACCAGTACTTATCGACACAGACTCTGGAAAATCAAAACTGACAATAATTGTTATCACAGAACTTAAAATGCCTAAGCCTGCAATGATTATGATACCAAAAATGCCACCGGGTACTCTAAAAGGGCGATGGAGGTGGCGATGACGTATTCTTGATGCGATAAATGAGATAAATACGCAGATATACATAATCATGTATAATTGAGTCATTAAAATATTTAAGACCCACATTCCAGCATTAACATTAGGAACAAAAATGAAAATTAATGATAATAAAGAAGTGATAATGCCTTGAGTGATTAATAGGACGGTTGGTGCTTTTTTATCATTTTCATAAGTAAATAACTTGGGTAAAAAGCCATCTTTAGCTGCAGCATGAAGCCCTTTTGTTGGTGCAATAATCCAGTTATTCAAGCCAGCTAATCCACCTAATACGATACCAATAGCAATAAAAGGAATAACCCAGTTTAGGTGTAATTCATTAAAAAATGCACTAAAAGCAACCATGATACCACTTGATAGTGTTGAGTCAGTTGGTGCAATAATTGTTGCAATTGATAATGAACCAATAGTTAGAGTTAACAGAATGAAAAATGTAGCAATTAATAATGCACGTGGATAGTTTTTTTGTGGATTTTTTACTTCATTGGCATAAGCAGTTGTAATTTCCATGCCGGTTAGTGATAGGACAACCGCTGTAAAAGCTGCACCTAAATGTAAGTTGGAAAAGTCAGGAATCCAATCGCTTAATTGATTAAATTGAATTTGCGAGGTTACGTTTGGATTGCTAAACCAATAAATTCCAGCACTACAAATTAAAAGCATTGGGATGACAAGTCCTAAAATACCACAAATATTGGTGAAAATTGCAGAGACTCGAAGACCTTTGATATTTATTAAAGTAATCGTCCAAAAAACAATATTAATAGCAAAAAAGATAAATATATTATTATTGGTTAAATGACTGGTAAAGGGATAAACTGCTGTTGCAATAATAAACGTTAATAACGGCGGATAAAATACTATATTTTCAGCGTATTGATACCATAATGTGACAAAGCCAAATGGTTTGCCAAGCGTTTTCTTACCCCAGAGGTAAACACCACCTTGTTCAGGATAAGTGGTACTTAATTCAGCACAGACTAATGCAGTTGGTATAAAATAGCAGAGCCCCGCTAAGAGGAAAAAGAAAACAGTATGGCTGCCAAACAGTGCACTACCTGGTAAATTTCTAATACTATCAACCGATGTAATTGTGATCATTGCAACTGAAAATACGCTTAGTTTTGCAATGGTATTTCTTGTGTTTTGATTCATTAATAAAGCTCCCAATATATAATTTAAAGTAAATAATTAATACAGCGATTTCGCAACTGATATGATTCAAATTCAAATCAATTTAAATTTAAGGTGCAGGCTTAAACTTAACCTAAGTTAAGCATTAGGCTACACCTTGCGTTTGATTGCTTTATTAATGATACGTTTGAGAGGCGATTTTGTTTTGAACTTTCGAGTAAGGTAGATAACTAAAAGAAAAACTAAGCTTAATTTTAACATGTTTGTATTCTCTTTATTTTTTATAAGTGGTTATATTAATCATTCCAAATTTGCGACATAAATGCGCTTTTGTAATATTGTTTGTACATAATCAGACCTCTAAGTTATTTTAAGGTGTACGAATATAACAATAACGTAAAATTTAATTGATGCAAAGCAAAAAATAGAGCTCTGGTAGGTTTTTTTATTGATTTAGTAGTCATGGTCTCTAGCATTATTTGGTGATAGTATTAGACACATAAAATAGATTGTCATTATAATTTGAAGTTGGAGTAAAGGATGAGAAAGATACTTTTTCTAGTGATAGTGTCAGTAATGCTATCTGCATGTTCGGTTTATAATGCCGTTGATGTGAATACAAAGTTAGGACTTGATACAGATCAAAGTATTTCAAATATCCAAACGATGTCATCTCAGCAGTTATTAGGTGTTAGCAATAATAATTTATGTGTTGCTTATTACCAAAATAAGCCGCCATTAATTAAAAAGGAAATTGAGCGTAGAGGACTTATCTCGGAAGATTCTGCCAAGACAGTTTGGTCATGGGATGATATTAATGCCCACGAAGTTAAAAAAGGTATGAGTTTATGCTCTGTATTAGCAGCATTAGGTAAGCCATCAAGCATGACAGCCGGCAATCAACTACTTGAATTGGACTACCCAGGGCAAGTTATCGTATTGATGAAAGATCATAAAGCACATACTTATCGTGTAAATACGGTTAATTAAGTTTTGTTCAAGAGGTTGATACTAAATTAGATTTTTTAGTTTTTATAGATGAGGTGTCATTATTTAGGTCATTGATGAATTGGTCAATGGTTGCTTCATTGATATGATCTAACGTTACAATGTGAGCCAGATTGCCAGAGACTGCTAATTGCCATTTTTCAACAATTTTAGGACTAGGTTTGGCGAAAATTACTATGGGAGAGTTTTGATTTCGCCATGCGGTTATATTGATTTGTTTGAGTTTATTAATCGTATAATCAGCAAGGTCCATGCAGCGTTTAACACGCCTTTTAAATGCATTAGCATTGTGTTTATGGATGCTGTACCATAGAAACAGTGTGGTTAATGCATTTCTGGAACCACTAATGGTCGCATCGTTAATACCAACATATTCAACATAACTTGCTTGTTCATCAATGATAGTTTTAGTTGTTAAATAGACATCACAAGGAATCGGTGAGCCAATAAATTTATGCCCACTGATACTAAGACTATGAACGTCATTAAAGTTAAAATGAAAATCATCTAGATACGGTAGTATCATACCGTGAAATGCAGCATCGCAATGAATATAATACTGACTGACTGATTGATGCTTTTTTTAAGATCGATTTGATCGTATCTAGATTATCAATTGCACCAGTGACTGTAGTGCCTATGTTGCATATAATAATGGCGGGCTTTGATTGATTTTTTGTTAACTGATTTAGTAAATGGTTATAATCTATCTCGCCCGATGCATCACTATTAATCATAATTGATTGACTTCTTGTCATATTGATTGCTTTAGGTACACTGTAATGACTTGATGTGCTATAGTAAATTATTCCATCCTTATAAATATTTTTAGCTATATTTATAGCGCATAGATTACCTTCCGTTCCACCATTGGTTACATAGCCCCAATAGTTGCTATGTAGATGATATAGTTTTGCAAAAAACATTATGACATTTTGTTCAAATTCATGAGTGTTAAGTTTGTAATTAGAGCCACTAAATGGATCCCCACAATTATTGATAGGCATTTCTAAGAACGGATATAGCACTACCCATTAATGACTAGTCATATTTTATAAGTTATATTATAGAGAATATAATTATCGAATGGATTTGATGAAATGCCTTATAGTATAGATTTACGTAGACGTGTTGTAGAAGCAGTAAA
>JAKJJU010000100.1 GCA_021713295.1 Thiotrichales bacterium 19S3-11
CATTATCCTTGAAAAACATTTAAAAGCCAATCTAATAGGCAAAGAAAAATCAACCAAAGGTAGAAAGCCTATTCTAACAGTTAGTGAAATAGCTACAATCTTAGTTATGTTCCAACAAGTCAAATGGCGTACATTTAAAGATTACTACAATGACTTTGTTTGTGTTTACTGGAAAAATCACTTTGCCAAGTTACCTAGTTATAACCGTTTTGTTGAATTAATAGAACAGGCTATGTTGCCACTAAGCTTATTTATTTTAGCTAACCAAGGCAAGCAAACAGGAATTTACTACATTGACTCATCCAAACTACCAGTTTGTCATAACCTAAGGGCTAAACGCCATAAAGTATTTTCATCTATTGCAGAGAAAGGAAGAACAGGCATGGGTTATTTTTACGGTTTGAAATTACATTTAGTTGTAAATCAACACTGTGAAATTATGAACTTTCAAATATCAAAAGGCAACCTACATGACAGCAAACCAATGGTATCACTATGTGATAGCTTAACTGGTTATTTGTTTGGTGATAAGGGCTATATCAGTAAAGACAAGAAGAAGACTTTACTTGAAAAAGGTTTAGAGGTAATGACTAAAGTTAGGAAAAACATGAAAAAGCCAATACTGACTGTTGAACAAAAACAGTTACTAAACCAACGAAGTATTATTGGAACTCTATTTGATCATTTAAAAAACTCATTGATGCTTTGGCATACTAGACATCGTTCGGTTAGAAATGCCATGACTCATTTACTTTCTGCATTAGCTGCATGGGTAATTAGCCCAATTAAAATTTCAGCCCAAAAGAAGATTGCTTATGTGAAAAATTAATTATCGAACTCGGGTT
>JAKJJU010000101.1 GCA_021713295.1 Thiotrichales bacterium 19S3-11
TACATTGTAACCTTCTTCTTAGTTTTTTCTTTTTTGCCCACTGTCTTTCAATAGAATTTAAATCAGGTGAGTATGGCGGTAGGTATTCAATAACATGGCCAGATTGCTCTATCAGAAGCTGTGTATCATGGCGCTTATGAAATGTAGCATTATCCATAACAATAACGCAATTTTGAGGAATGTTTGGCAATAAGCAACATTTTACCCATTGATGAAATACATCAGAATCAATATTACATGTAAATAAAGTCACGGCAACTAAAGCTTTTCCAAGTAAAGCAGCAATTACATTGGTTCGTCCTTTAGCTCCCCAATCATGTTTACCATAACATCTTTGTCCTATTTTTGAATAACCATGCGTTCTAGGCATGTCATGAGCAAAACCAGATTCATCAAGGGGGACTATAGTTCTTCCAGCTAATTTGTGCTCATTTATTCGTGCCTGAAAGATAAGCCGTTTTTCTTCGCTTCTTTTCGGGTGAATTAGCGTTTTTTTTATTACTTATTTTTAGTTTTTTTATTGCATAGGCTATCCCTGAAGCACTACAGTTAAAATCATTGGCGCGTTCATAATGGTAAGCATCTGGCTTTGAATCAATATGTGCTTTTAGCGCTTCTAAATCTATTTTAGTTGAGGGGCGATTCTTCGTCGTTTTAAGCATTGGATTTTTAAGCCAGTGTTTCAATGTTGTGGTACCAATACAAAATCGTTTAGCAGTTGAAGATATTGTTAAATTCTCTTGTTGTTTTACTTCTAAAACTTTGTCCCTAAAATCTTGTGAGTATGCCATTAAAAATAATTCAAAACCAGATAGTTAAACAATTAAAG
>JAKJJU010000102.1 GCA_021713295.1 Thiotrichales bacterium 19S3-11
TTGGGTTTATACTGCTTCTTTGCCATAATCGCTTTTCATAAAAATGAAAAAGAGTATGAATAAAGAACAAACCAGTTGTCAATAACCTAATTATGCAACAAGCCCATCAATAGAATTACTAAGACACGGAGTGTCCTGTAGTGTGATTAAAAAAAAAATATTAATTGGTTCTGATCAGTATGAACAACAGATACAAGACTACATAAACAACTTGATGACTTTATTATTTATCAATTTTCACAATTCAGTTATTCTAATGATTTGTTAGATAATCCAGAGTACTTAAAAAATATTAAAGAAGTACTGGCTACAACGTTTAATCAAATTGTTTCACGTGTTGTTGCAGATATCTTAAATAATAAAAATAATTGTAAAGCTGCATTAATTATCTATAGCTTTTGGCAGGATATAGCCATCACAACAGATAATTATGAATTGTCATGTGCTGTAACAGCAGGACTTAGCCATGTTAATATTAACAGGCTATTTGGTGAAGATAGCATGGGGTTTTTATTCTTAGCAGAAGAAAGATAAATTAATTTAAGGTCATTACTAGATAAGAAAAGATTTAGGAAAGAACTGTTATACCAAAATAATTACTTCCCTCCAACGTCGTTATTTTTTAGTGCGTTAGAGTTCTCTAAGGAATTTAACGATGAAAAAGCCATAAATACGGTCTTAGATAGAATGAAATTCTATAAAAGTTTTCTTTGTACACGACATAACGTATTAGACAGCAGAAAAACCTTTTAGAAATCAATAGGCTCATTGATAATAACAGTTTTCACAATCTTCTTCAGGGATAATGGAA
>JAKJJU010000103.1 GCA_021713295.1 Thiotrichales bacterium 19S3-11
AGGGATTATGGATATTGAGAATGCTGATGTTCGTTATGATTTATTAAGTTTATTCTTAAATTATAATGCTGAACAAACAATAAACTCTATCTCTACAATCCATGCTGAAGGAACAAATTTTCAAAACAGGTGTATAACATTACAGCAGGTATTAATTACTGATGTTCTTAATGAAAGCAAAGCAACAGCACAAAATGAAGTTTTTAATATCCAAAATTGTGATGCCTATAAGCAATTTAATAACCTAACAACAATGATTAATTTTGTAACTTCCAAGGACAAGGATCAAGATACAAAAAATGCTGCAATTTCAGAGTATGAGGTCAATGCTAGAAAAAATGTCAGTGGATGGAAAAAGTTTGGTAAATTAGCTTTAAGTGTTATTCCAGGAGCTGGCACTATTGCAGGATCTGCCACTGGCGGAGTGGCAGGCCAAGTAGCTGGAATCAGTTCATCATATGGCTTATCTTATGAAGATAGTAAAAAAATTATTCAATCAGCCCGCAAGTATGCAAAACCTATCTTTTTTGGGGGGAGAAGTGATTATGTCAACGATAGTGAACATATGGCTCAAACTACTAGTGAGCCCAGAGCCTCTTCAGATAACTGTGTAAATATATTTTCATAGTTGTCCGATTCTGTCTTCAAATTTAATCATGAAATGACTCATAGCATCATTCCAATACCTAAGTGGCATAGTACTCCATTTCCTAGTGA
>JAKJJU010000104.1 GCA_021713295.1 Thiotrichales bacterium 19S3-11
ATAGCTGAAAAAAATGACTCAATCTCCCATCTTATTTTATATTGATCGAGTGCATTTAGGTTAAACTCTCTAGTTACAACAATGACTAATTCACCTGTAGGCAATCGCAGTCCTGAAACATATAAATCACACCCTACTATACACTTTGTATTATGAAGTGTTCTTGCTTGTGAAGCTTTAAGAGTTAGAAATAATTTTGAAATCTTTTTATCAGAGGCTAGGTAATTACCTTTGGCTCGAATAACAAATTTAACTTGTTTGCTAGACAAATAAGCTATCCAATTTCCATCAATAAACTCACGATCACATAAAAGTGTTTTAATTCTAGTTGCAGGGATAAATTCAAGTAGTTGATCAAATAGTCTCTGCCTATCAATGGCTTTTGAATTGCCTCTCTTTCGCTGAGGAAGCAATGACCAAATCACAGGAATTGCAACACCTTTATAAGCGATAGCAATCATTAGGAAATTAATATGGACTTTGCCAAATTTCCAATTAGTTCTGTCCATGCATAATATTACTTGATCAGATAAATTGAAAATGGTGTCGGCTAGCTTCCAGAGGCTAAGAAAAGATATTTCAAACCTTGTGATAAAACGTTGAAGACGTCTATAACATGACGTAGTTGATGCTTTTGTTGGAAAGCATTTAGCAATTTGTGAAAGATTAACATCATTTATTATCTGTAGGGCAATAATAAAGTAAGTTAGGCAT
>JAKJJU010000105.1 GCA_021713295.1 Thiotrichales bacterium 19S3-11
GATACACAGCTTCTGATAGAGCAATCTGGCCATGTTATTGAATACCTACCGCCATACTCACCTGATTTAAATTCTATTGAAAGACAGTGGGCAAAAAAGAAAAAACTAAGAAGAAGGTTACAATGTACAATTGATGAACTGTTTAAATAAGACCATATTATACTGAGTTAGCTATACATAATGCCTTTACCTTATTTTATATGGCAATTAATATTGGCGCATTTTTAGGCATATTTTTCTCACCAATTATTGCTGCTCACTTTGGATTTAGGGCATCTTTTATCGCCAGTGCTTTAGGTATGGTACTGGCTTTAGCTACTTTTATCTATTCAAGAAAATTTTTATCACACATTACAACGGAAGCGGGTAAACAAAAGCTATCCTATTCTAAACTACTCATCACCATTTTAGGTGGTATCCTTGCCGTTTTTATCGTCACCTTTTTACTTGAGAACGTCCTATTAGCAGAAACTGTATTAATTATTATGTTTTTATGTGTTATTGCTTGGTATAGCACTACCCATTAATGACTAGTCATATTTTATAAGTTATATTATAGAGAATATAATTATCGAATGGATTTGATGAAATGCCTTATAGTATAGATTTACGTAGACGTGTTGTAGAAGCAGTAAA
>JAKJJU010000106.1 GCA_021713295.1 Thiotrichales bacterium 19S3-11
GCTTGTAAAGGCGAGTTAACTATATCAGAGTTAAGTTCAAAGCATCAAGTAGCTCCAAGTGTGATCTCTAAGTGGAAAAAAATATTAAAAGATCAAGGTTCAGTAATATTTGACCATGGTTATAAGTCTCCAGATAAACAAATAGAATTTGAACGGGATCAATTATTGAAAAAAGTAGGCCAATTAAGTATGGAGATAGAATTCCTAAAAAAGGCCTACGAGAGGATCTAACTTCGAAAGAGAGAAGATTGCTCGTTAATCCAAATTTAAAGCTAAGTGTCAATCGTCAATGTGCCTTATTAGGAGTAGAGCGCAGTGGTTTGTATTACAAGCCAATTCCAAAACCAGATGAGACAGCACTTTTAAATCGCATTTATGACATTTGGTATACTAACCCTAGCTACGGTTATCGTCGGGTTACCAAAGTATTAAGACGAGAAGGTATGTTAGTAAATAAAAAACGCATTGAGAGGTTAATGCGATCAATGGGGCTGAAAGCAGTTTACCCTAAGGCAAAAACAAGTATTAAAGATGCTAAACATCGAGTTTATGATTATTTATTAGCCGATTT
>JAKJJU010000107.1 GCA_021713295.1 Thiotrichales bacterium 19S3-11
CATAACTTTGTCATGCAATTACAGATCGAGTTCGATCTGACCTGAATCCTCCATACCCTGATGTAACACATAGTTTCTGATTACGTCTTCATCTACGCCTACACTACTTACAAAGTAGCCAGGTGACCATACTAAATTTTCTTTCCAATAAACCTTTTTCAACCAACTGTATACTTTTCGCAATTCAGAAGCAGATTGGCTTTTTAATCTACCCATTACTTCTGAAATACTATACTTTGGTGGTATCACCATTATCATGTGTAAATGATCTTCATCAAAGCCAATCTCTTCTAAATGAACACCTGGCATACTTCTTAGCAGTTTCGGCAGTAGCTTTTTTAAATAACTGCATACGCCAGGATTCAGGATACCTCGGCGGTATTTACAAACCCATACCACATGATATTCTAAACGGTAAGTACTGTGTGCGCTCTTATATACTTTCATCCATACAGTATACCACCTCCGTGCTCATTCACCCACGGATGAATCCGTGGTGCTCTGTCTTTGACCGCATAGAT
>JAKJJU010000011.1 GCA_021713295.1 Thiotrichales bacterium 19S3-11
TTAGTGAAAAACTATTTAAGCGAGGCCAGCAGTTGCAAATATTAACAAAAATAACACTTCAAATATTTGATGTTGGGATAGATAGAGCTATGAATCAATGGTTATAGGAGATATGTCGTGTACAAAGCTTTTTTTCATAACACGATCTCTTATATTTTATTATTATTATTCAAACAACAGCATATAGCATTTCAAATATGGAAATATATATCTAAAATAGACACTATCTGCTTCACTTTAGTTAACAAGTTAATACCATGTCTGATTTAGATCGTTTTGAATTATTTATTGCCGTTGCAGAAGCACCAAGCCTATCTGAAGCTTCTGAAAAGTTAAACCTAAGCAAAGCATCCTTAAGTAAACAAATTAAAAAACTAGAAAATGAATTAAAAGTTGATTTATTCTCAAGAGCGAGTTATCGATTAACACTAACATCACAAGGAGAAATCTTACTCCAACAAGTACTACGCCTTAAAAAGGAACTTGATAATACGCGTGCAATCTGTAATCAGTTTCATGAAGAACCTCAAGGTCAATTACACATCGTCGTTTTCAGTTATTTTGCTAAAAAGTTAATTTTTCCTAAATTAAAAGCTTTCCTTCACAAATATCCAAAACTAAATTTAATCATTGATACCAGTGAGAGAATTCCTAATTTCGAAAAAGAACAAGTCGATATTTCAATTGGATTTTCATTACCTGTACCTAACTCAGATCTCATTATTCAACGCAGTATGGGGACAACAAATTACCTTTTATGCGCATCAGAAGAGTATTTCAATAAATTTCCTAAACCTAAAACACTGGAAGATTTGAAACTGCATCAACTAATTTGCCATATCAGCCGTCTTCGAGAACCGATTAAATTTAAATCAGGTTATCATATTAATTTAACCCCCTATTTGCTCTCAAATAGTGTCAGTGCAATGATAGACTGTGCACTAAATGGTATTGGCATGATCCAATTGCCAACTTATATGATCGGTGAATGTGTTGATAATAAATCACTAATTAGTGTCCTTGAACCTTATCAGCGAACTCATGAACATATCTACTACCACTATCCAAAATACCGTTATATTCAACCAAAGGTACAAAAATTTATTGAATTCTTTTTATTTTCAAGCTGATCAAATGCAAAACTAACTATTTACTTGCCTTAAGCTTTGAGTCTTTTTATACTTTAAATCCTAAATAACCATAACAATGGATAAGGTTAATCTATGTCGTCACAGGTTTATTCCTTATTAAAAAAAACCAGAGAAAATAAGGACATGTCACTTGCATTTGTTGCTTCCAAGACAGGTATTTCGGAAAGCACACTGCATATTATTGAAACAGGGGAAATTGAGCTTCTAGATATTCCAGTTCACACCATTGAAGCTTATATCACGCGCTATGGCGAGTTTTTAGGTTTGAAAGAGTTACCAAGCTATCAACTCCCAGTTAAGGCTAAAAATCATAGCAAATTATCTTCATTTGACTATCTGATACGTCTAGCAATTATTATTGTCTTAGCACTTCTAATTTACCATGTCCTTGTTCTGCTAAAACAAAATGTTATGGCCAATTCAACCGTAGTGCATGAGCCATCTGCAGAGACGAATACTCAAACACATTCGATTAAATTACAGGAAAATTCAGAACCTAAAACACAAACGAATGAGGCACAAACCACCAGCAACCTTACAACTGATCAAAATACAACGACTGCTAATGAAAAGCAAATGCCAAGTGCTGATACGCTAAACCCAAGCACAGAACCAACTAAAGGGCCTATTAGCGATGAAGCTCAAACAACAATTCAGCAGTCAAACAATCAAATTGCCAACTCCGATGCAACAATAGCTAATCCAGCTGTAGAGGTAACAACTACCTCACAACATGATGCACTTAAAACAACTGATCATTCTCAAAACTGGAATAAGGCAATGCAAACTGCAATTGATAACTCCTCCTTATCAAACTAAATTTAAGTTAACTTCCTTGATATAAACAGACTAAAAAGGTTATTTGATGCTTGATCTAAACCGCTTAGCGTTTTGTGGTCCTTTGATGATTGGGATTGAGTCAACCACTCTCAATCAAAATGATATAAAGCGCCTATTACATAAAAAAACCGGCGGCGTCATTTTATTTGCCCGCAACGTTGTCTCTAAGGATCAGATAGCTAAACTTTGTCAAAGCATTCATCAACTTAAACCTCATTTAATCATTGGTATTGATCAAGAAGGTGGTCGCGTACAGCGCCTCAAAGGAGAGGGTTTTACTGACTTAGTTTCACTTTATTCCATTGGCCAACACTACACCAGAAACCCTGAAAAAATTATCAAAAAAACCATAGAACATGCCCAAATAATGGCATCTGAATTAAAACAATGCCACATTGATTTATGTTTTGCACCGGTTGTTGATCTATATAATAAAGACAGTCAAGTCATTGCCGAACGTGCTTTCTCTAATAACCCTGAAATTGTTACTGAATTATCTAAATACTATATCAGTACAATGCTTGACGTTGGAATTATTCCTGTGATTAAGCATTTTCCTGGGCATGGTTTGATTAATCTAGATAGCCATAAAGATACCGTTATTGATAAACGCAGCTTTGAACAACTAACACAAGCTGATCTTAAACCCTATATTTATCACATTCAACATACTCATGTCCCCATTATGGCATCACATATCTTATTGCCTAAAATTGATGCTCAGATTACTTCATTTTCAAACTATTGGCTTAAGTCTTACCTACGCCAACAACTAAAATTTAATGGTTTAATTTTCTCTGACGATTTAGGTATGCAAGCAGCCATCAACGCTGCAAATGGTCGCTTGAATTGTATCAAGATGGCTCTAGATAATGGTTGTGATGTAGCAATTATCGGCAATGATTTTGAAATGATTGATAACTATTTATTTGATTAATTTATATCAGCAAAATCTAAATTAACTTTATGTTTTACAATCATAAATAAATAAAAAAATCTCAATTTTATTACATTTATTATGGAATACTGCTTCTCGCTTAATCGCTAACTTGCTAATCTTTATTGAAAATCTTCACATCTAATAAGGACATTTATCATGCCAGGGCATAACAAAAAAGAGCTACAATCAGATCGTTACATTGCATTTGATGGGTATGATGAACTTCATTATCTCTGTGATGGATTTTCAATACATATTGAGAAGAATGCGCCTAATATTATTACGCTCTGTAATCTCTTTGATAGTTTTCCAAATTTAAATGACAATGACGTTCGTGACCTAAAACTTGTAAAATATATTAATCGAAGCGATCAGGAGCATGAGCATCTACACGCGGCCATCCACTTAAAAATGAGAGGTAAATATAATTTACATGCCCATTATATGCTTAATCGAAATTTAACATTTCAAGACTTTGAAGATTTAGCCTATTTCTTTTGCAAAAAGCTCGGCCATGCTATCGAAGATCTAGTGTTTGGCCAAGGTTTATCTGAAGAAGATTGTCAAAGAAAGTTACACGATATGCCAAATCAATTGTTTCTCAATGCTAAAGCTCAGCACTTACAGGCTTCAACTTTAGAGCTTTCAATGGAGTAACAATAAAATCGTACTACCTAGAATATCTAATAACTAGTTGTTTAAAAAAAAAACAAAAAACGTTAGACTATGCGCCATGACATTGATTTCTAGGAAAGCTTATGTTTGAACAAATTTCAACTTATCTTGATAACTTTGCAACGGATCATAGTGATTTGTATTATCTTATTAGCGTTGCCGTTGTACTGATCTTAGTCATTATCGTAAATTTAATTATTCGCTTAATCTTACGTAAATTTGATAAGCGTATTGACGTTGAATACGATAAACCAGACTGGATTGGTTACTTTTATTTTTCAATCAATAAACCTTTGCGTGTCATCATGTGGCTTATTGGGTTATGGATTATTCTTGATATGATTAATAGCTGGCTGTCATTTTCTGAGAGTATTTCTACTTTTTCCACTAAGGCATTACAGGTTGGCATTATTTTATGCTGTACTTGGACTGCTTTTCGCTTTATTAAACATGCTCGCAAATTCGGTCGCAAAAAAGTCACTCGAACGGATGGTGGCTATAGTGATTTTAGTGTTGTCGAAACGATTTATAAATTTGCACAAATCTTAATTATTATTGCTACCGTTTTAACGCTAATGGCTACTTTAAGTATTCCAATTACAGGTATTTTAACACTAGGTACCGTCGGTACTGGTGTGATCGCATTTGCCAACAAAAACGCGATTGAGAATTTCTTAGGCGGCTTCAGTATATATCTTGATCGTCCTTTCTCAATTGGTGACTGGATTTATACAACCGATGGAAAAATTGAAGGTACGGTTGAAAATATTGGCTGGCGCTTAACTAAAATTCGTGCCTTTGATAAACGTCTAATCTATGTCCCTAATGTATTATTTTTATCCGCCGCTGTTGTTAACGCTTCGAGAATGAGTAATCGTCGTATTCTTCAATACATAGGCGTGCGTTATTGTGACTTTCATCGTGTTGAAATAATTATGAATGATGTCAGAAAAATGTTAAAAGAAGCGCCAGAGATTGATCAAAGTTGTACAACGTTAATTAATTTAATTAATGGTAATACCAATACAGGCTCATCAATTGAAGGCTGCTATGGCTCAAGTTCAATCAATTTTATGGTTTATACCTTTACGAAAACAACTAACTGGGTACGTTTTCAAAATATTCAAGATAAAATTATGCTAAAAATTGGTCAAATTATTGAATCTCATGATGCTGAAATTGCTTTCTCTACGACAACCTTAGATATTCCAGCCCCAGCTTTAGAAGCACTTTCAGGGCAAGCTGTTACTAACTGAACCATCATACACGCTATCTAAATAATTTTTAATTATCCTTCTATATCTTTTAATATAACTTACTGGTATTCGTGTTAAAAATTTGCTAAGTTCGATATTTAAGCCATTCTTTAGTTACATGAGACATTAGTCAGGGAGATTACATGAAAGGAATGACAAAAAGTTCTATAATTACGCTATTAGTTTCAACGGTACTGTCACTAAGCGCATGTTCAAATAGTCATAGTGTTGATAAAAATACAGATTCTAAATATGCCCCAGAAGGTAAGGATACTTTTGTGCGTGCAAATGGCGCTGAGCCAGAATCACTTGATCCACATAAATCACAAACGAATACATCATCTGCAATTTTATATGATTTATTTGAAGGTTTAGTCTCTGAAACACAACAAAATACCCCCGCAGCGGGTGTTGCTGAGTCTTGGGATATATCAGATAATGCCAAAGTATATACCTTCCACCTAAGAGAGGATGCTAAATGGTCAAATAATCAACCTGTTACAGCAGAAGATTTTGTGTATGCACTACAACGAGCCGTTAATCCAAGCACAGCTTCACCAATGGCCTATAAACTTGATGTAATCGTTAATGCAAGTGCCATTATGGCAGGTAAAATGCCAAAAGAGTCGCTTGCTGTTAAGGCGCTAGATCCACATACTGTAGAAATTACACTGACTGACCCAACCTATTATTTTTTAGGTATTATGGCTGACCCTATTGCCTATCCAGTATATAAGCCAAGTGTTGATCACTATGGTGAAGCTGCTTTTCAGCAAGGACGTTTAGTGTCAAATGGTGCTTACCGTTTAAAATCTTGGGTCGTCAATGGACATATATTATTAGAAAAAAATCCATACTACTGGGATAACCAACAAGTAGCAATCGCCAAAGTAAAATTTTTACCAATTGTCAGCGAAACTTCTGCACTAAGTGCTTATGCCGCAGGCAATGTCGATTTTACTCAATATATTCCAGTTGATGGTTATCATAGAACTAAAATTGAATATGGTAATCAATTACATACAACACCTTGGTTAAGTATGACCTATGTTGATTTAAATATGACAAAAGCACCTTTCAAAGATAATCTTAAACTGCGTAAAGCACTAAGCCTTGCAATTAATCGCAAACTATTAGCTGAAAAAGTCCTAAAACAAGGCCAACAACCACTCTATGCTTATTTCCCACCTGAAATTGATAATGGAATATACAGTAATATTAGCTACGCTTGGAGTAGCTGGCCAATGGAAAAACGCCTACAATTAGCTAGAAAACTCTACAAAGAGGCGGGTTATTCGCAAACCCATCCACTAAAGATCTCATATGTTTATAATACCGCTGATAAAAATCGTAAAATTGCTGAAACTTTAGCGGCAATGTGGCATAAAAATTTGGGCGTTGAAACTTCCATTGAAAACTCTGAGTGGAAAGTATTTTTATACACACGCCAAAATAAAGATTATCAAGGCAGTGCCCGTGACTCTTGGGTCGCTGACTTTAATACCATCGATAATTTTGCAACGATGTGGATGTGTAATAATCCTCAAAATAACTCAGGCTATTGCAACCCTAAGTATGACCAACTGGTTGAGAAAGCACAACTCGCTGCTAGCGATCAGTTACGTCAAAAATATTATCAGGAATCACAATATGTTGCTATGGATGATTATAACATTATTCCACTTGTTTCTGATCAAGTTGCTCACTTAGTGAAACCTTATGTTGTTGGCTATAATATGGAAGCAAATCATCTAGATCATTTATACGATAAATGGTTATCATTTCGCTATCAACCACCCAAGCCCAAACAAACAGCTAAAGCTGAAACACAGGGTACAACAACAGCATCAGAAGCTTAAATTTCAGCCATTAGCGCAAGTAAATTAATGGCTTATTCTTATAAGCATGGCTTCTTATATAAACGCTAAACTAGATCAATACTGAACTAGGAGATTCTTATGCTAAGTTATGTCATACGGCGTATTGTTGGTGCAATTCCAACGTTATTTATCGTGATACTCATTGCATTTTTAATGGTTAGATTAACACCTGGAAATCCTTTTGCAACAGAACGTGCATTACCTCCTGAAGTAATGAAAACCTTAATGCATCAATACCATTTAGATTTACCACTATATGAGCAATTTTGGCGCTATTTAAGTGATTTACTACAGGGTGATTTAGGCATGTCCTATAAAAACCAAGGCATGAAAATTAGTGATATGATCTTTCCTAGTGGTCATCAAGGCGGCTTTTGGGTTTCTGCACAACTCGGTTTTTTGAGTCTGATCATTGCAATGGTGGTAGGCTCACTGCTAGGTATATTTTCAGCCTTAACACGTAAAACCAAATTTAATTGGATAGATAATCTAATCAGCAGTGTGGCTATTTTATTTATTTCAACACCCGTTGTTGTGACTGCACCTTTAGCTGTATTAATTTTTGCAGTTAACTATCATCTATTACCTGCTAATGGCTGGGGTAGTTATCAGCAAATGCTATTACCTATTATCATTTTAGCAATACCTTATGCATCTATTATTGCTCAAATTATGCGATCAAGTCTGGTTGAAACCCTACATTCACCATTTATTCGTACCGCCAAAGCCAAAGGTCTGCCAACGAGGGACGTTATCGTTAAACATGCACTAAAGTCCGCAATTATTCCAGTTATCTCATTTTTAGGGCCTGCCGCAGCTGGTATTTTAACTGGTTCAGTAATTATCGAGCAAGTTTATACCATTCCAGGTATCGGTGTTCAAATGGTACAAGGGGCAACCAACCGTGATTATAACTTAGTTTTAGCATTGACCGTTATCTATAGTGGCTTGGTTATTTTATTTAATCTAGTTGTTGATATTATCTACAGCTTTTTAGATCCCAAAATACGTTATTGATGTCGAGGTAAATTATGGCTGAAAGTTTTACATTAAACCAAAAAAAAGCAAAAAGTGATTTTCTTTTAAGGATTACAGAAAGGCAAACTTGTCAACTGACAAAAGGTAGAAGCCTATACTATGATGCCTGGATTCGCTTTAAGGCCAATAAAGTTGCCATGGCAAGTCTTATAATGCTTTGTTTGATTACATTCACCGTTATTGTAGCGCCTTGGTTTTCTAGCTATCACTATGCCGATCAAAATCTAAATGAAATTAGCCTTCCACCTTCAATAAAACATATTTTTGGGACTGATACCTTAGGGCGTGATTTATTTACGCGCGTGATGATTGGTGGACGCATCACCTTAGAAGTAGGCCTTATTGCCACAATTGTTAGTGTTATTATTGGCACTATTTATGGTGCATTAGCTGGCTTTATAGGTGGTGTAACCGACCATATTATGATGCGTATTGTTGATATTTTATATGGGCTACCTTTCCTATTTTTTGCCATATTACTCATCACTCTATTTGGACGTAATTTCATCTTAGTCTTTATTGCAATCGGTGCTGTTTCTTGGTTAGATATGGCACGGGTTGTTCGTGGACAAACACTAAGCTTAAAGAGCAAAGAGTTTATAGAAGCAGCTTATGTCTGTGGCGTTAGTCGAACACAAATAGTTTTTCGTCATATCGTTAGAAATCTTATTGGTATTGTAGCAGTATATATCACGCTAACTGTGCCGCTTGTTATTATGACTGCAACATTTTTGAGCTTCTTAGGTCTAGGTATTCAACCACCTATGACTGATTGGGGTGGTTTAATTAGTGATGGGGTTTTAACCATGGCATTTAACTACTGGTGGCAACTTATCATCCCATCTGTTTTTTTAACGATAACCCTACTTTGTTTTAATTTTGTAGGTAATGGTATGCGTGATGCACTAGATCCCCGTGAACATCGATAAATAAAGGAAATTGATATGACTAGAACATTACTAGAGGTAACTAATCTGAATGTTCAATTTAAAGTACATGATGGCTTAATTTCTGCTGTTAATGCTATTAACTTCCAGTTAAATGAAGGTGAAACTCTTGGTATCGTTGGCGAGTCGGGTTCTGGAAAAAGCCAAACTGTATTGGCAATTATGGGCCTTCTTGCAAATAATGCAAAAGTCAGTGGGTCTATATTATTTAATGACAAACAATTACTTAATCTATCAACTAAAGCATTAAATCTAATTCGTGGCAATGAAATTGCAATGATATTCCAAGATCCAATGAGTTCACTGAACCCTTACTTAAAAATTGAAAGCCAATTAACAGAAGTACTCCAATTACATAAAGGTTTATCAAAAAAAGATGCTTATCAACAAGCGATTCACATGCTAGATGCGGTCCACATACCTGATGCAAAAAACCGCATTAAGTTATATCCACATGAATTCTCCGGCGGCATGCGACAACGGGTTATGATTGCCATGGCATTATTATGTAAGCCAAAATTACTTATTGCTGATGAACCAACGACCGCACTTGATGTTACAGTCCAAGCACAAATTCTTCAATTGTTGCGCCAACTGCAAAAAGAATTTTCTATGGCTAGTATTTTTATCACGCATGATATTGGTGTGGTTGCAGGCATCTGTGACCGAGTCATGGTAATGTATGCAGGTTCTCCTGTTGAATCTGCTGATGTAGATGAATTATTTCAATCTCATCGACATCCTTATACTGAAGGTTTAATGAAAGCCACACCAAGAGTGGATATTGTTCAAAAACAATTGCATGCCATTGTTGGTGAGCCGCCGGATTCATCTAATTTAGCTAAGGGCTGTCCTTTTGCACCTCGTTGTGACTATGTCAATGATGTTTGCATCTCTGAAAAACCAAAACTTCAAACGATTAAAACAAATCATCAATCAGCCTGCTTTGTTCGCCTTTAGAAGGAGTATACTTATGAATAGCAACCAACTATCGAATAAAAAATCAATTATATCGATTCGTAATTTAGCCATTCACTTTCCCTTAAAACGATCGCTACCTTGGCAAACTAAAGAATATTTAAAAGCAGTCAATGATACCTCATTTGATATCCTTGAAGGCGAAACGCTGGGGCTTGTTGGTGAGTCTGGCTGTGGTAAATCTACCTTATTACGTGCCCTGATCGGTTTAAATTCACCTGCAAGCTGTGGCAATATTTATTATAAGGACTACAACCTTGCACAGCTAAAACCATTTGATACAACATGGCGACGTATTCGCTGTGATATTCAAATGATTTTCCAAGATCCATTTGCATCGTTAAATCCACGCATGACAATTGGTAACATTATTCAAGAGCCTCTAAAGGTACATAAGCCTGACTTATCAGCTAAACAGCGTAAACAACAAGTTGAAGAAATGATGCGCTTAGTTGGGCTTTCTCCAAATTTTATCAACCGTTATCCGCATCAATTTTCAGGTGGTCAATGCCAAAGAGTTGGTATTGCTCGAGCATTAATTTTGAAACCAAAAATACTATTGTGTGATGAACCAGTCTCTGCTTTAGATGTATCCATTCAAGCTCAGGTGGTTAATCTATTAAAACAATTACAAAAAGAATTAAATCTAACCATTGTTTTTGTAGCGCATAATCTTAGCGTTGTAAAACACATATCAGATCGTATCGTTGTAATGTATTTGGGTAAAATAATGGAAATAGGCCAAGCAAAAGCTTTATGTGAAAAACCACAGCACCCCTATACCAAAGCACTGCTATCTGCAGTTCCAATACCTGACCCTAAATTAGAAAAAAACAAACAGGTACAAATTTTGGAAGGTGACCTACCATCACCTGTCAATCCGCCATCTGGCTGTGTTTTTCGAACACGTTGTCCAAGGGCATCTAAAGATTGTGCTAAAATTACACCAGCATTAAAAGCAACACAACATAACTTAAGTGCGTGTATCGGAATTTAATAAAAGAAAGTTCAATAGCGCCCTGCACACTTAGTTGCTTTAATTTAGCACTAAGTGTGCATGACTTTGAGCTCCCTATATCGATCAAATCGATACCCCTACGGTTACTCACAACAAAAGACCTTATAAATTGTCATGCTTCATAATTAAGCAATTATTAAAAATAATATTCATTTTAGGTTTTCTACAGAAATAATGCTATCTAGATTATAACATTCTTGTTGCATTGACGTTGCTAGCTAGTCACAGTCACTGTTTGTGCATGCAAAAAAGTTGACAAATCAAGTTGATTATCTTTCATTGGTGGGCAGTAGAAAAACGCCGTATAGATTACTTTTGAGAACTCAAACACACCATCACTGATCTCATCTTCATTACCAAGCATGCGATTAAACTGTACATCAAATGGGTAAAATGAATGGGCAAATGACGAAAACATCAAACCACCGACTAGCTTCTGATTTAAGCTATCAATCCATGGCATTGAACGTCGCCAAATAAATGCCTCTGGCTCAAAACTTTCTTGAGCTGTACGTGCAACGTGCGCATAAGCTTGATTATCATCAAATTCGTGATTATCTTGCAGGCTTCTTCCAATTAAACGCTCTTTTTCATGGCGTTGCATTTGCTTTAATTTATCAAAATCATGCTGCCATTTTTGCAAGCTCCAATAACTGGCACCACTATCTGAAATAGCTGTTTTCTCTACATCAGCTCCTTGCGGGTTTTCCGTACCATCTTCAAATTCATCTAAACCATGATTTACCATTTGATTATCTTTTTCATAAAAGTGATGGGTAATACCTTGCACAATATCTTGCACTTCAAAAGCAGGTTTTAATTGACTAATAAAAGCACTAACTCGATGAAATAAGTCACCTAAGTCATTTGCCTTAATCCATAGTGCTAAGTCATAGCCCTTTGACTCAGGCGCAAGCTTTAAAGCATTACCTTTTGCTTGATAAGGATGATAGAAAACATCATCGATATTAGCCATTAATGCCTCACCTAAGCCTAAAATTACAGATTGGCCATCGACTTCTTCTAGTAACACCGTCATTGCTTGCTGAAGCTTTGAAGGTTCAACCAACGAAAATAATACATAGTATGCTGATTGACTTAAATTTTCGGTAATTCCAATCTGATAATGTTTGTGATTATTCATGCTTTCAACTGCCATTTAATCTTAAATAAATCAAAACCTAACCCTAGCATATTTGCTAGCTGATCGCAATCTAACCCTATTTGAGACTCTTATTAAGCAACGCTAGCAGCCCTACAAAAACACAGCTATTAATTTAATTTTTAAAGATACTGGTAAAATAGTTTAACAATCTGATCTTGTAATTGCCTTGACTTAGTTCGTTGACCTTCTTTTAAGCCATTGATTAATATTGAAAAAGTTAATCGATGATTATTTTTTGTTAATACAAAACCAGATAACGTTGAACTACCATCTAATGTCCCTGTCTTTGCATGCACTCTACCTAACATACCACCTTTGTTCATTCTATAAGTGATTGTTCCTGTTTTACCCGATGTTGGTAATAAATAATAAAAAGTTTTACCAATAGGTGAGTAATAGGCTTTTGTTAATACATCAACCATAAAAGCTGGTGATGTTAAATCCAGTACTGACAAGCCCGATCCATCTTCTAGTTGTAAAGCATGTGTATTAAGCTTAAGTTCATCCTCTAAGGTCTGGCGAATGGCTGTTGTCGCTGCTTTAACTGTGCCTTTTCCTAAACGTTTTAAGCCAACACTTCTAGCTAAAGTTTCTGCATATAGGTTATCTGAATGAAATAACACACGCTCTAATAGGTCATTACGTTGATCTGATTGTGTTTGTGCTAATAAGGTTAATCCTGAAGGTAATGTAGCAAAACTAACACTACCTTGAAACGTAACTCCTGCTTTTTTTATTAATGAAGGTAATACTTCTTTCATTTTTAATGCTGGATTTTTAACAGCAAAGCTAAACTGCCACTCAGCCTGGTTCGGCAAGCATCCCTTTAAATCAATCGTATTATCAATACCAATAATCGGATTAAATTGACATTTCTTTAACTGACTATAGTCTGCCAACCAAGTTGAATTATCAATTTTCATAAACTGGGTGTTGGTAATACGTTTAACTTTAGTCTTATCACCTTCTTTAATCAGAGCAACAACAAAACAATTACGATTTAGATTAACCGTTGATACCGCTGGAGCATAGCAATAATTCATATCAGTATGTCCCCAACCTATTGGGTAATAAGGACCACTGAAATCGTTAGCAACAATATAAACATTACCAGAAATTGTTTGAATACCTTTTTCCTTAATAGCACGAATTAAAGCAATTAACCGTGATGAGGTTAACGATGGATCTCCTGAAAATTTGATATATAAATTACCTTGATAAATACCATTTTTAATCTTAGCTGTATTAGCATATATTTGCGTCTTATATCTAAATGATGATGGTAGATTAAATAATGTTGCAATTGCAGTAAAAATTTTATTATTACTTGCCGGAATAAAGCTTCGATCACTATGATGTGAATACAGAACTTTACCAGATTTTGTCCGCTCTACCTGAATACCTAAATGAATATTTTCCAAATTATATTTTTTAATCTGTTGTTGAACCTTACTTTCCAAGAATGCTTGACTAACAGCAAAAACATCAGATGAAACAATAAATAAACTCAAGATTATTACTAAATAAATAAACTGTTTTCCTAATTTCAAATTTCTATTCCCTTATGATTAAAGCAAATACATTTTATGTCATCTAGCATAGCAAATTCAGCTATAAAATAACAAGTTTCATAAGCAAATGTTCTCTTATGAGACTTGAGTTAAACGAAAATAACACGTATTATCAACGAAGTTTTAAATGGATATTAAAGACCAAGGATTTTAAATCTATGATTGAAATTATCTATAATGGACAGTCTTTTACAGTAAAAGCACCTTGTTCTGTTTCTGATTATTTAAAGCATCAGAAAATTGATATCGGCTATAGCCTAATTACGCTAAATGAAATCGTACTTTACCCAGAACAACATACTACAACCAACCTGAAAAACGGTGATAAATTAGCACTGATTACACCGTTACAAGGTGGATAGTTAGGAGTTTTAGATGGATTACAAACGCTACCAACGTCATTTTCCGGTCATTGGCATCTCTGGCCAACACACCTTAAATCATGCAAATGTACTAATTGTGGGTTGCGGAGGCATTGGCTCGCCTGTTGCTTTATATCTTGCTGCCTCAGGCATTGGTCACATTGGTTTAGTTGACTTTGATAGAGTTGAACTTTCCAATCTGCAGCGCCAAATTCTATATCGTGAAAGTCAAATTGGCCAACCAAAAGTTATGGTCGCGCAAAAAGCCTTATGTGAATTAAACTCAACCATTTGTATTAAAGCCTATGACCTAAAACTTGATGAAAGTTCTGCCTTAGATTTATTCAAACTATATGATTTAATTATTGATGGCAGCGATAATTTTCAAACGCGCTATTTAATAAATGATATTTGCTGCCAATTACAAAAACCCTTTATCAGTGCCAGCTTATTGCAAAAACAAGGCCAAGTTGCATTGTTTAATTCAATCGATTGTTGCTATCGCTGCCTATATCCTCAAGCACCCCCCAAAGATCAAATACCGAACTGTGCTGAGGCTGGCGTTTTAGGGGTGACTGCTGGCATTATTGGTACGCTGAGTGCCCAACTAGCAATTAATTATCTGTTAGCTGACAATTATGATCAAGCACACAGCTATTTACATTTATTCAACAGTGATGATGTTAGCTGGCAAAAAATTCAATTTCAAGGAAACCCTAGCTGCCCTGGATGCAAACTGAAAAGCTATCAGCCAATTGAAACTGAGCATTTAACAAATCAAATAGACAGTATCAGAGAAACCACTACTATGTTCGATGATGCAATTATTATTGATGTTAGGGAGCCTTGGGAGCTTACAATAGAACCTTTGGCACTTGAAACGATTGATATCCCACTAAACTCACTATTAAATGATCCATCTGTCTTAACCTCGCTTGCAGATCTAAAACAAAAGCCAATTATTATTATCTGTAAAGCGGGTATTCGTAGTCAAACTGCTTGTCTTTACCTTCAAGAACATGGCTTTACTAATCTCTATAACTTCTCTGGTGGTATTGAGTACTATCAACATCAACAATACTTAGGCCATAAATATGCAGCTGGCTAATTCATTACGCAGCATTAGCCCCAAAGAAACCTTAGAGAGAGTTAAACCTTACATAAAAAAAGCAAATATTACACGCCTTGCCAATATTAGTCATTTAGATGAAATGGCTATTCCTACCTTTTCAGCCATTCGCCCTTTAGCCTTATCATTAACTGTCAGCCAAGGTAAGGGTTTAACTGAGGATGAAGCTAAAGTGAGCGCCTATATGGAATCAATTGAGGTGTATTATGCAGAGAATGTCCAAGCCGATATACTGAATCAGCCCTATCGTTGTAATCCGCTATTTATCAATCCAAATGACTTATCGAAACAGGTTATTTATGGTGACAATCATTTATTTAATTGGTGCCAAGTTGAAAGCTTACTAAGTCATCAACCCTATTATATTCCAATTGAGTTTTTATCAATTGATACTACGGATAAAAACGTATTACTTCAAGGTAGCGATACGACGGGCCTTGCTTCAGGCAATAATAGAAAAGAAGCACTCATCCACAGCTTTTTTGAATGCATTGAAAGATTAAACATCAAAAATAATCCAATCAGCGTTATCATTGATATTAATCATTCAACCTATCAATTACTTGCTAAAAATCATCATATCAAGCTGTTTTACTATGAGAACAGCCTAGCAATTCCTACCTTTGGTTGTTTTTTTCAAAGCAATAACTGCCAAGATAATCAAATTATATTTTCTGGTTATGGCTGTCACTTTGATAAAAATATTGCCTTAAACCGCGCAATTACCGAAGCAATACAAGCTAAATTAACACTGATCTCCGGTACACGAGATGATATTGATCGCTTCACTTATCAAACAAATGCCCAAACGTTACCGCAATCGAATAAGAGCATCTGTTTTAGTCAGTTAAAGGATCAAAAATTCAAGACAATTAATGCACTTTATTATCAACTGATTGAAATTTTAAACGCCAATGACTTAGATCTTTTAGTTTACAGCTACCATCAACAAGCACTGTGCATTCTTAAATCAATTTTGATTCAACGCGACGTATTAGCCTTATGAAGCCAATCGATTTTAAACAAAAAAACACCATGATCTATGCCGAAACAAGTATTGATCAAACGAGCATTCACTCGCTCCTACCTCATGCAATCGTTCATCGAGCAATCAAATCAGGTGATTTAATCAAAGCGGTATCAAAGCACTATGACATTATCATTATCATTGATGGTAACTTTGAATATACACAGGCCATTTGGCATAAGGAAATCTTATGGGCAGTTAAAAAAGGGCTGAAAATCATTGGCTGTTCTTCTATGGGAGCGCTGCGAGCCAGTGAACTCGATCGCTTTGGTGTCACAGGTTATGGTTATGTTTACGAAACGTATAAAAATAATATAACAGATGATGACAGTGAGGTTGCAATTCACTACTACAAACATAAAGAAGCAATTATTTCAAGCTTGCCTTTAATTAATTTTCGTTATTCACTTAACTTATTGACTGACGATCAAAGGCTCACACATACTGAGGCGGATGATATTTTTAAGCAGATAAAATCCATTTTTTATAAAAAAAGGACTTGGCAGGCGCTTAAAGAAGTCATGACTAAAAAACACTTTCAATTAATTAAAGCAAACTACATCGATATTAAATATAAAGATGCTTATCATTGTCTTAAGCAACTACCTATGCTATTAGCAATGACATCCTATCAAACATTTACCCTACCTTATAGCCTCTTTCTAAAACGTCTAATTGATGAAATAACCGTTGACAATGAATTTGTCTGTCTTAAAAAAAATCTTATTACCTATAGTTCCCATTTTACTTTTATTGAAACTATAGAAACAAAACGTCACCAAGAATTAATGAAACTAACCCACTTAAACTTAACGTTAACAAATCATGCACTAAATTTAATACAAAAAAAAAATATTCACTTAACAGATGATGGCTTTATGCAGCATCTAAAGCGCTTTAGACTACTCAATCAATTACAAAATGGACAAGCATTTAAACAGTGGTGTAGCGACAAACAATTAGATTTTTCATCAATTGAACAAACATTTAAAGATTACTTTTTAGTTAAACGCATTTTAAGTTCAATTTTGAATCAAAGGGACAATTCATGATTCAGTATATAAAACACACCCTCATTAACTGCTTACGCCATCCTAGTATGATTTATTTTTTTGTGCTACCAATCTATGTCCCTATTCGAACATTGGCAGAATATATCATCCAATACAAAGAAGCATTTCCCGATGCTACCAGTCGTTTTTACTTTTTTGTCAGTAGCGTTGTAATCGGTGCATTTGTCAGTATCATTATTTATTTTGTTATTAATCACATTATCAAAGCCGCTCGCATCAAAAAAAATGATGCGGTAATTGCTAAAATAGGCATATTGTGCCCTTTGATTTTACTGGCAACAACTTATTTACTCTTAAATGATCAAATTTCAATTCAAATTAAATATATCGTCATGGGTGCACATTTTTTTCTTATTCGCTACTTAACTAATTATGTCATTCTTGCAACCAAATACTTCAAAATGGAACATATTCCAGATGATAAAAAAGCAATGGCTAACAACATCATTCATTTAAATGTTAACTTTCTTGGTATTATTATTAATTTTGCATTTATACTGTTTCTAATAACTCAATCAACGTTTTTATTTTTAGAGTCTGTGCTAATCATTGGTTGTATTTATTATTATATTCAATATGTTAGAAAAACAGATGCCGTATCAATTACCTCATTACTAATTGCATTTATCATCTTTACTTTAGGCATTGTAACCTCATCATTAATTAGTTTTATTATGTTTGAATCGACGCTAAGCATTTATCTGATGATTATGTTAATGTTTGTTTATCTAACGGTAAAACTTCTTAACAAAGCACATCACCATACACATGTTTATCACTATATTGCTGGTAGTTTCAATTATGGTGTCTTACTATTTCCCATCATCTCTTCATTAATCATTTTTTTACTCTATAAGCATCATACGCAACCGTTATACCAATATATCTATTCTTTTGAACCACCAATTTCAGCTGCCGTTGCTATTCTTTTTACCTATCTTTTAGCAAAAAATAAAATTAAAACTCATAATGCCGCGCTATTTAAAAGCACAAAATATTATGGTTTGGTATCATTTTTAAGCATCATTCTATTATGGATTATTACCTACGATAATACTTATACTTTTTTAATTGCCGCTGTATTATTTTTTATTGCTTACAGCACCGTTGAATATATTATTCAATTTAATCTGATTCAAATGTTATTACAAAATAACTATGACACATCAACAACTACATTATTTAATATTTACTTTACTGTCATTATTATGGGGGTGATACCGGTGTTATTTTTATGGTTTCAATCAATGCTCAACCAGTATTTTAATTATGATTTTTATCAAGCACTACCAATTAGCGCCGCAATTTTATTTAGCCTAGGCTTAGGCATAAATTTTATTGGTGGTAAAGTCCCCTATAGTCTAAGAAAGTTAGTTAAATTTATGTAGTATAGGGTAGTACGAATTATTTTTTATAATCTAATAAAAATGCCCCTGAGAAAAATTTAGACCGTTGAGGCATGAGCACGTTAAAACCTTGCTTTTGGAAATTTGTGATTTGCTTATGAAAATTAATATCTAACTCTGTTAGCTCTTTTAATAACGTTACTTGATTATTTTTGCTTGCCGAACTGACCCTATCAGTTATTACCCTGAGGGTCAGAAATTTTGCAAGTTGAACAAATCTAGTATCATCAGAAAAATTTAATTTAGATATCGTATCCCTATAAATCTCAAACAACTTATTAACTTTTATGGCAAATTCAGTTAAGTTAATGACTTTTTCAGGTTTATAGATCACCGTATGAATAGGGATGCTAAAGTAATATTTTTTATCTTCTAAAAGAGAAAACATTGCAGGGATCATAATAAATGGTGCTGTATCACTCTTATAAACTTCATTAAAAATAAAATGCAGATCATCTAATGGGATAGACTTTGAGTCATTTGCCAAAACATATGATGCTTTATATTCACATACCATTTTATAAATATCTTTCACTATTTCGTTAATATATGAACTATTTTTCATGTTTGAATAAAATCTTCTTATATATGATAAAGTTATATTATAATATTCATAACTAACAGCAAATGATTCTTCATCAAGAAAATAATTATATATATAATCTAATAACTTTAATGAGTATATATCTTGTTTATTTTGTATCTTTTTATGCAATTCAATAGGAAATGCTAAGAATTCTGCTCTCCACTTACTATTATATCCTTTACATATTTCTCTAAGTAAATAAAAGTCATCCATGCCCGTAACATATTTCATGATATCATGATCCAGATAATTACTGACTTCATGATATTTAGCAGTATTACCAAAATTTCCGATCATCATAGGATTTCTTGTACCCGCACAAATTGAAATATTAGGAAATGCATATTCATAAAATTTTTTACTTAGAAATGACGCAATATAAACCAAATCTCCTGCTTTAAGTATTCTGTGAGTTAAATTAAACTCTCCAACATTCATAAAAAATTCAAAGTTATTATTTAAGAAAATACTAAAAGGAATATTTTCTAAAATCTTACTTCCATCAGGCCTATAAAAAAAATGCTCATCACCCACAATTTGTCCATAAGCATAACTATATTTTTTAAATGTATACGTTTCAATTCCTGGATATTCAGCTAAAAGCTGATAAAACGGTTGATTTACCGCCTCAATCAAATGCTTGCATTCATCCCAGCTTAGCTCTTCAATACCCATGAAAAAACCTTAACAATTCATATGCTCTCTATTCTAGTCAATGCAATGATTAATTTAAACAACAAGGCATTAACAATTTTTTAAAAAACATGGATAATTTTTATTGCCATACTTTTTTATGATGTTATAATTACAAACATAAGCTAAAGGAAGATAAGCATCAAGGAATTTGATAGAAGTTATTTTAATACAGGTAATAACATTTCTTTTAATATTAAACGAATATTTAATTATTTTATAATATAAAATAAACAGATTTGGAAGCAAAAATCCACTAATAATACTGTCCATCCTCAAGTTTTACAGTGGTATTTTACTTCCTTGTAGCCGACATACGGTCATCACTTTGAACAAAGATTAACGGCTACAGAATTTCTAATCAAGCATATGCTTGATTACACTTAGGTTCCATCCCTGGCATCGACTACCTCTCTCTCTACGGTCGATGCCACCTAATGGGTAACTATCTTTTTAATGGGTGTTTACCCTTCTTAGGATTAGGTGCAAGATCAAAACGCCCTAAGTTCATGACTTTCACCCAAGCTCGAACAAAGTCTTTAATAAACTTTTTCTTAGCATCACTAGAGCCATAAACTTCTGCAACTGCCCTTAATTCAGAGTTAGAACCAAAAATCAAATCAACTGAAGTTGCCTTCCATACAAGCTTTCCTGTTTTGCGATCATAACCTTCGTATTCACCTTCATTGGTTTTTGATTTTTTCCAGACAATAGACATATCCAAAAGATTAACAAAATAATCATTGCTCAAGGCACCTGGATTATTCGTAAAGACACCATCTTGTGAGTTATCATAATTTGCATTAAGCACACGTAAACCACCAACTAATACCGTCATTTGTGGAATATTTAAATCAAGCATACTTGCTTTATTAACCAATGCTTGTGGTGGCGATAGCTTAGTTTTGGTTGCATCAAAGTAATTAATAAAACCATCAGCCGTTGGCTCTAAGTAACCAAATGATTGAATATCAGTTTCTTTTTGTGATGCATCTGTGCGCCCTGGTATAAACGGAATAGTAAGTTTATAGCCCGCTTTTTTAACACCTTCTTCAACTGCTGTATTACCGGCTAATATAATTAAATCAGCAAGAGAGATTTTTCTGCCATCCGTTTGGCTTTGATTAAATTTCGTTTGGATTGCTTGAAGTTTAGATAGAACGTTTGCTAACGCTTTAGGTTCATTTGCTGGCCAATCTTTTTGCGGTAAAAGAGCAACTCTTGCCCCATTTGCTCCACCACGCATGTCTGTTTTACGGTAGGATGAAGCCGAAGCCCAAGCTGTTTTAATTAATTCAGGCATTGTTAAACCAGAGTTTAATATCTCTACTTTTAGGCTTGCAACATCTTTGGCATTAACTAACTTATAATTAGCTTTGGGTATCGGATCTTGCCAAATCATAACCTCCTTAGGAACCCAAGGTCCTAAATACCGCGAAGTAGGCCCCATATCGCGATGGGTTAATTTAAACCAAGCTTCTGCAAAAGCTGCTTCAAATGCTTTAGGATGACGTTTAAAGTATTCAGAAATTTTATTATAATCCGGATCTGCTTTCATGGATAAATCCGTTGTAAACATCATAGGCGCATGGCGTTTGTTAGGATCAAATGCATCTGGTACTAAATTATCGGCAGACTTATTTTTAGGTCGCCATTGCGTAGCACCAGCAGGACTTTTAGTTTTTACCCACTTAAATGTATATAAATTTTCGAAGTAATTGCTATCATTCCACTTTGCAGGTGTAATCGTCCATGATCCCTCTAAACCACTCGTAATGGTATCTGGGCCATCACCTTTTTTAAAACTATTTTTCCAACCTAAGCCTTGCTCTTGAATCGGTGCTGCCTCAGGTGCTGGCCCTAGATATTTTGGACTAGCTGCCCCATGCGCCTTACCAAATGAATGACCGCCGGCAATTAAAGCAACGGTCTCTTGATCATTCATACCCATTCTAGCAAATGTATCACGAATTTGTTTTGCTGCTAATAATGGATCAGGATTACCCCCAGGGCCTTCAGGATTAACATAAATTAAACCCATCTGAGTTGCAGCAAATGGTTTTTTAAGATCTGCTTTTTTATTTAAATTACTTGAAAGCCATTGATCGCCTTCTCCCCAATTAATTTGATCACTCTGCCAATCATCCTCTCGACCAAAAGCAAAACCAATCGTTTTAACTCCCATTGACTCCATTGCGACAGTACCTGCATATACAATTAAGTCTGACCATGAAACAGCATCACCGTATTTCTGTTTAATTGGCCATAAAAGACGTCTTGCTTTATCCAAATTAACATTATCGGGCCAACTATTTAGCGGTGCAAAACGAATTTGTCCACCATCAGCACCCCCTCTGCCATCAAAAACACGATACGTACCTGCACTGTGCCAAGATAACCTGATGAAAAAAGGTCCATAATTCCCAAAATCAGCTGGCCACCAATCTTGAGATGTGGTTAACAGTTTGATCATATCAGCTCTTAATGCCTTAACATCAAGCTTTTGGAACGCTTGTTTATAATGATAATGCCGATTCATAGGACTATCTAATTCATTTAAATTACGCAAAGGCGATAAATCCAGCTTTTTAGGCCACCAATAGTCATTCGTCTTAGGTTGATTTTCTGCAATTGCAGTAGTCGATGTAACAGCAAGTGCTAGTAGTAAAATAGATGTAATTTGTTTTAACATAAGTAAACTCACCTTTGATGTTTGCCTTATATCTATTTTAGAAAACATTTATGATTTTTTTTAAGCCGTAACATCTTTTTCTAAAAATAAATTGCCTTGACATCAATAATAAAAACTTTGATAATATTTAATGATTAAATTTACTATTTGAGGTTGAAAACGCATCATGAACACAATCGCTTAAATTTGCCCAACTACATGGGCACGTCACTGGATAGCTTCTTTAGGCTATCTGTTCGTTTCAAAAGCCCAAGCAATTTTAAGAGAGTTTATATGCACCAACCTATTTTTTTAGATCGTATTAGTTTAGGATTTTCTGATAAAAGTTGTTTTGAAGACTTTACTGGTTATATCTACCCCGATAGTCGCATCGCAATTATCGGCAACAATGGCAGTGGTAAATCAAGTTTGCTTAATATACTGCGTGGCAAACTAGCGCCATCTGGGGGTGAGGTAATACTCCCTAAAGCTACCAATATTGGTTATGTTGAACAAACCATCGATCACTATGAGCACTTAAGTGGTGCACAACGACTTCATAAAAAACTTTCACAGGCTCTAGCAGTATCTCCTGATATCTTATTACTCGATGAGCCAACTAATCATCTGGATTGCCATAACCGTAAAAGTCTAATACGTATGCTTAAAAACTTTCATGGCACGCTGATTGTTGCAACGCATGACATAAAATTACTTAATTCTTGCTTTGATGGTTTATGGCATATCCATAATAATCAAATTCATCAACACACTGGGACTTATCACAGCTACTTGCATCAACACTATCAAAAACAACAAGCAATTGAGCATGAACTTGTTCGTATTAAAAAAGAAAAACAACAGTTACATCAAGATTTGATGAAGGAGCAAAAGCGCGCAGCTAAAAGCAAGCAAAAAGGTAAAAAAAGTATTCATAATAAGAAATGGCCAACCGTTGTCAGTACTACCAAAGCATCACGATCACAACAAACAACCGCTAAAAAGCAATCGACTTTAAATCACAAGCGTCATACGCTAATACAACAAAAATCACTCATAAACCCACCCAAGGCCATAGCGATTAAATTCTCTATAACAAGTGATAAAATTTCACAACATACGATCTTATCAGTTCATAATGCCGATATTGGTTATGCCACTGAAAAGCCTGTACTTAAAGCCATCAACCTAAGTCTAAAAGCTAATGAGCGTATCCATATAGCCGGTGATAATACATCTGGAAAATCAACTTTATTAAAAGCCATCATCTCTGATAAACAAATTATTAAAACGGGGGATTGGTATTTGCCTAAGCATCAAACAATAGGTTACTTAGATCAACATTATAATAATCTAAAACCCAAGCGTTCGGTTATTGATCATCTAAGAGAAGTACAACCACACTGGGATGACCAACAATTACGACATCACTTAAACGATTTTTTATTTTCAAATACTGAAAGTATTTCAAAGCTTATAACTTTTCTATCTGGAGGCGAAAAAATGCGCCTATCACTTTGTATGATTGCTGCAAAGACACCTAATTTATTAATTCTTGATGAAATTACAAATAATATTGATTTAGAGACTAAAAATCAGCTTATTAACGTTTTAGAAGCCTATCCTGGTGCTATAATTATCGTCTCTCATGAGTCAGAGTTTTTAAAGTCACTGTCAATTGATACTACCTATAAACTTCAAGATCAACGCTTACTAACTAAATAACATGATGGTAGAATACTAATTAATCAAGCCATAAACAGATTTATATTGATGATGATATGCTACAACGTAAACTTAGTGACTGTGGCACGGAAAAGTCTTATTTCCATTGGCAGAAGCAAGTATATATAAAATATAATATTTAATTATTTTGATATACCCAGTATGGCGTATTTCTCACAACATAAATTGACATAACCTATATAAGCTTTTTTAAGTATATGTAAGAATATACTTGCAACCCCCTAGGAAAGAGCGAGGCATTCTATAAAGGATAAGAATACAATCAACACGGAAGTTGATCGCTCTGACCGTATTTTACCTAATTTATTATTTTTAGTAACTTCTATATAATTTGAAACAATAACACATCTTCTCTAATTTTTAAAAAAATTTAAATAAATACCTTTAAAGGCTCGGAAAATTCCTTTAAATATAACGACTGCGTCTGTTGAAAGTTATTTAAAAGCGTTTGTTGATCAAAGTTTTTTAAATCAAGCGGATGATGATGAAGATAGCGTCCAGCAAGTTGATAACAATCATTAACATAACATTGGGTATGAAGAATATGATTATGCCAAAATTCATCAATCTCTTTTGTTGGTACTAATGAGGTATCAGGGTATTGAATTAACAGCCATAAAAAGCGTTTGTATAGTAGCTCACAGACTGTTGCATCTTTTTTTTGCCATTGCGGCAAAGGATATTCGCTAGAGCACATCTGATCTATAATATAAGATAAATCCAAATCTAGAACTGCCTGATAAGTCGTCTTTTTATTCATAGTTTTATGTGGTTTCTCTGTCACAATCAGGCTCGACAAATCCCACTTACGCAACTACCCGTACAGGTAGCATGTACGGCTTCATCAGAAACAGCGACAAAGTGGCCTTGTTTTTTTTGATCCGATGGTGTTATAAACAAAGCTTCAATTAATTGATTGGCATCAAACATTTTATTTCCTTTTTCTTTGTATTCGGTATACTAGGCGCCAAGTATTTTAACCAAAAAATATCTTTAGAATCAAATAAAATGCAACGTAACTTTATCTTTTTTCATTATTTAACTGTTTTTTTTATTATTATTAGCTTATCAAAAGCCTATTCCGACACCTTAGATATCCCTGATATTCAGGTTCAAAATGATCAGAGCACCTCCAATAGTAGTTCCAGTGCTAATGGTATTGATGTTAGTTTTACCCAAGATGATCTGCAGCAGCAAGGAGCAACCACAACCAGCGAATTTCTCGAAAATCAAAGTATTCTACAGGTAACAACCTCATCTTCTCAACAAGATCAAACTGCAATCTCAATGCGTGGTTTTGGCAATAATGCTAGTAGCAACACATTGATTTTAGTCGATGGTCTTCCGCTAACAAGCTTTACAAGTATTGGGCCTAACATCAATACTATTTTAGTTGATAATATCGATAAGATTAATATATTACCTGGCAGTTATGGCAGTCTTTATGGTAATCAAGCAGTTGGTGGCGTCGTTGATATCACAACCCATACACCCGCAGAGCGTTTAATTACATCCGGCATTAGCATGGGTAATAATGCACAAGCGCAAACCTATGGATTTTATAGTGAACGTTATCCATCGAATCTTGGTGTAAGCTTAGGCGCTATGGCAACGACAACCGATCATGATCAGCCACATAATGATCAAAATAACTACAATATTAATGCTAAAGTCGACTATCTAGGTAGCTATAATACAACAAGCCTAAATCTACTATCATTCCATAACTACCTTCAACTACCACAAGCAAAAAACTATAATACAGGCGCGCTCATTCCATCAATGGCCCAATCCTCTGAGATTACTAACACCATTGCCTATCTAACAAATCAATACCAGTTCAATGATAATCTATCACTTAAAAGTGATGGTATGTATATTGATGCTAACACTAAAGCTGAGCTAACAAACTCTGCTACCAATAATTCGATTGATCAAACTGGTGGCTTTATTCAAAATGAACTACATTATCTAGACTATGTAAACTTAGGCTTTAACCTACAGCAAAATCACTATAATAATGTTAACAGTTTACATAATAATACAGCCGATGAAACTACTTACGCTATCTACGATCATTTTAAACTTCCCATACCTTATGTTAAGAAATTAAAACTAATTCTAGGCAGTCGTTATGCTACACAATACCTAACAGCAGAAGGGACGGATAAGCCAATCAAAAATAATGACACGGATGTATTTGTTTATAGTGCAGGCCTATTGTATCAACAAACGCCACATCTTGACTACTATTTAAGGCGTGATACTAATTTTCGTTTTGTCAAAGGCAATGAGTTATTTATGACATCTGATGGGTCAATTAATACGAATTTAAATGCACAAACTGGTGCCTCTAATGAAGCAGGCATAAGCTATCATAAAGGTGCAAATCAGTTACAATTAAGCACATATATTCTAAATTTAGATAATGAACTTGCCTATGACCCAACAATTGGTACGTTTGGTCAGATGTCGAATTTACCACCCACACAACGTATTGGCAGTGATTTCAATTTTCAAACTTACTTTAATCAATATGTTGGCATAAATACGCAGCTAAGTTACGTTGACGCAAAAATAGTCTCAGGCGATCATAAAGGCAATCAAATTCCGGCCGTATCACCTTTTAATGCACTTATTGCCTTAATGTTAAATTACCACAACTGGAGTATTTATCTTAATGAATCTTATCATAGTAGCTTTTATGCATCTAATGATATTGACAATCAAGGCCCTAAAATGCCCGGTTATTTTCTAACTAATTGTACTATTGAAAAATCATGGCAGTACTTCAGCATTAACTTAAGAGTATTAAATTTATTTAATCAACCCTATGTTCGCTATGCTGATTTTTATTCAAGTGATGATATTAACTATTATGCTGGTGATGGTATCAGCATCCTTGTAAGCTTAACCTTTCATTTATCCTAATAACTTTAAGCGACTAGCACTTATGCAAAATAGGACAACAGCACTAACGATTAGTCTAATACTTCATTTAAGTATCATAGCAATACTTATCATTATTCATTACAGCTCAAAGTCAATTAGTTATCAAATTACAAAAAAAGACCATCAAATAATTATCGCATCCTTAGTCAATCCATCTGCTAAAAAAGTTGTTACAGTCAAGCCAAATACAAAAGTCCAGCCTCAACTGGCACAATTTAATGTCAGGGCACTCATACCAATACCATCCCATATTGAAATTGATCGAGCACTTATAGCAAGACAACACAGCCAACAACAAGCTAATAAAACGATCAAAAAGACATCGGATAAAAAAGAGACGAAGCTTAACGTTAAAAAAGCTCACCCCACCTCTCCAGTTAAAACTCTAGAAAACAAACAACAGCAACTTAAAGTACAAAAAGTATCCGGTGAAAAATACAATGCTTTAGTCAACTTTCTCTATCAGCGTATTAATCAATATAAACGCTATCCTAAGCTTGCCTATAAATTGGGAATCGAAGGTGATGTTAAGGTTTCATTTACCTTACTCCCAAACGGCCAAATAGACCATTTAACCATTAAGCATTCGAGCCACTCTGATGTACTTGATCTCGCTGCAATCGATACGATTAAAAAAGCACAGCCTTTTCGTATTGCTTCAAAATATCTTAGTGTTGCCCAAAATTTTAACTTAGTTATTCATTATCAATTATAAAACGACCAAACCAACCACAGCTCTCTATGTCGTATCATCAGTTAACGCATTAGGCAAGCCAGCGCTCTAACGCTAAATTAAACCTATACCTTGGGAATATTCTCAAGTAAACTGACAACAAAATAAATACATGTAATATCACAATGGCATTAGTTAGTTTTGATAAAGTCAGTTTAAATTATGCTGATCAAATTCTGTTAGATCAGATCAGTTTTACTATCAATCATAATGAACGTATTTGTATTATTGGCCGTAATGGTGCTGGCAAAAGTAGCCTATTAAAATTAGTACAGGGCATTTTAAAGCCTGATAATGGTCAAATTATCTATCAGCAAAATCTTAAAATTCACACGCTAGAGCAAGAAGTACCACAAAGTACAACCGGTTCTATCTTTGATGTTGTCTTAGCAGGCCTAGGTGAAATTGCGAAAATACTATTAGATTATGAAACACTGATCAAACAACCTCAGCTTAATGAAGCAGATTATCAAACGTTACTAGCCCTTCAAGAAGCAATTGAAGCTAATAATGCTTGGGATCTCACCCATCGTGTTGAAAAGATACTCTCCAAGTTAAACCTTGACGGACAATTAACGTTTAGCGCACTCTCTGGCGGACTAAAGCGACGTGTCTTATTGGCAAAAGCGCTAGTCAGTCAACCTGACTTATTATTATTAGATGAGCCTACCAACCATTTAGATATTGAATCGATTCAATGGTTAGAAGAGTTTTTAAATGACTATGAAGGTAGTATTTTATTTATTAGCCATGACCGTGTATTTTTAGATAAGCTCGCCAGACGCATACTTGAGCTTGATCGGGGGCATTTAATTGACTTTAGTGGCAATTATGAGCAATTTATAACACATAAAGAGCACTTACTTGATATTGAACAAACACATAATGCTCTCTTTGATAAAAAATTACAACAAGAAGAAAAGTGGATTCGACAAGGCATTAAAGCTAGACGAACTAGAAATGAAGGACGTGTAAGAGCGCTAGAGGCAATGCGTCAAAAACGTAGCCAACGCCGTCAATTACAAGGACATACAAAACTGACACAAGCTCAATCAGAACGTTCAGGTAAAAGTGTAATTGTTGCTGATAATATAAGCTTTCAATACAATAATAACCATCTATTTAAAAATTTTTCAATTGAAATACAACGCGGTGATAAAATTGGTATTTTAGGCCCTAATGGCTGTGGTAAAAGTACACTGATTAATGTGTTATTAGAAAACCTTCAACCAAGTGAAGGCAGTGTCAGCTTAGGTAGTAATCTTGAAATTGCTTATTTTGATCAGTTACGAAATCAGTTAAATGAACAACTATCAATCATTGATAATATAGCTCAAGGCAGTGAATACATTGAATTAAATAATAAGAAAAAACATGTTTTATCCTATCTAAGCGATTTTCTATTCACGCCAGTACGAGCGCGAACACCGGTTAAAGCGCTATCAGGTGGGGAAAAAAATAGAGCACTACTAGCAAAAGTATTAAGTAAGCCTAATAATTTCTTGATTTTAGACGAACCAACAAATGATTTAGATATTGAAACATTAGAAATACTTGAGATGATGTTGGTTGATTATCCAGGCACATTAATATTAGTGAGCCATGATAGAAAGTTTATTAATCATATTGTCACAAGTAGTATCGTCTTTGAAGGCGATGGCATTATAGAAGAATATATTGGTGGTTATGATGATTGGCTACGCCAAAGAAAATCGCCACAAAAAATACAAAATCAAACAAAAAATACCAACCCAATACAAAAAAAACTGAACAAGCAACCACAGAAATTAAGCTATCAGCAGAAAAAGCAACTTGAAACCCTACCCTCAGAGATTGAAGCGATAGAAGCAAAAATTCAGAAAATTACTGAAACCTTATCGGAGCCATCCTTTTATCAGAATGACCCACAGCTAATTAAAGATACCCAGCTAAACTTAACAGAACTACAAACTCAGCTTGAAAAGCTTTATCATACATGGGCTGAGTTAGAAGCATTAAAAGATTAATCTAATTTCCCTTAGCAATGACTTAATCATAAAACTTCGAGAACTAAAATTAAAAAAGACACACGGCATCTCTGGTAAAACTATAAAGCAACTTATTATTTTATAATGATATTTTCCACTTAACTCTGCTTTTACTTACATACCATGGACAATCTCTTAAAGCAGAAATAGATATTTGCCATTACTTAGAGAAGTCTCTTATGTAACAATAATAATTGCAACCCCCTAGGAAAGAGCGAGGTTTCTTAAGGATTAAGGAATTATCAACCTGGAAGTTGATCGCTCTGACCGTATTATTCAAAACTAGTTTTTCTTGGAAAGAAGTTTTTTACTTATAAAGAGTATTACAACGATAACAAGTATGATTAAAAAGACTATATTTTCATAATGTTGAACATTAGCAAAGGCTTTTTTAGCCACAGCACCACAGGCAAACCCAATACTGAAAAAAACGCAACTCCAAATCAAAGAAGCAATACTATCAAAAATCAAAAATTTTAGCACTGATAGTTTAATCGAAGCACCGAGTATAAAGGGTGATATAAAACGAACACCTGGAATAAAACGATAAATCAAGATAAAACCAATTTGATGCTTATTCATTAAAGACATAACTTTAGTGATTTTATGACTTTGATGCAACTTATCTTGATTAAAAAAATGAGCTAATCGTTTACCTAAATAGAAATAAATTTGATTAAAAATACTTGCACCTAATGTTAAAAATGTAATGCCTAAAAAGATATTAACATAGCCAGAGTGCGCAGCCACTCCCCCCATAACAGCAACAGTTGCGCTGTTAAATGCAGCAGCTAAGAGCAAAATAAAATAACTATTGGCATAAATAATCGATAAAATAATTGCCATTGTAACTAGCTTACTGGGTCAGTTATAACAAAATTACGACCATGATCTTTCGTTCTACGAATAAGATATACCGTATACATCGAAATAATTGCTGAGAAAAAGCACCACACTGAATTAAAGGCATAGCTATAAAATAAATACGTTATAACGACTGATATCAAGATTAAAACACCAAAGACTTTCATCGCTATATCACGACTGATTAACAATGGTACGATGATTATTGCAATATACATATATTTTGGAATCGATGTGCCTAATAAGGCATCATAAATGGTGGTATAGCTATATTGAATAGAACTCGCACACATATTCGTTTGTACCATATGCTCATTCATTAAATAAGGGACAAAGGCAACAATACCTAAAACTGCACCAACAATAGCGAATAAAAGTTTAATCCAAGCTCTAGCACAACGACGATTTTTCGCAACAAAGTAAGCTGCTAATGGAATCCAAAAAGGCCACCAAAAATGTGAAAAAAAGACAAATCCAACTGAAAAATGACGAATCCAATGATCTAAGTGGTGAGCTAATGCAAGCCAAACCCCTCCTTCTACAAGTTGTTGAATACCAAAAAAAATGGGCACAAAAGCAAACATAATATAATGATAACGCTTTAATGCAATCGTTGAATAAACACAATAAACACCAATAGGAATTAAAAAAGTTCCAGCTGTAAAGCTTGCTGAGGCTGAAAAACACATAAGGTTAAAGTCCACGCTAGGAAACACATTAATTAGTTTAGTTGATAATGCATTAATATCACAATAATGTCAGTAAAAATAAGCGGTTGGAATTAAGAATCAACTAAACTAACTGTCCATCTGAAATTAATTTAATTGACTCTTGATTCCAGGTAGTTTAGGCACTACCTTACCCTCTCTCTATTTATTCTAGTCTACAATCGCAAGTTAAAAACTAAATTAGGAGAGCTTCAAGCTATGGTTCCATCCTGGCATCGTATTATCGCTCTCCTGGTACTGCCTGTTGATAACGGTCAAGTTCAACCGGTCATTACCTTGATTCTGATTATTGCTAATATTTGCGATAATTGCAAGAAATTTTAGATAGAAAGTGTAGAAAAAACAAAAATCTATGCTTTTTTATTGTTTGAATTTAAAAAAAATTGTATAGATTTTACAAACATAATAGAATACTTTTTAACAAAAAATAGACTTTTTTAAAGCACCCTATTTACTACCATGCTAACTAATTAAGCTTACATCACCTTGATATGTCTGGTTTTTATTAGTTGCCGGTAAGTTAGTGGCAAACCCAATGATTAACACCCGCAAAAATATTGCTATTTTTCAATCAATTAATCTGCCGGCTCAGTATTCCACTGAATCATACAAGCGCCTTAACTACTCCGTCAGTATTTTCGTTAAATAACGGTCAAAAGCCGTTGCAAAAGCATACGCTTGTTTATTTGAAAATTCTTTAGTTTTACTTTCAGCTAAACCAGCATCACGCATCTGAGTCATAAAATTGCGTTTTGCTAAGGCAGGTTTAATGTTACTTTTATCATATAGTTTACCATAAGGTGTAATCACAAACGCACCTTTTTCAATCACTAAATCAGCTAATGGAATATCTGAAGTAACAACAAGATCAAGCGCTTGAGTTTTATCAACAATATAGTTATCAGCCACATCAAAACCTTTTGAGACGGTCTTTGAAACAATGTAATCTGAATCTGGCAAATTTAAATACTGATTGGCAACAAAAATAGCTAACGTTTGGCGCTTAATAGCCGCGCGATAAATAATTTCTTTAATCGGCTTAGGACAAGCATCTGCATCAACTAAAACTTTAAATATTTGTGGCATTTTTTTTGTCATGACAAAATTGGATCAACCTCACTACAGTATTGATAAAACGTTTGTAAATCAATATTAGAACCACATAATAAATTGCCTACTCTCACATTAGATAATCTATCTTTTAGCGGGCCTATCAAAGCTGCCGTGGTTGTAGCTGATGCTGGTTCACATATAAGATTTTTTTCTTGAGCTAATAAAGACATTGCTTTTTTAATCTCACTATCACTGACTAAGATCATATCATCAACATAGGTTTTAGCGATAGAAAAACTATATTCTAATGTATTTGGTGCATTCAATGAGTCAGCAATACTTAAAGCACCCGCTTTTAATTTCATTGGTTTATTTTCTTTAAATGATAACGACATCGTTGGTGCTAATTCAGGCTCAACACCATAGACTTGAATCTTTGGGTTGAATAATTTTGCATATTTAGCAACACCAGATAATAAGCCACCACCACCTGTAGCAATTAATAATACATCTAAATTAGGCAATTCATTTAACCATTCATAGGCCAACGTTGCACTACCTAATGTTGTTAGAGGATGATCAAACGGATGAATCATGGTTTTGTTTTCTTTAGCCGCTAAATGATGCATTGTCTCTAGCACATCATTGATACTCTCTACTTCGATGACCTTTTGAGCATAAGCTTGAATCCGTTTTAATCTTAATGGATTAATTGATTTTGGAATAATAATAGTTGAGTGTATATTCAAAATTGATGCACCATAAGCCAATGCAATACCGTGATTCCCACCAGTACCAGCAATGACTCCTTGCGCTTTTTCCTTATCGGTTAAGTTCAACAAACGTGATAATACCCCTCTTAGTTTGAATGTAGCTGTTTTTTGAAACAATTCACACTTCAGATATACCGCTGACCGCTTGTCAAACAAATCACTTTCCCAGGGCAAAATGGGTGTTTTTCTAATATAGGGCTTTAATTTTTGGTATTGGCTCTTAACTTCATCAATATAGTGATGCATAAATAAACCTTATTTAATATTTGACAAATTGCTTTAAAGCAACATATATTTTTCAACATTCAAAACGTTAAAACCACACTTATTTTATAAGTAAAAATTGAGTGATATGTAATGATACGGAAGCTACTTAATGAATAAAATGAAATTTTGGCAAGTTGATGCATTTACGAAAAAGCCTTTCTCTGGCAATCCAGCTGCCGTTATTTATCTAGAATCTCCATTAGATGTTCAAACCATGCAATCGATCGCATTTGAAAACAATCTAGCAGAAACAGCATTTGTTGAATTAAGAGACAATCAAAACCCCTTAATTCGTTGGTTTACACCGCATTACGAAATCGATTTATGCGGTCACGCCACATTAGCTGCCAGTCACATTTATTTTAGTGACATCGAAGCAAATAAAACAACACTCACCTTTGATTCATTGAAAAAAGGGCCATTAACCGTTACTAAGAATGACCTTGCCTATACGCTTAATTTTCCAAGTTATCAATATCAGCCCTTAGCCATTGAAACTATTCCAATTAAGACTATCAATGCGCTATCTGATATAAAACCACTGGCCGCATATAAAGGACGAGATTATTTATTTATCTATGAAAATGAAGATGATATTTTAACCATGTCACCTGATTTTAATGCCATTAAAAATGAAGAAAAAATTATTGTCTCTGCAAAATCCAATCAAAAATATGATTTTATCTCAAGATTTTTCTGCCCCAACATTGGACTGAATGAAGACCCTGTTACTGGCTCTGCACACTGCATGCTGGCACCTTTCTGGGCTGAGCAATTAAAGAAATCAAATCTATTAGCCTACCAAGCATCCAAGCGTGGTGGAGAAATCCAAATTCAATACCACCAAGGACGGGTTCAACTAACTGGTAGTGCTGTAACGTTAATTAAAGGCGAATTTATACTTTAACCCCTAATTGGCGTAAACGCTCATCTAAAAAGTCTTTAGCCGTTGGATAGCGCTCTGAAATATATACGTCTTCTTTTGGATGCATAAAACATGGCGTTGATAAGCGATCAATGCCTGATGCTTCTCCTTCTGGTTTGACAACACGATGCTTTGTGGCAATATATTCACCTTCAGTCATCTCATCAAGCATATCACCAATATTGACAATAATTGATTGCTCATGTACGGGCACTTCATACCAATTTTTATCATAAGGTGAGAAAACTTCTAACCCTGGCGAAGATGCTGTTGGTAGTAATGTAATTAAGTTAATATCTTCATGCGCAGCTGCTCTAATTGCACCTGGCTCTTCATCTCCTTTCAGTGCTGGATAATGCAATATCCTTAATAAGGTCTTTTCATAAGATAAGGTATCTGTTAAAGCTTGCGGCAGTTGGCTATGGACTTTAGCATCCATATGCTGATCAATCCACTGTAATAACGTTTTACCCAAATCAAACATGGCATTAAATAACAATTCAGCCTTTTTAGAGACTTCTTCTGGATAGCGCCCCCAAGGAAAATATAAATGATAATAATGTTTAATATCTTTAACGGTTTCTCCTTTAGCTATTTCAGAGACATCCATTGGGAAATAACCATCTTGCTTTTCTTGAGAATAATGATATTTTCTAATGGCATCAGAATTAAAAAAGTTACGCCACTCGTGATAGATATCTTCAATTAACTGCCAAGAAACTGGATGCGTTTTTAAAACAGCAAAGCCTGTCTCTTTCAACGAAGTGGCAAAATCTTTAGCGGCATTTTTATCATAATAATCGATACTTAAAATCTTCATAGCTAACCTTTGAGTGAATTCGTTTTACAATGCTTATATTGAAATGAGAACGCTAAATTGTCAATTGTCTTCTTAGTTGAGTAGTTGATAAAGATAAGGCATAACCAAAGGCAGAAGAAAGCAGGTTATGATACCGCTAATAAAACCAAATACATGCCCTTCCCAAGAAACTCGAGCACCCGTTGGCATTAAACTATAAACCAAATAACCGAGTTGTAAAATACAAATACCAGCAACAAAAATTGTAAACGCTGACGGATAAAAGTAGGCTAATACCAATAAAAAACTCCAATACCCCATAATCAATGATGATGCTCCAACATGAATCGCTTTACGCGCAAAAAGCCATGTTAAAATACCACTGAGTACAATAATTAAAATCGATGCCACAATAAACAAATATAATCCATAGGATATCACCAGCATACCTAAGATTAAGAACATCAACGAATTCGATAATAAATGACCAAAGTCACCATGTAAAAATGGGCTACAAATAATACCGAATAAACCAATACGGCGTCTTGGAATGACACCAAAAACATTTAAGCGGTAATCAACTGAAATGTTAATGATATGAATCATCCACATAAAAGCAAGAATCGCTAATAAAACCGGCAAGTGATGTGTCATCGAATAAAATGCTTGCTGCACATCAACCATTGTATGTAACCCTTTCTAGTCTTATCGCTTTAAAAAAATCATTCTAACAAATAATTTTTTTTATGCCTATTAATTAAGCGAAATCATGACTATTTCTTATCCTTAATTAAAGATTTTAGATCAAGACGAATACTCGAACGTAAATCATTTGGTGTAACACGATAAGGCATAAGGTGTTGATTAGTCAACGGTAAATTTACTTTCTTACAAGCAGCATCCACTAATTCTGAACAAAACCATTTTCTTTGATCTTCTTGCCAATTTCGCCTAAGAAACCCAAGTGCTAAAGCTGGGAGATAATCGTACCCTGCTCCCAGTTGACTTTCAAGCCATTGAATTAAATCAGCCTCAATTTGACTTGCATCAAGCTCATGCCCTAATTGAATTTGCCAACTTTCTATAACATCGTAATGATCAATTAAGTCATCAACGGAATGCTTATAAACTCCTTTCATAGGCACAGAGCCATAGCAAGTACCATTAATTTCAATCTCACAATGACAATAACGTGAAGCCATGCCAACACATAAAATCCATGACACGGGATTATTTTTTCTGGTTAAATGTACTTTAATCATCAATGGCATCCTCTATCTAGATTAAGTCTAAATCCTTACTTAATAGATGTAGTTTAAAAATTGTATCTTTGCCATAGCTGATAGTAAGAGAATTTATAAGTCCCTCAATACAGGATTGCTCTTGAATAAGTTTTTTAGTTTTCCACAAATAAACCCTACGCGTTAAAGCCAAATTAACTAAGTATAAACGTTATAACTAGTGTATTTAATTTTGTCATGACAAAATGGTTACTTAATTTTATTAAAAATCAAATCCCAAACACCATGCGACAAACGTTCGCCTCGCTTTTCAAATTTAGTTAATGGCCTTGATTCTGGTCGTGGTGCATACTCCCCAAATTCATTTTTAAGCTTATGATTTTCATTGAATACTTTTAGCATATGTTCTGCATAATCTTGCCAATCAGTTGCACAGTGAATCAAACCGCCATCGACTAACTTAGTAACTAATAAATCGACAAAATCACTTTGAATTAAACGTCGTTTATGATGGCGTTTTTTATGCCATGGATCTGGAAAAAAGATTTGAAACCCTGAAATTGAGTGATCAGGAATCATCTGTTTTAGTACATCGATTGCATCGTACCTTATTACTTTCAAATTGGTTAACTGATTTTTATCAATGCAATTTAAAATATTACCAATCCCTGGTTGGTGCACTTCAATACCTAGGTAATTAATCTGAGGATTTTGTTGTGCCATTTCAACTAAAGAATTTCCCATGCCAAAGCCAATCTCAATGACAACTGGTTGTACGCTATCAAATAATTGATCAAAATTTAATTGACTATCACTCTGATAATCAATTAGGTATAAATCACTAAATAATGCTAATGCGCGCTTTTGCCCTTTAGTTAAGCGTCCTTTTCTCTGTACAAAGCTTTTAATTGTTCTTAATGGCTTTTGATGATCTTGGTTATCTATAACGTGGGGTTGATTTTTCTCTGTCATTTACTTAACCTTTTAAACTACCTTATCTATTAAATTAACGACTACCTGGTTGAATAATCGTTGGATATAAAAATCTATCAGAAGCTTTAGGATAATCTAGTGTATAATGAAGCCCCCGTGATTCCTTACGGCGTTTGGCAGATTCGATCATTAAATCAGCAACTAGTACTAGATTTCTTAGCTCTAGTAAATCTGCTGTAACTTTAAAATCTGAATAGTATTCAAATACTTCTTCTTTGAGTACTTTGATACGCCGCTGTGCCCTTTGCAGACGTTTGTTACTACGAACAATACCCATAAAATTAGACATAATATAGCGTAGTTCATGCCAATTATGCTGAATAAATACGGCTTCATTTGAATCAGTTACCCAACCATCATCCCAAGCTTTAACATGGTGTGCATAAGGAAAGCTATCAAAATTCTCCATAATATGTTTCACTGCACTATCTGCATAAACAAGACATTCAAGTAATGAGTTACTCGCCATGCGATTAGCACCATGTAACCCCGTATAAGTTACCTCGCCTATCGCATAAAGCCCTAAAATATCCGTTTGGGCCGTATGATCAACCATAACGCCACCGCATGTATAATGAGCGGCTGGAACAACTGGAATTAAATCTTTAGTTAAACTTAAATTAAAGTTATTCAAGGCCGACTCTATCCCTGGAAAGTGAGATTGGATAAATGCTTCTGATTGATGCGTAATATCTAAGTAGACACAAGGACAGCCTAAACGTTTCATTTCATGATCAATTGCACGGGCAACGATATCTCGTGGCGCAAGTTCTAATCGCTGATCAAACTTCTGCATAAAACGAGAACCATCAGCCAAACGTAAATACGCTCCTTCTCCTCTTAATGCTTCTGTTAGTAAAAAGGCACCTGCTTTTGGATGGTACAGCGAAGTTGGATGAAATTGATTAAACTCTAGATTAGCAACACGTGCCCCTGCACGATAAGCAATTGCAATACCATCACCACTGGCAACCGTTGGATTGGTTGAATATAAATAACAGCGTGATGCGCCGCCTGTCGCTAGAATGGTTGCTCTGGCTAAGAATGTTTCAACCTGTGTTGTTTGTGTATTTAAGGCATAGATACCAATACAAAAGCTTTTTCTTTTAATTGCATCAATAGCATGATAGTTCTCAAAAATAGCAATATTAGGATGCTTTTTGATCAAGTCGCTTAAGCAATTTTGAACCGCTCGACCGGTTTGATCTTTTGCATGTAAAATGCGCCTATGACTATGACCACCTTCACGAGTTAAATGAAAAGGTTGTTTATTATTTCGTGGTTCTGTTAAGGTGAATTCAACACCTCGATCAATTAACCATTGAATGCTTTTTTTTGCATTTTCAACCGTAAAACGAACGGCATTAATATCACATAAGCCACCACCGGCATTAAGCGTATCTTCGACATGTGCTTGGAGTGAATCATCTTCATCCATCACCGCGGCAATACCACCTTGAGCATATAAACTTGAGCCCTCACCGAGCATAGATTTACATAAAATAGCAACTTGTTTATTATCATCGGCTAATTTTAACGCTGCTGATAAGCCTGAAGTACCAGCACCGACAATCACCACATCAAAATTTTTTGCCATGGCAAAATTCCAAATTCAATTAAATCTTTTTATTAATTAATCTTATTATTAAGAAATTCTATTATTTGATCTAATTTTATACTTTCTCTATCATCAGAGGTACGATACTTATATTCAACTTGCTGTTCTTTTAGGCCATTAGGACCAATAACAAGTCGATGAGGAATTCCAATTAGATCACTATCAGCAAACATCACACCGGCTCTTTCATTTCTATCATCATAAATAACATCAAAGCCTGCTTTAAGAAGCTTTTGATATAAATCATCACAAGCTTGTTTAACTTGAGTATTTTTATGAGCATTTAAACCAATTAAACTGACCTGATAGGGGGCTATTGCACAAGGCCAAATAATTCCATGTTCATCATGTAACTGCTCAATACTGGCTGCAACAATCCTAGAAATACCAAAACCATAACATCCCATCATCATAGCCTTAGCTTTACCTTGCTCATCTAAAACACAAGCATTCATATCAACGCTGTAAGTATCTCCTAATTGAAAGACATGCCCCACTTCAATGCCTTTAATACTTTTTAGCTGACCTTTACCATCAGGTGATAAATCACCTTCTTCAACATTACGAATATCACAAGTTATATAGTTTTTTATATCTCTATCCCAATTACAGCCTCGGTAATGAAAGTCATTTTCATTTGCACCTGCTATAAAATCATTTAGCATAGAGGCCGCATAGTCAACAATCACAGTAACCGGTGAATTAACAGGACCAATCGATCCAATATCCGCATCAAATAGTTCTTTGACTTCCGTTTCAGTTGCCATCTCAAATGGTTCGCTGATGGCCGTTAAATTGCCGAGCTTCAGCTCATTAAGTTGATGGTCACCTCTTAAAACACAGGCAAAATATTGCCCATTCCTATCTTTAATAATCAGTGTCTTAACCGTCTGTTTCTTATCTATCGACAAAAATTTAGCTAATTGCTCAATGGTTTTAACCTTGGGTGTCGCAAACTTTGTTAGGGTTTCTGCAGCGTTTAAACGCTGGCTTACATCCGGTAATAAATAGGTAGCTTTTTCAACATTTGCCGCATAATCACTACCATCCGAATAATATATAAGATCTTCGCCTGATTCAGCTAATACTTGAAACTCATGGGTAATCGACCCACCAATTGCACCAGCATCAGCTTCTACCGCACGAAATTTTAACCCCAGACGATTTAGGATATTAACATAAGTCTGATACATTACTTGATAGGTTTCATTTAAAGAGGCCTTATCAATATGAAAGGAATAGGCGTCTTTCATAATAAATTCACGCGCACGCATCACACCAAAGCGTGGACGAATTTCGTCACGAAATTTGGTTTGAATTTGATATAAATTAAGTGGTAGTTGCTTATAGCTTCTAATTTCATCACGAGCAATGTCCGTAATAACTTCTTCGTGTGTTGGCCCATAGCAGTATTCACGATCGTGGCGGTCTTTAACTTTTAACAATTCCCCACCAAACTTATGCCAACGATTCGTTTGCTGAATTAACTCCTTCGGTAAAACACTTGGCATTAATAATTCACAAGCACCTGAAGCATTCATTTCTTCTCTAACAATCGCTTCAATTTTTTTTATTACTTTTAAACCTGTTGGTAACCAACTATAAATACCCGATGTTAACTTTCTAATCAAACCTGCACGCAACATTAATTGATGAGAAATTAACTCTGCATCTTTAGGCATTTCTTTTTTCGTTGCTAGTAATGTCTGTGACATTCGCATGATTAATCCTTAACTAATTGTTCTTTTAATTAAATACCTTTAACACCCTAAGTTAAAACCATAAATTTAGTGAGGTATATCGATTGTAGCGGCTATAATACCGTAAAGTTTAGCTTTTGTCTTTATCCACTGTTAAAACAGGGGTTGATTCAGAGGTTGCTGAGTCACTGTGCTGATCCGCTTCTAACGTTTGATCAGCATTAAAATAGTCAATCAAGCGATTGCGCGCAAAGACTAACCAAGCTGAAAAAATGGGAAAAATAAACATCAACCATAAATGCTGATAAAGAAAATCAAACTGTAACCTAAGTTGAAATGTGCAAAACAACAATACAATAAAAACAATCATTGTCGTATACATTAAGATATCAACTGTATTTCGAATAAACTTAACACGCACCATTACACTATGTCACACTAATTATTAATAAACGTAAGATTAATTCTTTAGTATTATCTTAGATAATCTAGTAGAAAGCAATATTCACTTATTTTTCAATATCGATGATCGGTTATCTATAAAAGTTATTAGATATTATGCAACGTTACACAATTATAATATTGCTTCTCTAGCAATTAGTTTTATATACTGTAAAATTATTAATTAAACCTATAAATTAAAAAGTTTTGTCATGACAAAAAAAGATCAGTATTACGTGATTGGTTATCCGGTAAAACATAGCTTATCACCAAAAATTCACACTGCTTTTGCCCAAGAGACTCACCAAAATTTAACTTATGATTTTCTTGAAGTAGCTCCTAGCGATTTTATCGACACCATTAAAGCACTACAACAAGATCAACACATAAAAGGTTTAAGTATTACTGTGCCATTTAAAGAAGAGGCCTTCAAATTATGTCAAGATGCCGATAAGTATGCAAAACAAGTAAAAGCTGTTAGTAATATTAGTTTTGATGATAACCGAAATCTTTATGGATATAACCTAGATGGCTATGCACTGATTCTTGATTTAAAAAGTAAAGGTATCAATTTAGCCAATAAAAAAATTCTAATTCTTGGTGCAGGAGGGGCGGCAAGAGGTTGTTTATTACCCATCATTAATCAGCAACCAAAATCAATTTATCTTCTTAATCGAACTGAAAAAAAAGCTAAAGATCTCATTAAAGAGTTTATAGATATTTTCACAATTAATTTATTAAATATGAATAAAATAGATGATAAATTTGATATAATAATTAATGCAACTTCATCTTCTTTATCTCATCAACTTCCAATGGTCAATAAAAACTTTGTCATGACAAAAAAAACCATAGGTTATGATTTAGCTTATGCCATAGAAGATACCCCATTTATTAAATGGATGAAAGAGTGCGACTGCCATGCCTATGACGGTACTGGCATGCTCTATGCACTTTCAAAGGAAATCTTTTCAATTTGGCGCAATGTTGAGCCAAAATCAAACCCATTAGTTGACCATTAAAAATAAATTTAACTCAAGGTTATTCATATGAAAATTTTAGATACTATTGTTAAAAAAAAGAAAGAAGAAATTAACGAGATTGAATTAATAGCTAAAACTACATTAGCGCAAAATAATAACGATTTTCTTAGTGCTATCCTAAATAAAAAATATGCGATTATTGCTGAACTAAAATCTAAATCGCCATCTGAAGGTATTATTTGTGAAAACTATAACCCCGTAGCAATTGCTAAATTATACGAAAAGGGTGGTGCCTGCTGTATTTCTGTTTTAACCGATCATTCGTTTTTTAATGGCTCATTTGATGATTTAAAACAAGTCTCAAAAAATACAAACTTACCCACTTTATGCAAAGATTTCATTATTGATAAACGTCAAGTTTATTTAGCTCGAGCAGCTGGTGCTAGTGCTTGTTTGTTAATTGTGCGTATTTTAACAGACCAACAACTGATAAGCTTAAAAAATGAAATTGAGTCACTGGGTATGACCGCATTAATTGAAATTTTTGATCAGCATGATCTAATACGAGCTTTAAAGATACAACCAAAACTTATTGGCATTAATAATCGTAATTTAGACTCATTAAAGATGGATCATGATAATGCCACTAACTTAAAAAGTTCACTACCTAACGATGTATTGACCTTATCTTTATCTGGTGCAAAATCAGCAAAAGACATTTATCAAGCAGCCCATCAATTCGATGGTGTTTTAGTAGGAACGCTGTTAATGCGCTCAAAAAGCCCCGATATGACTTTAAGAGCCGTTTTTGAACAAGAGGCCTAATAAGTTGATTTAAACTCTCTGACAAGCTTTAAATAAGCTCATTTTATTAAACCTATCCTTCTGTTTTAATCAACTTAGTCCAAATATAAGGTATGATCAAGGCAATTAAGATACCTGCTAATAATAGCTCAATAAAATTACTGTTAGGCATAAGCACATCCGGTGTTGGAATAAAACCAACAATAATAGAGATAATGCAAATGATTAATGCAACACTTGCCAAAGCTATTGTACTAGCACTACCGCCAGGAATAACAAATTGATTTGGTTTTATCTGATCGTTAAGTTTTAACTTAATTGCTGCTAAAAACATACCAATATACGCAATAAGTGCTAGCTGAGCGGTTAGGGCACTTAAATACCAATACGCTGAATGTACCGATGGTAGTACAATATAGCTTAAGCACAAAATTGAAAAGATAATACCTTGCGTAATTAAAATACGGCTAGGTGCCTGATGACGGTTACATTTAACCAGTACATTCGGTAACAGCTTATCTTCTCCAGCAACTAAGAATCCTCGAGATAACCCCATAATCCATGTTGACATCGTTGAAAAAGCACCTAATATCAAGCTTGCTGCAACGACATAACGCATCCAACCTAAATGAAATTGAGTAAAAAAGTAACTAAACGACTCAATTAAACCCGCAACTGAATCAACTGAATGATCTAAATTAGATGAAACAACCAATAAAGCACAGTTAGCTAAGATTAATGATAAAACAATAACTAAAGCTGAAATAACCATTGCTCGAGGAAAATTCTTTTTTGGATTTTTAACATTACCCGCATGAATTGCGCTCATTTCAAGACCTAACAAGCTAAACATCACCGTTAAGAATACAGCCCAGTGATTAATATTGGTCATCGACGGTAAAGATTGAGCTAAGGTTGGTGGGTGAGCGACTGGGTATCCATTTAACCACCACACAAGCGCAAGTATAATAATGATAAGCATTGGGATCAGTGTACCTAGAATTGCACCTAAAAGACTAACCGTAGAAGATATTTTTAAACCAAATAAGCTAACTAAGGTTGCAATCCAATACATAACTAAGCTCATTGCAATCATATAATATGGATTATCCACTAAGCTTAATGCAGAAATATGCAATCCTGGAGCAACTAGATAGGCAATAATTCCAGCAATAAAGCCACAAATTGAGGGGAACCAAACCAAATTATAAACCCATTGCAAAAATAAAATAATAAAGCCAAACTTTGCACCAAAGGCTTGCTTAGTCCATAAATAAATGCCGCCAGTTTTTGGCCATGCTGTTGCTAGTTCAGAGACAATTAAAGCCAAAGGTAATAGAAATAATACCCCTGCAATAATATAGAAGCTAATCGCCATCCAACCAGCCTGTGCCGTTAGCGATAAATTTCTTAGACTATCGACAGCAATAATATTAATCATTACCAAGCGTAGTAATGTTAATACTCTATTAGAATTTACTTCCATCATGTTAAAAAACCTTAAATTATTCAAATTAGATGACTAAAAACTACTTACTTTAATCTTCACTAATCGTACGATTATAGATAAGGTTATAGCCGCCATAACCATGCGTAATACAACGAGCAATCCTACCAACGGTAGTCACACTAACACCTGTTTGTGCATAAATTTGACGATAAGGTTTATTTTTTTTAATCTCTTTTACAACCTTCCAACGATCAGCCATTACCGATAACTCCATCGGCGTGCATAAATCTTCTAAAAACTGATAGGCTTCTTTGGTTGTCTTTATGTGCACAAAGGCTGAATATAAAGCTTCTAAGTCTTGTTTATTTGCCTGTTTTGATTGCATGATAGCCTCGATTGACTTAATGTATTAATGCGCTAATACATTAAATCAACCTTAGCTATGAAAGTCAATATATTTAAGAATGATTAAGAGACTAAAAGTAGACATTCAAAAAAGAGATATCAGCTAAAAAATAGGCCAATAAGATTGAAAATTATAATCGAATTGGCATAACCACATACTGACTATGACACAACCCTTGCTCTTCAATTAAGATACTTTTTGTTGGATCGTCGGCTAATTTTAATATAACTTCTTCTGAGTCAAGCGTATTAATGACATCCAGTAAATAGCTAACATTAAAACCAATTTCCATAGAATCATAATCATAGTTCACTTCAACTTCATCATTGGCTTGTTCCTGCTCAGGATTTGTTGCCGCCAAACGTAGCAAATTAGGTTCAATGTTTAAGCGAACGCCCCGATATTTTTCGTTAGATAAAATTGCTGTTCTTATCAAAGCTTGTTTTAGATTGTCTCTTTGTGCTGTTAATAGTTTACGGTTTCCTTGAGGCACAACACGATTATAATCAGGATAACGCCCATCAATAAGTTTAGAGGTAAAAATATAGTGTGGTAGTTTGACTTGAAAATGTTGACTGCCAAAACGAATGGCAATTAATTCATCATTATTCTCTTCAAGCATTTTCATCAACTCTAATACAGCCTTACGTGGCACAATAATTCGCTGAGTTTGTTCAGTTGGCAATGAATCAATATCAATTTGGCTCATCGCCAAACGATGGCCATCCGTTGCAACAACTTTAAACGTCGTATCTGAAATTTCCCATAACATACCATTTAGAAAGTAACGTACATCATTATGCGCCATAGCAAAGCTAACCCGTTTTAATAAACTAGCTAGTTTGCTTTGAGGCAATTGAACCGATGTTTTTGATAAGTCATGCTGCATATCAGGAAAACTTTGAGGATCCATCGAAGATAAAACAAAGCGACCTTTATCAGCTTTAATCGTTGTCTTAGCTTCTTTTGTGTCAATACTAACTTGAGCACTTTCAGATAAATGTCTGACAATTTCAATTAACTTTCTTGCTGAAATCGCTGCACTACCTGCTTCTGAGACTAAATCAACATCAATTTCAGCAATCACTTCAGTATCTAAATCAGAAGCTTTTAAAAATAGTTTACTTTCTTCAACTTTGCATAAAATATTACTTAATATTGCCATTGTATGCTTTTTATCAGCAACTGAAATAATTGCCTGTAGGGGCTTTAGTAATACATTTCTATCGACTGCAAACTTCATAGTTTATTCTCCAAATTCAATTTAAAATCTAAATAAAATAACAGCAGATGATATTTAACTTGCCAATTTTCTAGAGAGTGTCTGATAATCTTCACGAATATCAATATTACTTTGTCTTAGCTTTTCAATCGTTCTTACTGCATGCAATACCGTTGTATGATCACGTCCTCCAAAGAAATTACCAATCTCAGGTAGGCTATGTGATGTTAGTTCTTTTGCTAAAGCCATTGCAATTTGACGAGGTCTAGCAATATCTCGGCTTTTTTGCTTAGATAATAAATCCTGGACCTTTATACCATAAAAATCAGCAACAACTTTTTGAATGTTATCAACTTTAACTAAGCGTTCCTGAACAGAAATAATATCCTGAAGAATTTCTTTAACATACTTAACTGTAATTGGTTTTCTTTCAAATCTAGAGAACGTTAATACCCGATTAAGCGCCCCTTCTAATTCACGCACATTAGAACGGATATTATTAGCAATAAAAAATGCAATTTCATGACTAATTTCAATACCAAACTGACGTGCTTTATGCATTAAAATTGCACCTCTTGTTTCAAGATCTGGTAGGTCAATCGTACACGTTAAGCCATGACCAAATCGTGAACGAAGACGATCTTCAATGCCTTCAATCTCTTTAGGATAACGATCACAAGATAAAACAATTTGTTTCCCATTATCTAACAATACATTAAATGTATGGAAAAACTCCTCTTGCGAGCGGCCTTTGCCAGCAATAAACTGAATATCATCGACTAACAAAACATCAACCGAACGATAACAATCTTGAAACTGCTCCATTGCTTGTAATCTTAATGCATCAACAAAGTCTCTTACAAAGCGTTCTGAGGAAACATACAAAATACGCATATGTGGATGACTTTGACGAATTTTATTGCCAATGGCATGCATTAAGTGCGTTTTACCTAACCCACTACCGCCATATATAAATAAGGGATTATATTGAGCACCAGGATTAACCGTAACATGAATGGCAGCAGCTTTTGCAACTTCGTTTGATTTACCTTCTACAAAATTATCAAAAGTATATAATGGTTTTAGTAGCATACCATAAGGTTGGGCTATATTTTGATCGCTTTTCTTCGATTCGACAACCGTCTCTGTAACAACTTGTTTATCATAATTGCTTGGTTTTACTGACCGATAGTTATCAATTTCTCTTGGTTGATCTAAACTACGAGCTTCTTCTGCTGGATCAGAAAAAATTTCAAGTTGCGCACCTGTAGTTGATTTCAAATGATCCTTACTCTGTTGCAAGTTATCATAAACGCTTTGCTTTTCCGAGGCTGTCTCTGAAACTTTCGGAGTAATTTGTGACGTAAATTGAGTGTCATTTACTAATATGATTTTATCGGGTTGACCCACTTTAAATGCAACATGACAACTATCAGTTTCTGTTTGTTGATTAAAAATATCCACAATTTGTTTTCGATAGTAACGGTTTATCCAATCTAGGAAAAAATTATTTGGTACATAAATTGTGAATAATTTATCCTCTTGCATTATCTTTAGTGGTTCAATCCAAGTCCTAAACTCTTGATCCCTTAATGTATTTTTAAGTTTTTCGAGGGTTGACTTCCATGCGGATACCATTTAAAAAACACCATGTAATTCAGTTAGTTAATATAAAAAAAGGCCATAAACTATAAACCTTTTTCCGCTTCTACTGCCAATTATAGCAACCTCATATTTAGCTTCAACATAATTTATCAATACCTGTGGATAAATCTGTTAATAACCCTGTTAGTTCGCTGTGGATTTGCCTGTGTATAACTCTGTTAATAATCTTTGTATCTCCCTTGTGGATTTTTTGTGCATGAAAAATGATTAACCATTTTATCCTAAGTTATCCTTACAAATCCACAGGCAAATACATAAAGTACGCACACCCTTATACACAACTTAAAAGGTTGATTTAAATGACTAAATAAGATTTATCCACAGAGTTTTCTACTCCCTATAATAACAAATACTATAAAATAAATAATATTAATTAATAAAGATTAGGGTTTATTAATTGAAGGAGAATTCATCCACAAAATTAAAATCTCAAAAAATTTATTCCACTAATTTTTATACACAAAAAGTTTTAATTCGATCCCTTGATTCAAAGAAAAAGGTTGACGCTTAAATATGATTTATCTAAAATGCAGCAACTAGTATTTTGTTTAAGTAAATTAACTAGCATTAGTTGACAAAGTTAAAAAGGTTTAAGACAAATGAAACGTACATTTCAACCAAGTAATTTAAAACGAAAAAGAAATCATGGATTTAGAGCACGCATGTCTACAAAAGGTGGTCGTAAGATTATTAATCGTAGACGTGCTAAAGGTCGTCACAAACTTGCTGCCTAAAATTTACCGATTTAGCAAAAAAGATTTTTCAATTGTTTTTAATTCGAGTACTACAAAGCGTGTATCTACACGCTTTTTTACTTTATTATTAACAAAAGATCAAACGTTAGTTGCTCCTAGACTAGGCGTTATCTTAGCAAAGAAAAAACAAAAAAAAGCAGTTGAACGTAATTATACTAAACGAATTATTCATGCATGTTTTTATAACTATAGAAATCAATTAAACGGTAGTCGTTTAGTGGTACTTTCTAATCGGGATATAAAAAATGCCAATCGAGTCGATTTATGGGAAGATTTAGAAAAATTGTTCAAAAAAGTCAGCTATTAGTTCGTAAAATGATTACAATTCCTATTGTTATATATCGTTTTGCATTAAGTCCGTTATTAGGACCACGTTGCCGTTTTTATCCAAGTTGTTCTCGTTATGCCATTGATGCAATAAATCGCTTTGGTATCTTATATGGTGTTTTTCTTAGTATTAAACGTCTGTTAAAATGTCATCCTTGCCATCAAGGTGGCTTTGACCCTGTTCCTGAAATTAAACAAGAAGGTTCTAACAAATGAAACCAAACAATATACGATTAGCATTGTTAATAGCCATTTTCATGGTTTTTATGATTTTTTATAGTAAATATTATCAACGGTTTCATCCACAGGAAAACTCAAGTCAAGCTGAAGTTACTCAATTAGATAAATCAGATAGCCCTCATGCAAATATCCCGACTAATACGATACCTAAATCACCGAGTGGATTGAAAGTAGATCAAAGCCGTCATTCCACTAATAATAAAAGAGATTTGAATCTAAAGCCAATTGATATCAAAACAGATGTATTGAATATACAGATAGATCCACTTAATGCAACAATTATTAAAGCAAGCTTGTTAAAATATGCGACCTCGATTCAAGATAAAACACCATTAGATATATTAACAAATCAAAATAATATTGATTATACTTCTCAATCAGGCGTGGCAATTTCAGCAGCACAAAAACCACTTTATTTTAATTCTGAAAAGACAAAATATGACATTGGTAGCGCAAATGATCTAAAAGTAACGTTAAGTGCAAATAATGGTATCATTGAAGTAACGAAAGTCTATACATTTAAGCGAGGTAGTTATGATATTGCTGTGACTACTACGGTTAAAAATATATCTAATTCAACTATTACAGCAAGAACTTATAACCTATTGACTCGTAAAGAACCTGAAAGTAGTGCTAGCTTATTAAATATGCATTCTTATGCTACTTATATTGGTGCTGTATTATCATCATCATCAGATAAATATCAAAAAGAATCATTCAGTGATATTGCTAAATCACCGGCTAATATTACAACTGAAAATGGTTGGTCAGCAATGGTAGAGCATTATTTCTTAACCGCTTGGATTCCTCAAGGCAGTGGAGATAATGTACTTTATACGCAGAAAGATGACAAAAATAACGTTTATGGTGCTGGAGCTATTCAACCTCAGTTTCAACTTGCCCCATCTCAATCTCAATCTCAGAGCGCTAATTTATACGTCGGTCCTGCGATTAAGGACCAACTTGAGGCTGCGGCCCCTAATTTATCCTATACGATCGACTACGGGCTTTTATGGTTTATTTCCGTCATTATTTTTTGGGCGATGGCACATATTCATGAAGTTGTCGGTAATTGGGGCGTCTCTATTATCTTGGTAACCTTACTAATTAAAATAATATTCTATCCATTATCAGCAAAAAGCTTTCGATCAATGGCTAAAATGCGCTTACTACAGCCAAAAATTAAGCAGTTAAAAGAACGTCTAGGTGATGATCGACAAAAAATGTCACAAGCAATGATGGAGTTGTATCGGCGCGAAAAAGTCAATCCATTAGGTGGTTGTTTACCTATATTGATTCAAATTCCTGTGTTTATTGCATTATATTGGGTATTGTTAGAGTCAGTCCAATTACGCCAAGCACCATTTATTTTTTGGATTCATGATTTATCAGTAAAAGACCCTTATTATGTATTGCCTGTATTAATGGGATTGTCCATGTTAGTGCAACAAAGAATTAATCCAGCGCCGCCTGATCCTGTTCAAGCGAAAGTTATGATGTTTCTGCCAGTGATCTTTACCGTTATGTTTGCAAGTTTTCCTGCTGGATTAGTGCTTTATTGGTTAACTAATAATATTTTAACAATTGTGCAACAAGCATGGGTAAACCATAGGATATCTAAAGATCCTAAGTTTCAAGGGATAAAATCTTTAAAAGCAAAAACACCTAAAAATAAGGCCAAATAAGTTTCAAATTTTGCCATGACAAAATTTTAATTTTTCTTTTTTTAGTCATCGAGCTATAAATACCAAGTTAATTTAGTCTTACATTTTTTATCTATTTTCTGATAATTTAATGGTTTTTAACCTCAAATTTATATATAAATAATGATACGACCTATCGATAGAGCTCAAGGAACTAATTAATGTTAAATAATACGTATCAGAAAATAGAAGATTATTATCAAAGTATTCGTCATATAGAAAATGCTAATTCTATATTGGCTTGGGATGAGCAAACGATGATGCCGGTTGGTGCAAGCACTAGTCGTAATGAATCTTTAGCTTTACTTTCTCAATTAATTCATCAACGGCTGAATTCAGATGATTTAAAAACAATGCTTAACGTAATTGATGAAACACAATTAGATTTCTGGCAGAAATCTAATATTAAATGGATAAAAAAACGTTTGACTGATGCAAGTATTATTCCTGAAAAATTAGTAACAGAATTAACACTAAATCAAAAAAAATCAGAACAAGCTTGGCGTAAGTTAAGGGCAGAAAATAACTATCATGATTTTATTCCATATTTAGAGAAAACCTTATCAACCGTTAAAGAAATTGCAAAAATAAAGGCTCAGTATTATAACACTACTAACTATGATGCTTTATTAGAAGATTATTCACCAGGAATTACATCGAGTCAGATTGATCCAATTTTTACACAACTTAAGCTATTTTTACCGGATACAATTAAACAAATAACAGAGAATCAAAGGCATTTAAAAACAGTCGGGTTTAATCAAAAATTTCCAGTTTTACAACAAAAAGAATTATCTTTTAAGGTTATGAATCTTATAGGATTTAATTTTGATTATGGACGATTAGATACGGCTGTTCATCCATTTTGCGGTGGTACTAAATCTGATGTGAGAATTACAACGCGCTATAATGAAAATGAGTTTATTTCATCCTTAATGGCGGTTTGTCATGAAACAGGCCATGCGATGTATGAACAGCAATTGCCTAATAAGTGGCAATATCAACCAGTTGGTGATGCTTTAGGTATGACAGTCCATGAAAGCCAGTCTTTGTTAGTTGAGATGCATGCCTGTAGAAGTATTGAGTTTATGGAGATATTATCTAATTTAGTCAAGGTAAGCTTTAATAGTCAAGATGAGGCATTCTCGAAAGAAAACCTTTATCATCACTATACCAAAGTAACACCTGGGTTGATTCGAGTTGATGCTGATGAGGTAACTTATCCATTACATGTTATTTTGCGATATGAGCTTGAAAAGGCATTAATTAATGAAGAAATCAGCATTAATGATTTAGTCCCCTTATGGGATGAGAAAATGCAGCAGTATTTATCACTTGATACGAAAGGAAATTATAAAGATGGTATTATGCAGGATGTTCATTGGCCTGCAGGTCTATTTGGCTATTTTCCAGCCTATGCATTAGGTTCTATGCTAGCTGCGCAATTTTATCAGGCAGCGTTAAGGGCTAATTGTGAAATTCCACATGCCATTGCTAAAGGTGACTTTAAGCCTTTAATGAATTGGCTTAGAGATCATGTCCATGCAAAGGCTTCCTCATTAAGTTTTAATCAATTAGTTGAAAGTGCGACAGCTAAGGCATTTCAAGCTGATGATTATATTGAGCATATTAAGTTACGTTATTTATCTTAACTGACAATTCAAGCATTATTGTTAATTTGCTTTTTATTGGTTGCTTGAGATATAATGCTAGTGAAAAGTCGGTCAGGCAATCGCTGTTAGTTATAAGCTAATAGAGGAAAGTCCGGGCTCCATAGGGTAAAGTGCCAGGTAACGCCTGGGGAGTGTGAACTTACGGAAAGTGCCACAGAAAGTAAACCGCCTATTTAATTAGGTAAGGGTGAAAGGGTGCGGTAAGAGCGCACCGCATTGATGGTAACATCAATGGCAGGGTAAACCCCACTCGGAGCAAGACCAAATAGGATCGCTTAAGGTATGACCCATACTGCGATCGGGTAGGTTGCTGGAGCTATCTGGTGACAGGTAGCCAAGATGAATGATTGTCCGCGACAGAACCCGGCTTATCGACCGGCTTTTTTACAAGCTATTTTATAAAAGCCTATAATACATCAAAACTAATTTATATATGCTATCAATATAATCTATATGGTTAATCTCTTACAAGAAAAAGTGTTTAATGCTATATATCCATAAACGCATTCATGCCAGAATAATATTGCAACCCCCTAGGAAAGAGCGAGGAATTCTTCAAGGGATAAGGATACAATCAACAAGGACTGTTGATCGCTCTTACCGATTTAAATTTGATTATATTAGTATTTTTTCAGTTAATCACTATTTTTATAGCAAAATTATTCTAAATTGTGTGTGAATATTTTAAGAAATTTGTTGTTCTATTGGTTATTATTTTATAGGCTTTAAGTAGCTAAGTTTTTTTAAGGAAATTATTATGAAATGTCCATTTACAGGTGATGCTAATTGCCATAAGAACTATTTGATATTATTTGTATGTTTTACGGTTGCTGTTATTGTTTTATCATTAATTATCAAACTCGGGGCATGGATATTAAGTTTATTTTCAAATGACTTATATTTAAATACAGTGGTTGTTATGTTTTCATCAGTGGTTGTACTTATTGCAGCTGTTAAATGTTGCTGTAAGAAAAATAAGGCTATCGATGATACCCAATGTTGTGAAATTAATAAGAGTCATTCAGATTGAGTACAAATAATAGTTAACTGGTTGAAGAGGACATGTATATTAAGGCGGTAAATCGCAAAAACACATGGGCTTCTCAATCTAATGGGCTTGCTCGCTCGTGTAATGATATAGACTTCCTGATAATTAGTGCTGTTCACTCAACCAACCAGCTACAGTTTCATTATAACGCTATTTTTATGAAATTTCTAATCTGATAGTCGTAATTAATTGAATTTGTGATTTAGAGAAAACCTTACTATTTTATCAAGCAGCGTTCACAAAATGAACAAGATTTATAGAATATATGATGCTATATTTATTTAATTATTTTTATAATACAATTGATAATCAAATTTATATATTAACATGCAGGGCTTATCTATGAAGATTTCTAAATTAAAATTCATCAACAGGGTAATTAAACTGTTTTTAAGTACTTATTTGTGGATGATTCTTTGCGGCGGCCTCTCTTATGCAAACATTAATAATAAGATTTATGCACATGAATATAGTAATGCAATTTTAAATGGGGTAAGTGTTAGTGATGTTTATACTTTCAATGCTAAAAATACCACAACTTATGGGCCAAGTTATGCTGATATTGTAACGACCTCTTCTAATTTTTTACAATGCATGCCACCAAGTGGGCGAAAATTTTCATATGCATTATGTTATTATTCAGGTCCAGATGAGCCAACGGGTAATAATCCAGAGAATCCACCACTACCCTGTAAATTATCAGATGATGGTGTTTATGCAAATTGTTCTTGTTATGAAATATCTACCGATATTGTCTCTCCTAAAATGCCTTATTTAGTGGATATTAATGCGATATCGAATTTAACGGTCTATCAAGAAACAATTAAAGCGTGTGGCAAAAATGGTGAAAAATGTGCTGATGGTGCAATCACTCCACCAGTTTGTGAGGCTATTAATACGAACTTATTGGTACCCGGTGCAGATTTAATTTCTGTATTTTCACCGATTTATACCGAAGATTATATAAATAAAGATGCTGGTACTCCTCTTACATCTTGCACAGGTAATGATGCAGGAATTTATGCTGGTTGTATGACAGCACCTTGTTATCGGACAGGTGAAAAAGATGCGAATGGAAATAATATCGTTGAATGTAAATGTCCTATTTTTAATGGACCCTATCAAATAGGTCAAGCTGATCAAAACTGTAATGCAAATAAGGTGGTTTCTAGTAATATCACAACAACGAATGATTATTCATTATTAAATTTAAAAAACAATAATGTATGGTCTGCAGCTTATAATGTGACAAATAGTGATAATCAAGGATGTATACCGGATATGCCATCAGAAAAAGGTTGTGGGCTTTATAACTCTGAGAGTAATTATGAAGAGATAATTAATCCTAAAGGTAAGCTTTGTCAAAATGTTTGTTCAGCCTATGGTAATAATTTAACATCAGATGGCACACAAGTTGCTTATTCATGTGATGCAACTATGTGTACAACTGTGGGCATTGGCCAGGAGCATAATCCACTTTTTCCACCAGCAAAAACAACACAAATAAACTTATTGAGCCAATCTTGTTCTAGTATTGAAGATATCAGTACACTACAGCAGATTATGTTAGTTGAAGAATTAGCAAAGTGTAGTTGCTGTGCAAGTCAAGTTTGTCAATGTGATAATATTAATCAAAAAACTAACCAGATGATTTCAAATTTAAATCAACAACAAAGACAAGCTGGTATACAACCACAATGTGATATTAATCAGACGTTATGTGGGGACAGTTAGACTAAAATTATTCACGGATAGTTGCTATAATATTTTCTTTTTCACTTCTAGATAAAAAAGTTTAAACTGTCAAATAATTTGAAAGTATTTATGACTTGGAATGGTTTTATATGAGAGTAAAAAGGAAAAAGAATTTTGTGGTCATTGGTCTTGGGCGATTTGGTGCTACCGTAGCGCAAGCCCTAACAAAAATGGGTGATGAAGTTTTAGCCATTGATACTGATGAAAAGCTAGCTCGCCAGTTTGCCAATGAAGTTTCCCACGTTGTTATTGCAGATGCTAAAGATAAAATTGCCTTACAAGAGGCTGGAGTGAAAAATTATGATGTAGCTGTAATTGCAATAGGCGATGATTTAGAAGCCAATATTCTTGCTACAATGAATGTTAAATATCTTGGAATTGAAACGATTTGGGTTAAGGCTCAATCAGATACACATCGACGCATTCTTTCACGAATTGGCGTAGATAGAGTGATTCGTCCAGAGCGAGATATGGGGTTACAAATAGCAGAAACGTTACATACTTCCTACGCTTTTGATTATATTAATCTAGGCTATCGGCGTTATTTAGTTAGTTTTATTATTAGAGCAGAAACAAAAGAGCTCACGTTAGCAAAATTGACAAGTTATAATAGCAAGAGCTTTTCTATTGTTGGCTTGATGCGAGAGAATGAGTTTATAGCCTTTAAGGATATTTCAACAGATCTTCAAGAGGGAGATCGCCTTTTAGCTGTTGGTTCGAAAGATGAGCTAAATAAGTTAAGTGAGTTATTTTAATGCCTGTAAGAACATTATTTTCACAAAAGAAATCACATACAGTTTTATTGCCTCCTCCTGCTATTTTGATCATTATGTATGGCATTTGTATCGGTTTGGGCGCGCTTCTTCTGATGTTACCTATTTCATCAAATGCATCAACTAGTTGGTATGATGCGTTATTCACTGCTGTATCAGCTGTTACTGTAACAGGGCTTGCTGTTGTGGATACGGGAACGCATTTCACTTTATTTGGTCAAATTGTAATAGCTATTTTAATCCAACTTGGTGGATTAGGGTTGATGACTTTTGCTGTCCTTATTCTTACAGCACTAGGTATGCGTATTCCAATACGCAAACAGATCTTACTTAGAGAAGATCTTAATCATACAAATCTTGGTAGTTTAGTTCGATTGGTTTGGGTTATTCTAAAAGTGGTCATTGTACTAGAGATTGTAGGAGCTATTTTACTAGCTTATCGATTTATTCCTATATTTGGATGGCAAGAAGGTATATGGCATGCAATATTTCACTCAATATCAGCATTGAATAATGCCGGGTTTGGCTTACTTCCAGATAGTTTATCGCGTTGGGTTGGTGATCCATTAATCAACCTTGTCATTCCTGGGTTATTTATTATTGGTGGGTTAGGGTATTCGGTATTAAGTGATATTAATGAAAAGCGGCGTTGGAAAACATTAACACTTCATTCAAAATTAATGTTATCAGGATCATTGGTATTGATTGTATGGGGGATGTTTGCTTTTATGCTTTTAGAGTGGCATAACCCAAAAACATTAGCTGCGCTTGATAGTAATTCTGCAAGAATATGGGCTTCTTGGTTTCAATCCGTTACAACAAGAACGGCAGGTTTTAATACCGTAGATATAGGATCATTATATGATAGTACTTCGTTAATGATGATACCGTTGATGTTTATTGGTGGCGGTAGTACTTCGACTGCTGGTGGTATTAAAGTAACAACCTTTATTTTACTCATGCTATCGGTCGTTGCATTTTTGAAGCGACAAGATCATGTTTCTATCTTTAACCGTAGCCTGAGTATTGAGCAGATGCTAAAAGTGCTTGCGCTAGTTTCTATTAGCTTATTAATTACAATAACAGGTCTTTTTGTCATTACAATTTCTAATCACGAATCATTTATTGATTTAGCATTTGAAGTTTTTTCTGCTTTTGGAACAGTTGGTTTATCACGCGGTGTTACCACTAATTTAGATTCAGTTGGGCGCTTGGTAATTATAATAATAATGTTTTTTGGTCGTGTTGGACCTTTGGCTTTGGGGTTCTTTTTGGCTACTAAAAGCACGCCACGTGTACGCTATCCTGCTGGCCAAGTATTTTTAGGATAATTTTTAAGATTTAGTTTAAAGCTTAAAAATTATTATTTAGCGCTAGCTAGGCGCTCTTGCCAATATGATTTAATGCCTTTGACTGTTGACTCAGGGATGCCAATATAATCTAATTTAGCAGCAATATCTCTTCCACTTTCACCATAGGCCCAGCTTAGAAATGCTAAAATTGTTTGGTTTGTTTCACTTGAGTTATCAATCGGTAGTAGAATAAAAGTTGATGCATCAATCGGCCAACTATTATTACCAGCCTGATCGGTTAGAAGCACATGATAATCATTTTTACTTGACCAGTCGGCATATTCAGCAGAGGATCTAAAGCTAGATAAAGTTGGTGCAATTGCTTTACCATTTTTATTAATAAGCTTAACTGTATTCATATGATTTTCTTTAGCATATGCATATTCAACATAACCAATACTATTTGGTAGTTGCATGACTTGAGCGGCAACACCTGCGTTACCTTTAGCCCCAATGGTGGTACTTGGCCAAGTTAATGTTGTATTAACACCAACATTTTTTTGCCAAAGTGGACTTACTTTGGCAAGATAGTCAGCGAAATTATAAGTTGTCCCTGAGCCATCTGCACGACGTACTGGGATAATTAAGCTATGTGTTAACGTTAACTTTGGATTTAAATTTTTAATTTGACTATCATCCCAATAACGTATTTTACCCATATAGATATCTGCTAATACAGGCCCACTTAATATTAATTGATTACTTGAGACGCCTTTAAGGTTAACAACCGCTACAATACCTCCAACAATCATTGGGAATTGAATAAGTTTGTATTTTTTTAATGTTTGAGCATCAAGCGGTTGGTCGGAAGCTGCAAAATCAACGGTACGTTGAAATATTTGACGCTGCCCACCGCCAGAGCCAATAGGCTGATAATTAATCTGGACATTCGTTCTTTGATAGTAGTTATTTGACCAACGTGACATAACAGGATAGATAAAGCTTGAGCCTGCTCCCATAATTTTAGTTTCTGCTTGTGTTGATGTTTGGCCATCAGATGATTGATTTGAGTCAGAACAGGCAGTTAAGGAAACAAGAGTGATAACTGCAAATAGGCTGAATAAAAAAGCTTTAAGCCTTTTGATGGATTGTGTGTTTTTTGCCATAATGATCAAAGCTCCTTATTAGTCATTTTGTATATAATGTTGTGTAAGCGGGTTTTGAGGAGTATTAAATAGTGCTGTTGTTGTATTTTGTTCAATGATTTGTCCCTCTGACATAAAAATGGTTGAACTAGATAATCTTTGTGCTTGTTTAAGATTATGGGTCACAATAATGATTGTATACTGATTGCTTAACGTTTTTAATAGTGTCTCAATTTTTGCTGTAGAGATAGGGTCAAGTGCTGAGGTTGGTTCATCAAGGAGTAATATTTCGGGTTTAATGGCTAAGGTTCTTGCAATACATAAGCGTTGCTGTTGGCCACCGGATAACGAAGTCCCAGGCGTATGTAGTTTATCTTTAACTTCATCCCAAATTGCGGCGTCTCTTAGTGCTTGTTCTACGCGATCAGAAAGTTGATCTTTTTTTAGATTTTCATGAATTCTAACGGCAAAAGCGATATTTTCAAAAATGCTCATTGGAAAGGGTGTTGGTTTTTGAAAAACCATTGAAATTTTCTTTCTTAACATATTGACATCGATAGCGTCCGATAAAATATTAAGACCATCTATTAATATTTCTCCAGTTGCATGTTGGCCAGGATATAGATCATAAATTCGGTTAAATGTTCTTAGTAACGTTGACTTGCCTGAACCAGAAGGACCGATTAAAGCGGTAATTTCACCTTTTTTGAAAACAGTATTAATTCGAGAAAGTGTCGCAAATTTACCATAGAAAAAGTGTAAGTTTTTCACTTCAAAGTAAGGCTTACTATCTAGTTGTGTATGTTGTGCGTTAGATTGGATACGATCAGACATAATAACCCTCATATTTATTTATTTTTGGCAACCCAGCGGGCAGATAAGTTCATAATAAGTACTAACAGTGTAATAATAAGTGCTCCCGTCCAAGCTAAATTCTGTAGCTTAGGATAGGGTTGCATGGCATTTTCAAAGATCATAACGGGTAATGATTCCATTGCTTCAGTGAGATTAAATGATAAGAAACTATTTTTTGCTGAAGTAAATAAAAGTGGTGCGCTTTCACCCATAATACGGGCGGTAGCAAGTATAACCGCCGTAATAAGACCGCTTTTTGCCGAGCGATAGACAATCATAAGTATCACTTTCCATTTGGGTACGCCTAAAGCAATGGCTGCTTCTTTTAACATAGGAGAAACTAAAAATAAGACATCTTCTGAGGCGCGAACAATAATCGGTAGCGCAATTAAACTTAATGCAAATACACCGGCTAAGGCTGAGAAACGACTATAAGCGACAATTAGCGTATAAGTAAAAATACCAACGATAACAGAGGGAGTACTTAATAAGATATCATTAATAAATCGAATCGTTTTAACCATTCGGTTTCTATGGCGACACTCGACTAGAAAGGTAGCAATCAAAATCGCAATAGGTGTTATGATAATAATTGATAGCAACGTCATAATTAATGAGCCAATGATTGCATTTCTAAGCCCTAAGCTTCTTGTATCATATAGCAGAAGATCAAAACTTAGTGAGCCAACACCTCGATAAAATAATTCAGACAAAACACTTAATAACACCAAAACACTGATAATGGCAGCAAGCCAACAGAGACTTCTAAAAATGGCGTTTTTAACCCGTCGTTTTATGGGCGTTTTTTCAACTAAATTCATGTAGGCTTCCTTTTTGATTTTTTAAGGAAATATCGTGAGATAAGTAAAATAATTAACGAGATAATAAATAAGATTAATCCAGTTTCAACTAGGGCAGAAGGGTATAGCATACCAACGGCTTCATTAAATTCATTGGCAATGGTTGCTGAGATGGTTGTTGATGGCATAAATAGCCCTTCTAAAGCATGCGTATTACCAATGACAAATGTAACGGCCATTGTTTCACCCAGCGCACGGCCAAAGCCAAGGATAATTGCACCGAGAAGGCCAGGAGCTGCAAAGGGCAGTAGTACAGATTTTGTTACTTCCCAGTGCGTCGCACCAGTACCATAGGCTGCTTCTTTAACCATATCCGGCATATTACCAAGTACTTCACGCATAATTGATGAAATTAATGGAATAACCATAATAGCGAGTATTAGGCTAGCTGCAAAAATACTACTACCAGTTGGAAGTGATTTAACAAAAAACATTACAATTGGCTTAAAGTAATATAAAAATGAGCCATCAGCTTTTAAAGAATCAAAGACAGAGAGCATATAATTAGACAAAGGTAATAACTGCAATTGTAATTTTTGAATAAATGGTAAAAGAAAAAACAGTCCCCAGATGCCGTAGACGATACTTGGAATTCCTGCCATAAGTTCAATGAGCCTAGCAAGTACTTGACCTATTTTTCGAGGTAGCAAACTATCAATTAAAATAGCAATTCCAAGACTTAGTGGTACGGCGATAACTAAGGCAATAACAGAGGTAACAATTGTACCTAAAATAGCAGCTAATGCGCCAAATTCATTGGTAACTGGATTCCATTTATTTGTCCAAAGAAATGAAAAACCAAAAGCTTCTATACTTGGCAAACTATAGATTACCAAGCTAATTAAAAGCATAAAAAACACAATGACTAAAGCAAGTGCTAGTGTTGTTGCTAGAGAGAAAAAGCGCTGATCACCTTTCGATGTACTAAGCATCTATATTAACCTATCACTTATTTGAATTACCAAAGTATCTTAAATGATAAGTGTTACAAAAATATTACGAAAGACTAGTAGGTGAAATAAATCTCTAAACTATAGTGAGTATTTCCAATATAAAAATTAGCTAACGGATTCTTTCGTTAAATGCTCAGGTAAGATAAAACTTATAATTTTCCAACCAGCAGGCGCTTGCCAATTCCCTTCATTATTGATTACACTCTCTGGTGAGAACACATGAATTTTATCTTTATTAGTAACAACAAATAGTGGAATTAAGCGCTTAGCATACTGATTTTGATAGTCTTGCCAGCTAAATTCATTGGTAATCAAAGTCGACTTTATAATAGCACCTTGATTAAACCATTGAGCAAATTGATCAAAGTTATACTCTTTACTAAAAAGGCGCTTACTATAATGTTTATCAATTAATGACATTGTTGTTTTATCGTCGTCAGCTGAAGGTAACATAAAAATGGTATCACGACCTAGTTCTTGACGAAACTTAACGGCTGATAGGGTATTGACTTGATTGAGGTGACTTAAACCCAGCATTCGGCCAATACCAATTAGATTAATATGCCAATCAGCATGCTCTGATGCTGGATTACCATAATAGCATGCTAAGCCTTCAAGACGTGCTTTATTGACTTCACGCCAAGTATTATCAGCTAATAAAACATAGATACCTTCCTTCTGTAGAACTTTACCTATATCACGTGCAAGTTTATTAGCACCAATAATTAAAAATCCTCTAGGGTCAGGCGCTGAAGCACCGACATAACGTGCAAAAAACGGAGCAGTTAAACTTTGAATAATAACCGTACCTATGATGATTAAAAAAGCAACCAATGCTAATTGATGTCCATAGATTGGTTGATGCATTTCCTGAGCAACTTTAATTGAAAATAAAGCAGCAACAGAGGCAACAACAATACCCCTTGGATATATCCAGCCCAATAACAGTCGTTCCCGCCAGTTTAGTGAACTTTTAATACTACAGATAAAGACAACTAAAGGACGAACAACAAACTGCAACAGTAGAATTAATAATACGGTTGGTAGAATAACCATTTCCAGGTTATCAAAACTTAAATTAGCTCCTAAGATAATAAATAAAATTGAAATTAATAGTACACTTAAATGTTCTTTAAAGTTTAAGACTTCCTCAATGTGTGTACTGCGCATATTACCAACAATTAGCCCCATAACTGAAACAGTCCATAGTCCTGAACCTTCAATTAAGTGTTCGCTTAAAACAAAAGCTGTGACAATCATCGCTAATACAAATAGGTTTGATAGATAATCCGGTATCCAAGTTCGTCTTAATGCAAGTCCGATAATAAAACCAAATGCAATCCCAATGCTACTGGCAATTACAGCGATAATTAGGATAAAAATAAATGCATTGATAATTCCGTTGTTTTGCCAATGCGAGATACTACTATAGACGATCACAGCAGCAACGGCACCGATTGGATCGACTAACATTCCCTCCCAACGAATAACATCTGAAAGTTTTTGTGTTGGCCTTACACTTCTTAGAATAGGTACAACAACAGTGGGGCCACTAACCGCTGTTATTACACCTAAAAGGGCTGCAATTGACCAAGGAAAAGATAAGAGTTGATGAGCAATATAAGTTGTTAAAACAGCAGTTAGTATATAACCAAAGGTAATTAGTAATGCTACGGTTCTTCTATCTTGTTTGCAAATCTCTTTCAGTTTGAGTGTCATTGTGCCTTCAAATAAAATAATGGCAACACCAATACCAACAGCTGCATGTAAAAAGTCATCACCAAAGAGATACTCAGGATCTAAAATTCCTTTGGGTAAATTAGGAATTAAATAACCCGCAATTGGCCCTAGTAAAATACCAAAAGCTAATAAAAATAATATAGCTGGTAGGCGTACACGCCAAGATAGCCATTGGCAGAAAATTGCTAAAATTAAAATGAGCATTAAGCTTAGTGAAATATCCATAAATTAATAGTTACCTTTAGAATTGCCATTATTGATGTAGTTGATTTATTATGCCTACTATTAGATAGGGTTAAAACCATTTTATTTTTTATCAATTAACTTTTTAACAGTTAGTGGCTAATTTTATCATGAAATTGATGCAGTTAAACCGCATTAAATTGATAATCCATCAGAAGGGGGGCGTGATCTGAAAACCAAGCATCCTTATAGACGGAGGCATTTAAAATGCTCGGTTTTAGACTAGGCGTAACCCATTGATAATCGATACGCCAACCAACGTTATTTTCTCTTGCTCGTCCTCGGTTTGACCACCAGGTATATTGATCTTTTTCGTGATTGATGACTCTAAAAGCATCAACCCAACCTATTTTGTCAAAGACATAATCAAGCCATTGGCGCTCCTCAGGTAAACAGCCGGAGTTTTTTTGATTACTTTTAAAGTTTTTAATATCAATTTCTTTATGAACAATATTAATATCGCCACAAATAATCATGTTTTTTTTATTTTTAATTTGTTTTTCTAAAATGCCTTGATACGTTTCTAAAAACTGCATTTTAACTGCTTGACGTTCATCACCACTTGAACCAGAAGGTAAGTAAAGCGAAGCGATGCTTAAGTGATCAAAATCTAATTGGATATAACGCCCTTCAGTATCAGCAAAATGAATATCTAAACCTGTAATGACATCGTTAGGTTTAATGCGACTATAAATGGCCACACCGCTATAGCCTTTCTTTTCAGCGTCAAAAAAATAATTATAATAACCTTTCGGATGAAAAATTGGGTCATCCAATTGATTTCGTTGAGCTTTGGTTTCCTGAATACATAAAAAATCGGCATCTTGTTTATTAAACCAGTCAAAAAAGCCCTTTCTTGCCGCTGCACGTATGCCATTGGCATTAAATGTAATAATACGCATGGTTTATCCTTTTTAGGTTCAATTATCTCATGATTAACTAAGTGGTCAAGGGGATTGCTCAATGGTTTACCTTATTTTATGAGGTATTTAATCAACAGATATCTGATTATTATGCTTTGGTGTAATTGATGTATAAATCACTAAACTTATAAAGAGGGGTTAGTTGTGAAGGTAATTTTATTTGTTTCATTAATGGTTATTTTTATTAATAGCGCAGTATATGCATCTGCAGATTATAAGATTAATATCAAAAATAATACGGACTATACATTAGTTGTTAAAAAAGAGGACTCTCACTGTTTAATAAAGCAACCCACTAGTAGCATAACTATTACAGCACATAGCACGAAATCGGTGAGTTTTACCGATAAAAATACTCTTGGTGGGAGTTGTGAAGATAATGCTAAGTGGTTGAAAATGAGTGCTACACTAAAAGATTACACAGATAATTCAGTTAACTTTAAGTTTTCTCATGATTTAACGTGTTTAAACTCAAGTTGTAGTGCTAAGGATACTCCATGGTTAAGCGAAGTTACAAGTTCAGATCGAAAAGGAGTTATTTCTGTAACTGCAGCTACATGTAAGGGCAATACTAATTGTTTAAACAAAAAGATTAGTCAATCAGGTGATACGACATTAAATGTCACAATTGGTTCATCAATCAGTCAAAATGATTATTACGTAAAGACGTTAAATTTAGGTAAGGTAGAAATAATTGGTGAATTTGGAAAGCCATTGGATAAAGATTCAAATCAAGCATATAAATTAGATGCTTCAAAAAAATATAAAATTATATTTTCCCAATTAACAGATTACTGCTCTATTGATAATGGAATTATTACTTGCCCATCGGTTATTGGTTATACTAGGACAGCAGATGGACTAAGCAATACGTTAGTTTTTGCTTGTCAGCAGGAAGATGCCAATAGTAAAAATGCGTGTCCATGGGTAACAAAAAAGGCGAAAAAAACTAACACTCAATCAGCGATCAGTGCAGTGAAAATGTATGGTTAATTTAGTAAGAACTAAGCTATTATAGATTTAAAAAGATCGCACAATTATTTATTGTGCTACTTTTTTCATAGCATCTGCTTTTGCATCAACGCTAGCAGGTTTAATATCTTTTAGCGTTACTTTAAACGTTAGTGCTTGGTTTGGACCAATCATCGGTGGTGCATATTTGCCATAAGCTTGATCTGGAGCAATATAAACCGTCCAAGATGAACCAACCGTCATTTTTTCTAAAGCTGATTTAAAACCAGGAATTACACCACTAACTGGGAATGTAGCAGTCTTACCTGCTTGAGTTTGATCAAAGACTTTCCCGTTTGGTAGCATACCTTTATACGTGACAACAACTTGATCGTTTGCCGTAGGCATGACTTTACCAGTACCTTTAGTATCGACTTTGTAGTAAACGCCATCAGTTAATTTTTCAACGCCACTTTCTTTCATAACTTTCGCCATGTAGGCATCAGATGCTTTTGCATTTGTATCTGCTAATTCTTTTTGCTTTTCTAATGCTTTTTGCATCATTTGTTTTTGAAAGTCTTGCATGACCGTTTGCATATCTGTCTCAGAGATTGCTGGAGTTGTGCCTTTTGTTGCAGCTTGGAAGCCTTGGATGAATAAATTATCATTTAGATCAATATTTTGTTCTTTGGTACTTTTACCAATCTTATAACCAATGGTATAACTTACCTTGTCCATTTGTGTATTGAATGTTGTGCTATCCTTTGTAGGGGTAGCTGTTGTTGCTGCAAAAGCAGAGCCACTTAATGCAATCGCACTAAGTACAGCCGTCATAAAAGTTGATTTTTTCATTTGATGATCTCTCCTAAAGTATTTAATAAAAAATCATTTGAATCATCTTAAGCAATAACAATTACTAGCGTCAAGTTATTTACAGCTAATTTAATCGTAAATAATAGCAAACTAGTTAAAGTTAATCTTAAGCCAAAAGAAATTAATTATGCATATTTATTAATCTATCGCTCTCCAAAACTTTAGTTTTAGAAAAAATGTGATAAAATTAGCAACCAGTGATCAACGAAATGTTTTAATCGTTAAAACGATTTTAAGTTTAAAAATAAGATTTAAGTGTATGCATTCTTATTGTTTATATATGCTAGGTATTGATTATAACCATGCTTCAATTGCAATTAGAGAGATGCTTTCTTTTAGAAAGGATCAGGCACTTGTTGCGCAAGCAGAATTAATTAATTCAGGATTGGCAGAAGAGGTTGTCATTTTATCAACGTGTAACCGAACAGAAGTCTATGTTGTCAGTCGTTACGGAAAAGATCATATCATTAATTGGTGGTTGCAAGCTAAAAACCTCCCTGTTAGTTATCAAGAGTATCTTATTTATCGAGAGGAAATTGATGCACTAAGACATTTGATGAGAACTGCTTCAGGCTTGGAATCAATGATATTGGGTGAGCCACAAATTTTAGGCCAAGTCAGGCAAAGTTATTCATTGGCATTAGAAAATAATCATATATTGAATCAGTTAGCACAATTTTTTGAGCAAAGCATTCTTGCAGCAAAAGCAATTCGTAGAGGAACGGATATTGGTAAATGTCCTGTATCCGTTGCCTTTTCAGCGGCTCATTTAGCTAAAAAGCATTATTTAGAGAATCTAGAGGATAAATCGGTATTGATTATTGGGGCAGGTGATACGGCACAACTAGTTGCTCAACATATCTGTAGTATGAAGCCTAAAAAAATGGTTATTCTTAATCGTACGATAGAGAAGGCTAAATCATTAGCAATAAAGGTTAATGGTGAGTATGAATCACTAACTAAGTTGCCAGATTTATTGAATCATGTCGATCTTGTGATTTCAGCCGTTGGGGTGAAAGATTATATTATTGATAGCCAGTTATTAGCATTGTTAGAATCATCTGAGTTAAATAAACTATTTATTGATTTATCAGTACCAAGAAGTATTGACCCAAATTTAACCAAGTCAAAGTCAATTACACTCTATGGTGTTGACAATTTAAATGAAATTATCAAAGAAAATAAAACCCTACGTCATAAAGCTTCAATTTATGCTGAGCGTTTAATTGATCAAATGTTAGATGAGTACTCAGAAAAATTACGCTATAGGGCGAGAGTACATAAAATTAAAGCCCTGCGACAAAGCACAGATCAGTTAGCATTGAATGAATTACAAAAAGGCTTAAAGCGTTTAGATAAGGGTGTTGACCCACACGAAGTTTTAACTGAATTAGTACATAGCCTTAAAAATAAATGGCTTCATCAACCCAGTATATCCATGCGCAAAGCAGCTGTTTCAGGCCGAGATGAATTATTAGATAATGCATCAGAGTTATTTGGCTTAGATTCTGACGAGCGTTCGTAAAAATAAAATTAAGTTAATCATATTATGAAAGAAAGTATTCGTTTAAAACTAGAAAATTTGCTTGAACGTCATCAGGAATTAAGTGCGCTATTAAGTGATGCTGAAATAATTAGTCATCAGGAGAAATTTCGCCAATTATCGCAAGAATATGCAGATTTAGAAGAGTTAGTTGGTGTCTTTAGTGCTTATCAAAAAGCTGAAATGGACTATCTTCATGCACAAGAGATGATGACAGAGTCTGATAAAGAAATGGTGATCTTAGCTCAAGAAGAATTTGAGCAAGCTAAAGCATCAATGGAAACCTTAGAAGCACAGTTACAGATATTATTATTACCCTCTGATCCAAATGATCGAGCTAACGTTTTTCTTGAAGTTAGAGCCGGTACAGGAGGTGATGAGGCAGCAATTTTTGCAGGTGATTTATTTAGAATGTATAGTCGTTATGCAGAGATTAAGAACTGGAAAGTTGAAATTGTTAGTGAAAGCTTTGGTGAACATGGCGGTTATAAGGAGATTATTGCTAAAATCTCAGGTGATAAGGTCTATTCACAGTTAAAATTTGAATCAGGTGCACACCGAGTCCAACGAGTACCTGTGACTGAATCACAAGGAAGGGTTCATACCTCAGCTTGTACTGTTGCTGTTATGCCAGAAGCACAGGAAATTGATGCAATTGAAATTAATAGTAATGATTTAAAAATAGATACCTTTAGAGCATCAGGTGCTGGTGGTCAGCATGTTAATAAAACAGATTCAGCCATTCGTATTACCCATCTGCCGACTGGCTTAGTCGTGGAGTGTCAAGATCAGCGTTCCCAACATAAAAATAAAGCTCAAGCAATGTCGGTTTTAAAAGCTAGATTGCTTCAAAAAGAACAAGATCAGCAGCGCCAAGAACAAGCACAAACAAGAAAGTCACTAGTTGGTAGTGGTGACCGTTCTGAACGTATACGGACTTATAATTATCCTCAAGGTCGTGTTAGCGACCATCGAATTAATTTAACACTGTATAAGTTAGAAGAAATCATTCAAGGCGACCTTGATTGTATTATTCAACCATTGCTTCATGAGCATCAAGCTGATTTATTAGCACAATTTAGTTAAACTATATGCAAATTAAAGATGTTATTCATTATTGGATTAAGCCATTTAAGACGGTTAGTCAGTCACCATTTTTAGATTTAGAGATATTGATAGGGTTTGTTATTAATAAAGAGCGTACCTTTATTAAAGCTCACCCTGAATGGGTCTTAACGAACTCTGAGTTATCGCAGCTTGAAAGCTTGGTTAATCGAGCATTACAGGGAGAGCCAATTGCTTATTTAATTGGAAAACAGGCGTTTTGGGATTTTGATTTATATGTTGATTCATCTGTGTTAATTCCAAGAAGCGATAGTGAGATATTAGTTGAGGCGGTATTGGAATATTATCCAGATCACTTAGCTGAGAAAACGCTTATAGATTTAGGCTGCGGTAGTGGAGCATTAGCGTTAGCAATAGCCAAAGAACGGCATAATTTTTCAGTTTTTGCGAGTGATAACAGTTTTAATGCATTAGCAATAACACAAAAAAATATCCAACACTTGAAAATCGAGAATGTAGGATTATTTGCATCAAAATGGTTTAATGCCATTAAAGTGGCTAATTACTTTGATATTATTATCTCTAATCCGCCCTATATTGATAGAGCCGATCCAATGCTTGAATGTCATGTAAAAAAGTATGAACCGTCTAATGCTTTGTTTTCAAAAAACAATGGGTTAGAAGACTTATTTGCGATTATTGATCAGTCAAAAAAATATCTTAAACCAGGAGGAAGTATTTTTTTAGAGCATGGCTACTTACAAGGGAAGTTTGTTAGAGATCGACTAATTTCTGAAACGTTTTGTCATGTCAAAACTATCTCAGATTTAAATGGTTTAGAACGAGTAAGTTTTGGAATAAAATAGTTTAATTTCATGAGTTTAATTTGAAATTGGTGCCATTTATATACGTTAAAAGTAGACGTAAGAAGTGATATGCTTTAGTCGCTTACTATTATGGAATATTATTTAATTAATGATAAATTTTTGACGAATCTCTGATTCTATTATTGGTTTTTATTTGATACTCGGATAATATTCACATTAACGTTAAGCTTAACTATATTAAGTTAATTTTTTGTTAATTCATATATGAGATTTCGAATGAAAATATGTTATATTATGTATGCATGGGATAAAATTGAGCCTGAAACTGACTCAACTTTGCGTATGATTAATGAATGTGTCAGACGTGGCCATACTGTTGCAGTTACAACACCTAGTAATTTAACTATAAGAGATAGTGTTGCTCAAGCTTATGCTGATGTGTTTACTAAAAATACAAAAATAACTGTTAATATGGTATCATTTTATAAGCATGCAGATTTTAGGAGAATACAATTACCATTATCTGGTTTTGATGTTATTTTTATGCGTGATAATCCACCATTGGATATTTTAGCATTAAATTTTCTTGATTCTGTACATTTTGATACATTTATAATGAACGATATTCATGGGTTAAGAATTGCAAATAACAAACTTTATACCTCTTCTTTTCATGATCTTAATAATAAATTTATTCCAGTGACTCATGCTTCTAAGAATAAAGAATATTTAGAGAGAGTTTTAGAAGAATCGCCGACAGATAAAATGATTTTAAAACCTTTGAATGGTTATGGTGGAGAGGGGGTAATTGTTGTTGAAAAACGTGCAATTTCTAATTTTAGATCGCTATTAGATTTTTATATAGGCAATAAAAACAACAAAGGAAATTATGTCATTCTACAAGAATATGTTGAAGGTGCAGAGGCTGGTGATGTTAGAATTCTTATGTTAAACGGTCAACCTATCGGTGCAATGAAACGCATTCCACAGGTAGGTGATATTCGATCGAATGTTCATGCAGGTGGACGAGTAGAAAAACACACATTAACCAAACAAGAAAAGGAACTATGTAAATTTATCGGGCCTAAATTAGTGCAAGATGGTTTATATTTTGTTGGTATTGATGTTATTAATGGTAAGTTAATAGAGGTAAATGTTCAAAGTCCTGGGGGTATATCAAGAATTAATCGTTTAAATAATACTAAGTTGCAAATAAAAGTTATTGATTTCCTAGAAAATATTGTTGCTAATCGAAAAACACTGGCAGCTAGAAAAAATATATTCAGTAAGGTGATTGATGATGCAAATACTTAATGAATCTGAAGTAATTGAAAAAATTAATAATAAACAAGTTTTTTCTGCCATAACATCAGATGGAGCTTTAACTATAGTAATTAATCAATACGTCCCATACATTGCAACGGCGATTCATGCTGGGGATAAAATTAACCCGAGTCTTAAAGATAAGTATAAAATTAAAAAATCCCAGCGCTATTATGAGGAAGATCCATTTACAGATACATTTATTAATGGCTTAGATATTAGTTTAGTAGTTAATGATTCACGCTATTATTATGATTTAAATCGTCAGTTAAAAGAATCCATTTATGATATTGCTTGGGGTGAAGTTGTCTATAAAAAACCATTATCAAATTATATAAAACAAAAAATATATCAGAAACACCAATCATATTATCAAATTTTAAACGTGTTAATCACGCAATTAGAAGCACTGTTTAACCAATGTTATTTATTTGATATACATAGCTATAATTATAAAAGAATACAAGATATAGAGACACCAGTCTTTAATATTGGAACTCATTATATTAATAAAAAACAACATGCTAAAGTATTAGCGTCATTTCATCAATTACTGAAACGTATTGATTTACCTAATATTGATACAACAGTTAAAAAAGACTGTGTGTTTCATGGTAGAGGCTATCAAGCAGAATTTGTTAGTAAGAACTTTTCTAAGACATTAGTGTTTCCTTTGGAAGTTAAGAAAATTTATATGGATGAACTAACAGGAGAAAGCTATCCATTAGTTATTGAAGCGATTTCAAAAGGTCTGCAACTAGCAATTAAAACCTTTATTGCAAAACAAAATCAAAACCGTCATCAATGGAGTATCAAATCATCAAAACAATCAGATAAAACTATAGTTCATCAGATTGATAAAAAACTCTACCAACTATCAAAAAAAATAGATGTGCTTTACTATGTTAATCCAATTAATTATGAAGTAGAAAAGCGAAAGTTCTTTCAAAAAAATCAAATCTATCAACCACAGTTTAAATACCGTCAGCTAAAGATAGACCCTTTTGATTTTCGAGAAAAACTTTATAGATTACCGATTTCAACCATTCAATCTCCAACACTAAGACAATTATATCGTGAAGTGGTTGATTCAATTGCGTTGGATGTTGATTTAATCACTAGTATTGCCAAAGAAAGTTTTTTTTATAATTCATTAAGAATTTATGGCGAGCCAAATATTAATGATATTAAAAATGCTAAATTTTTACTCTACGCCCCTCCAATTAAGGGAGTTGGTCAATCGCAGATTATAGATACAGATGATGTCATTTCAGCATTTAAATGTGCAATCGAATCCTATCAAATTCCTTTTAACATCAAGATATCGGACTCTGTTATTGCGAAAGCAATGGTTGATAATACAAAAAAAACATTATTAATTAATCGTAAGACAAAACTAACTCAAACTGAGCTAAATGCTTTGATTCATCATGAAATTGGTGTTCATGCACTGACAACAGTTAATGCAGAAATGCAACCATTGTCAATCTTAAAACTTGGTTTGCCTCATAATACACATACACAAGAAGGTTTAGCTATATATGGTGAGTATTTATCAGGTAATTTAACCTTATTACGTCTTCAAGAATTGGCTTTAAGAGTGATCGCTGTCGATCATATGATTCGACATCAGGATTTTATAAAAACGTATCATTTTCTTCTATCTGCTTATGCATTGGAAAATGAATTTTGTTTTAGGTTGGTTGCAAGAGTGTATAGGGGCGGTGGTTTTAGCAAAGACTTCTTATATTTAAACGGGTTAAGAGAAGTAATTAAAAACCATACAGATGAAGATTTTATGCTTTTATTTGCGGGGAAAACAAGTCTAAAATATCTGAAATTATTGAAACGACTGATTGATGAAGGTTGGTTGGTTCGACCTAAGTATCTACCAACAAGTTATCAAGATGATAAAACAGAACATTATCAATCAATGATTATTGACTATCTGATTCAGTCAGTTAAGTAATCTATTAGCATTTTATGATAATAAGCTGATTAAATTTTCAAAAAGCATTGGCTTTGAAAAGTAAAGTTCTTGACCATTTTGGCTTTGTGTCTATTTAAAAAATTCAAGTTGAGCTTTTGTCTCTATGCCTTCGGCAGTAACGTCTAAATTAAGAGTTTTAACTAAATCTAAAATTGTTACCATCATACTGTTACTATCAGAGTTTGATGGATCTGTTGCAAAAAGTTATGACTTTGCTAAATAAGTCATTAACGCTTCGAATTGCTATTTATGGTATTTATCTCTATGATTGAGCAAAGTACATAAGTGTAGGATCAGTAAACATTATGAGTCAAAATAGCGATCAAGTTAAGGTCTTAACGATATCAAGTTTAACAGAGTTTGGTGAACGCTATGGTTATTATGTCATTCAATCGTTATTAATCTTTTTTTTAATTGAACGCTTTAATATTTCACAGCATGCTAGTGCATCGTTAGTAGGCACTGTTTTAGCAATGATTTATATATCAGCACTTGTTGGCGGCTATATAGCAGATAAATTAATTAACTATTACCGTGCTGCTTTTTTAGGGTCAATTTTCATGATCATTGGCAGCAGTATCCTTGCGCTATCAACGAGTGAAAATATGATGTTTTTAGGCTTGGCATTTATTTCTATAAGTACAGGACTAATTAAATCAAATATCTCATCATTTATTGGTCGCTTTTATGATCAAAGTGGCTTATCTGATAGTCATCGTGATTTTGGTTTTAATATTTTTTATGTTGGAATTAATTTGGGATCGTTTTTTGCACTATTTGTTGCATCAGCATTAAAAGATAGTTATGGTTTTTCAGCGCCTTTTTATTCAAGCATTATCGTCTCTATATTTATGCTATCATTGCTTTGTATTGGCTTTTTTATCCTTAAACGTTATATAGCAAGTGTTAAGCTAACCTTGAAAAAGTTGACGTTTACTGTCGTTATTATTTGCCTTTATATTGCGGTTGTCTATGCTTTGTTGAGATTACCAGAAGTTGCTAATTTAGCTATTTTATTGGCGGCTGTTTTAGCGGTGTTAATTATGGTGGTATCGGCACAAAAAAAATATTGGCGTCAGGTCATTGTTGCTGGTATTTTCTATTTATTATCCATTCTTTATTGGGCATTATATTTTCAGATATTCATATCAATCTTATTATTTATTGCCCATTGTGTCGATCATAGTCTATTTGGAATAACAATTAATAACTCGCAGTTTTTGAGTGTTGAATCATTGGGTGTTTTAATTTTTGGTGCAGTAATGGGCAAAATATGGCTGACTTTTGGTAAGCGAGGCATGCCGGTTAATGATATTGATAAGTTTAATGTTGCTTTTGTCATTATGACGTTGATGTTTATTTTATTTTACTTTTCGATTGCAGCAGCACCAAGTGATGCAAAAATTCCTGCCATTATTATTGTCGTTGGTTTTTTAATGCTTTCAATTAGTGAATTATCACTCTCAGCGATTGGTTTATCATTGGTAACAAAAATTGCACCACCAAAATATGTGTCACTCTATATGGGAATTTGGCTTGTTACGATTGGTTTAGGTGGTAAAATAGCGGGGCTTATCTCTGCACATATTACCATTAGTGCTAATGTTGTTACCTCCAAGGCCAATATGAACCAAGGGATGTTAGTTTTTATTGGTTTAGCCATTATTGGGATGATTATTTGCTTCTTAACGCGAAAACTGATTATTAAAACGGCCAAATCATTGGCTGTGTGATTTAGCCTATATTTATGACTTGCATATGATCTATAATTGGAAAATAAAGAAATATCTCTATAGTCTGTGTTTTTAAGTGTTGATTGAGTAGGTAATGGTATCGTCTCATTTGAGCATAATGTTTTTCAATTTCTTGATTAAGGAAGTCTTCAAATGGCTCATTGGTATCATAGTGTGTTGTTTTATAATCTATAATGGTTAAATTGTTTTGTTTATCTACCATCATTAAATCGACAATGGATTGATTTAGTTTTTCCTTATATGCCGTTGGTAATTGAAATAGGCTATATTCGCAAAAAATAGTTTTTGCTTGGCTTAATAATCGATTAAGTTGTTGATTGGTTAAGGTGTTTCTGATTGCCGTATCAATGGTTGTATAAATAGCCTGAGCTTGGTTATCACTTATGCCATTTAGGTGGAGTATTCTTGTGATTAAGCTGTCGATATAACCGTCATTAATCGGCATCGCCCAGGCATTTTGTTTGATTAGTTTTTCAAGTAACAAATGGATCATATTGCCAATTTGTTGAGCTTCTAGTTTAAATACATCAAAACTTTCAGGTATATTATGTTCATCAATTGATTCATCTTCTAAAGGAATTAAAGGTTGAGGGTTAATTGCTTGAAGCAATTTAGGTTGATAAGTTATTTTTTGATCCGTAACGTGTGATTTGAGATCATCAGATTGATAACGTATCCATTGACAATCAGTTGCGTTATATAGTGATTTAAATAATGAGCGTTCATTAACTTTGACATCATCTAAATCAAAGCATGCAAAACAATAGAGATAGGACTTAGCTCGAGTAAGGGCAACGTATAACAAGCGGTCTGCTTCATAATTTAGGCGTTTGTTATTCGTATCGGCAATTAATTTGTAAAAGGCTGAAGTTTGTTTATCCCAGCTGTGTGATTTACTAGCTAATAATAAACGAAATTGATTGTTATCATCGTGATAGTAATCGTAGTTTAATAGTTGACTGTCATTTACTTTTGGCCTTTTATTTAAACCAGGTATGATAACGATATCAAATTCTAGACCTTTAGCTTTATGAATTGTCATCACATCGACTGTTGCATGAGAGACTTTAGATGAGCGCAGTGTTTTTAATTTTTCATAAAAGGCAGCACGATCAACTAAGTGACCAGAGGTTTCAAAGGTTGCTAATAACTCAAAAAAAGCATCGACTTCTTTAAGTTGATGTTTGGGGTAATAACTAGGTGCATTTAAGCTTAACCATAACTTGCGTAGTAGGATTGATAGTGACTTAATAAAGCGTAAACTAAGTGCTTTATTGATCATGCTTAGCTGATGCTTGAAATGCTCTGAAATCAAACTAGTAGGAGCGTCTAAATTTAATAAAAAATGGCCAAAGCTATAGTAATCAGACTGAGTAAATTGGTTTAATAAAGCTTCAATAGTGTCCAATTGACAACCAAATAAACGACTGGTTAATAACTTAGTCCAGCTTAACTTTTCACTCGGGGTTAAGATTATTTCTAACAGTGTCAGTAAGTCTTCTATCACTGGTAGTTGGTATAATGGTTCAATTTCGGTTTCATTATAATTAATTTTAGCCAGTTTTAATTGTTGAATAATTTGATCTAGATGAATTCTTGAGCGTGCTAAAATACCAATACTAATCGATGCATCAATTGATTGGTGTTTTTTGATACACTCAATGACAGCAGAAGCTTCTTGGTAATCATTAGTGATGCTAATCAATGAAACCTGTGATTGCCCTTGATGGTGAAATACGGCTTTGGATGGATGATAACTAACCGCACCTAGGGCTTCTTGATTGTGCTTGGGGAAAATTTCAAAAAAGGTTTGATTGATCCATTCGATGATCGTTTTATCTGACCTAAAGTTACACTGTAGGTATAAGGGGGTGATATCAAGCTCTCCAATGCCATCTTTCGCATTTAAAAATAATTCCACCTCTGCTTGGCGAAAACGATAAATAGACTGCATGGGGTCACCCACTAAAAATAGACTGCGTCCATCATCGTTTTGCCAGCCTCTTGTTAGTGCTTCAATTAATTCATATTGTAACTTTGAAGTATCCTGAAACTCATCGACCAATAAATGCTGAATTTTATAATCAAGATAAAGCATTAAGTCAGTTGGATTATCTTCACTGCCTAAGCTTGTAATTGCATTAATAGCAACCTGGTTAAAGTCAACTTTGTGTGTTTTAGCAAAGGCAAGGTGCAAATACTGTGTCGATAAGATTAAGCTATCTATGATATCCTGAAGTATTTGCCATTGATCTTGGTCATAGCTTAAGTGAATCGCTTTTAAGTCATTACATAAGCTTAAAAGTGTTTCGAGTTCTTTTGATTGATTCAGTTTATCTAAAATATGTTCGAGTTTTGACTTTTGTTGCTTTTGATAGGCTTTTTCTTGTTTATTCGTGCTTGAAGTAGGGAAACCATCATTTTTAGTTAGACGCTTTTTTAATTGATTTTCTTTTGTAATGAGTAAGTGATTAATAAGGAATTGCCACAGGGCTAAATAATTTAAATCACAGCTTAGTTTTTGCCCACTCAAGTCAAGATTTAAGCAATTAGCAGCATAAAAGCATAATGCTTCAAGCTCATCTAAGTGAGGCTTTAAATGGGTTATGAGTTCATTTAAGCTAGTTTTAATTAAATGTGCAAAGTTATCTTCTAATCTTGGTTTTCTTAATTGGTCATTTGCCATGATTAAAGGTTTTAGCCACTGTTCGCGCATTTTTAGCATACGAATAATTAGATCATAAAACTGCGTTAAGTTATTATCTAGATGACTCATAAGGCTATAGATTTGTTTATAGTTAGGGTGGTCTTGGTTGATATCTGTTAGCATCATATCAATGGCATATCGGTAGATTGATTCAATATCTTCAGCAATGGTTGCTTGGGTGAAGAAATTTGAAATCTCTGGCATTGATAGCGTTAATTTCATAGATAGTGCATCGATTGTAGTGACAGATAAGCGATTCGGGTTATCTAATAATTGCCAATTATATTTTTCATCTTGCTGGAGTACTTTTTTTGCTAATTGATGCGTTATTTGCTTGTGTTGGTCAGTTGGTTGTGGTTGATTTTTAGCAGTGATTAATGCATCAATAATACGTCGGTGCATTTCAGATTGTGCTTTTTTTGTAAAGGTAATTGCAATAATTGATTCCGGTATTTCAACAACAGCTAACAGAGCTAAAAAACGCTGTGATAATAATTCTGTTTTGCCAGAACCTGCTGGAGCTTGGACGATAAAGGATTGGCTAATATCTAGCGCCTGTAAGCGTTGAGTTTGATCTGTGACTTCCATGATATAGTCTACTAGTAATTCTCATAGCGTTATCAATGTCTTTTATAGTAAGCGATAGCTTAAGTTTAGCAAATAGAAAGTAACCTGAGTTCGAAAATAGAAAGTAATTTAACTATTTAATATTTAAGGTGTTATGATGAGATGAAAATTCACAAACTACATCACTAATTATGGAAGATTTACCCATCACAACATTTTGTCGCCTAGACGACTTCTTCATTATCCTTGAAAAACATTTAAAAGCCAATCTAATAGGCAAAGAAAAATCAACCAAAGGTAGAAAGCCTATTCTAACAGTTAGTGAAATAGCTACAATCTTAGTTATGTTCCAACAAGTCAAATGG
>JAKJJU010000012.1 GCA_021713295.1 Thiotrichales bacterium 19S3-11
TATTGCTAAATCGCTAGCTAGAGCAATTAATTCTTCAGAATATATCTGTAACATTATCAAAGCTACATTTAAACCTGAAATATCAATTAGTCAAAGAATGGCTCTGGTAGGTGTCATGTAGTGTGAAAAGGTTTACACCAAATTAATCCCAGCTTAATTAATAAAAATACTGTAAATATAATGCTAGTAATTTACAAAATTAATCCTGATTTGCTTGATGGTATTTCAAATGCGGATAATCCAATTCTAGATATTGCAAGTAAATTAAAGCAGGTTAATCAAAGTGAGATGGCCATTCAGTATTTAATTACCAATGGACTAGAACAAGCAAAAACAGCAACTGGAGATTCAAACAAACGCAGAATTGCAGATCATCTATTAACTAATGTGGCTCAAAATGATTTAGTTCAAACCTTGTGTAATGGAGCTAGGGCTATGTCTCATCATACAAATTTATTTAAATCACGTTCAACTACAACTATGCCAAAAGCCTATCAAGCAGCACAACCTTATTTTGAAAAAGCCAGAGAACTATTAGACATTTCAGATAACCATTGGCAAAGAATATTAAAATGTAAACCGGATAAGTTTGATAGTTTAATGCAGGAAGATGAAAGGCTAATTTTCTCATCGTATTCAGATCAAAAAAATCAAGAAGTAGTAGAATACTTGCTCGATTAATAACTAAGCTTGGTAATCTCTTTTGTTGATTTACAAAATGTCTCTTTAATAAAAAATACAGAAATAACGAGCGCAACTACCATCAAAATTGGCATGATAATAAAGGCTTGTTGATAATCACTAATACTAATCTGCTGTGGGTTATCAGAAACAGAAGCTAATAACCAGCCAATCACTGGCGCATTAATTGAAGTAACCAGCATAATCATTGCATTATTTAGACCAAGACCTGCAGCAAGATAGTTGTGATTGCACTGCTCAGCCATAATGGCAAAACCAATACTTTGTCCACTTGCACCAATGCCTAGTAGGAAAAATGCACTATATAAGGTTGTTAAATTAATTGGAAAATAGATAATAATACAAATCGCAATAATGCAGCAAATAGCAGATAACACCATCATTTGTTTGCGTTTTGAAGTTAAATCGGAAATAAGTCCTAGAAGAGGGCAGCCAATAGCATAACCTAGCCATGAGACGGTTAGCATATAAGAGGCACTATTAGAACTGTAATGATGAAGCATTAAATATGCTTTACCACTATTTTCTGAGAGATATTCGATAGAAAAATATACGCAGGCTGAAAAAACTGCAATTAACCATACTTGTGGTTGTCGCATTAAGCCATAAAGATCCCTTGTTAGAGGACGCGGGCGTTTCAAAATTTGAAAATTAGCAATCTGCTTTTGGTTGTTTTTAACGATTAATATAACAAGTGCTGCGATTGCAATGCCAATAATTCCAAGCATATAGAAAATAAAACGCCAGCTAATATGTGACTCATTAGCAATGGCATTCATTGGCCCTGCCGAGAGCATAGGCCCCATCGTACCAATAAATTGGGAAATCCCAATAAAAAGAGCAATATTTTTTCTTGGCATCCAGTCATAGACGGCAACGAGTAAACAGATAAAACCAAAGGCTGAGCCAAATCCCATTAATACTCTAAAAATCACTGCAGTATCAAAGGTATGAGTTGAGCCAAACCCAATTACAGCGATAGAGCAGATAATGACGGCAATAAAAAGTGTTCGTTTTAAACCAAAACGATCAGTAATTAGGCCAACAGGAATTTGCATTAAGCCATAAATTAATTGGTAAGCTGTCGAACTTAAAATAGCAAAAGTAACAAAGTTAAGTTCAAGGTCATACATAATTGGATGCTCAAACGTGCCCAGTAAAGTACGTAAGAGAAACTCATACATGAAAAATAAGGCACAAATTAGCCAGATAATTGTCCCAATAAAGCTTACTTTCTGCTCTTTGATCATAAATTATTCGCTTGTATCTGGTTGTGATTCTTCCCATACTTCAATCAGTGCTTCTGCCTTGATATTGTCAATAAATGAATCAATTTTAAATATTGAAGCACCTTCTTGGATTAAAGGAGAGCGGTTAATGCCAACAATGACACCATCAATAGGTGACTTCACAACCGTTGTATTTTCATTGCTAAAGGGGTCAGATAACCGAGCAAGCTTATCGCCTTTTTTAATATATTCTCCAAGGCTTACCTCAGCATGTAAAATGCCAGATGAAGGTGAGGTTAACCAATCTTCATCCTTTGAAAATAATGGCGAGACTTGATCATCAGCTTCTTCATTAATCATATCAATTTTGCGCATGACATTAAGCACACCTTCAATACCAGTTGTAATCGCTTCTTGATCAAACCGCATGGCTTCACCTGCTTCATAGACCAACAGTGGGATATTTAAATTTTCAGTTGTTTGTCTTAAAGCGCTTTTTGATGTTTCAACTTCAGTAATAACAGGGGCTTGAAAGGCTTTTGCTAAGTTTTTTGTTTTGGCGTTATCAAAATTACAATAGACTTGTGGCAAAATTTCATGGTTTAACGAACCCGTTTGTAATTCAATACAATAATCTGCTTTTTTAAGAATTTCTTCTGTAAAAATATAGGCGATACGCTCACTAAAGTTGCCATGTTCGTCTCCTGGAAAACTATTAACGATCGATACACCTGAAGGCGTGGTTTTAGGGTAATGGGTTAGGCCATAGACATTGAGTGCGGGTATTGTAATTAATGTACCATTAAGTCCATTTGGCTCAAGAATATCATACAGCTGATTAATAATTTCAAGCCCATTAAACTCATCACCATCGAGCATGGCAAACGTTAAAAGACATGGGCCATCATGTTTGCCATTAATAACTTTGATAGGCATATACATTGGGGAGCAAGAATATTGCTCTGGTAAAGGCAAAGCTAACGTTGTTTTTTCACCAGGGTGAATATTTGCATTACAGATTTTTAAATTGTGATTTTTCATTAGAAGCCTTAATGAAGATTTTCTTCTGATGATGCATATGCTAACATTAATGACTTGTTGGATTCAACTGTTGGCTTAATCAGTCAAAATTAGGCTTTAAGCAAATTTGGATAGTTTTTATCGTAATTTATTTTGGTACTTTTAAGTCGAGTGTTTCAATAACGGCACCATTTGCTTTGGCCTCATTCAGCCAATAATCAGCAAGAATGAAATTTTCTTCAGTGCCAATGCCCTTAAGGTAGAAGTAACTTAAGTAGTATTGAGCTTGTGCTTGACCTGATTGGGCTGCAATCAACATAGATAAAAAAGCATTCTTCTTACTGATCGGTACACCAATGCCTTGTAGGTACATTAAACCTAGTTTAAATTGGGCCTCAGCATAGCCTTTACTAGCTGAGAACTTAATCCAATTAACAGCAGCTATTAAATCAGGCGTTGTATTGTTTTCACCGGTGCTGTAGTCAATGCTTTTTTGATAGGCTTCTTTAGCTGAAATAGTACTATTTTTGGGAATATCAGATTGATAAATTTTTTGAGTTGTCGCCGCGTGACTAAGTGGTTCTGGTATTGGATTAGTATCATTTGAGGCGCAGGCACTTAACGCTATAAAACTTATGAGTATAACTAATTTAATAAGTGCTTGAAGCATAATATTACCTATTATAGTTTGTATTAATATTTAAGGTTAAGTTTGGCTATAGCTTACTGAAATTTCTTGATGGGTTCAATTACAGGTTTAGTTATTTTTAGCGGTTAACTAAGCTAAAGCTTTGAAATGCAGTTAAGAGGTTTTTAACAAAATTAATTCTTTCATCAGCATTTAGTAGTTTTTTCTTAATCAAAAGTTTACCTTGTTGCGATAGTTGGAAGTCTTTATGATTTTTTTGGACATAGGTAATTAATTGAATTGGTTCAAAACGTAATGGTTCGCTAAAATCAATTCTACCGCCTGAGCTATTCAGTTCAATTTTTAGGATACCTAATTTATTTGCATCTAGTTTAAAATGGCAAACGTCAAATAAATGAACGGTTGCTTCAGGCAAAAGCCCAAATCGATCAATCATTTCAATTTTAATGTCATTTAATTGTTCATGTGATTCAGTTGAAGCAATGCGTTTATATAATGATAGACGTTGATGAACATCCGGCATATAGTCATCGGGAATTAAAGCTGCGATACGCAACTCAATTTCAGTATGATTTTTAATGAGTTCAAAATCAACGGCATCAATTGTTTTGCCGGATTTCAGTGCCGTAACGGTACGATTAAGTAACTCAAGGTAGAGGTTAAATCCAATGCCTTCAATATTGCCACTTTGCTCTTTGCCTAGTAGCTCACCTGCACCTCTAATTTCTAAATCATGTGACGCCAGGATGAAGCCTGCACCTAATGATTCGTGGTCACTTAAAGCTTCAAGGCGCTTTTGAGCATCCTTTGTTAGAGACTTCCATGGTGGTGTAAGTAGGTAGGCATAAGCTTGATGATGTGAACGACCAACCCTACCACGTAGTTGATGTAATTGTGCCAATCCAAAGTTATCAGCTCGATCAATTATAATTGTGTTGGCATTTGGTATGTCAATGCCGGTTTCAATAATCGTTGTACAAACAAGTAGATGCGAACGTTTATGCTGAAAGTCAAACATAATACGCTCTAGCTCTTTTTCGCGCATCTGGCCATGGGCTGTAGCAATTTTTAAATCTGGAAATAGGTTTTGTAGTTTTTCTGTTTTTTGGAAAATGGTTTCAACTTTATTATGTAAATAATAGACTTGTCCACCTCTTAGTGTTTCACGAGTAACGGCTTCGCGAATAACTGATGCTTGATCTTGGCGTATAAATGTGTTGACAGATAGGCGCTTTAGCGGAGGTGTTGATATAATTGATAAATCACGAATGCTTGATAGTGCCATGTTTAGTGTTCTGGGGATAGGCGTTGCAGTCATTGTTAGGATATCTATATTAGTCTTTAATGCTTTAATTTTTTCTTTGTGGCTAACACCAAAGCGATGTTCTTCATCAACAATCAAAAGACCAAGTTTAGCAAATTTAATGGTAGGTGAGAGTAGTTTATGCGTACCAATAATGATATCAATTTGACCCGAATTAAGTTGTTTTAAAATATCATTTTGTTCTTTGGTGCTTTTAAAGCGTGATACGACCTCAACACGAATTGCAGTATCTGCAAATCGGTCACTAAAGTTATTATAATGCTGTTGAGCTAATAGTGTTGTGGGGACTAGGATGGCAACTTGTTTATTGTTATTAACCGCAACAAAGCTTGCGCGCATGGCAACTTCAGTTTTACCAAAACCAACATCGCCGCAGATAAGTCGATCCATTGGCTGAGTACTTTGCATATCAGCTAAAACCGCATCAATGGCTTGTTGCTGATCAGGGGTGGTCTCAAATGGAAATTTTTCAGCAAAAGATAGATATTCGCTTTCATTAAATTGATTGCTAAAGCCTGATCTTAATTCTCTTTTTGCATAAATATCGAGTAGTTCAGCAGCAACATCCTGAATCTTTTTAGCAGCTTTTTCTTTGGTTTTGTCCCATTTATCATTGCCTAATTGATTTAAAGGAGCATTTTCAAGTTCTGTACCACTATAGCGACTAATTAAGTTCAGAGATTGAATCGGAACATATAATTTGCCACCTTTTGCGTAACTTAATGTTAAGTATTCTTGTGGCTTTGAGCCTAAGTCAAGGATGGTTAATCCATCATAGCGACCAACACCATGATCAATATGTACAACAGCACAACCAAGCGTTAAGTCAGTGAGGTCTTTTAATTGGCTACCAGCATGTGCTTGGAATGTTTTATTTTTAGTCTGCTTAATATAGTTAGGTGCATGGTTGCTAAAAAGCTCGCTTTCAGTAATTAAAGATAAATTTTTAGAGATAAATCCACGACTAAATGGCGCATGAATTAAAGTTAAATGTTCAGCGGATGTTATTGCTTCTTCAAAGCTATGGCAAAAGCTAACCTTTAAATTAAGATTTTGTAGTTGTTCTTCTAAAATTTTTGCACGTCCTAAAGAGTCAGCACTAAAAATTATTTTTTGCTGTGCATTTGACTCGATAAATTCAACTAAACGCTTAAAAGGTTGTTTAAATTGATAGTGGACAGTTAAATCATTAAAAGGCTCAAAGGCAAGCTTACAGCTTTTATCTTTTGTATCTTCTTGGTAAATATGTAATTGAGAAAAGGCTTTTGTTGTTCTAAAGAAGTCAGTTGGGGAATCAAATATAGCTTGGGGTTCTAGTATTGGTCTGGATGTGTCATGTTTTAACTGTTCATATTGATGATTAATGTCTTGCCAGTAGTTATTTGCCATCTGTGATGTATGATTTAAATGAACAATTAAGGTATCTTCATTTAGGAAGTTGCAGATAGTTGTGGTATCTTCGAAAAACAGCGATAAATAATATTCGATACCTCCAATATAACGGTAGTTTAAAATATCTTGGTAAGTTTCATCATTCGTGCCACGTTCATCGAATGCTTGTTGCCAGTTGCTAGCAAAGATATTAATACTATTATGATCAAGTTTAACTTCGCGAGTGGGTAGAATATTGATTGATTCAATTGATTCCTCTGAGCGTTGTGTATCAATATTAAAGGTACGAATGCTATCGACTTCATCATCAAATAAATCAATACGAAATGGATGATCAGAGCCCATGGGGAAAATATCAAATAAACTACCGCGAACAGCATATTCTCCACGATTATTAACTTGGTTAACATAATGATAACCACTTTCCTCAAGTTTTAATCGATAACTATCAATGTTTAATTTATCATGGCGATTTAAAATAAAGGTTGATTGCTTAAGGTAGTTCAGTGGTGGCAGGCGTTTAAGTAACGTTGTAATTGAGGCTATAAGTAGTAAATTAGTTTGATTGTATTTCAGTGCATGTAATGTTTTTAGGCGTGTAGAGATAATATCTTCACTGGGAGAAAAGCGATCATAAGGAAGAGTCTCTAGATCAGGAAATAAATAAATTTTCTCGGTAGTAAGTAAGTAAGTTAATTCATCATAGAGTTGATTGGCTTTCTGTAAGCTATCAGTGATGATTAATAAACTGCGTTTTTCATGTTGAATTTGCTTTTCGTATAGCTCTTTTAGGACCAATGAGCAAGCACTACCAACTGCAGCTGTTAAAATTGGCTTCGCACCTGGTTTTAACTTGGGTAATTTTTGCAAGTAAGACATAGTTATTTAGGTTCAATTTTAGTTTAATTAAGAATTTTATCGGTTATTATTATAACGCTTGCTAAGTGAAGGGCAAGGCTATTGTTGAGTAAGTCAATGGATATTAGTCGTTAAGTTAGAGGAGGAAGGTATATGATAAAAGAGCTCATGTTAGGGATATTGACAATGACAGTGACTGGTAGCGTTTTTGCAGCAGATAGTTATATTGTCAAAGAGGGTGACTCATTATCAAAGATCGCAGCGACACAAATAATGAATCGACAAGATTATGTTGATTGTTTACAAGCAGTGAATCATATTTCAAATATTAATCGTATTTCTGTCGGAGAAAAACTGATTCTACCAAGTATTCAAGCATGTAAAAAGTTACTTGCTCCTATGGCTTATCAGCTGTGCAGTGGTAATCTGGCGAATCAAACTTGTCAGAAATTTCAGAATAAAGATCAATGTATGGTTCATTTAAAACAATGTCAGAAGGCAAAAGGGCAAGTTAAGCCTTGGCTTTGCGGCAGCTGTCACCCTATAAAGTCGGTACCTGAAAGTAAGCAGGCATTGCCTCCAGCTTATTTATCAGTTAAAGGATTTAAGGCTTGTTTAAGTGAAAAGAGTATGGGAAGTTGGAATGCCTATTGCATGCCTGAAATAAAGCCTAATCTATGTGATGAAGATGCTTGGATAAAGTTATCGCAAATGAATATTAAAACCTGTGATTAAGGTTAATACAAACAACCCACTCTGGTGCGCATCGTAGGGTGGCCTAGAGGGGTTGTGTCCGATCCGTTCCCAAAATAAAGTCGTTTGGTTGTTGTAATGATTCATCAAAAAAATAGCTGTTCGGAGCGTTTAGGTTGAATGCTTTATTTTTTTGTTGTAATTTAAAGTATTGCAGGGCCTGTTGCGGGCTGTCAAATAGCATTACAGAATTAAGCGGGGTGCCGACTTGTATTAAAAAACCATCTTCATTAGGTAAATTACTTCCTTTTATGGTAAACGATTGATTAACTGATATTAAAATACACTTTCCTTTAAATTGAGTTAATGGTGATGTTGAGTACTCTACTAATGTTCTTTTGCTTGCTAAGTTTCTATTGGTAATTTTTGGATTATAAAAACACTCGTTATTAGCTATTTGATTAATTATTTCCGCATTGCTTGCAGTAAATTTTTCAAGCATCTTAAATTCACCACCAGCACATTTTAAACAAATTGTATTTTGTGCTTCTTCTTTGGTACAAACTCTATATAGATAGATTAAATCATTTTGCCTAATTTGGTGCATAAGAGCAAAATTACTAGGGCTATAGCTTGATTGAGCGTTGGATGGTTTCATAGAGTTTATTCCCCCTCTTTTATTATTTACAGTACATCAATACTTTTATAAATTGGTTGTATTATCCTTGGGAAATTTCCTTTAATACTGCTTTTGCATGACCTGTAACTTTAACTTTGCGCCATTCTTTAATGACTTGCCCTTTTGGGTTGATTAAAAAAGTACTACGCTCGATGCCCATATATTTTTTACCAAACATTGATTTTTCTTTCATTACATCAAATAATTTACAAGCAACTTCTTCTGTATCAGAAGCAAGCTCAAAAGGTAGTGCTAGATTTTCTTTAAATTTTTCATGTGATTTGAGGCTATCTCGTGAGATACCAATAATTTCAGTATCCTGTGCTTGAAAACTAGAATAAAGATCCCTGAAATCTTTTGACTCGCTTGTACAGCCAGGTGTGCTATCCTTAGGGTAGAAGTAGATGACAAGATGCTTACCATGGTAGTTATCTAGGCTAAAGGTTTTTTCGGAAGTCATAGGTAAACTGAAAGGAGGGATTGTTTGATCAAAAAATGTACTTGCCATAAGCGTGGCTCCTGTAGTAGTATTCGCAAAGTTAACAAATTGTCATAATCATAGTTTAAAATCAAGTAAAACTATGATTTGATGTAAACGTTATTAAGGTGTAGTAACATGAAAACTGGATTGCCAACTCAGATTGACCCTGCTCGTTTTGCTAGAGAATCTAGAATTCTTAAAGGTAATGTTCCGCAGAATGTCTTGCCTCGTTTGGAGGATGCGCTGTATAGAACCGATCATATGATAGATACTACATTAATATTTAAAGTTGATGGTCAAGGGTATATTGTCATTGAAGGCAATATCAAGACAACTGTTATACTGGAATGCCAACGAACGCTAGAACCTTTTGAATATCCAGTTGAGTCAGATTTTAAATTAGTTGTGGTTGCAGATGACCGTATGGCAGATGCTTTATCTGGAGAATATGAGCCTTGTATTTATGATGAAAACGGTATGGTTTCACCATTAGAAATCATTGAAGAAGAAATTTTATTGAGTTTACCTTTGGTTGCAAAAAAGGAATTAAAAGATTGTGATTTGAATAAAAATAAGGCATACTACGGCATCTCGAATAATGAAGAGGTTCAGAGCGCTGTGCGACGACCTTTTGCTGGGCTTATCGATATGATAAAGCAATAATTTGATTTAAAATTTAAACGAATTGAAATTTAAGATACTGAAAATTAGGAGCAGAAAAGATGGCTGTACAACAAAACCGTAAAACACGCTCTAAGCGTGGTATGCGTCGTTCGCATGATGCATTAAAGGCACATTCACTGTCGGTGGATAAAACTTCAGGTGAGGTTCATATGCGTCACCATGTGACACCGGATGGTTACTACCGTGGTCGTAAAGTAGTAAATCACAGTGATGAAGATTAGTCTTAAAATTAATTAACGAAATTATAGGTGGTAGGCGTTGACTGAGCGTATTACCCTTTCAATTGATGCGATGGGTGGAGATCATGGCATCAAATCAACTGTTCCTGGAGCTATTTCGGCCTTAAAGGAGCATCCTGAGCTTGATGTGATTCTTGTAGGAGATGAAAAGCGTCTCAAAAAAGCCTTAAAGGTTTATAAATCAGCTAAATTTGAGCATAGAATCACTATTTGTCACGCTTCAGAAATTGTTGGTATGGAAGAGTCTCCTGCTGTAGCACTGAGAACTAAGAAAGATTCATCAATGCGCGTAGCCATTAACCTGGTTAAGGATGCTAGAGCAGATGCTTGTGTGAGTGCGGGCAACACAGGGGCTTTAATGGCAACTTCGCGCTTTGTTCTAAAAACATTAGCTGATATTGATCGTCCTGCAATTGTTTACCCCATGCCTGGTATGAATAAAGCTTCAGGTCAAATGAAGTCAACCTATATGCTTGACTTAGGGGCAAACGTAAACTGTACTTCAGAGCAGTTGTTTCAATTTGCGGTAATGGGGAGCATTTTGGTTTCTGCAGTAACGGGTAATGATAGGCCAAGAGTAGGCTTATTGAATATCGGTGAAGAAGATATGAAAGGGCTTGATAGCATTAAGCAAGCATCAAAAATGCTTTATGCAACCGATTCAATTAACTATATTGGATTTGTTGAGGGAAATGATATTTTCTTTGACCGTGCGGATGTCGTTGTCTGTGATGGATTTGTTGGTAATGTTGCATTGAAAACGACAGAAGGTGTAGCCTCATTAATATCAAAAATCATAAAAGATGCATTTTCATCTGGTTTATTAGCTAAATTATCTCTATTGTGTGCAGCACCAGTATTGCGTAAAATAAAAAAACGACTAGATACGCGTCAATATAATGGTGGTACTTTCCTTGGGCTTCGAGGTATTGTGATAAAAAGTCACGGTGGGGCAGATGCATCAGCATTTGCAACAGCAATTACAGAGGCGATTAAAGAAGTTAAAAAGGATGTTCCTAATCAGATACAGGCTGAAGTTGGCGCTTTGTTGCAGACCATGCATGAGGAATCATAAATTATGCCACTTAAGGCAAGAATTTTAGCGACCGGTAGTTATTTGCCAGCAAAGGTTGTTACTAATGATGATTTGGCTAGATTTATTGAAACTTCAGATCAGTGGATTCGTCAGCGAGTTGGTATTATATCAAGGCATGTTGCAGAAGATGAGTCGACAACAGATTTGGCCCTTAGGGCATCGGAAAATGCACTGAAAAAGTTAGCCATCAAGCCAGAGCAAATTGGCTTGATCATTGTTGCAACTGGCACAGCTGACTATTTAATGCCTTCAACCGCTTCATTATTACAGTATCGTTTGGGAACAAAGAGCATTCCTGCATTTGACTTAAGTGCTGCTTGTGGTGGTTTTGTTTATGCATTAGATGTTGCACGTCAATACATTGAAAATAAAACGGTTGAATATGCGCTTGTTGTTGGCGCAGAGCGTTTATCAAGAGTGCTTGACTGGAAAGATCGTTCAACTTGTGTGTTATTTGGTGATGGCGCTGGAGCCGTTATATTAGGTGCAGATCAACAGTATGGCATTGAAGCTTCTATATTGCATAGTGATGGCCAAGATCTTGAATTACTAAATATACCTAATGCATTACCGAAGTCATTATATGGGCAAGATGCAGAGACAACGCTTTTACAGATGCAAGGCAATAAAGTTTTTAAAAAAGCAGTCGCCCGCTTAAGTTTGTTAGCAGATGAGTTATTAGAAAAAGCGTCACTTAAGCAAGATCAGTTAGATTGGTTAGTTCCGCATCAAGCAAATTTACGAATATTAGAGGCAACAGCAAAGAAGCTTTCCTTGCCGCTATCACAAGTGATTATCACGCTTCAATATCACGGTAATACTTCAGCTGCTTCGATTCCATTAGCGCTGGATCATGCTGTTAATTGTGGTAAGATTAAGCCGAAACAAAATTTGTTGCTTGAAGCTTTTGGAGCAGGTTTTGTTTGGGGAGGTATGGTGTTATCATTCTAGGACAATTGAAGATATTAGCCTTAATAAAACTAGAATTAAAGGATCAATAAGTTATGTCAGCAAATTCTAAAATAGCCTATGTGTTTCCAGGGCAAGGGTCGCAAAAAAAAGCAATGTTAAATGATTTTTATCATAACTTTAACCTTGTGAAAGAAACATTCGCTCAAGCTAATGAAGCACTAGGGTTTGATTTGTGGGAGATTATTAGTAATGATGAAAATCGACTATCACAAACAGCTTATACTCAGCCTGCATTATTAGCCGGTTCTATTGCTATTTATCGTTTGTTATCAGATAAGCGTGATTTGCAACCTATGCTAATGGCTGGACATAGCTTAGGTGAGTATTCAGCATTAGTTGCAGCAGGTAGCTTAACTTTTTCAGATGCGCTGAAACTTGTGCATTTAAGAGGTAAATTGATGCAAGAATCAGTGCCTTCAGATGTTGGCGCGATGAGTGCCATTATTGGTTTAGATGACCAGGCTGTTATTGACGTGTGTCAAAGTGTGCACAATGAAGGGATTGTTTCAGCAGCTAATTTCAATTCACCTGGACAAGTTGTTATTGCTGGAGAAAGAAATGCAGTGTTGGCAGCCTCTGAATTAGCAAAACAAAAAGGAGCTAAGCGAGCTCAAATTTTACCCGTTTCAGTACCTTCTCATTGTCAGCTTATGAAACCTGCTGCTGAAAAGTTAGCACAAGCATTAGAGCAAGTTAATATCAAAACACCAGAGGTAGCAGTAATCCATAATGTCGATGTTCAAATGCATCATCATCCAGATGAAATTCGCCAAGCACTGGTGCGTCAACTATATTCACCAGTTAAGTGGTCTGAGACAGTAACTTTAATGGCTGATGAGGGTATTGAGGCTTTTATTGAAGTAGGTAGTGGTAAAGTTTTAAGCGGATTAAACAAAAGAATTGTTAAAGAGAAGCATTATTTAGCTACGGACACTATTGAACAATTCAACCACGTTTTAGAATGTCTTGTTTCACTTTAGATTTAATATAATTAGTTTATTTCAGGAGATTATTATCGATGTTTGATTTATCAGGTAAAACTGCGCTTGTAACCGGTGCTAGTCGTGGCATAGGTCAGGGAATTTCTGATCATTTAGCCCAGCATGGGGCTTATATTATTGGTACTGCAACAACGGACGATGGCGCTGGTAAAATTACTCAACGCTTTGATCAGTTGGGTGTTAAAGGGCATGGTGTTAAGCTAAATATTGCAGATGATGCCAGTATTAATGAGTTATTGAAGCAATTGAAAACAGAAGCGAAAGCAATTGATATTTTAGTTAATAATGCAGGAATTACGCGAGATAATTTGGCAATGCGCTTAAAAGATGAACAATGGGATGAGGTGATTAATACCAATCTAAGTGGGGTATTTAAATTAACTCGTGGCCTACTTAGAGATATGATGAAAAAACGTTGGGGACGTATTATTACGATTGGTTCAGTTGTCGGTAGTATGGGTAATCCGGGGCAGGCTAACTATTGTGCAGCGAAAGCAGCTGTTATTGGTGTTAGCAAATCGTTAGCCCATGAACTAGCATCTAGAGGAATTACTGCCAATGTCATTGCTCCTGGTTTTATTAAAACGGATATGACAGCTGATTTAAACGAAGCACAAGCACAAGCAATCATGAATCAAGTGCCTACGCAATCAATGGGCAATCCACAGGATATTGCAGCGGCAACGGTTTATTTAGCTTCAAATGAGGCAGGTTATGTGACAGGGCATACGCTACATGTCAATGGTGGTCTTTATATGGCATAGGTGATAAAAACCTTGCAAATCTGCCATAGTTCAATAAAATGGCACTGATAAAGATAATTCTTTGGAAAAACATGAGGAAATAAAAAAATGAGCGATATTGAATTAAGAGTTAAAAAAATTATTGCAGATCAATTAAATGTTGATGAGAAAGACGTGGTTCCTGATGCTTCGTTTATTGATGATTTAGGCGCTGATTCATTAGATACAGTTGAGTTGGTAATGGCTTTAGAAGAAGAGTTTGAGACTGATATTCCGGATGAGGAAGCAGAAAAAATTAAGACAGTTCAGGATGTTATTAATTACATTAATGAAAATAAGTAATCGTTTTTAATTAAACGATTACTGGAAGTTTATTATATTTTAGTTTAGTTAGATCAGCGCTTTTAAGGTTAGCCTTTAAGCGCTGATTTCGTTTTAAGTAGACAATTTCTTTATTTTTAATATAAGGAGTGAATTCAGATGAAATCACCAAGACGTGTTGTTGTTACTGGCTTAGGTATGATTTCTCCAGTAGGGCTTAATCTAGAAGAGAGCTGGAAGAATATAAAAGCGGGCAAAAGCGGTGTTGAGAAGCTAGATGGATTTGATTTGCCTGGGCCTGATTTAAGTGAATTTAAAGCACAGATTGCAGCTAGAGTTAAAGGCTACAATCCAGAAGATTACTTTAATACAAAAGAGCTTAAAAAGCTTGACGTTGTTCTGCAGTATGGCCTAATTGCAACGGATGAGGCAGTAAAAGATGCTAACCTTGAAGTAACCGATGAAAATGCACATCGAATTGGTGTCTCTGTAGCTTCTGGTATCGGTGGTATTACGACAATTGAGTCCATTCGCCAGCAATTAGATAATAAAGGAACAAAGGTTTCTCCATTTTGTATTCCTGCGTGTTTAATTAATATGATTTCCGGCCATGCATCAATAAAATATGGCTTTAAAGGGCCAAATCTTGCCATAGTAACGGCTTGTAGCACTGGAACACATAATATCGGTAATGCAGCGAGATTGATTGCTTATGGTGATGCAGATGTAATGGTTGTTGGTGGCGCTGAGAAAGCATCGACTGCTGTAGGTATGGCTGGCTTTGCTGCAGCTAGGGCATTGTCAACCCGTAATGACGATCCACAAGCTGCATCTCGTCCATGGGATAAGGATCGTGATGGATTTGTCTTAGGTGATGGCTCTGGGGTGCTGGTAATTGAAGAATATGAGCATGCAAAACGTCGTGGCGCAAAAATTTATGCAGAGCTTATGGGTTATGGTGTATCAGGAGATGCTTACCATATGACCGCTCCTGATAGTGCTGGTACTTATCTATGTATGGATAATGCATTAAATGATGCTCAAATTAACGCATCGGAATTAGATTATATCAATGCACATGGTACTTCAACGCCTATTGGCGATTTAAATGAGAGTCAAACGATTGAAAAATTAATGGGTAGTGATGCCAAAACGATTGCTGTTAGTTCAACGAAATCAATGATTGGCCATTTGCTGGGTGCTGCAGGAGCCGTTGAAGCTATTTTTACAATCTTAGCAATTAAAGATCAGGTTGCACCACCAACGATTAATCTTGTTGAGCCAGGCGAAGGCTGTAATCTTGACTATGTGCCTAATCATGCTCGCCAGATGAAGATAGATATAGCAATGTCAAACTCATTTGGTTTTGGTGGTACAAATGGTGCGTTAGTTTTTAAGAAAATTTAACGTATTAAAGTTAGAATTAGGGCTACCTGAACGTGTGATATAACAGTAGGGGTGGGGGAGTCCAGGTAGCATCGGGCATTGTTGGCAAATGATTGCCGTAATGCCCAAAATCGATATCAATTATAATCAGTTTGTTTATAAGTAGCCAGTGAAAAATCAATAATGTTTGATTTTTTATTGATTGGTAAAATCTAAAGCAATCTGCCGCTTATAAAATCAATTTCTATACTAAAGTGGGATGAATGAATAATAAAGCATTTTCTAGCAGATTTATTTAAAGTAAAAAATTGGCTAAAACATACGTTTGGTAATGCCATCTCTTTTCACCCCATGATATAGCGCTCCTAAGAAATGTAATGCAACTAATAGGCTTAACACAATGGCGCCATAGGTATGAACAGAAAAGAGTTCGCTGCCTAGTTGAGGGTTAGGTGAAATAATTTGTGGTAATGGGATGATATAAAACCATAACCAATGGCTATTAAAGAGCATTGATACCAGCATGCCACTTGAACCCATAGCAATCACAGTGAGATATAATAATAAATGTACTAGTTTAGCAAGGTATTGTTGTCCCTTAGAGAGCGTATTAGGGTAAGGGGGTTTTGTATAAAATAAGCGTCTAAGAATTAATAAAATAACAACGATTAAACCTAAAAGCCCAAGAGATTTATGTAAAATCAAAAATGTATTAGCACCTAATTTTTCAAAAATAAGATCAAAACCATACCCTACGGTTAATTGGGCAAATATAATGAGAATTAAAAGAAAGTGTAGTAATCGCATTGAAATTGGGTATTTGTTCATTTTCTAAAAGGCCTTGTCTATTTATTACTGTTTTTAGGAATTAATTATTTTTAGACTACTGAAATTGATAGTTAATAGCAAAATAAAATCTTATAAATTATAAATCTAATATTTTTAATAAGTTGTATTTATTGTTTATATAATATTTATATATTTTATTTATATTTGATATTTTATTATGCTTATCCATGTAACAAACAGTTGCTAACGAACTATGATTAATAGATAGAAGGAGACATAAAAATGTTAACGATAGGTGATCAATTTCCAAAGTTTCAAGTTAAAGCAGTTGTATCTAATGATATAAATAATGCATTTGTAGATATTAACAATCAGAGTTATTCGGGTAAGTGGTTAGTTGTATTCTTTTGGCCAAAAGATTTTACTTTTGTATGCCCAACTGAAATAGCAGCATTTGGCAATTTGAATAATGAGTTTAAAGATAGAGATACACAAATATTAGGTGTCAGTACTGATTCTGAGTTTGTACATTTAGCTTGGCGTAATCAGAAAGAAGAGTTAAATAATTTGGCTTTTCCAATGCTGTCGGATTTAAATCGTCAATTATCAAAAGCATTGGGTATTTTAGATGAAAATGAAGGTGTTGCAAAAAGAGCAACTTTTATAATAGACCCAGAGGGAATTATTCGATTTTCAATGGTAACGGATATGAATGTGGGACGTAATCCCGATGAAGTATTGCGCGTATTAGACGCATTGCAAACGGATGAATTATGCCCATGTAATTGGCAGCAAGGTCAAGAAACATTAAATCCATTAACTAAAGAAGATAAAGCATTTGCTTAAGTTAAATAATTTCTAACATTAAGGAGTGATTCCTATGGCGTATGAAGCATTATTAAATTCATTAGGTGATTATGCAAAAGATATTCGCTTAAATGTAAAAAGCGTATTGGATGTCTCAAAGCAGAATTACCTTACAGCAAATCAAATTGCAGCAATTGCTTTAGCTTGTGCATATGCAACAAAAAATATAAAAGTCATTCAGGCAATCGATGATTATGCAAAAGATACAATCAGCACAAATGAAGTACAAGCGGCAAAAGCAGCAGCGGCAATTATGGGTATGAATAATATTTACTATCGATTTATTCATTTAGTGTCCAAGCAAGACTATAAAACAATGCCGGCAGGCTTAAGAATGAATATATTGGCCAATCCGGGGGTTGCAAAAGAAGATTTTGAATTGTATTCATTAGCTGTATCAGCAATTAATGGTTGTGGTTTGTGTATTGACAGCCATGTTCAAGTGCTTGAAAAAGCAAATATTGATTCTTATGCAATTCAGCATGCAATAAAAATTGCAGCCGTTATTCATGCATTAGCACAATCAGTTATTACTGATTAGTGCTAATTTTGCAGTTAATCTTCTATTTTTTATCAATTTCCTTAAATTACTTCAAAAGGACTGCTAGAATAGCAAAAGATTGCTTTTTTAGGAGTAGATAAGGATGACACAAGCAAAATCAATTGCCCTGTTGCAACAAAAGGGCGGCTCAGGCAAGACAACAACGGCAATGAATTTAGCAGGTGGCTTGCGTGAGTTGGGTTATAACGTATTAGTTGCAGATATGGATAAAGATAAGCCTGATGCATGGGCTTGGTCAGCAAAAAATGACGAAGTGGGTAATTTTGTCTATCAAATAGATGAAAAAAATGCTCGAGATCAGATAAATGAGCTTAAAGGTCATTGCGAATTTTTAATTATTGATACCCCACCTAATTTCCAGACTGCAGCCTTAAAGGCCGCACTTTGGTCAGATTTGGTTGTTATTCCAGCAGCACCAAGTGGTATGGATATGTCTGGGCTATTAGAGGCAAAAGACTTAGCTGTTACGGCAGAGAGACCTTATCGTTTGCTGGCTAATCGAATACTTAAAAATACACAAATGTCAAAAAGCTTATTGGTTGAGCTTGAAGGTGAAGGCAATGCGTTTGATGTATCTATCCCGCAAAGTGTTAAGTTTGTCGAAGCGGAAGCTCAAGGGTTATATATTGGTGAGTACGCTAAAGGCTCATGGGCGCATATTCAAGTGAAAAAGCTTGCAAAAGAAGTATTAACTTTCTTTGATAACAATCATTAATAAAGCTATGATGGTGGTTTAAGTATATAAATTTAGATGATTAACATTAAAATAAAGGTTTAACTAAGACGATGAGTAAAGGCTTATTATCCAATCGTAAACGCTTAAGTGATTTAGGTGTTGTCAATACTCAAGCAGACTTAAAAAAAGATGAGCTTTTAGCAATGAAGCTTAATGAATTAAACACAGAAGCTCAAACTGGCGGTTCATTGCTTGAGTTATCTTTAACCCAGGTTAAACCAGATCCAAATCAACCAAGGAAAGTATTTAAAAATATTGATTCACTTGCAGCAAGTATTAGAGAGAAAGGTGTATTACAACCAATTATTGTTAGGCGAAATGAAAATGGGGAATATACATTAATAGCGGGAGAACGCCGCTATCGCGCTGCTAAAATGGCGCAATTATCCACGATCCCCGCTATTGTAAGAGAAGAAAAAGACTCGGATGTTTTAATCATTCAATTACTTGAAAATGATCAGCGTGAGAAGGTATCTCCATTTGAAGAAGCTGATGCGATTTATGAATTAATTAAACATAAACAAATGAAAAAAAGTCAAATTGCTAAATCATTGGGACGTGATTTATCTTGGGTTTCTATGCGTCTTAAATTAAATGAGGGTTCTGCATCGCTTAGACGTTTAAGTGATGATGGAATTATTGATGATGTAAGAACGCTTTATGAGTTAAAGAAATTTGAAGATGAAACGCCTGAATTAGCAAGAGATTTTGTACGAAAGATAAGAGAAAGTCGTATTCGAGGTTCGTTTCGCCAAGCTATTTCAAGGGCTAGATCTGGTGCACGCAAGCAACAAGGTATAACTGATCAGTCGAAAGTAATGATTGAGGTGGAGCAAATTGATGTTGATGGTGATCTTTTGACGGTTTATATTACAGGGAAAAAACCGTATCAATTTAGACTTAATAGTCAATTAAAAGCACATATTTTGAACCAGTTGCAGCAAAATGACTAGTTAGGCTATTATTTGATTGTTGATGCTCATAAAATTGTAAAATCTTGCATTTGCTATTGAAATGGCTTATTGTTCTCTCATCTAAGTGTGGGTAATTTACGTTTAAGGTTGCTTAATGAGTGTTAAAAGATTGATCGTATTTGGCGATAGCCTTCAAGATTGTGGTAACTTAACTAAGTTGTTGCCATTATCTGCGAAAGCTTGTCATGATGGTTATTTCTCTAATGGAAAAGTTGCTGTTTACTATCTGCAAGAAAAATTAAGTCATCATTACAATACTGAAGTTGAAATTGAAAACTTCGCAATCGCAGGCGCATTAGCTGCAACATTAAATCCTAATCCATTATTAGTTGATAAAGCTTTGCCGGTATCGATGCAAATTGATCAGTTTGAGCATCAAATGGGCCGCTTTAAAGAAGGAGATGTTGCGGTTATTACAGGTGGTGGTAATAATTTCTTTTTTTCTATCACGCCTGAGTTTCCTTACTTGCATCTAAGTAATCTCTATCGTGTTGCAAATGATCTAGAAGCGATTACAGAGCGGCTTTGTCGCTTAGGGGTAAAACAAATTTTACTATCTAATGTTCCTGATATTACAGCAGTACCGGTCTTTAATTTTATGCCTGAAGGTAAGAAGATCAAAAAAGTAGCAAAACGTTATTATATTCAGAAGTTAAGGAATGGATTAAAACATTATTATTTACATCGATTAAAAAAAGAAAATATCAAATTAGATAGAAAAATAGATTTTTTGAAAGTTAAATATAGAGATAGCCAAATTCATTTATTTGATAGTTTTCGCTTTATGAAAAGAGTCATTAATAAACCATTTGAATTTGGGTTCGAAAATGCTACAAATCCTTGTATTTTAAGTGTTGGTGGATTTGACTTAAAAGGTAATATTCAAACAGATGAGGCTATTGTAGTTAAGGAAAATGCAGAAACCCATCTGTTTTGGGATCTAGTTCACCCAACAACCAAGGCGCATCAAGTTATTGCTAATGAATGGTTTAAGTATTTTATTTAGTAGTACCAATCATATTGATAATTAGTTGTTTGCTAAATAAGATAAACATACTGACAGCTAAGCCAATACATGTGCTTAAAATAAATAACATTGCCCAGCTATAGCTTGTCGCAACAAAACCTGCAACTGGGCCAATAAATACACGCCCTAATGAATCAAGGGAGCTAAACAGTGCAAATTGCGTGGCACTGTAGTTTTGGTTGCATAGTGAAAATAAAAAAGCTAAAAATGCAGCTGAACCAAGGCCGCCAGCGAAATATTCAATAGCAACAGATAGCGTCATTAGATAAAAGCTTTTACCAACAATTGCTAATACGGCATAGCATAAATTAGCTAAAGCCATGCAAAAACTAAAATATAAAAAGCCTTTATAAATACCGATACGTTTCATAATAAAGCCGCCACTTAATGTACCCAAAATTGTAAAAATCATTGCGCTGAATTTAAAGGCAATAGCAACTTCATTTAAAGAAAAGTTTAGGCCTCTTAGGAAGAATACGGTATTTAAAGAAAAAGCCAACTGATCACCAAGCTTATAGACAATAATTAGAATCAATATTAAAAAAGCGCTGATGATATGATTGCGTTTAAAAAAGTCCATAAATGGTAAAATAACCGCTTTAAATAGTGTTTTTGGTGCGTGCTCTGTTGTTCGTTGAGTGCTAGGGGCAACTAAAGTTCCAATAATGCCGATAAGAAACAATAAGCCAATAATAATATAAGCGCTATGCCAGCTAAAGCTAGCAGCGATTAATAAGGCGCCAGCGCCTGAGGCAAACATAGCAATTCGATAACCTAATGTCGAGACAGCACCACCTAGAGCTCGTTCATTAGGCTTTAAAATATCTGCTTGATAAGCATTAATATTAATATCTTGCGTTGCAGAGAGAAAGGCGATGATTAAGTTTAGACATGCTAAAGCCCAAGGATTTGTCTCTGGCGTAAATAAAGCATTTAGCATCACAGTAATCATTAATAAAATCTGCATGACTAAAATCCAGCCACGTCGACGCCCAAGAAAAGGTAGTGAGAATCGATCCATAATAGGTGACCAGATAAACTTGAACGTGTAGGGAGCACTAATTAGGGTTAAAAGACCAATTTTTTCAGTTGAAATATTTGATTGACTAAACCAGGCAATTAAAGTTGAAATACTCAATAATAAAGGTAAGCCCGACGAAAAGCCAAGTAATAGCATAACCATCATCTTGCGTGAGCTAATAACGGTAAAAATATCATCAACTAACAATTTAAGTTTGCTTGTCTGTTGTAGTGGCAGCTGTGACATGTGTTTGAGGTAATATCCATATTTTTGGTGCTGTATGATTCTATCATAACGTATTTGCTGCTTTAACGCGTAGCAAAGATTCTAGTTTTTATTCGTTGTAGTTATTAATGGTAAGATAGCATTTAAAGTTTGCTTGGCATTTTTTTCCATACTGAAGGATTCAGCAATATGGTGGTGGTGTTTTTTTTCACGTTCTAGCAACTGATTGTCAGCCAATAATTGATCGAGTTTATTAACGATCATTTGATGGTTAGTTTCAGTAATGACGCAGTCATCAGGTAGAATTTCACTGGCGCCATTAAAGTTAGAGGTAAACGTTACATTATCTAGAGCCATTGCCTCGAGTACAACGTTAGAGAAAGGCTCATATCGAGTAGGAAATAGGAAAATATCACTGATTGCATAGAAGTTATTTACATCTGATCTTAAACCAGTGAATGTTATTTGGTTCTCTAGGTTAAGAGATTTGGCTAATTGCTGATAGAAATTCATTTTTTTATCTTTGCCAATAACAATACCGTGAAAATTTTGACTTTTAAGTTTGCTAAGAATGTTTAAGTAACTATCAACGCCTTTTCGATAAAAGTCACTGCCAACAAATAGGATTACTTTTTTATCTATAATGGCTGGAAATTCTTCGGTTATGTCTTTTTTTGCTTTTTTGCTATCGACTTTTTTTATTGTAATGCCATTATGGATAACTTTAATTTTCTCTGCTGGAATTTGATAAGTCTCAATAATTTGTTTTTTGATAAAATTTGAATTAGCAATAATAAGTTTGGCGTTGTTGAAGCAACGTTTTTCAAGGTAGCAGTAAACGGTATTCGTTGGGTTAAACTTTGAATTTTTTAATGTCATATAAACTTTATGAACGCCATCACCTGCACGGTAGACATCGGGATGGGTGATGCGCTCTAATGAAAAATAAAAATTATTTTTTTTCTTTTTCATTACGTTAAAATTAAATACGAGTGCTTTTAGCCAAGTTGGTAGCCATTTTGGTAAATTGCCATAGATTAATTCACATTCGATATCTTTAAGCTTTAGTGCAGCTACTAAGCGAGATAAATAGTTCTCAGCGCCGCCAAATTGTGTTTTGGTTCTTCTGATAAAATAGATTGTTTGCATCGGCTTATATTCCATTACATTTGTCGGTGAAGTTTAATTAATGTGTTAGCAGAATGCAACTTGTGAGCTTATTACGCAATGCAATATAAATTGAACTTTAACAGTTAAATTATATATAAAGCTAGATTATTATTTACCGTATTTAAAAGGTATCTTAAATTGTAAGCTGTAATTACACTGCATTAGGTTGTTATTATATTGGGAGTTACTTATGACCATAGAAGAATTGAAACTATTATTACAGACCTATGATTTAGGAAGTGAATGTTATAATGCAGATAACTGGATTAAGTTGTTTGATAGATTAACGATACTTGGCGAAGTTGAGTATAACCCTGAGAAAAAATTTTATAAGCATAAATTTAATGAGAGTAATGTGCTAGAAGACTGTAAAGATCAAAGTTATGTGAAGCAGATAGTTTCTAGTCTAAGCGAAGTATAAACATTATTAAAGCAAGTTTGTTATTTGCTTAGCGTGCATGCGAATGAAGAACATACATCGCAGGAGGAGAAGCTAGTAGAGCAATTTACAGAGAGGGAGTTACGTCTAGCGAATACATTGTTGCAAACTATTTTACAAACAGCTATTGAAGGAAAGTTTGAAATGAAATCTTTAACGCCAACTAATAGTGATGATTTAAAATCAACTGGTAATATTTTTTATACGACTGCTCGAGCAGTTGGTAAATCTATTACTAATATATTTGGCACAGGGAAATAAAGAATGCTTGGCAAATGCGCTTAAATCATCTAAAATCCCATCAATTGACTTTTTTATATACGCACAACTATTATATTATTTAGGAGATTCAAATGGCTCGTGTCACAGTAGAAGATTGTTTAGAGTACGTAGATAATCGTTTTCAGTTAGTATTATTAGCAGCCAAGCGTGCGCGTCATTTAATGGTTTCTGGCGAAGAGCCTTTAGTTGATTGGGATAATGATAAGCCAACAGTAGTCGCACTGCGAGAAGTTGCCGATGGTCAAGTAACGAAAGCCTATCTTCGTGATAATCTGCACGACTAATAGATATTAAAATTGCTTTGATTATTTTTTCGAGGCTTTGTGTGTTGGTCTATTTTCAAGTTTAGGTAGAATTTATTATTTGTTACGATAAGTGATTCGTCCCTTCGTTAAATCGTAGGGTGTCATCTCAACTGTTACTTTATCGCCAGTTAAAATGCGGATGTAGTTTTTGCGCATTTTCCCTGAAATATGCGCAGTCACAATGTGTCCATTTTCTAATTCAACGCGGAACATGGTATTGGGTAAAGTTTCAATTACTGTACCTTCTAGTTCAATTTGATCTTCTTTTGCCATGCGAGTTATTACCTTTAGTTTAAACTTAAATTGCAGGGTTAATTACAATTTTTGGTGGCAATCATGCCCGAAACTGTAACAAAATGCAATCATTTAATTCATCTTCTGATCTAAAAAGCGCTCAGCATCTAATGCAGCCATGCAGCCACTGCCAGCAGATGTTACAGCCTGTCGATAGATATGATCCATTACATCACCTGCAGCAAAGATACCTTCAACGCTTGTTTGAGTTGCATTACCATCTAAGCCTGATTTGACCGTAATATATCCGTTGTTCATCAGAAGTTGATCACTAAATAAGTCAGTATTTGGTTTATGACCAATGGCGATAAAAACACCATCAACTGCAATTTCTTTGGTCTCATTGGTTTTGGTATGTTTGATACGAATACCAGTTACGCCTGAGTCATCACCTAGGATTTCGTCTAGGGTATAGAACCATTCTGGTGTAATATTGCCATGATTGGCCTTTTTCATAAATTGATCGATAAGAATTTTCTCTGATCTTAGCTGGTTGCGACGGTGAATTAAAACAACGTCACTGGCAATGTTAGATAAGTAAAGTGCTTCTTCAACGGCTGTATTACCACCACCGATCACAGCTACTTTTTTATTTTTATAAAAGAAACCATCGCAAGTAGCACAGGCTGAGACACCTTTACCCATAAATGCCTCTTCTGATTCAAGGCCTAGGTACTTGGCAGACGCTCCAGTTGCAATAATAAGTGCATCACAGCTATAAACAGTTTCAGCACCATAGAGTTTAAATGGTGGTTGGCTTAACTCAGCCTTATCAATATGGTCATAGATGATCTCTGTTTCAAATCGTTCGGCATGTTGTTGCATACGATTCATTAATTCAGGTCCTTGTAACCCCTCAACATCGCCAGGCCAATTATCAACATCCGTTGTTGTTGTTAGTTGGCCCCCAGGTTGCATACCAGTAATAATAACAGGGTTAAGGTTTGCTCTGGCGCTATATACAGCAGCGGTATAGCCTGCAGGTCCTGAGCCTAATATGATTAATTTATGGTGTTGATGTGCTTTATCAGTCATCGCGTATATCCTAAATTTTTACTTTGAAAAAGAATGTTACTAATTTTAACTGCGAAAAGTTAGAGCTGTACAGTATTTTGCGATAAAATGGTTCTGATGTCGATGGATAATTAAAAAGCAATAGATAGAAGGATAGCTATATTATGAAGCATAGTAATGAATTTTTAGCCTTAGTCGATGATGCCTTAACTCGTGTTGATACCTGTGAATTAGAAGAGGTTAAAACGATCATTGATCAAGGTCAGGAGGCGGTTATATTAATTGATGTGCGTGATTTTGAGGAATATAATCAGGGCTTTATTCCAGGTGCCATGCATTTATCACGCGGTATGTTAGAAGTTAAAATTATTCAAACAATTCCTAATAAAAATGCAGATATTATTTTATACTGTGGTGGTGGCAACCGTTCAGCATTAGCAGCAGACAATCTCAATAAAATGGGTTACCAAAAAGTGCGCTCAATGAACCGTGGTTATAAAGGTTGGATTAAAGAAGGTTTTTCTATAGTTAGGGAGGATAAATGATTAGAATTGGCCATGGCTATGATGTTCATAAATTTAGCCAAATACCCAAACCACTTATTTTAGGTGCGATAGAAGTTGATGCATGTTTAGGTGTTGAAGCTCATTCAGATGGTGATGTTATTATTCATGCTTTAAGTGATGCATTATTAGGTGCGCTAGCATTAAGAGATATAGGTTATCATTTTCCAGATACCGATAGGAATAATAAGGACAAATCCAGTGTGTTTTTTCTTGAAGAGATCATGAAGTTGTTAAAAAGAGAAGCTTATCAGATTAATAATATCGATATAACCGTAGTTGCACAAAAACCAAAGTTATCAAATCATATAGATTCAATTTGCCATCGTTTAGCACAGATAATGGATCTTAAGCGCAATCAGGTAAATGTGAAAGCAACGACAACAGAGCGTTTGGGTTTTATTGGGCGTGAAGAAGGAATAGCAGTCTATGCAGTTTGCTTAATTCAAAAGCATTCCTAGTTAATTAACCAGATTGTGATGAATATGCTTGACCAATAGTTTACCAAATGATTGAAATCGGCGTATAATTTAATAATGGCAATGGACTAGGTCGCTTTAAATTAAGAGCAATTGCATTAGTCTGTGTGGTTAACAAATAGATAAAGGAAATAAATGATGTTAATAACGGTAATGATAATTATTGGCCTGGTTGTTGGTCTTATCATTGGCGCTGTAATCGGTTTTTTTATGGCACGAAGTACTGGAAAAATGGCACGACTTCAAGCGGAAGCCTCAAATGCAAGAAAAGAACTAAGAGAATATCATGGCAAGCTAAAAGGCCATATGCATAAAAGTGATGACTTAATTCATGATATTAGTGATGCGATGCTTAAGTTGCAAGAACATCATTATGCAGTGACCAAGGAATTAGAGTATCGTAATAGGAATTATCAGTTAAGCGCAGGCGAAAAAGGTAGAATTACACATGAAAAACCGTCGCTTGATAACAATAAAGAAGCCACAAAAGAGAAATCAACTGAGGCGCCAAAAGACTATGTGGTAACTAAAGAACATGCCTGAGATTACACCGCTAGGTGAATTTAAAAGTTCAGTTGATGATTTTCTAGTAACAGAATTACTGGATATTGATTTTAGTAATAATGGTGAGCATCACTGGGTATATTTACGAAAGGAAAACCTTCATACAGAAGAAGTTGCTAAGCTATTGGCTAAATTTGCTGGTATTGCAGTGAAGGATGTTGGTTATTCTGGGATGAAGGATAAATATGCGATCACTGAGCAGTGGTTTTCTTTGTATATGCCGGGTGAAGAAGCACCTAACTGGCAAGTGTTTAACGTTTGTGGTATCAGTATACTAAAAAGTGCACAACACCAAAAAAAGTTACGTCGTAAGCTTCATTATGGTAATTGGTTTAATATTACTATTCGAAATGCAACGCTCAAACAGGTTAGCTTAGCAAAAGCCATTCATCATATCAAAACTGCTGGCGTTCCTAACTATTATGGTCAGCAGCGTTTTGGCTATGAGCATTCAAATATTCAGTTATTAAACAGTTGGTTTAAGGGGGAGGTTAATCCACCGCTTAAGCGCAAGAAGTGGTTATTGTCGGTTTATCGCAGTTACTTATTTAATCTTTATCTTGATCATCGAAGAAATAGTTATGGTTTAAGCAAGCTGTTTGTAGGTGATATTATGCAGTTTGAGCGATCAAATAGTGTTTATCAGATAACCAGTTTAAGCGAGTTAGATGAGGCTTATGAGCGACTTGAAAAGCATCAAGCTTACCCGGTTGGCCCACTATGGGGACAAAAAGGAAAACTGTTCTATTCTAATGAAGCTGAGCAGCTGTTAGATGAGGCGTTTAAAACGTTAGATGTAACCTGGTTAGATCCGCCACAGTTAAAACCTTTTAAACTAACACTTGATTACAGAAGTTTAGTTTTAATGCCAGAGAAGTTAACTGCGCATTATAATCTCAACGAGCAATTATTGAAGCTAACTTTTATTTTGCCAGCGGGCGGTTATGCGACAACCGTATTAGACTACTTGGGCGATTTGGTTGAGGACGTATACAGTTAATGATTTATGATACGATTATTATCGGTGCTGGCATTAGTGGCTTAGGTTGTGCTTATTATCATTCAAAGCAGGGTGAGGCTGTCTTAGTTTTAGAGAAAGAGACGCACGTTGGTGGGCTATGTCATAGTGCTTATCTGAATCAACAAAAAGAATTTTGGCTTGAAATGGGGGCGCATACCTTATATAACTCGTATGAGTATGTTATAGAGATAATTGAAGCGCTCAATTTGCAAAATCAGCTAGTTAAACGCCAAAAGCTGCCATTTCGTATTTATCATCAGGGGTATCTACATTCACTGTTTCGTTACCTTAATCCAATTAGTTTTTCTTATGGTATGATGCAGCTTCCATTTAAAAATAAAACGAATCAGAGCGTTGAGTCATTTTATGGAAAATTATTTGGTAGAGGAAATTATAAGCGAGTACTAAAAGATTGCTTTAGTGCTGTCTTATCGCAAAATGCAGATGAATTTCCAGCTGAGTTTTTATTTAACAAAAAAAAACGCAATAAAGATTATCCACGTTCATTTAGTTTGATTAACGGAATTTCAAGTTTATTTGATGAGCTTATTACACACAAAAGGTTCATAACCAAGTTAAATCATGCAGTTATCGAGATTAATAAAAATAATAAATACTGGCAAGTGTTAACGAACCAAGGAGTTTTTGATGCAAAACACGTCATAATTGCAACAGATGTTAGAACTGCAGGGAATTTGGCTTTCTCTGTAATGCCAAAATTAAGTGAGCGATTAAATGAAATTAAACTATCGAGTATTGATAGTGTCGGGGTGATGTTTCATCGAAAAGATTTATTACATTTCAAAGAGTTGGCTGGGCTGATTGGTAAAGGAGACTCGCCATTTTATTCGATGATTTCACGTGATGTCATTCCAGATTCCAACTATAGAGGATTTGTCTTTCATTTTAAAAAGGATGCGCTTAAACCTATAGGGGAGCATTTAGCGTATATTTGTCAATTGCTAGAAGTTAATCAATCAGCTATTGTTAGATCTTTTTCAAAAGAAAATCAAATACCCATTTTGACGGTAGAACATAAAATGCGATTGCAGCAAATTGCTCAGCTACTGCAGGGTAGCTCGTTAGCTTTAACAGGAAATTATTTTCGTCGCTTGGCATTGGAAGATTGTCTAGCGCATAGTGCACAGCTGAAATTAGGATGAAAAGATTTTTTATTTTATTAAAATATAGCTAAAAACATGTCAAGTAAGCTTTATTTACATAGATAAATCTGTTAAAATCGTCGCGTTCAAAAAGTTGAGCATTTTAAACTGAGTAGTTAAACACAAAGTAAGGTAACTAATAGATGAAAACGTTTAGTGCAAAGCCTGATCAAGTTAATCGCAGCTGGTTTGTTGTTGATGCGTCAGGTAAAACATTAGGTCGTATTGCGACAGAAATTGCCGTGCATTTGCGTGGCAAACACAAACCTGAATATACACCACACGTTGATGTTGGTGATTATGTCGTTGTTGTTAATGCAGAGAAAGTTCATGTAACTGGTAACAAGCGGACAGATAAAGTGTATCACCGTCATACAGGTTATATTGGAGGCTTAAAATCAATTACATTTGATAAACTAATTGCAACACATCCAGATCGTATTGTAAGGTCAGCTGTTAAAGGTATGCTGCCTAAAAATTCATTAGGTCGTCAAATGATTAAAAAATTGAAAGTTTATGCTGGTTCAGAGCATCCGCATACAGCACAGCAACCAATAGAATTAACGATTAAGTAAGAGGTGGTGATTTATTATGTCTAATACAGTTTATAATTATGGAACTGGTCGCCGTAAAAGTTCAGTTGCTCGTGTCTTCTTGAAAAAGGGTTCTGGTAATATTGTCGTAAATAATTTACCGCTTGATCAATACTTGGCTCGTCAGACAGCCTCTATGGTTGTTCGTCAGCCGTTGGAGCTAGTTGAAATGGCTGATCAAGTTGACATTAAAGTTAATGTTCATGGTGGTGGAATTAGTGGTCAGGCAGGTGCAATTCGCTTAGGTATTGCTCGTGCATTACTTGACTATGATGATTCATTGCGTCCAACCTTGCGTAAAGCTGGATTTTTAACGCGTGATGCACGTTGTGTTGAACGTAAGAAAGTTGGTTTACGTAAAGCACGTAGACGTCCGCAGTTCTCTAAACGTTAATTTTTATATTATTGTTGAAGAATCTGCGCATAACTTTTTAAGAGCTCCTTTAAGCATGCTGGCTTTAGGAGCTTTTTTCATATTTTTTTGGTATGATATTTCTTGTTTAAGGTGCAAAGGGAGAGCTTTAAGTTTATGACAACCCAAAATAAACGCTCAACGATGACGTTATATGCAAATAAAAACTGCCCATTTAGTCACCGAGTGATGATGGTTTTAGCTGAAAAAGGTGTCGTTGCTGATGTTAAACTAATAGATTTGGATAAAAAGCCTGAAGAGCTGTTGGAATTAAATCCTTATGCTCAGGTGCCAACGTTGGTAGATCGTGATGTTATTGTTTATGAGTCTGAAATTATTTTTGAATATTTAGAAGAGCGATTTCCGCATCCCCCATTATTATCGGTTTTTCCAATAGAGCGTGCTCAAGCCAGGCTATTGAATAAGCGAATTGATCGTGATTGGATTCCTTATTTATCCCAAGCTTTATATGCTAAGGATGATAAAATTATCTATCATTCAAAACTTGAGTTGATGAAAGCAGTTTTGGGTATGCTGCCAGTTTTTAAACGTTACCGGTATTTCATGAGTGATGAGTTTAGCATTGTTGATTGTACGTTAGGGTCAATTCTTTATCGATTGCCTGAGTTAGGTATTCAGCTACCTGAGAAAGCACAATCAATTAAAAATTATGCAAAACGTATATTTGATCGAGAGTCATTTATCACATCCGTTGAAATGATGAAAGGAGGCTAATTTAAGTTATGGCAATGTTACGTTCTTATTTAATTGATGCAACTTATGATTGGCTTTTAGATCATGGGTTTACACCTTATTTATTAGTTGATACGGAGTTTGATGGTGTTGAAGTGCCTTGGGATTATGTTGAAGATGACGGCAAAATTTTATTAAACTTAGCTCCTGAGGCAATTGTTGATTATAACTGTGATGATGAATACGTCTCATTTCATTCTTCTTTTGATGGTGAGTCTATGCAAGTATTTGTGCCATTAGAAGCTATATCAGCATTATATGCCAAAGAGACTGGTCAAGGCATATATGGACGTGACTATGGTTATGGTATGGTTGTTAATGAAGGTGATAGTGAAGAAGACTTAAATCCAGAACCGTCTAATCACGATGGGGATGACCCTGATTCACCGAAAGGTGGCGGTTTAAGATTGGTTTAAGTTAAAGTAATTAACTTAGTTGTATTTAAGCCTATGCATAAATTTTATTTTTCAAGTTATTCGATGACGCCAGCATTGGATAAGTTTGATGAAGCTTTTGAAAGCTGTTATATCAGCAAGCTTAGTCAGTATCCAGAGATTATTGGTATTGAATATCCTTATTTATTGGATCACTCTATCTATTCAAATGAATTTTTGAAAGCAAATATTCCAGATCATTGGCAAGTTATTCTAACGGCACTGCCTGTGACTATGCAATCTTTAAGTATGGATCCAGAATTTGGTTTAGCCTCAACTAATGCTAAATCACGGCGAAACTCTGTTCGTATGATTAAGCAGATAAATCATAGAGCAATTCAGCTGAATGATCTATTTCAGCGACAGGTTGTAAAAGGCATACATATACAAACTGCGCCAAGTTCATATCAGCATATTAAAGGTACAAAAGAGGCGTTGATGCAATCTTTGGCAGAAATTTGTAATTGGCAGTGGCAATCAGTTGAACTTAATATTGAACATTGTGATGCAAAAGCTGCAGATAGGTTGCCGGAGAAGGGATTTCTATCATTAGCGGATGAAATTTGTGCGATTCGTGAAGTTGAACATGTTGGGATTATGCTAAACTGGGCGCGATCTGTTATAGAGGGTCATAGTCGAGATAGAGCAATAAAGCATATTCAGCAAGCACAAGATAGCGGTTATTTAAGAGGCTATTTTTTCTCAGGATGTTCTGATAGCCCATCAAGTGTTTATGGTGCTTTTAAAGATAGTCATATGCCACCTAGACTAGCTGAAATCGATGAAAGTAAAGATAGTTTATTAGATGAGCATACGATTGAAACTATCTACAATCAGCTAAATGCAGATAGCTATTTGGGTATCAAAATAGCACCAGCGGTTAAAAAATTTGATTTAAAATCCTTATTATCTTTGACAAAAAATACCTTATCTTGTTTTAATTAATTAAATCACAAACTAACTGAGTTATATCGTTCTCCTTATAGTGTAATTTCTATTACAAATTACCGTAGTTCTACGGTACAGCAAACCAAATAGAGCAAATAAAATAATCACAAACATAGAAATAATAATAATTTGATAAAAATATCTAATATGGGGTTAAATATGATAAAGTTTGATGATAGGTATTTGCCTTGGATGCTATCGCATCGACTTAAAGGAGTGCTTAATTATTTAAAATGTGATTTTATAACATTTGACTATATTTCAGATGAAAAAGTTTCTTTAATTCCAATACCAATGCAACAATTTGATTCATATGGTGAGATGTATTCAGATCGTAAACTTTATATGCACCCAAATTTTTTTGTTGATAGCTATCGTTTATTACCGCATACATTAAATGAATACGATCGTTTATTATTATGTCAAAAATCGGACAGATTGACTTGTACATTATCTGAAATGTATAAAGATGGTGGTAATGCAATATCAATTATACAGCCACTAAATAAGTATGCTTATGTCAAATTATTTGTTGGTTATGATAATGGTTATATGATTAATAGAGTCCTTAATGATAAGCAAAAGTCAATATTATGCTTAAAAGAAATCTATAATGAAGTAGCAAAGTTACCTGATTTGTTTGAGCAGTTTTCTTATAATCCGAATCATTATCAAATGGCACAGTTAGATAGTAATGCATTAAAAGTGATTCAACTTAATCATCCAAATCTAACCTTAAAACAATACCATTTTGCAAAGTATTTAGCTCAAGCTGATGAGTTTTCTAGTATATCAATTGCACAGGCTTTAGGTATATCTTCCAGAACGGTTAATGATTATTTTATATTTTTAAAAGACAAGTTACAGACTAAAGACCGAATTTCCACTATTTTAAGGTGTCGTCAATATTTTGAGAATTTTTGGGTGTGATTGTTAGCGTTAAAACTCAAAAATTTGTCCTCGCTTAACAAAGCCTTTAAATCCATTTTTAGACGCATCTGGTAATTGACCACTATTATAGTGATAAAGCCACATTTTTGATTTAATTTTATTATCTAGTGTAGATAGTTCATCAAAATGAGCATGTACGCCTGATTTAAGTTTGCTTGTTTCACAGTCGTGGAAAATGATATCGGCCTCGTGGTAAAGTTTAGTTAGTTGCTCAGGTGAAAATTGTGTATCAGTTGTAATGAAAATTTTTGTATTATTGATTGTGAAAACCAAACCGTAGCTTGGCATAAAATTATATTCTGATGCAACATGTGTTGTTTGTACGGTTTGAAAATGGTGGTGGTTCCAAATAAAGCTTGCATTATTTTCTATCGAAGTAACATTAAAAAATGTTTCTAAAGTGCAGTGTTCATTTTCTAAAGTACTTAAGCCTGCCTTTAAAGAATGTTGCCACATCTCTTTAATGATTGACTCATTAGCGTATAAATTGATTTTTTCTGTGAAATTGGGATCAAATTTATGAATAAGCGCAAGCCACTCTAAGCCGCCACAGTGATCTGCATGGAGGTGACTAATATAAACATCGGTAATTTCTCGATAACTGTATCCAGCTTTAAATAGTGAATGCCTTGCATCACTGCCACAATCAATTAAAAGTGATTGATTTGTTTGCCCATCAATCAGTAGCATATTTGAGTTGTAGTTATCTTCGCCAGTGATAAATGCTGATCCAGAACCAATGAATATCAATTTCATTTAGCGTTATTTGACCTCTGTTATATTGGCAGTTTAAACTAGCTTTGAATAGATTTAAAACTGCTATTTATTTTGCGCAACTAATGTATTAGTTTAGTAAGTTAAAAATATTTTTGTAGAAATGATCATTAGATTTTTCAATAACAATCAATTTAGTTGACTTCATTTTATAGCTATTTTAGGCAGAATGGTTTTAATGATAACACGAATGCTTAACTGACCTTTTTGTAAAAAAATTAAATTTGATGTTAAAATCAATCTATAGAAAGGGATATTTAGATATGCTATATAGAAAATTAGTAAAAATACTGCTTTTGCAAAATATCAGATAAAATGAGGTTCATATGACAGAAGCAAATATTCATTTATTATTTACAATATTGCTGGTTTTAGCTTATCTATTTGCAATGATCTCATTTGTATTTAAAAACGCATTCTTATTAAGAGTAATATTTATTGTCAGTAGTCTTTTTTCAATAGCAGCTGGAACGCTAATGAATTTGTATCTAGTTGCTATAGGCAACCTTATGATTTTAGTTATTAATTTAACTTTAATTATCATTATTTATCTGGAAAATAGGCCTGCTAAGCTAAGTAGTGAATTATCTCAGCTGTATCAAGATGTTTTTTATCTGTTTTCTGCTTCTCAATTAATGAAATTATCAAAACATTGGTACTATCAGCAATTTAAAAAGGATGATCTTTTAACTATAGATGGCCAAAAAAGTAAGGTTATTTATTTAGTTATTAATGGTAGTTGTGATGTGATTAAAAATGGTAATGTTATTGCAGAAATAGACCAATATCAGTTTGTGGGAGAAATGCAGTGGTTGACGAAATCTTCCGCAATAGCTAAAGAAGATCTAAACTGCATTGTAATAGATATATCAATAATTGAAATGCTAAAAAACAAAGATATTGATATATATACAATTATGTCTGAGAGAATGGTATTAAAGGTGAAGAAAATGAACTTGAGTATGATTGGCTCATAGGGTAATTTCATTGAAAAATACTCTAATTTTTGATATAATAATCACACATAATATTAATGATAAATGATTTCGTTACAATGGAGTTAGTGCTCAATGATAGCATTTGATGAGAAATATCTACCTTGGGACTTATCTAGAAAGCTTAGGGAGATTATAGGTTATTTCCAATGTGATATGATGCACTTTTGTTTTGTATCGGAAAAAAAAGTGACTTTAATACCAATACCTATTCGTCATGTTGAGCATTATAGTAATTTGTTTTTGGATAAAAATTATTATAAACATCCTTCACTATACCCTGAAAGTTATAAGATGATTCCAGGAGTTATGAGTGAGCTTGATAAGTTTTTGTTGCGAATTCCACAAGATAGAGTATGGGGTCAAGATTTAATTGATCATAAAGTTTATGGTCTAGGTGGTAATGGTATTACCATTTCTAAGTGTATTAGCCGCAATACTTATATTTGCTTAGCCTTAACTTATGATAAGGGATATATGATACAGCAAGTACTAAAAGATAGAAAATTATCGCTGAAGTATTTAGAGGATGTTGCTGCTATGATTTCTCAAAATGGTTCGCTATGGGAGAAATTTTCATTTTTGCGTGCTGATTTTAATTATGTTATGGCAGCTTTAGATCAAAAAGCGTTGAAAGTGATCCAGATGCAGCATCCTGAATTATCATTAAAACAATATCATTTTGCTAAATATTTATCACAGGCGGATGACTTATCCTCAAAATCAATTGCCAGAGGGTTGGGGCTTTCTGTTAGAACGGTCGATGATTATTTTACATTTTTAAAGGATAAATTAGGAACTAAAGATCGAATTTCAACTATTTTGCGATGCTACGACTATTTTATGCAATACTGGGCAATATAGTATTATGATTTTATGTTGAGTAATCTGCGTTTTTTGTGATCAAGTGGTGATAATAGTAAATAAGCAATTGGTACAATAAATAATGAAAATAAAGTACCAAATAATAACCCACCAACAATAATAGCACCAATTTGTGAATTACTAATTGAACCTGGGCCAGAAGCTAATGCTAGTGGAATTGAGCCCAAAACCATAGCTGATGTAGTCATAAGAATTGGTCTGAGCCGAATGACAGCGCCTTTAATTACAGCTTCTTTTAAACTTGAGCCTTTAGTTAAGCATTCATTTGAAAACTGTGTGATTAAGATGCCATGCTTGCTGATAAGACCAACCAATGTAATTAAACCAATATTAGTATATAAATTTAAGCTGCCACCGATTAATAAGATGGTTGCTAGTGCTCCGACGATTGATAAAGGAACCGTTAGTAGAATGATAAAGGGATCAACAAAGCTTTCAAACTGTGCAGCTAGCACAAGGTAGATAAATACAATTGCTAATGCAAATAATCCAACCATAGTCCCTGCAGAGTCAAGGTATGCTTGCAAACGCCCGCCAAAGCTAAAGCGCATATTGGGGTTTAAGTCTTCTTGCAGTACTTTTGAGATTTCGCTTTGGGCTTCTGATAAGCTATAGCCTGGTGCTAGATCGGCTGATATTTTTGCTGCATTCATGCGGTTATAGCGTAGTAAGCTACTTTGCTGAATGTTTGTATTAAAATTAACGAGATTTGCTAAAGGAATCATTTGATTCGTAGCGCTTGGGACATAGATTTTATTTAGACTGTCAAATGTACTTAAATCTTTTAAATTCATTTGTACGATAACAGGGTAGGTGGTATTGGTCGTTAGAACATTGGTGATGTGTTTACCACTCATCAAAAGACTAAACGTATCGGCAATATCTTGTGGGTTAACACCAACCATAGCCGCTTGATTACGCTTGAATGATATTTCATAAACATAATTATTGAATTTAAGGCTATTATCTACATTAGCTAATGCTGGTAACTGTTTAAACGCTTGTGTAATTTTATTGGATGATTTTAAAAGTGCATTATAACTGCCAAGGCTCATCACATAAACAATAACATCAGAGCTATCAGCATCTGAGCCAAAACTGACAGGGTCAGGTACAGAAAAGCTGGTTTTAATACCAGGAATTTCATTGGCCAATGGCGTTAGTTCATTAATGACTTGAAATGTTGATTTGTTTCTAATTCCCCAAGGCTTCATTGTTACAAAGTTATCGGCACTACCAGAGAATATAAAAGCAGCATTACTTAAAATATCCTGATTTTTTTGATAGGCATGTGTTTCTAGCTGGTTCATATAATAATTAGTATAAGGTACCGTAGCGCCTGGTGGAGAAGTAATCGAAGCAGTAAAATAGCCAATATCTTCTTTAGGGATAAACGACTGAGGGGTAATGCTATATAGTGCATAGCCAATAAAAGCGAGAGCTGCTAACACACCAATAATCCAGTAGCGGATATTTAATGCTTTATTTAGCAGGCGTTGATAGCTGATATTAATGCGATCAAACGTGCTTTCAAGAATGCGTTCAATCTTTGATTCTTTTTGCTTACTGCGAAGAATTAGTGAGCACATCATTGGTGATGCGGTTAAGGCAACGAACCCTGAAATGACAACAGCACCAGCTAATGTGAAAGCAAACTCTCTAAATACAGAAGCAGTAAAGCCACTGGAAAAACCAATTGGTGCATAAACTGCAACCAATGTTAATGTCATTGCAATAATTGAAAATCCAATTTCTTTACTACCTTCAATTGCAGCCTGTTTCGGTGGTGTGCCCATTTCTATATGTCGGTGAATATTCTCAAGCATGACAATTGCATCATCTACGACAAGCCCAATAGCAAGAATAATTGCTAATAGTGTGATAACATTAATTGAAAAATTAAATAATAACATAATAGCAAAAGCGCCAATAACGCAAATAGGAATGGTAATAATTGGAATAAATGATGCACGAAGTGAACCTAGAAATAAAAAGACAACAAGCATGACAAGAAAAATAGCTTCGACCAAAGTTTTATAGCTATCATCGATCGAATGCAATAAAAAGGTTGATTGGTCATAGGTGATAAACATTGTCATATCTTTAGGTAGTTTCGTCTCTACCTTTTTCATCACCATTTTGGATAAATCAGCGACGGTAATTGGGTTGGCTTGATCGGTTGGACGTAATTCTAGGTCAATGGCATTTTTACCATTAATTCGCATTGGTGAATCAACCAAGCTTCGGCTACCTAATCTGACCGTTGCAATATCCCCTAAGCGAACAATTTGATTATTATCTGCCTTAATAATCATAGACTTAAATTGTTCAGGTGTTTTTAAATCTGTATCTGAGACAATAGAAAAATTACGACTTCTACCTTGGATGCTGCCACCTGAAAAAGAGATATTATTACTATTAAGGACGCTTTGTACATCAGAGACGGTAATACCTAGAGCTGCCATTTTTTCAGGATCAAGCCAAATACGCATGGCGTAGCTACTTGCACCATAAGTCCAAGCCGCACCCATGCCAGGAATTTCTAAAAACTGTGGGACAATATATTGTGAGAGATAGTCATTAATTTCTGCTGGTGTTAACTTGGCATCAATAAAACCAATATTAAGTACTGGGCGTTCGACACCATCGGTTGTAATGGTTGGTTGATCAGCATCCGGAGGCAATTGTTGTGCTGTGATACTTGCAATAGCATCTCTAACATCACCAACAGCTTTAGTCATATTTGTATTTGGATAAAAGGTTAAATTAATTGTGGTGCTACCATATGAGCTTGTTGATGTCATTGATTCTAAGCCATCAACTGAATAAATTGCATTTTCTACAGGAATTGTAATGCTGCTTTGCATTAGGGAAGGGCTTGCACCAGCGTAGCTAATTGAGACGGAAGCAGTATTTTCTTTCACTTTTGGAAAATAGCGAGTTTCTAAATAATTAAAACCAACAATTCCCAGAACAATAATTAGTAGGCTTAATACAGCCGCAAATACGGGGCGTTCAATACATATCTGAGATAACTTCATCGCTATTAATTCTTCTGATTAAGTTGTTGGGTCGTCATTTGATCGGTTGGTTTTTCAGTTTGAACATCGTTTTTTGAATTAGGCGTTGTATCTGGTAGGTTATGTTGAATATGTGGCAGTAAAGTGCGTTGGTTGCTAGGAGGGGGCGCTATTTTAGAAATTATGATGTGATTGCCATCGGTTAATTTAAATGCGCCAATGCTGACAACCACTGTCCCTGGAGAGATTCCATGTAATATCTGTGCCCAGTCATCTCTAACAAGTCCTTGTTTAATATAAACTTTTTCAACTGTATTGTCTTTGTTAACCACATAAACAAATTGACCGTTTTGATCCGCTTGAACTGCTGTGTCAGGTACAGTTAATATTTTTCTATTGGAGTTAATAAGTTGAGAGACACTAACAAACATACCTGGCGTTAGCAAATAATCTTGGTTAGGGATTTTTGCCTCTAGCGCAATCGTACCTGTCGCACTATTAATAGTTGGCGAAAGATAGCTGACAACACCATGAAATGTACGTTTAGGATAAGTTGAAGAATTAACTAAGACTTGATCTCCAAGGGCAAGTTCAGGCTTTAGGTTTGCTGGAAGTGAAAATTCGACTTTAACAGGTGCCTGTTGGGTTAATTGTACAAGGGTTGTGCCAGATGTAATATAAGCGCCTACATCATAGATAAAACTACTTAAGACGCCAGAGAATGGCGCAACTAAAATATCATTTTGTAATTCATTTTTTTGTTTATCAATTTCTGTTTTTGCTTCGACTAATATTGCCTTCTTTTGATCAAGCGTTTCTTTTGAAACGGCCCCTGACTTAGCAAGTATCTGCATTCGTTGGTAAGTTTGCTGAGCAATATTAAGTTTTGCTTGTAATGACTCTAAATCAGCTTCATCTTGTGTGGTATCTAGTTTGGCAATCACTTCACCTTTAAGTACGCGGTCTCCATTATTAAAATATTTTTCCATCAACTTGCCATCGTTGCCAAAACTTAGGTTAACTTGCTGAATGGCTTGGATATGGCCTACAGCTTTAATTTCATCCGGTACGGTAATAACTTTTGCTGTAGCAACATTAACGCTGATTGGTGTATTTGTATTTGCATGGCTGATAGTGGTTGCCATAAAAAAGCTTGTCATTAGACTCAGCAAATAGTTTCGTTGTTTAATTGTCATATACCTCATTTAATACCATTGTGAATACTTCTTTAGAAGTTTAATCAAATCATAGGTAGAAATAAGTATACCAGTAAATAATGTTCAATGCGTAGCAATTCGATTAGAGAATCTTTTAAATAACGCATTAGATTATATAGAAAACGGGAAGGTTAGAGTAAGATGGTATATGACTTAGAAAGTTAATAAGGGCTATTTTTAGCTTAGAAGTAAATAGTCGCATCACCTGTAACCGTATTTCCTTTACCATTGTTATAGGTTTGTAACCAAGCATATTCAAGGGTTAAATAAACATTAGTTAACACTTCTGATTGAACATAGGCTATGACTTCTTGTTTAGGGCCTGTAACTTCAATGGCGTTGATAGCATCACCATTGACAATACCAGTAAAGTTCTGAGTCTGATAAGCGCCATTATAACTTAGTGCGAAGGTTGTTGGTATGCCATAAATATCTGGAGAATAAACACCTTGGATATACCAAGTACCAGCACGTTGATGATTGGTATAATCACGTTTAAACAATGTGCTTGCAATACCGCCATATAAACCGTATACATCATAAGTGATAGAGCCTTCAAAATTAAGGACTGGGTTTCTATCTGTGCTTTGTCCGCCATCTAGGCTATTAGTACCATCAGTACCTGCACCAGAGCCAATGATATTATTCATATAGCCGCCATTGATGCTATAGGCTAATTTTTTAGTGATATTAGCCGTGTAGAATGCGCTATAAATAAAGTCGTATTGGTTAACAGTCGACGTGTCATTATCATTGTCACTGCTATTATTACGCCAGCCACTTAAATAAGTTGTTAAGCCATCATGGTTATAACCAATAGTAACGTTGGTTAACTTGGTCGGTCTAAATAACATTGTGCCGATACTACTTGCCCAGACACCGCCACCACCAAATGAGCCTAGCGGTGGACGGTTTTTACCGACTGAAGCAAAAAATGGGAACTGGCTTAAGTTACCGAAGTTAATAAAGGCATTATCAATGCCAACACCATTTTCAGTGCCAGCTAAGGTAATATAACCTTGTACCCATTCATTTACATTGGCTAATAAGTCAATATTCGCTGTATTAATCGAGGCACCAGCACCATTTCCATAGACATCTTTGTTGTTGTTTGCACCTGTCCTAATTTGATCTCCCCACCAGCCTTGAACATCGGCTTCAATTGAGCCACCTAATATTAGTGATGGCTGATGGAAGCGATCTTGTAGTTTTAATGTTCCCAGTGGCATTTGTGAGGATGATAATTGCTCAAGGAGTGTATCTTTATATTCAGCATCACTTTCAATATAAACGTATTGGCCTCTAAATAGTGGTTGTGGTTTGGAGGATGCCTCTTCACTATTACTGTTTGCTTCGGTAGCGTCTGCTTTGTCTGATGAGAAATGAGATAATGTATGTGTGTGCTCAGAGTTTGCATGTTGATGTGCTGATAAGTCTTCGCCTGTTTCTACAATATCACTGGCTTGTTGATTCTGTTTGGCTTCAAGCTTATCCACTTTTTTTGTTAATGCTTCAATTTGTGCTTTCAGTGCTTGAAGGTCAGCTGCTGGAACTTCAACCATTTGGGTATTCTGATTGACTGGGCTTTGGGCAAATGATGTATGCCCGATAATTGCAGCAGTGATTGCAGTTGATATAGAGGCAACACTCCGTTTAAACATAAAGATTTCTCCTATGGACCGTTTTTATCAATGTTGTGGCTTTGGGCTTGTCATTTAAAGTACAGTTAATAACAGCCAGATTTACGATACTATCATGAGAGGCTATGATTGGAAATACTATAAAGTAATATATTTTTAAAATTTATAAACTTATTGAAGTTTTTTCTTTTTTGTAGCAAAAAGTGATGAAATTACAAATAGAAAAGCGCCAATACAAATAGCCGAATCAGCAATATTAAACGTTGGCCAGTGATAATTTTTATAGTGCAGATCGATAAAATCAATAACATAACCATAATTAAGTCGATCAAAAACATTGCCAATTGCCCCAGATAAAATAAGGCATAGCGATATAGCCTGTAAGTTATGATTTCGTGGAATTTTAGTTAGCCAGTATAAAATGACAATCGCAATGATAATGGCGATAATCGAAAAAAACCATAGCTGCCAGCCATTCTCATAAGCGAGAAAACTAAAAGCAGCACCTCGATTAAAAGCAAGGGTAAAGTTTAAAAAAGGTAAGCATTTTAAAGGTTCATTATAGGCTAAATGTTGTAGGACATAGAGTTTGGTAGAAAAGTCAACAGCAAGCATTAAAGCTGAAATCCATAGCCAGCGTAATTGCCCTTTTTCTTTATTAGGCATAATGACGAACTTCTCCAGATTCTGAGATGATATTGGTAACACAACGACTGCAAATATCTGGGTATTGAGAATTGCTACCAACATCTTTTGTTCGATGCCAGCATCGTTGGCATTTAGGTAAATCAGTTGCTAGAACCTCGATTTTTAAACCATCAATTTCATCTAATGCATCAGGTGCTTCAGCTAATGGTTTAACTAACGCACTCGATGTAATCAGTGCAAAATGCAATTCATCTTTTAGGGTTAATAGTTTGTCATATAAAGTACCATTAGCATAAAGAATAACTTGCGCTTCTAATGACGAACCAATTAACTGTTGGTTACGTTTTTCTTCAAGTAGTACGTTTACTTTATCACGCAGTGGCATGATTTCTTGCCAAAATGCCAAGTCAAATGAAGTGGTTTCATCAAAGTCATTTAAGTCGTCATACCATTGACTTAAAAAGACAGATTCAAGTTTATCACCTGGGATTGCTTCCCAGATTTCATCGGCAGTAAAACTTAAAACTGGGCTGATCCAACGCACAAGCGCTTGGATAATATGATACATTGCCGTTTGAGCCGAACGTCGAGCTAGGCTATTTTCTTTTGCGGTATATTGCCTATCTTTAATAATATCAAGATAAAAACTGCCCATGTCAATTGAGCAAAAATGATGTATTAGCTGAGTGGTGCTATGGAATTGATAACTCTCATAGGCGGTTATGATCTCTTTTTGAAGTTGTGAGGTTTTTGCAACAGCCCAACGATCTAATTCAATCATTTCATTAAAATTAACCTTATCCACATCCGGATTAAAACCATTGAGGTTGGCAAGTAAAAATCTTGCAGTATTGCGAATGCGACGGTAGGTATCTGTTGTACGTTTGAGGATTTCTTTTGAAATTGTCATTTCAGTTTGGTAGTCAACGGAGGCAGTCCACAGCCTCAAGATATCTGCACCCAGATCCTGAACAATTTCTTGAGGTGAGATCACATTACCTAATGACTTAGACATTTTTTTACCATCTTTATCAACGGTGAAACCATGTGTAATTACTTGCTTGTAGGGGGGGGTGCCTTCCCTTGCCATTGCCGTTAGCATTGAAGTTTGAAACCAACCGCGATGTTGATCAGAACCTTCTAGGTATAAATCTGCAGGAAAGTTAAGCTCTGCTCTTTTTTCAACAACGCAATAATTTGAACTGCCCGAGTCAAACCAGACATCTAATGTATCGCTAGAGCGTATATAAGTATCGGTATCATTACCAATAAACTCAGCATCGTCGCTATTAAACCATGCTTCAATGCCGCCTTTATTTATTTTTTGAATAACGTGATCAAAAATTTCATTGGTTTTAGGATGAAGATCGCCAGTTTCTTTATGGACAAATAATGCAATAGGTGTATTCCAAGTTCTTTGGCGTGATATGCACCAATCGGGTCTAGATTGTATCATGCTAATAAAACGCTTTTCACCAGAATGAGGTAACCATTTAACTTTTTGTGCAGCCTCGATGGTATTGTTGCGTAAGTTTTGTTGTTCCATACTAATAAACCACTGCGGCGTTGCCCTAAAGATAACAGGTGATTTATGGCGCCAGCAATGGGGATAGCTATGGATGGTCGTCTCAGCATGGAGTAAATTACCTTTTTCAGCTAAAACATCAATAATGTGGTTGTTTGCTTTGAAGATAAATTGGCCTTCAAATAGCTCAGTGCCTTGAATGTAGCAGCCATTTGCAGCAACTGGATTCTCAAGCGTTAAATTATTTTTTTTGCCGATATTAAAGTCATCAACACCATGAGCTGAAGCATTATGTACTAAGCCTGTACCTGATTCAATTGTCACATGTTCCGCCTCAAGTAGTGGAACAGTTCGATCATAAAAAGGATGGGATAAAAATAGGCCTTTAAGTGCGCTACCTTTGAACGTTGCTTTAATTTGATACTGATCAATACCGCAGCGATCTAATACTTCTTTATGAAGTGCTTGAGCAATAATAATTGCTTCTTTGGAGTTTCCTAATTCAATGAGAACATAGTCAATTTCATTACTATAGGTAACCGCCTGGTTTGCCGGTAAGGTCCATGGTGTTGTTGTCCAAATTACAGCAGAGGTAGACTCTGGTAACTTTTCAAGTTCTAGTGCATTAGACCATTTCTTTGCATCAACAATAGCAAATTTAACATCAATAGAGGGGGAGGATTTATCTTTATATTCGATTTCAGCTTCTGATAGTGAACTACGACAGTCAAAGCACCAGTGAACGGGTTTAAAGCCTTTTGTGAGATGGCCATTTTTAACAATTTTTGCTAAATTTTTGACAATGTTAGCTTCATAGTGATAGTCCATAGTTAAGTAAGGGTTCTGCCAGTCACCTAAAATTCCTAAGCGGATAAAATCTTTCTTTTGACGCTCTACTTGTGCTTTAGCATACTTGCGACACTCGCTTCTAAATGTATTTGCATCTACTTTAACTCCGGGTTTGCCAATTTTCTTTTCAACTTGTACTTCAATAGGCAAGCCATGGCAGTCCCATCCAGGGATATAGGGGGTATCAAAACCGCTGAGGCGCTTTGATTTTAGTATAAAGTCTTTTAGTATTTTATTAACGGCATGGCCAACGTGAATGTCACCATTAGCATAAGGCGGACCATCATGTAATATAAATTGTTTGCGACCTTTCGTGTGATTGGCAATTTTTTCATAAAGATTTTCATTTTGCCATTTTTTTAAGCGTTTTGGTTCACTTTGAGCTAAATTGCCGCGCATCGCAAAGGATGTTTTAGGCAAATTAAGTGTATCTTTATAGTCGGTCATTTAGTCGCCTCTTTAACTATCTCATTCTCTTCTATCAAATCGGGCTGATGATCATGAAGCCATGACTTGGCCTTTTGAATATCAAGTGCTATTTGCATTTTTAATTCATCTAAATTGGCAAATTTTACTTCATTTCTTAACCAATGTAAAAACTCTATTTTGGCAATTTTATGATAAACGACTTGATTAAACTTAAAAATGTGTACTTCAAGTAAGCGTTTTAGACCATTTAACGTTGGTCGCCTGCCGATATTTGCAACGCCAAAGTATGTTTGTGAATTAATCGTTACTTGAACTATATAAACACCAGAGACCGCCATTTCTTGCTTTAATGGAATATTAATCGTTGAAAACCCAAGCTTTCGACCATTTTTATCGCCATGGATTATTCTGCCGGAAATAGCATAGGGATAACCAAGATAGTTTTTTGCTTGTTGGAAATGGCCTTTATTAATTAAATCTCTAATAATTGAGCTGCTGATCCTTTTATTTTCATAGACAAAGCTGTCTAGCTGTTCGACCGCATAATGATAAGATTTTGCCATTGATTTTAGTAAGTTAATATCGCCCTTTTGATTTTTGCCAAAGCGAAAATCATCGCCGATTAAAATGTGCTTTAGGTTGAGTCCATTGACTAGTATTTTTTCAATAAATGCTTCAGCAGTTAAATTTTTTAATGTTTGATCAAACTTAAGTATCAGTATATTAGTAATGCCTGTTTGCTCAATTAAGTTAATCCGGTCTCTAAGAGTCGTTAAGCGTTTAGGAGCTTTATCCTTTAAAAAATATTCTTTTGGTTGGGGTTCAAAACAGACGACAATGGGTGTTAGCTTATGTGTCTTTGCAATAGTCGATAGGCTCTGTAATACAAACTGATGCCCTTTATGAATACCATCAAAGGCACCGATTGTGATTGCAGTTGATTCAGTGAAATTTTTTAAATCAGCTTGTCTTAAAATTCGCATTGATGCTAGCTTAATTATTTATTAAGGTTTGATAACTGCTCTATTATTACGAAGTTTACTTGAAGCTTCAATCCTTGCGTGAAATAAAAGTTAGAATATTTTTTATTATTTCGTAGCGATGAACTTGATTAATCAATGCCAGATACATTGACCGTATTATTATCTTCAGCGCTTTGATTGTTACCAACCCAGCCGCATCGACCTTCACCAGTGGCAACTTGTTGGCAAGTGAAGATTAAAGCACCGGTTGTAAATATAGAGCCAACATCATTATGATCACAATAAATACCTTGGCCTAACTTAAATGAACAAGAAGTGCCGGTGCCTGTGAAATTAATTTTATAAGTGTCATCACCGCTTGTAATGTTTATTGTTTTGTTATCACTCTGAATTAAGCCATTTTTGCTAATACTTGCAGTACCAAGACCAACGGTTTTTATTTTGGCAATTGCACCATTTTGACAGGCAGTTAAGGTAATTGTAGGTGTACTGTAGCTTTCCCACTCATATTCAGAAATATCATAACCAGCAACATCTCTTGGGGAATAATAATAGTCACAGTCAGGTAAACTCCAATGCACATGATAGTGTGAATGTAACCAAATAGTCGCTTTATCACCATAGGTGTCCGTGACTGTGAACGTATCTTCTGTATGTTCGCCAAAACTGTGACTTTGACCAGCACTTAACGTAGTACTACCAAAATCTGAATTAAAGGTAACAGGCCATGGACAATTATTTTTAACGGTCAAGTAAGCACTGGCATTACAAGCATAAGCCGTAGCGTATACTAGTACAGTGATCATAGACAGAATCGAAGCTATTATTACTTTTTTCATAAGATGGCATTCCTAATATAGTTTAATCAATTACTCATTGCATTATGAATAAACATTAATATAGCTACTTGAGCTTACCCCATTATTTTGACTTGCCCAGCCACATTTGCCTTGTTGGGATTGGACTTGCTGGCAAGCAAATACTAGGTTACCTGTTGTAAATATAGCACCAACATCGTTATGATCACAGTAAATCCCTTCCCCTAGTTTAAAAGTACAGTAGCTGCCTGTGCCGGTAAAATGGACTTTATATGTGTCTTTATCGCTAGTTAGGTTGATGGTTTGATTATCTTTTTGGTATAAGCCATTTTTGGAAATGCTGGTATTCCCTAAGCCAATTGTTTTAATCTTAGCAATAGCACCGCTTTGACAGGCAACAAAGGTTACAGTTGGAGCTGAGCCATACCAGTCGTCACCTGATAAAGAATAACCAACAACATCTCTTGGAGAGTAATAATAAGTACATTGATTCTGCCAAGGCCAACGAGCTGTATATTTTGAATGTAGCCAAACGGTAGCTTTATCACCATATGAATCGGTCACATTAATGGTTGTTTCCCATTTTTCACCGATGTCATAACTTGCTCCTGGTTGAAGCGTAAAGCTTTGGCTAGGATACTTATTACCATCATAGTTGGTACTAAAATCAACCGGCCAAGGGCAGTTATTTTGTGCGTGGAATTTAACACTTGCGCTACAAGCATATAGACTGGTTGGTATTAAAAAAATTGACAGACATAACGTGACTAGTGAAGCTTTCTCGATTTTATTCATGTATTTGCAACCTCAACCTACGATTTAAAGTAAATATGTTTGGCCTTTATAGGCCATTAATTGGTTTATCGTAACTAAAATTATTATACTTAGGCATTAGCAATAAAACAATATATTAATTAACCAGACATAAATTATTCTCGCTGACGAGCCATTTTAATTGTTATATCATCAGATAACAATTAGATAGTTGATAATATTGAGGTCTAGATGAAGCTATTTCAGTATGAACACTGCCCTTATTGTGTTAGGCCACGCTTAGTTGCAGCCGCTAAAAATAGTAACTTAGATATCGTTGATTTGGCATATGATGATGTGCAAACTCCAGTGAGTATGATCGGCGCTAAAATGGTGCCAATTTTGCAAAAAAATGATCTAACTTATATGGCTGAAAGTTTGGATATATGTGCTTATTTAGATGCCTTAGATGATCTGTGTATGATTAAACCTAAAAAGGCAGATAAACAGCTTGATCAAGTAATTGAAAAACTTAATTACTACATTCGCTACTTGGCTTACCCTCGACTGTATTATCATCCACAAAATAAGGCAGCGTTTCCAACACAGTCAGCTATTGATGCTTTTAAAGGGCCCAAACAACTAAAAATGGGAATTGATTTTGATGATGCGCTACGGCATTCAGATCGATATATAAGCGCGACAGAAGCTTTATTATCAAAAGCGCAGGCATTTTTTCATCAGCGCCTTAGTGACGGTGTTAATCAGATCAATGATGGCTTTACACTTACTTACGATGATATTGAGTTTTTCCCTGTGCTACGACTACTGACGATTGCCTTGGATGTCATTAAAATACCTCAACCTATCATGCAGTATCTGGAAAAGCTATCGGCACTATCACACGTTCAATTATATACACCCTTTGATTATGGTTAAATTATTCATTTGTTGTCGATTCTAAACGGTTTTTAGTTACCTTTCGGTTGGTTATCAGTTATGATGTTGGGCACTAATTTCTAAAGTATGGGTAGTTTTAAAAAGGAGTAGTCTATGACTGAGTCAACTGAGTTAGCGATAAATTTATCGGGTATAGGTATTAGTGATCCACAAGAAATCTATTATAATCCATCCTATCAGCAGTTGTTTGATGACGAAATATCACCAACAGCAGAAGGCTATGCCAAAGGTATTGTGACAGAGTTAGGTGCTGTAGCAGTTGATACGGGACGTTTTACAGGACGCTCGCCAAAGGATAAGTATATTGTTGCGACAGAGTCAGCACTAAATACAGTCTGGTGGAGTGAGGACGGTTCAGATAATCAGAAAATGTCACTTGAGAGTTGGAATCATTTAAAATCACTAGCTCAAGGCCAGCTAAATACTAAAAAACTATATGTTATTGATGGCTTTTGTGGCGCAAATGCACACACACGATTATCCGTAAGGTTAGTGACTGAAATTGCTTGGATGGCACATTTTTTTAAAAATATGTTTATTCGCCCAACAGAGAGTGAATTAGAAAACTTTAAGCCTGATTGGACGATTTTAAATGCTTGTAAAATCACGTGTGAAGATTATCAAAAGTGGGGTTTAAAATCAGAAGTTTTTGTTAGTTTTAATCTAGATGAGCGTATGACAATTATTGGCGGTACTTGGTATGGTGGTGAAATTAAAAAAGGTATTTTCTCAATTATGAATTACTTTTTGCCATTGGAAGGTATTGGATCGTTTCACTGTTCTGCAAACGTTGGTAAGAATAAAGATTCAGCGTTATTCTTTGGTTTATCTGGTACAGGTAAAACAACCTTATCAACTGACCCTGAGCGTGCACTTATTGGTGATGATGAGCATGGTTGGGATACTGAAGGCGTTTTTAATTTGGAAGGTGGTTGTTATGCAAAAACCATTCGTTTATCAAAAGAGGATGAACCTGAAATTTATCAAGCGATTCGCCGTGATGCATTATTAGAAAATGTTGTCGTCAATGAAGATGGAAAAATTGATTTTAATTCAAGTAAAAAGACAGAAAATACGCGAGTATCTTACCCAATTTATCATATTGATAATATCGTCAAACCAATATCGAAAGCGGGGCATCCAGAGACAATTGTCTTTTTAACGTGTGATGCTTATGGGGTATTGCCACCTGTTGCAAGATTAACCAAAGAGCAGGCAATGTATCAATTTTTATCAGGTTATACGGCTAAAGTAGCTGGTACGGAGTTGGGCGTTAAAGAGCCAACGGCTGTATTTTCAGCTTGTTTTGGTCAGCCATTTTTATTGCTACATCCAACGCAATATGCCGAAATTTTAGGTAAAAAAATGCAGCAGCATGGAACGAAAGCCTATTTGGTTAATACCGGATGGACTGGTGGTGATTTTAATGAAGGTCATCGAATTTCAATTAAGGAGACACGTGGAATTATTAATGCTGTGCTAAATGGCATTACAGAAGATGCAAATTGGTATGTTGATAGTTATTTTGGTTTTGAGGTGCCAAGTGAGCTAGAACATGTTGATTCAAGTATTTTAAATCCAAGAAATACCTGGGCTGATAAAGCATCATACGATCAAGCTTATGTGGCATTAATTAAGAAGTTTATCGATAACTTCAAGCGTTTCACTCAGACCGAAATTGGCCAAATGCTAGAGGCATATGGACCAAAATTATAATTACCTTGCTAGGCAGCTAAAACCCACAAGTGAGGCATGTAATGATTAATACTATTTTTATTATAAAAAAGAGCTAAAACAATAGAGCTTTACTGTCTAGCCCAATTAAGCTATGCTATTTGAAGATAAATTTCTATCATTAGCGTATTGATATATTAAGCAAATATTAGCTTAAATTTAATCTTCACATTGAATCAATCGTGATAAATGCCAGATAGGCGTAATTACAAATATTAATAAAAATTTATAATTAAAGGTGATGTATGATTAGCCCTTGGGTTTATAATTTAGTTGGTAATGTTGGCGTTATTTTATGTCTAGGTTGCTTTTTTGGTATTCAAGTAGGAAAGATAAGTCCTAAAAAAATGACTTATAGTGCATTAAACTTTATTGGATCATTGTTGATTATATTTTCATTGTATTTTGCATTTAATTTATCGGCCTTTATTATAGAAATTGCTTGGCTTTTAATTAGTTTTTATGGGATGTGCCGTATTTGGAAAAACAAAAGCTGAAGTAGTAAGCGCCTTACGTATTACCTTTGATATCTAATGATTTTTTTGTCGAAAAAAGGATGAGTACGGCAAAAATAGCTAAGGTTGAAAGTATTACAGCTAGCGGTAATTGACTTTTGAGCGGGATTAAGGCGGCTACGGCTGTTAGGATACCTGCACCAACATTTTGAATACCACCTAATAAAGAGCCTGCCGTGCCTGCCAGTGTTGGAAACTCTTCCAATGCTTGTGTTGTGGCACTTGGGAAAACAATACCACAACCTAGAAAATAAATGATACCAGGGATAATCACAGCAGCTAAGCTGACACCGAGCATATGATACCAAAGTATCATCAGTAAACTACTAATAACTAGGATATAACTGCCAAGGTTTAATAGTTTAAAAATACTCATATAAGACGCTAGTTTGTTTGCTAAATATGAGCCCAACATATAGGCCGGTAAAGGTAGAATAAACACAAATGATGCTTCTGTAGGAGATAACCCTAAAAGTGATGTAAAAATTGCACCAGAGCTGACTTCAAAAATAGCGATTCCGCCTAAGGCAATGACCAATAACATTAAGTTAACAACAAAATTTCTACTGGATAAGATGACTTTATATTTTTCAATTAGTGGTCTTTTTTCTCTTAAATTTTGGTTTGTCTCTTTAAAAAATTTTAACTGGATAATAAATAAGATAACCGCATATACCGTTAAAAATGCAAAGATAGCACGCCATGAGAACGTATCGGTTAAAAAACCACCTAGAATAGGTGCCAAAAGTGGTGCAAATATTAATGCAATAGCCATATAACTATTAGCAGACTGTAAAGCCTTCGCTGAATATAAATCCCGCATGACAGTACGAGCCATAACGCCACCAACAGCAATACCACTACCTTGAAGTAAGCTGCCAAGTAATAACTGATCAAAATTATTGGAAAAGTATGCAACAAAAGAACCAATGGCAAATATGACCGTGCCTATTAAGATCAGTGGTTTTCTGCCGTAATAATCAGAATAAGGTCCATAGATAAATTGGAATAAGCCATAAGGAAATAAAAAACATGATATCACTGCTTGCATACTACCTGGCTTTACATGTAAATCCCTAGCAATATCAGCTAATGCTGGTACATAGACTGTGTTCGTGATTTGCCCGGCTGCTGTTAAGGTTAATAATAAAAACAGTACCCGATAAAAGTTGTCTTTACTTTTCATCATTTGATCTTCAATTTAGTTTAGTGTTTTTAGTATTTATTGTTGTTTTTTAAGCAAATTTTCTGGTTGTTATATGATTGATTTTATCTGCTGGCATCTTTTTAACTTAAAAATTGCAAATTTGCAAGTATTATTTTAATTTTAAGGCTTTCTTCTCTGCTCTAATCAGGGATATAATAGCTCTACTATAAAGATAATTGGCAGGGAAAACGGGATTATTCGTGTCTATGTTATATTTAGCGTCACAATCACCTAGGCGATATCAGCTTCTAAAGCAGTTAGCCATAGCATTTCAACGCTTTAGTGTTAATGTCGATGAATCAGTAGAAAAAGGTGAGTCGGTGCTTGGGTATATCCATCGAATCGTTAATTTAAAAAAAAATAAGGCACAACAATGTGTTAATCATGATGATATTGTGTTAGTTGCTGATACAATAGTCACCTTAGATGGAAATATTTTTACGAAACCAAATAGTTATCAAGATGCTAAGTATATGTTGGAGCAATTATCAGCGAATCAACATGAAGTCTATACAAGCATTTGCGTTGCACAAGGTGATAATAGTGAAATGCTTGATAGTGTTAGCCAAGTAAAATTTAGAAGAATTAATGAGCATGAAATTAAGGCTTATTGGGATAGTCAAGAGCCATGTGATAAAGCTGGTGCTTATGCCATTCAAGGTTTGGGTAGTATTTTTGTAGAATCGATTTGTGGAAGTTATTCATCAATTATGGGCTTGCCACTTTATGAGACAGCAATGTTATTAGAAAAATTTGGCATTAGCATTTTAGAAAAATTGGAGTAAAAAGATGGATCTGCAAATTCGGGCAGAAATATTAATGAACGTAGCACCCTATGAAACGCGTGTGGCGATTATTGAAAATGGTGTTTTCCAGGAAGTTCACATTGAGCGAGAAAATCAACGAGGCCTTGTTGGAAATATCTATAAAGGGAAAATCACAAGAGTATTACCGGGAATGCAAGCTGCTTTTGTCGATATTGGCTTAGAACGTTCGGGTTTTTTACATGTTTCAGATGTTATGCCGTTTTGTTCCGATGAAAGTGATATTATTGACTTAAATAGTAGTGAGGCAGATGTCAGAAATTGGCTTCGTGATGGGCAGGAAATTTTAGTTCAAGTAATGAAAGATCCATTAGGAACCAAAGGGGCTCGCCTTACCTCTCATTTATCATTAGCGTCGAGATTCTTAGTCTATATGCCTGATTTAGATCATATCGGTGTTTCTTTGAGAATTGAGGATGAAGCAGAGCGCGAACGTTTACAAGAAGTTATGAAAGAAGCGTTAGCATCCCAAGAGCCGCGTGGCTTTATTGTGCGTACAGCATCAGAAGGTGAAATTGCAAAAGATTTAAATCGAGATATAAATTTTCTGCAGCGGCTTTGGCAGGATATTTTAGATATGGCACAGACTGTGACAACGCCTGGTTTGGTCTATGAAGATTTACCGCTAGATATCCGTACGTTAAGAGATTACGTTAGTGATCAGGTTGATAAAATTCGAGTTGATAACTTAGATACATTCAGTCGACTTTGCCATTTTGCAGATAAGTTTGTTCCAGGGATTCGAGAGCGCTTAAGTTATTATGCAGGTGAAGACCCTATTTTTGATATGTATGGTATTGAAGAAGAATTATCTAGGGCATTAGATAGAAAAGTTTCTTTAAAATCTGGAGGTTATTTAATCATTGATCAAACTGAAGCTATGACTACGATTGATGTTAATACCGGCGGTTATGTAGGTATGATTAATCTTGAAGAGACGATTTTTAAGACTAACTTAGAAGCAGCAAGAGCTATCGGGCGTCAGTTGCGCTTACGTAATTTAGGTGGAATTATTATTATCGATTTTATTGATATGACGGATCAGGAGCATCGAGAGAAAGTTATTGAAGCATTAGAGTCAGCCTTAGCGCGTGATTATGCAAAAACAAAATTTACCCAATTAAGTGAACTTGGTTTAGTTGAAATGACTAGGAAAAGGACTCAAGAGTCATTAGCTCAATATTTATGTGAGCCTTGCCCTGTTTGTCAAAGTCGTGGCAGCATTAAAACGATTCAGACGGTATGTTATGAAATTTTTCGTGAAATTCAACGAGAAGCGCGAGCGTATGCTGCTGATGGATTTTTAGTGGTGGCATCGCCTAGTGTCATTGAGTTATTAATGAATGATGAGTCGACAGGTCTTGGTGAATTGGAACTAAGAGTTGCAAAACCAATAAAATTACAAGCAGAAACAAGTTATCCTCAAGCACAATTTGATATAGTTTTATTATAGAGGCTGTTTAATTTTTAAAGGGTAGGTGGGCTAATTCATTGAAAAAGGTAATTCGACGAGTTACGTATGCTTTATTGGGCATTTTTGTCATTTTAACCCTATTGGTTTTTATTCTAGGTTGTTTATTTACATGGCGAATGTCGCATTATGATAGTGAGCTTTCTAGTTATTTATCTGAAAAATTAAATTCCAAAATTCAACTTGACCTAACGGATGTCAGTTGGCAAGGGATTAATCCTGTTTTGACATTTAAAACGATAAAAATTAATCAAAAAAGTGCTGATATTTCCAGTCAATTACAAGGTTTAAGCGTTAAAATTAGTCTTCTGAAGTCAATTTTATCATGGCAGCTTGCACCTGAAAATATTCAGTTAAATGATTTAAAAGTAAATGTTTACCTAAATAGGCAGAGTCAATTAGAAGTTTATAATTTAACCTCTAAAGACGTGACTAAAGATTGGCAAGCAATACAAAAAACAACACAAAGTACATTAAGTCAGTTGCTAAAGTATATTGATGGTATTCAACCGGAAGTCATTATTAAAGCTTTAAAATTAAATTTATTTGGTAAAGATAATAAGCAAATTGCTTTAATGGGAAGTATATCAATTCGTCATGTTAATAATAAAGGTTATTATTTTAAAGGACATATAGATTCAGCCTTAAAACAAAGTCATTTTGGTTTTGATTTTGAAATTGGGCGTAGCCAAAATCAAGCCTACCTTGAAGGTTATTTTGATGTTATGACAAAAGACCTACAAAAGGCGGTTAACTTTTTAGGCTTGGATATGCTTAAAGTGAGTGGTAAGCGTCTAAAAGCAAATGGGTATGTTAATTTTCAACCTGCCAATATCTCACATATAGCAATTCGTATCAATGGGGATGATTTAATCCTTGAGAATATTAACCGCCAGTCAAAACTTAGATTAGATCATATCGTGATGGATGTTGGTGGGCAATATCACCCAAATGGTCAGTTTAAAGTACAGGTTGTGCCACATGAATTGGTTATTAATCAAAATAAGCGATTATTTAAACAGTTAGAAATTGAATATCTAGTGGACAATAAACTGCCTTGGCAGATGAATTTATATTATGCTCAATTAAAACTATTAACTGATATTCGTAATGTCATTCCTAAAAATATGATATTAAAAGAAATGCAACCTTACATTGAGTCAGGTACTATCAAAGGGGAGGTAACCCAGCTGCAAATACAACGAGCTGACTTACACAACTTAGACTCACCATTTATTGTTGATGCTAATTTTTTGGATATCAGTTATTTAAATCCCAAATTTAAACTGAACCTGTCAGGAATTAGTGGTAATGCACATATTAGCAATGAGCAGGGAAGGCTTGCGATTCAAGCAAAATCATTAAATATTGATCAATCCATTATTGGGATGCATAACTTTCCTGAGACAACCGCTAAAGCAAGCCTACAGTGGACGTTAAATCATAAAAAGTTAGACCTTTCTATTAATTCGCTGCGTTTAGGTGGTACATGGTTTAATGTCACTGCCTCTGGCGATGTGTTGTGGGATTTTAAAAATGCATTGCCATTTGTTGATATAACAGCTGCAGCAAATGCAAAAGATGTTACACAAGCACAGGTACGAGGGTTTTTGCCTAAAACACATATGACTCCCAAATTACATGAATGGTTATACGAAAATATTTATGGTGCTAAAGCAGTAAATGCTAATTTAAAACTAAGGGGTAATTTAAGTGATTTTCCTTATGTTGATGGTAAAGGTATTTTTAAATTAACAGCCAATGCTTCTGGAGCAAGACTCACACCTTGGGAGGGGTGGCCTTTAATTACAGATGCTAAGGGGATGCTTGACTTTGACCAAGGTCGTTTTGAGGTCAGTGCTTCACGTGGCCAAACACTCGGCGTTGAACTATTACCTTCTAATTTAACAGTAAATGATATCAGACCACATATTGTTTCTGAAATGACAATTAATATACATACAAAGACAAACAGTGTTGATGCTAAAAACTATGTGTTGCAATCGCCATTAGAAGAGAATGCACGACAATGGTTAGACTGGATGCAGTATCATGGGGATATTGCTTCGGATGTTAAAATTTCTGTGCCATTAGGTAATAAGAAACCAATGCACGTTGTAGGTGTATTAAAGTTAGAAAAAGGCCAGTTTGGCTTGAAAGTTTTTCCCTCTATCATCGATATTTATAATGCATCAGGTGTTATAAAATTTAATGATGATTATGCTACTGAATTATCGGTTAGGGGGTGGTTAGGATTAAATGCACCGTTTGCCATTGATTATACTCAAGCGCCAAAGGGAAAATTTAACGTAATTACAAAAGCAACCATTACCGATTCAATGAGCCTGCCAGCAGTTATTCGTAGCAAATTACATGGCCAGTCTGAGGTTAACTTAACAGCAAATTGGCAAGACTCAGGAGGGGAAATTGAATTTAATTCATTATTTAATGGTTTATCATTTGAATTGCCAGAACCATTTGTTAAAAAGCAACGAAAAAGCTATTTACCAACCCATATTAAATTTAGTTGGCATAATGATGATGATTTGATAAGAAGTTTTGACCTACAGGCAAATTTAAATAAACAATTCAACCTATCGGCTCAATTTGATTTAACTACTAAGCTAATAAAACTTATTGGTAATGCCAATAGTCTTGATGTTTCAGGTTGGATAAATCTAGTACAGCTGTTATCCAGTACTCAAAGTGCTCAAAACAAGTTTGGTTATGATAATCTAATACATCCAAAAAATTCAGAAATACAAAATGCTCAAATTGCATCAATTCTTTTACAGCCGCCATTTACGCTAAATCAGCGACTAAATAATTTGCTTAACAATTTCAAACCACAAATAAATTTTAATATCAAAAAACTAGCGGCGTTTCAGCAACTATTTGATGATGTTCGTTTATTTTCTAGTGCTAAAAAATCCTCATGGTTATTAACATTGGCCTCTAATAAAGCAGATCATAAACTTGATGTTGAATTGACCGTACCGTTTAGCCAAAATTATTGGCAGTTAACGATCAATGAGCTTCGATTAACTTCTGTTGGCGATTTAGACTACATGCCACAATCATTAAATAATTTCAGTGATTTTCCATGGTGGCTACCATCAATTGATATTGTGATCAATCGCTTAAACTATCAAAAAATTGACTTACTTAATCAATCAAACCTTATACTTAATCATCAAGTTAATACGATTGATGTTCCTTATTATTTATTGAAGGGCGATAATATATTTCTTTTAGGTACAGCTAGTTGGAATGGTGCTACAGATCAAACTAAGCTAGATGGAAGTGCAACAAGTAATAATTGGGGCGCATTTTTTAAGTCTTTAGGTTTGGATGATATTTTAGTAGATGGTGAAGGACCTGTTGTCTTTGATGTGTCGTATAATGGTGGGTTATATCCTGATATTGATACATTAAATGGAAAACTTATGTTTGGCATTAATAAGGGACAGTTTCCAAAACTAAAGCCAGGCTTATCTAAGCTTTTGGGCATCTTCAGTTTAGAAGCAATGCTTGATCGACTTGGCTCTGGTGTTAATGATTTAGGTAAAGAGGGTTTGTATTTTAATCGTATTTATGGAAAATATTTAATCGAAGATGGTGTCATGAAAACAACACAGGATATTTTAGTTGATACACCATCATTTGATATGCAAATCTCAGGGGAGATAAATTTTGTGCAACAAAGTATTGATCAAACCGTCATTATACAGCCTCATTTTTCAGGGACTATGGCTGTAGCGGCAAGTCTTATTGGTGGACCAATTGCAGGGCTTGCCACCTATGTTGCTGATAAGTTAGCAGGTGCCTCAATTTTTAAAAATCAAGGCATGGCAAAGATAACGGTAAAAGGGCCTTGGGATAAGCCTTTAATCAATGGCAAGTAGTAAATTTAGATCTTTTTAAACCATTGCCATAGTAACTAAAACCAAATTGGATTAATAAACGATGTCAATTATAGAAACAGAAAATCAGCATGGGTCAACTTTTCCAATTACCCCCTATATTAAAAAATTTTTAGATCATATTAAAGATAACCCTAAAAGTGTTCTTGATGTGGGAGCTGCATTTGGTATTACAACTATTCCTTGTATTACTTATGGTGCAAAAGTTACTGCAATGGATATGGAAGCTGCACATTTAGCTAAGATTAAATCTAGCCTCACAGAAGAAGATCAGATGCATTTAACTTTAGTATGTGGCACTTTTCCTGAAGATAGCGAGTTGATCAACGGGCAGTTTGATGTGATTTTATGCTCAAGAATCTTACATTTTCTAGCGCCTAAACGCTTAAATCAGGCACTAAAAAAATTGTATGATTTATTAAAGCCAGGTGGTTTAATCTATACCCTAAATTTCACACCCTACCATGATTTTTTACAACGTTTTATTCCTGAATATGAAAAGCGATTAGAGATGGGGGCTGAATATCCTGGGTATATTAAAGATTGTCGTCCCTTTGTTAAAGAGCAAAACAAGCTACCAAATGAATTACATTTGATGAATAAAGATGTCATGATTTCAGTTTTAGAGGCTCATCAATTTAAAATTATCGAAGCTTATTATGAAGCCTATCCTTTAGAGTTAGATCCAGAACATGTCATTTGTTTTGATGGGCGAGAACAAATTTGTGTGACGGCGATGAAATAGTTTAGTTAGAAAGAGAAAACATCTAGCGTGACCGAGTAACAACAATTGATCCTAATAATGCAATTAAACCACCAATAATAGCAAGTAATGATGGTAGCTCTCCTAAAAATAACCAAGCTAAAATCAGCGTAAAAAATGGCATTAGATAAAGAAAGCTAGAAGCTTTAGCAACGGGCATGTATTTATAACCATAGCAATAGAGTGAATAAGCAATTGCACCAGGGAAAATACCCATATAAATTACCGAAGCGGTAGCATTAAAGTGGCTATATTTTAAATCAGTGATAAGTTCAGGCGTGTAGATTAATAAACATAATGTACCTGTCCAAATAGCATAGCTTGTAATTTCAATGGGGTGGTAGCGTTTAAGTAGAGGTTTTTGTAATACCGAATAAATACTGCCACAAATTGCTGCCAAAACAACAAGAATAATACCAATATCCAAGTGATGTTCATTTTCTCCTAATAAAATTAGTACAATGCCGAGGAAACTTAGAATAAAACCAATGATGCCTTTTCTTGAAATATATTCTTTAAAAGCAAAAATCGCTATTAATGAAACCAAAATAGGAATTTGTGCAATGATAAAGTTTGCCACACTAGCACTGGTTGTTTTCTCGCCATAGTTCAAGAAAATATTATACAGTGTAAATCCCATAAGCCCTAAAAGTAGAAAATATAGTAAATCTTTAATGTTTGGCTTTTGCTTGTTTTTTAAGCGCATAAATGGAATAAAAATAACAATAGCAGCAACAATATAGCGTAATAGTGCAAGCCCGCCAGCTGAGTAAGAGGTAACAGCAAAGCGAATACCAACAAAAGCTGAGGCCCAAAGAATAATTGTTATCAGTAGTGCTAGAATAGCTTTAGTATTTTCTTGCATAGAGTGAATAACGATTTCCAGTGGTTAATTATTATAAGAATTGACACTGTAGCTTGAACGCTTATATTTTGCAACGTTTAGTCATTGTCAATTCGTTCAGATTCATATATTCTTTTAAGGTTTTAAGCAAAATGTTAATGATAAAAAATAAAAAGGTCTTGTTGGCCTTTGGGAGTGGTAGTTAGATGCGTACGCATTATTGCGGTGAAGTCACAGAGCAGTTTTTAGATCAGGCGGTGGAAATCACAGGTTGGGTCCATCGTAGAAGAGATCATGGCGGTGTTATTTTTTTGGATATTCGCGATCGAAGCGGATTGGTGCAATTGGTATTTGAGCCGGAAGATACCAATCTTTTTTCTAAAGCAGATCATTTGAGAAATGAATATGTTATTAAGGCTAAAGGTTCTGTACGGTTGCGTCCACAAGGGCAAGAAAACCCTAATTTAAAGACGGGTAAAATTGAAATTATTGGCCAAATACTTGAGGTTTTAAATACTTCTGAGGTTGTGCCTTTTCAAATTGATGAACATCAAAAAGTTGGTGAAGAAACTCGCTTAAAGCATCGTTATATTGATTTAAGACGTCCTGAAATGCAAAAACGCTTGATGCAGCGAGCTAAAATAGCACGTTTTATTAGAAATTTTTTAGATAATCGTGGATTTATTGATATAGAAACACCGGTATTAACGAAAGCAACGCCTGAAGGTGCAAGAGACTATTTAGTTCCTTCAAGAACGCATAAGGGTGAGTTTTTTGCATTACCTCAATCACCGCAATTATTTAAACAATTGTTAATGGTTTCAGGGTTTGATCGTTATTATCAAATTGTAAAATGCTTTCGTGATGAAGATCTACGTGCAGATCGTCAACCTGAGTTTACGCAAATTGATATTGAAACCTCCTTTCTTGATGAAAATCAAATTATGACGTTAATGGAACAAATGATCCAAGGGTTATTTAAATCAATTCTTGATGTTGATCTAATCACCCCATTTAAGCGTATGACTTATGAAGAAGCAATGAGTCGTTATGGTTCAGATAAGCCAGATTTACGTATAGCATTAGAATTAGTTGATATTGATGATTTGGTTAAAGATGTCGATTTTAAAGTTTTTTCATCACCTGCAAACTGCCCTAATTCTAGAGTTAGCGCTTTAAAAGTGCCTCAAGCTGCAACAAAATTGACACGCAAGCAAATTGATAGTTATACCGATTTTGTCAAAATTTATGGTGCAAAGGGGCTTGCTTATATTAAAGTTAATGACGTTGCAAAAGGACGAGATGGTTTACAATCGCCAATTATCAAAAACTTATCTGATATCGCATTAGATGGTATGATTAAGCGTTTAGAATTAACAGACGGTGATATTGTTTTCTTTGGCGCAGATACGAAAAAAATAGTTTCCGATGCACTCGGTGCATTACGCATTAAAATTGCTCATGATCTGTCGCTTGTCTCAAATACATGGCAACCTCTATGGGTGATTGATTTTCCTATGTTTGAAGAAGCAGATGGTCGTCTTTATGCATGCCATCACCCATTTACAGCACCTAAGGTGAGCCACGTTGATGATTTGGATGTGACGCAGCCATTAAGTTTGCTATCTCGAGCCTATGATATGGTACTAAATGGTTATGAAATAGGTGGTGGCTCTATTCGTATTTTTGAACGTGAGATGCAGGAAGCTGTTTTTAAATTATTAGGTATATCTGAAGAAGAAGCAAAAGAGAAATTTAGCTTTTTATTAGATGCTCTTCGCTATGGTGCACCTCCACATGGTGGTGTTGCATTTGGCTTAGATCGTATTGTGATGTTGATGACTGAAACAGATAATATTCGTGATGTTATTGCTTTTCCAAAAACGCAGAGTGCTAGTTGTTTAATGACAGAAGCACCATCTTCTGCATCACAAGAGCAAATAGCTGAACTAGGAATTATCGTACCTCAGAAAGAAATCCAGCATGAAGAGAAGGTCAAAATTACAACAGCTGAGTCTGAATAGCTACTAGGGTTAAGCAACGTGTCTTATAGCCGCTTAGGAGAAATGCAACCAAAAGTTTTAAGCTTCTTAGTTTTAAGCTATGTGGTTGTATTACTATTAGCTAATTGGTTTGATATGCGATTAATAAGTCTTGGTTTTGGTTTGGCAACGGATGCTGGAACGCTTATATTTCCTTTGACTTTTTTATTATCGGATTTAATTACCGAGGTGTATGGATATAAAAAAGCACGCCGAGCAATATGGCTTGGTTTTTTGTTTAATCTCATTTTTATTTTATACGGTCAGTTGGTGGTTCATTTGCCATCACCTAATTATGCACCATTAAATGAACCATTCGATCAACTATTTAGTTTTAATATTCTGATTATATGTGCTTCATTTGTTAGTTATTTAGTTGCAGAACCTTTTAATGCTCTGTTTTTGGCAAAATTAAAAATATGGTTTGATGGCCGCTTAATTGCGTTACGATTTGTGCTATCCACTATGCTTGCAGCGGCATTAGATACGAGTATTTTTTCAATGATCGCATTTTCATCAATGATGGATACAAGGCAGTTATCATTATTTATTATAACGATGTGGGTAATCAAAGTTGCAATTGAAATTTTAGGCCTACCGTTATCCGTGTATTTAGCTTATAAGCTGAAAAAATATGAATGCTTAGATATTTATGATACGAAAACGAAGTTTAATTTATTTAGTTTGAATATAGATTATCAACAAGAAGATAATCATTTTAAAAATGTATAGGAGTAGTGGTTAAATGCTTAGGGAACTTAAGCGTTTAAAAGGGCTTTTTTTTAATACGCCATTAATAGCGATTGATTTAATGCTTAATGGAGAAGCGAAACGGCTTTATGCGAAATATGAGGCTTTAAGCTTTAGTGGTTCAATTAAAGATCGCATGGCTTATTATTTATTTGAAAGTGCTTATAAAACGGAAACTTTAAAAAAAAATCAACCAATTGTAGAAGTTACCAGTGGTAATAGTGGCATTGCTTTATCAATGCTTGGACGAGCATTGGGGCATAAAGTACATATTGTTATGCCCGATTGGTTATCGCCTGAACGCTATCAATTAATGCGCTTAGCTGGTGCTGAAATTATCAAAGTCTCCAATAAAGAGGATGGCTTTGCTCAATCAATGGCAATTGCTAAAGATTTAGCTAAGCGCCAAGGAATGTATTACCCTGATCAATTTTCGAATCAATCGAATATACAGGCTCATAAAGAGACGACAGCTTTTGAAATTGAATGTGCATTAGAAACGCTTAATTTAAAGTTGGACCGATTTGTTGCTGCTGCCGGTAGTGGTGGTACTGTTATGGGCATTAATGAATATTTTTATCAAAAAGCGTCAAAAATAAAATCCCATCCGTTGGAGGTTAAAAATGCGCCTATTTTATCAACAGGCGTTGGTGGCGCTCATAAAATACAAGGATTAAATGGTGAATTTATTGCTCAGTTAATGGACTTTGATCGTTTAGGTCAGATTGTTTCGGTTGATGAAAATGAAGCGTTATGTGTTGCTTATCAGTTAAATCGTTTGGGTTTATCAGTTGGTTTATCAAGTGGGGCTAATTTTCTTGGTGCAATTGAGTTATTAAAAGCTCACCCAGATGATGTTATTGTGACAACGTTTGCAGATTCAGCACTGAAATACTTATCCAGTGATCTATTTGCAAGTGATGCTTCTGATTTGGTGCTACCACAGGGAATAAAGCTAAGTGGGTTTTCAGTAATATCCAACCGAACAAAGCCTTTAGAAATATTAGAACACATGGATGTTCAAACTGCTTAAAAGGCGCTACAATAAGTGCATCGATTAAGTTGTAGAATTAAATGAATAAGGGTAAATAATATGAGTTCAAAGCCTAATTTAAGCCAGTTAATGCAGCAAGCTCAGAAAATGCAAGATGAGATGAAAAAAATGCAAGATAAAATCCAGCAGATGGAAATTACAGGAGAAGCCGGTGCAGGACTTGCAAAAGTAACCTTAAATGGTAAGCATGAGTGTAAAAAAGTTGAGTTAGATCCGTCTTTGTTATCAGAAGAAAAAGATATTATTGAGGATTTAATTGCAGCTGCTTTTAATGATGCTGTTAAAAAGGTAGAGGGTGAAACACAAAGACAAATGGCAGATATTACAGGTGGGATGGGATTGCCGCCTGGGTTTAAAATGCCATTTTGATTTTAGATTAAATAACCGATGAAACAGTTACCGCAAGCATTGATTGACTTGATTGAGGCATTTAGAATTTTACCTGGTGTTGGCCAGAAAACGGCTCAACGGATGGCTATTTTTTTGCTTGATAAGAATCCACAGGGAGCTAAACACTTAGCAGAGCAGTTAGAATATGCTCTGGAAGAAATTGATCAATGTCAGAAATGCTATGCATTAGCAGATCAAATCTATTGCCCTATTTGTAGTGATAATGAGCGCCAAGGGCATACACTTTGTGTAGTTGAATCACCATTAGATTTAATTGCGTTGGAAAATGCTAATGTGTTTAAAGGGCGTTATTTTGTGCTTAATGGACGCCTATCACCTCTAGATGGAATTGGCCCTAACGAGTTAAAAATTGATGATTTGATCAAACGCATTGATGAAGATGGCATTGATGAGTTGGTTTTAGCAGTGAGTCCGACAGTTGAAGGCGAAGCAACAGCACATTATATTAAAGATATTTTAAATCATAAAACCATTTCGATTTCACGGCTAGCTTATGGTGTGCCATTTGGTGGTGAGTTGGAGTATTTGGATCAACAAACGCTATTTCATGCCTTTAATTCTCGACTTGACTGTTAAAAAGCTTAGTGTTGTGATTGCTTAGAAAAACTTGCGATGTAAGCAAAAATAGCAAGTAGCATCACGTAAATTGCCGGTAGATAAAATGCATCTAAATCATTGATAAAGTAAGTGGCAAGTATCGGTGCTGTACTGCCTAACATTGCAGCTGATAAACTCCAAGTAAAGCTTGTCCCAGTACAACGAATTTCAGCTGGTAAGAAGTCATACATTAGTTTAAAGACAACCGCTGTTAGTATACCGTTGCCAATAATATATAAAATAAAGCCAATAATGAGTATAAGGTTATTATGAAGATGCGCGCCGATAAATAAAGTAGGTGCCATAATTGCTAGTGTAATTACACCAAAGCGATACATTGATTTGAAGTGAATTTTATCGGTTGCTAATGCAAAAATTGGCGTTAGTAGGGTAACAAGTCCTTGGACTGTTGCTGCAATAAGGGTTGTGTTTGATAAAGAAAATCCATTATTAGTTTGTAGGTATGAAATAAAAAAGAAATTACACGTATAAATATAAACACTCATAAAACTTGCGACAGCTGCGATTTTGAGTAAACCCAACTTATATTGCTTTAGTAACCTCATAAATGGTAACGATTTATGTGTTTTTAATTGTTCAATATAGTGTAAGAATATCGGTGATTCTTGTAATTTAGTACGCAGCAGCATAAAAATAAAGGTTAATATGCCGACGATGATATAAGCACTTCTCCAACTTAAATCTGATTGAAATGAACCTACCAGTGCTGCAAATATTCCACCAATAAACATACCTAAAGAAGAGGCAAAACCAATAAAACTTCCAGCAAGTACCTGTTTTTTTGGTGTATGCTCCATCAAAAAAATGGCTGAATTATTAAACTCTCCAGATATGGCAAAGCTTTGAATTAAACGAAAGCCTAAAAGTAGGATAGGTGCTAAAATGCCGATAGTCTGATAACTAGGGATTAATCCGATGGCAATCGTTGCAATGCCAATAAAGAAGGCGCTAAATAATAATGGTTGTTTTCTGCCTCGATAATCTGAATACAGACCAAAAAATAAAGCACCTAGCGGTCTTGCTAGATAGGATATTGCAAAAATACTAAACGTGATAAGTAATGCGTTATGGCCAAGCTCTTTAGGCAGTAAACTGTGGCTTATCGCTGCACCTAAATAGAGATAAAGGCTATATTCCACCCATTCAATAAAAACAATACTGGTAGTAATAATGGTTAGCTGTGCTTTTCTCATTCGTTGTCAATGATGATTCAATTTTTATAAGAACACCAGTATAGCAATTGATCGATGAAATTCTATATTTTTTTGTTGGGACAAATTCTATATTATCATTTTGATGATGACTATCTGGATTGTATGGCATTATATATTAGGCAGCAATTTCCAAAATTGCTGCAACGCATAGTGCGGCACCACCAGCAATAATACTCGCTTTATAAAACCAATGGCTGCTTGATTGAGCTAAGTCAACTTTGGCATTTGCTAAATCAACGGCGTGTTCTGGAAATAAAGGGGCTTCATCAAATAAACCACTATCAAAACCTTCTTGCCAATAGCGATAGGCTTTGGATCCTTTAGGGTAAGGGTTATAACGCTCACTGTGATTTGAATGCTCAGCAAAACGTTGGCTGTATGCATAGCCTTCCATCCAGCAAGTTTCTAGATGAGGAACTTGTGCTGCTGCAATAAGATTTAAGTGGTGTTGCACCTGATGTTGAGTCATCGTCCTTATCCTTCTAGTCGTTAGCAATTTCAATAATCTCATTATTTCATTAATAGGAGGTCTTTGACTAGATGAAAAATACGCTTATTTGATTAAGAATTGAACGATTATGGTGTAAGAAAAAAAGAAATATGCTGTGAGATTATCCCTATAGATGCTCTTTATCTAGGTGTTTTGCATACGTCTCTGGAATTAAAAAAAGTAACGTCATGGCAATAATTAAAGCAATCGGTAATGCACTGATTGCATAGATAAAATCGCTTAATGAATAATCACTAATTGTCGTATGTTGAATTGGTGATGCATACTGAATAAGTAAGCCAATCAAGGGTTGGAAAAATGCACCAATTAATACAATTAGCATATTAATCCAACTCATTAATATACCACTTAATTTGGCTGAATGGATATCGGTTGCAATAGCAAAGCAAACTAACATACTTGAGACAAAAAAACCAAAGAGGAAATAAATCATTTCCAAGAAAAATAGATCGTTTGGTATTTGTAGTAATATCAATACAAAGGCAACAAAAGTACCAATTGTACCAACATACATGGGAATTTTTCTGCGTTTCAATACGCCAGATAGAATACCATTCAGTGGCCCGCCAACAGCAATACCAATAAAAATAAATTCGTTAATTTGTGAGCTATACTCACTTAACTTTGGATAGGCCTTATTCAAAAAAGGTATTGACCATAATTCAGCAAAAGAAATAACAGAAGCAACCATTAAACCTGCATAAATTCCTAGTAACCAAGTGCTTGGAACTTTAGCCATATTAAAGACCATCGTCATAGTAGTTGTCGTGGAGGATAATCGGGCACTAGCATGTTCAGGAGGGCGGTTACGCACGACTATAAAAATAAGCAAACTTAAGATGATACCAATAATACCTGATGCAATTAAACATTGTTGCCAACCATAAGTTTTCATTAAATAAGCCAATGGTTCATTACCTGAGATAGCTCCTAAAACGCCCAGCGTATTGGTTAAACCAACGATAAATGGGAATACTTCTGCTGAAAACCAAAGCCGTGCTAGTTTTAGTGTGCCAATAAAAGCAAAAGCTGAACCAATACCAACAATAATACGACCAACGGCCAGTAACCAAACCGCTTCAGTTGTAGCAAATAATAAAACACCCAGCGATAAAATAAGACAAGCTAAGGATAAACAGATTCTTGCGCCAAATCGGTCAATTAAGCTGCCGACAGGTAGCTGAGCAATGGCATAGGCATAGAAATAAAGTGCCATGATTGTGCCAAGTTCTGCTGGAGGTATTTGGAAATGATTACTTAAATCAGTGCTAATAACAGCAGGTGAGACACGTTGAAAAAATTCTAAACCATAAAATAACGCAGCAACGAACCATGTCATTGATGCAACTAATAATATCCGTAGTGAGTTTCTATTTTCCATAGCAAGTTTGAGTAGCGTTGTTTTTGTATTTTATCAATGAATCAAGTCAGTCTATCAGGAAAATTAACAAAATGCGAATTATTTGTCAGGCAAAGTAAAATTGAATAATCAACGTAACTAGATTATAGTCAATATAGTAATGGTCAATTTGTTAAAAATAATCATGATGAGGTAACGCTTTTGAGTGCATATGAATACCTTAAATTAGATAAAAGGTTAGCGAGGGTTGAGTATTTAAGCTTGATCTTATTTTGGGGGGCACTTTTTGAAGTGTCATTGCTCTTAACATTTGTTGTTGAGAATTATACCCATTATCTGGGGTTAAGTAATTTTCTAATTTCAATTACTTGTGCGCTTTATCTGTGGTTTATATTAAAAGTAATTCTCTGTATGATTAGACGATTTCATGATATCAATTTAACGGGTTGGTATACCCTAGTCCTATTAATTCCTGGTATTGGTTATTTAGCAGTTATTATTTTATGCTTGATTCCAGGGACACAAGGCGCTAATCAATACGCGGTTAAAGCGAATCAGCCAACAAGTAAAATGTATTGGTTAATCTTTTTTAGTGCCGTTGTCATTGTTTTGACATCAATCGGATTGGCGTATCTGTTTATTCATTTGCTAGAAAACTATTATCATTAAGTATTCACTGAGATATCAATGCACTATCAACAAATTAAAACGGAACTAGAAAAGCTTATTAGTTTTCCAAGTGTTTCTAATCGACCCACTGAAGCAGTCATTGCTTATTTGGCAGAAATTTTAGAAAATTTAGGCTTTGATATTAACTATTATTATGATGCAAATGATACAACTAAAGCGAATCTTTTTGCATCAATTGGGCCGAAAGATAGTGATGGTTTATTACTCTCTGGGCATATTGATGTTGTACCGACTGATGGTCAAAGTTGGCATAGTGATCCATTTAAACTGCTAGAGAAAGATCATTGCTTTTTTGCACGTGGTAGTGTTGATATGAAGGGGTTTATTGCCGTTGTTATTAGTGTCTTAAAATCAATAAAGCTGACACAAATTAAAAAGGAGTTGGTTTTATTATGGACATATGATGAAGAGATTGGTTGTATCGGGAGTAGAACATTTGTTCAATCGTTTCATAAAGATAATCAAAATCAACGTTATTTACCCAAGTTTTGTATTATTGGGGAACCCACTAAACAGCAAATGATAATTCAACATAGTGGTATTTTTTTGTTTGATATATTGCTTAAGGGAAAAGCAGCTCATTCCTCTTTACCTAGTTTAGGCATTAGTGCTATCAGTGATGCCAATAAAATAATTAATGAATTAGAAGCAATTGCAGATTCATTTAGACAGCGTAGTGCAGATGAAATTGTTAGAAAATCACTAGCTTATCCATACACAACGATTAATATTGCAACGATTACAGGTGGTATTACCTATAACATCGTACCTGAACATTGTAAAATAGGTGTCTCTGTAAGGCCTATCCCCGGAGTTTCAGTGGCTGAAGTTAAAGCAGAAATTTTCTCACGACTTTATCGATTAAACCTAAAGTCTAAAATTGAAATCATAGAAACAATTGCTGTTAACGGTTTAAAAACATCGGTTGATACCCAGTGTGTAAATTGGCTTAAGCCTTATTCAGTTGACGAATCTCCAAAAGCAGTTGCCTATTGCACAGACGGAGGTAACTTAGCGGAACTAGACTTGGAGTGTGTTATCTTCGGGCCAGGTAGTATTGAGCAGGCGCATAAACCCAATGAATATATTCAAATAAGTGAACTTATTACCTATCGTGATAAATTAGAACAAATGATTCGCAACCGCTTATGCTAGATGATACTCTATGAAGATTAACGAAACCAATGAGATAGAGTTCATCATGACAGAGAAGACTTATTTATGGTGTGTGATAGGGGGTGGGCCTGCAGGTATAACGGCAATTGGCAAACTGATTGATCAGGGTATCAGTGTTAAATCCATTTTGTGGTTATCTGATCATTTTGACGTAGGGGATATTGGACTGAGATGGCAAGAAGTGCCAAGTAACACGAAAGTTTCTGTTTTTTTAAATTACCTTAATTCGGTTAAATCATTTGAATTTGATCAAATTCAAGGACAATTTCCTATTAGTCTAATGGATAAAAATCAATGTTGTCATTTAGGGGATGTATATCAACCCTTACAACGAATCAGTAATCAGTTAATTGATAAGGTTGATGCAATTGAATGTAGCGTTGAAGGAATCGTTCAACAACAAAATAAATGGCAAATTAATACGACGCTAGATAACGTCTTTTATGCAGAGAAAGTTATTTTTGCCCAAGGTGCTCAAGCCAATCAATTAGGTTATGATAATAAAATTTTAGCATTAGAAGATGTTCTAAATGAATCAAAGTTAAGCCAACTGAAAACAGATAAAAAAGTTGCTGTTTTTGGTAGTTCTCACTCAGGTATCTTAGCGATTAAGAATTTACTAACTTATGGATTTGATGTTATTAATTTTTATCGTTCGCCGATACGTTATGCGTTGGAGATGGATAACTGGATTCTTTATGATAATACAGGACTTAAAGGGCCTGTTGCGCAATGGGCAAGGCTAAATTTGCATCAAAGCAATCAAGTGCATCAACAAACATCACAATGCTTACGTCTTTTATCGGATGAAGCAACCGTTAATCGGTATTTAGTTGAGTGTGACTATGTTGTTTATGCAACAGGTTTTCATCGACGAGTAATTACAATTGATGGTTATCCATTTAATCACTATTGTCAGCGTACAGGTATTATTGCACCTGGCGTCTTTGGGGTGGGAATTGCTTATCCACAACTAGTACAATCGCCGCTTGGAACACTCGAAGGCAATGTTGGTTTATGGAAGTTTTCGCAGTATTTAGATCAGGTGATGCCGATTTGGTTACAATACGGTTGACTATGACGCATTTGTACACATTAAGACTTGCTGGAGTCCATGCTTTTAGATTATTATATTGCATAAGTAAAAAATAGGGTTGTTTAAAGTGAAATGATGCGCTCAAACTTTTCAACAAAAATATCACAGTTTGCTGTAATGTTGCTATTGATGGTAGCTAGTTTTTCAGGATATGCAGCGACGACTTTGGCAAATAAAAAAACGTCGCCTTCGGCGATTGATCATGCGCCTAAACGCGTGGTTGTTTTAAATCCTAATTTATTGGATGATGTTATTTTATTAGGTATTAAACCGGTTGGCTATGCAGGAAATATTCCAGATTATATGAAAGCTAACCTAAAAAGTGTTGCTTATGTAGGCTCAAGTGATGACCCTTCAAGTTGGGATATATTTTATTTGAGTCCAGATTTAATTATTGGTTCTGATACCTATGATAAAACGTTATATCTTAAGTTACAGAAAATGGCACCAACGATGCTTTTAGATGCGCAAGGTGGTATTAATAGTCAAATTGAAAATTTGAAGATTTTAGGTATTACATTTAAAAAACAGAAAAAAGCAAAAGCAGCGATTGAGCATTTTAGATTATTACTTAAGCAGGCTGAGACGTTAGGTCAGGCCTATCCTGCAACAACCTTAATGCTCTCAGTTGAAAATAATCAACTTTTGGCGGTTAGTAGCGATACTTTTGCTTCTAAATTATTAAAACGTTTGGGTAAAGATAATATTATTCAATCAAAGCAAGCAAAGGCTAAAAGTAACCATGAAACGTTAATTAATATAAGCTTAGATGAGATACAAGCTAAAGATCCGGATCAGATTATCTTATTGCTTAAAAATGGTGATATTTCATCATCAAAATCACTATTAGATAATCCAAAATGGAAAGCACTAAAAGCGGTAAAATACCATCATGTTTATTATATGGATTATGATGTTTGGCTTGGTATTCACAGTCTTCAAGCAATTGCAACGGCATTAACTCAAGCTAAAAAAACTGGATTTTTAGCGTTTGAAAAGTTTGTTATGCTCTGATTTGTTAATTCAATAATTTTTTGCCAATTTTGTAGTGTGAGTTTATCAAACTATTCACCTAAATGCCTTGTCAGAATCGATAAATTTAATCATCTCAAAATAAAATTAATAATATTTCTAAAGTTTCATTTTTTTGACGATAAAATTGATCAATTTGTTATCAATGCTTTATTTTTCTGCATTAACATATTTCCATATTGCACAATAATATTATTTCAAATATTAAGTTATTGACTTATTTAGCTTAATAAAAAAAATATAAATTAATATTATAAATAATTCAATCATAATTATGAAATAAAAATAATATTAGATATATTTATTATATATGTGAAGCATTTTTAATATAAAAAGTGCGGGGTTAAATTCGTTGAACTTCTTAAGCATTTTTTAGTTTAAAACCTCGGAAAAATATAAGGGTCTGCCATGAACGATTTTAATGATAACGACAGCCAGAATACTAAGCAGGATTTTAACAAAAGTAAGAAAGTAAAGCGACAGAAAAAAAAGCTTGTCAATATCATATTGGGCATTTTTTCTGTCAAGGATAAGGATCATTCGACAGAGCTTTCAAAATTAATGCAGCCATTAGAGCCAAGGTTTATGTTTGATGGCGCGGCAGTAGAGACTGTCGATATAGCTGATGGCGTTTCCGAGAGCGAGCAAAGTGAAATCTTAAAAGCCCTTAGTTCAAATGATAATGCAGATGCATCCGATAGTTTAATCGAAGCAATCAAAACCGAAGCCCTTAATCAAGAAACAGATTATTCAATATATAAGGAAGTAGTCATTATCGATTCCCGAGTCAAAGACCCTCAGACCTTAATTAAAAATATTTCACGTAAAGCTTCAGTTGAGGTAATCGATGTTGATGAAAGTGGTGTTGATGCGATTGCCCAGATGCTACAAAAATACTCTAATCTTGACGCAGTTCATATTATTTCACACGGTAGTCAAGGTGAGTTATATTTAGGTACTAGTACGCTTAATCTTGAAAGTCTAGCTTCTTATCAAACACAACTGGCGCAGTGGGGAAGTGCAATTTCAACCAGTGGTGATTTACTATTTTATGGTTGTAACGTTGCTGAAGGTTCAAAAGGGATGGCCTTTATTGATGCATTAAAAAGTTATACCGATGCTGATATTGCAGCATCAACAGATATTACAGGTGCTGATCATTTAGGTGGTGATAGTATTTTAGAAGTTTCAGAAAGTGTTGAGACTAAAGAAATCTTATTGTTTAATAACTATTCTCATACATTAGTGCCAAGTATAACTAATATTTCTCCGCAAACCTATATAGAGCAACAGGGGAATATCACATTAGATGCTGATATTACTATAAATGATAATAAATTTTTTGATAATGGATATATTGAATTTGAAATTACTACAGGAAACTCAAGTTCTGATACGCTTTCTTTTAATTATGATGCTACTATCTCTAATATTTCAGGTGAGGTTTCCATTTTATCAGATGGTAATATATATATTGGGAATGGTACAGGCAATGACTTTGTTGGTTCAATTGATAGCATACTAGACGGACAAAATGGAAGCGCTTTAAGAATTAATTTCACTGAGAGTTTTATTAATCCAGATTTTGAAGCAGATCCATTAGGCTCAACTAGCTTAACAGGGTGGGTAATAGGTAATGAGCAGGTTGTGTTGGGCACAGATAGTATAGCTGGTTTTGTAACTCCAGCAGACCCAACAAAAACTTCATTTGAAGCTGTTATTAATTCTGCACAAGCATATGCCCCTGATATATTTCAAACATTTAGTTCAAGTGATGTTAGTAATACGGGAGATACCGCATCGGTAAATTTACGTAGTAGCGCTTTACTTGATGCACCATATGGTGGGCTTTACAATGGGCCATATATCTATAGTGATTCAACTGTTAAAATAAGTGTTGGTGATCAGATTTCTTTTGAATGGAGAGCAGAAGGTGGTGCTGATCAGAGCAGATTTGATGCGTATAATGTATTTGCTTACATGCTAAGAGTAAGTGATGGATATAGTGAAATTGTTCTAGATGAAACTGCGGCAAGTAGAGCTTCTGCAACAAACTGGTCAACTGAAACTCATACGATGTCTCAGTCAGGTGAGTACCGGTTTGTTTTTGTAGCGGGTTCTTGGGATGAAACTGCAGGTGCAATAGCTGGTGCATCTCTTTTCGTCGATAATGTAAATGCAACAAATCTTTCTTCTTTGGTTCCAGATACAGCAGTAACTCTAATTGCGCAAAGGGTTCAGTATTCAAATAACTCTGACAATCCTATTTTAAACAAAGAATATACAGTGAGAGCAAAAAATGGGGACCAAGCAAACATAGCTATAGCGACAGAAACTTTAACAATTACTCCAATAAATGATCCGATTATTATTAATACTCCAGCAGCCCCAGCAGCGATTAATGAGGGCAATAGTGTTGCTTTTTCAGGATTTACAATTACAGATGCAGATGCCGGTGATATAGCAGGCGTAGATGATATTACCGCGAGTATTTATTTAACCAATTTAGATGGTGCAGTATTTGGCAGTTTTAGTTTTACAGCAGGAGCTGTTATTGTCGGTGGTAGTGATGGTAGCAGTTTAGCTAATGCCATTACCTTTACAGGAACTAAAACTGATGTTCAAGCTGCCTTAAATAGCTTAAGTTATTATGCGCCAGATGATGATACAGTGGATGATAGCTATACTTTAAATGTTGATGTTACCGATAATGGTAATATTGGATCACCAGGTCCAACAACTGATTCAACTGCAATACAGTTTGGCGTAAACAATCTAGCACCTATTTCTGGGGGTACACTCGCTCTTACAGTCTCTGAGGCAAGTACAGGTAATGTAATTACCTCAGCAAATATTAACTTTACTGATGTAATTACAGATATTATTTCATACGAAATTATTACTGCTCCAAGCAATGGAGTATTAAGAAATATAAATACATCTTTAGTTTTGGTGGCAGGGAGTGTTTTTACTCAATCTGACCTTGATAGTGGCTATATTGTTTATGATCATGATGGAAGTCAAACAAGTGCGGATAGTTTTACATTTATAGCTTTTGATGAGGATGGTGGCATCAACAATAATGCTGGTTTAAATTATAGTTTTAATATCTCAGTAATACCAAGTGTATCAATTGCAACGATTGATGATTTAGCTTTAGAGGCCGGCTCAGATCCAGGTCAATTTATCGTAGATTTAGGTAGGATTAATAATACAGGTGGTGATGTTACTGTTAATTATACCGTTAGTGGTACAGCAACAGGTGGCGATGATTATGCCATATTAAGTGGAAGTGTAGCCATAGCTAATGGTCTACAAACAGCATTAATTAATGTTACAGGTATCGTTGATGATGCACTAATCGAAGGTGATGAAACGGTTGTTCTTACGTTAGATAGTACAGATAATGCATTATTCACAATAGGTGCTGCGAATCTAGCTACAGTAACCATCACAGATAATGACTCAGGTTTAGTATCAATTGCAGCAACGACGGCTAGTGCAACAGAACCGGGTGGTGTTGGTAATGATGGTCAATTTACCGTCACGTTAAGTAATCCAAGTGATACCGATACGGTAATCAGCTACAGTGTTACAGGGGATGCGACAGCAGGCAGTGATTATACAACGTTAACTGGTACAGTAACGATCGTAGCTGGAGCAACGACAGCCACAATTGATGTTAGTGTTTTAGATGATTTTCAATTAGAAGATAATGAAACGGTAGTAGTCACGTTAGATAGCATTACTTCTGGGGATGCAGCTATAAGCATAGGAGCATTGAACTCAGATACAGTAACAATTGCAGATGACGATACGGCGGAAGTTACCATTGCAGCAACGACGGCTAGTGCAACAGAACCAGGTGGTGTTGGTAATGATGGTCAATTTACCGTCACGTTAAGTAATCCAAGTGATACCGATACGGTCATCAGTTACAGTGTTACAGGGGATGCGACAGCAGGCAGTGATTATACAACGTTAACTGGTACAGTAACGATCGTAGCTGGAGCAACGACAGCCACAATTGAT
>JAKJJU010000013.1 GCA_021713295.1 Thiotrichales bacterium 19S3-11
TTTACATCAGAAAGTGCTTTGGTTAAACTCATATACTGTGCTTACCAACAAATTAAGAAAAAATGGACTATGCCACTAACAAATTGGGCAATGACCGTTTCACAGCTCGATATTTACTTCCCTGGAAGGTTAAATTTAGAGATTTAGGGTGACACAGTTGGGTGAACAGTCTCCTGTGACTGCCCACCACGTTTATAATAATTGTAAGTAGTTAGATTAATACGTTGATCTAAATTTGCTAATCTTTCTATACCAAGCTTACCTCCTTTCATAGCAATACTATTTAAAGTTGACACAACCTCACTTTGAATCCTTTCTAGTTTCCTTAGCTTTGCGTTTAGATCAACCTCGTTGTAACCATTAGAAATATAATGTTTATTATATAAACCTAAAGATTCTATTTTTCCATATATTTCATTATGAACTGTACTTCTATTTGCTTCCTTATAGTTAAAATATTCTATTCTATTTTGAAGGCCTATTGTAATATTATCTAACGCATCATCGAATAAGCTTTGACTTATCATTTCTGGTTTTAGCGAATATAATTTAAGCAATTTTGAAAAACAGTTATTTTCATTTGCAAACTGCGAGTAACTAGTCTTATAAAAAATATCTCTATTCTCACAAATTTTCCTAACTAAGGCTTCTTTTATAGAAAAATATTGAATATTGTTAGGTCCATACATATCCCCCCACACACTCTGAATAAATGAAATACAACTCGCTTTATCCTTAGTATACATTTCAATTAGAAAATCTTTTATACTGTCATTTTGTATAATAGCCTTACTTAATTCATTACGGTCTTTGTTAGCAATATAAGCTTCCTGAATTGCCTCAGAAATAAGACGCTCGTTATAAGAAATAAGACGCTCGTTATAAGAAATAAGACACTCGTTATATAAATCTTGATCATATTTAGTAATAATTAAGTCTTTAGTTATAGCATCTGGATTAGTTTGATAGGTTTGAAGCAACCGTTGTTTAAAATCTGAATCTTTTTCAATTTTATCTAATAATTGATAATCATAAGCAATATGATTTCTTAAAAACATGAGTTCAATAGCAATTATATCTGCTGAACGATCTTTATACCTAGCATCTAACTTCTTCCCTGAAGCAGCAGCAACCAAGTTTTCAAGTCCAGGCTCATTATCAATCAAATCTCCCTTAAAAATATATCGAAAGTTATCACTGTAATCTAGATCACTTCTGATAGCGGTATGATGATTAAGCTGCCCATATTTATCCCTAGTCATGATAAATATATTTTCTCTCGTAAATCCGAACAATCTAATCAGAGTAAATATCTCATTGTTATAACTTGTTTCCTCATGAAATTGATAAGGTAAGCAATGAATTGTACCTCCAGCATTATGTATCTCAGCTTTATTCAGATCACGGCTATAGGCAAAGTCAATTAAATTAGTATTACCATTTACATCAATTGTCATATTCTCAACTTTATTATCGCCATGAATTCTAGGCTTTTTATCATTAAATAACGCTCCTGAATGACATTGACCAAGTGCTATAGCAGCTTGAATGGCTAAATCATACTGATATTCTCTAGAATAGCCTTGCTTCTTAGCTTTCGCTAAGTGACTGTAATACGACTCACCTAAGTCTTTATAAGCGATATAACTTTTTTCAACCGTCTTGCTATTGGTAAATCTCACATAACCAGTTGTAGCACGAGCTGCTTGTGCTACTTTCTCTTCTGTTGCAATTATATCATTATATTGCCCTAGCTTTTGACGTTTGAGATAATGTGTATTTTCACTTTCATCAATAGCAGCAATTACTTTTGATTGAACAGCTGTATTTTCTTGTACTGAATTTTTTCTTCCCTTAGCAGTTGCCTCTTGATTATAATAAAATGCCAAGATTGTGCCATTATCCATCTTAATAAAAGAACGTTTCATACCATTCTGAGTATTTATTCTTACCTTAACGGCATTTGGATCTTTAGCAAACGCTTCCTTTGCTAATTCCCACTCCTTTTCAGTAACTTTTGAATCGCTTGCTTGTAGTACTGATATGTTAACTACATTTTTCATCTTCACCCCCGCCCTATATTTGTAAATCTCTCAGTTCATTTTATACGATTCAAAAGTCATTTAAAACAAATAAAATATTTCATAATTAATCAGACAAATTATATTATAAACTATCGAAAAGAATATTTAAAATACTAATCATCTGTCTGTAGATGACAGCTACTAACTGACTTTCTAAATAAATAGAGAAGCCATAAGCTAATAACAAAACAAATAATGGTAATGATAAATGGCAAATTCACACTCAAATCAACCAATTCACCACTAACAAATGAGGTAATAGCAGCACCTGAAGTAAATAAGGAAACCGTAATCCCCATCACCCAACCTTGCTGAGATTGATCAACACTATTTGAAAATAAAGATAACATATTAGTATATGCCAACCCAAAAGCAAGCATCATTGGTACAGCAATAATAAAGGGCACAATCCAAATTTGTACAGTAATCATGATTGCAACAGAAATAGCCATAATAGCTAAACCTAACATCACGGTTACTTGATTTGACATGCTTCTTGCAAAAACTGGTACGAGAAACCGGCTACTAATCGCCATTGAAATACCAATAACGAGCATTAAGACACTATTTCCAGCCGTTGCAAAACCATAAACTTCATATAAATATAATGGTACAAATACATAAAAGGTATTAAAGGCAAATTGCATGATAAAAAACACCAAAGATAACTTTCTAACTTTAGGTAACGTGATCATCGGTGCAAACTGTGTAATAACACTTAAAATATCGAATTTAAATTTAGCCGATTGTTTCTTATTATCATTAAAATATAATACCAACAACACAAGGTTCACCAGCGTAATTGCAAGAATAACAAAAAATGGTGTTGCACTATTAAATCCATGATAAATTGCTTTACTTGTGAAAATACCACCAATGATTGGCCCCATAACCATACCCAGAGAAAATGAGAACATGATTAAACCTAAGTTTTTTGTTTTATGCTCATCATCACTAATATCAATAATTGCTGCTTGTGCCACAGGCTGACTACCTGCAGTTAAACCAGAAATAACACGACCAATAATAAGTAGTGTTAGACTTTTTACATAAATTGCAATAATCGTAAGACCATAGCCAAGTAAAATACCAATTAAGCAAATTACCAATGCTTTTTTTCGACCAATTGTATCAGAAGCTTTTGAAATATAAGTTGCACCAAAAAACCAAGCTAAGAAAAAGACAGCAATCACAATTCCATAATCTAAGTGACGCCAAAAATCTGATGTCCCCTTAGCTAAGAAATCAACATTTGGATCCATAATAATTGTATTTAATACAGGAAATAATAAACCAATACCAGCTGCATCAATAAACACAACTAATAACAATGACAGTAATGATTTTTTCATATACTTACCCTTTAATGCTATTCAATTTAATAATAGAAACCCACCTAAATAAAACAATATCAATTACAGTATAGATTTATTTAAATGCTTTTTTATGTCACTTTATATGCAAGATGAAAATAAATTATTTTGGGATGCTTTAATATACCATTAAATTTACAAAACGCAAATAATAAAAATCATTTATTGATAATTTCTATTTTCTTATAACGGCTATTTAAGCCAGCGATAATTTTAACTTGTGCTTTTTTCACTCGATAGTATTGACTTAAAAAACGAATAATTTCTTTATTCGCTTTACCATCAACAGGCAACGCCTTTACTTTTAATTTAGTATATTCACCATAGGTGCCATCAAAGCAAGTTTCTTTTGCATTTGGCTGAATATACAAAGCTAAAATCACAATCCATTTAGCCAATAATTGAACGAATAAAAATAACAACTGCCTGCAAAATAATGATAGCAATAAAAGGTGAAAAATCCATTCCGCCAAAAATTGTTCTTTTCCGTAATGGTCTTAACAAAGGCTCTGTTAACTGAAACAGTAATATCGACATCGGATTATAGGGGTTTGGATTGAACCAACTTAAGATTGCACGAATAAAAATAGCAAATGTAAAAATATTCAATATTAATAAAAACAGCTCAATTAAGCCAAACACATATAGCCAGCCATTAAAAGGAATGTCTTTAATTAAAGCTAATAGTGAAACTTCAACCGACTGAACCAATATAGCTAATACCAATGCCGCCAAATCTAACCCAAAAAACCCTGGAATAACTCGCCGTAAAGGGATTAATAACGGATTTGTTATCTTAATTAAGAATTGACAAATTGGATTATAAAAATCTGCTTTTACCCACTGTAATAAAAAGCGTAACAAAATACAAATAAGATAAAACTGAAAGATAACCTGAATTAAAAAATCAAGTACATTAACCACTGCAGATGTCATATTCCCCACCTTAAGATTGATTGTAGTCTAGTTTAGGCATTTCTCGATATGAATCAGCTAAAACACCACTATGATTAATATTTTCCATTAATACCTCTTTGAGCATATCACGTAAATGATGCTTTTCAAATACATCCAGCGCTACTTGAGTAACACCACCTTTAGAGGTAACTTGTTCTCTTAATTGAGTTAATGGTTTGGATGACTCTAATGCCATTTTAGCAGCACCGTATGCAGTCTGTACGACAAATAACTGTGCTTGCTCCTCGGTTAGACCCAAATCTACAGCAATATCAGCAAGTAATTCCATCACTCTAAAAAAATAAGCAGGCCCCGAACCAGAAACAGCAGTAATTACATCCATTAATGATTCATCTTTCACCCAAGTAATTACACCACAACTGCGAAGAATATGTTCTGCTTGAGAAATCTGCTGATCTGCTAAATTATCATTATGACACAAGCCCGTTGCACCACATTGAAGTAATGCTGGTGTATTTGGCATCGCTCGTACAATTGGCATTGTTGAACCATACCAACTCTCAAGCGTAGCAATGGGAATGCCTGCAGCTATTGATATAATTAATGGCTTTTTACGCCTTACTAACTGCGCTATCTCTACTGCAACTTCAGCCATATTAATTGGTTTAACGGCAAGGACAATGACTTGGCAATGTTCAGCTAAAACCTTAGCATCTGTTGTTGTATTAATTTGATACTTCTGTGAGAAATAATTGCACTTTAGATCATTATGATCACAAACCCAAATACGATTAACATCAAAATCCGATGCAATCAAGCCTGCAATTAGGCTTCTTGCCATATTACCACCGCCAATAAATCCAATGGCAACTTTTTGCATAACTGCTCTCCCTTTATTTAATCTATTTTTAATTCGAAATGCTATGTGTTTATTATAACTGAGTTAACGATCTTATCAGCACCGATCACTCCCATTCAATTGTACCTGGTGGCTTGCCTGTTACATCATAAACAACTCGAGTAATCCCTTTAACTTCATTGACAATTCTCAATGAAACTTTTTCTAATAAGTCATAAGGTAAATGCGCCCAACGAGCAGTCATAAAATCAATCGTCTCCACAGCTCTTAATGCCACAACATAATCATATTTACGTTGATCCCCCATTACTCCAACTGATTTAACTGGTAAAAATACTGCAAATGCCTGACTGACTTTATCATACCAACCACTAGTTTCTAATTCTTCAATGAATATTGCATCTGCCTCTCTTAATATATCGGCAAAGCTTTTTTTAATCTCACCAAGAATCCTCACACCTAAACCTGGGCCTGGAAATGGATGACGATAAACCATCCGATGAGGTAAAGCCAATTCAATGCCAATTTTACGCACCTCATCTTTAAATAATTCCCGTAAAGGTTCAACTAGCTTTAAATTCATCTCTTCTGGTAAACCACCCACATTATGATGCGATTTAATCACATGAGCCTTACCATTTTTCGTTCCTGCTGACTCAATAACATCAGGGTAAATCGTCCCCTGAGCCAAAAATTTGGCACTTTTTAATTTTGTTGCTTCTCTATCAAAAATTTCAATAAACAAACGCCCGATAATCTTTCTTTTATCTTCTGGATCATTAACACCTGCAAGCGCTGTTAAAAATTTTTCTTCAGCATCAACTCGAATGACATTTATATGCATATTTTCAGCAAAAGTTTTCATCACTTGATCACCTTCACCTAAGCGCAATAAACCTGTATCTACAAATACACAAGTCAATTTATCTCCAATTGCCTGATGTAATAGTGCAGCTACAACTGATGAATCAACACCACCGGATAAACCTAAAATAACTTCATCATCGCCTACCGTTTGTTTTACATACTTTATCTGATCATCAATAATCTGCTTTGGTGTCCATAATCTTTGACAGTTACAAGCATCAACAACAAAGTTTTTAATAATAACACTACCTTGATCCGTATGCGTTACCTCTGGATGAAATTGAAGTCCAAAAAAAGGTTTCTGATTATGAGCAATTGCTGCAATTGGGCAATTTATAGAGGACGCTATAATTGAGAAGTCATTAGGCAGTGTATCTACTTTATCACCATGACTCATCCAAACATTTAACGCTTCTTCAGTTAGAGCAATACCTGAAAATAATTGACTGGGTTTATGAACTTGAATATTGGCAAAACCAAACTCTCGTAATTGACCTGGGACAACTTTACCACCGAGCTGATTTGCCATAGTCTGCATACCATAACAAATACCTAAAATGGGAATTCCCATCTCAAAAATCATCTCAGGCGCTTTGACATCAATTGATTCATTTACCGATTCAGGCCCACCTGATAATATGATTCCTTTAGGCTTAAATGAATGTATAAATTCCTCTGTACAATCAAAGGGGTGTATTTCACTATAAACACCAATTTCACGAACACGTCGGGCAATTAATTGCGTATACTGTGAACCAAAATCTAAAATTAAAATTTTATCGTGATGAATATCCACTAACCTAAACCTTTTATATGATTAATTACTATAAAATGATGGCCATATTTTACTTGAGAATTTAGTTAACGATAAGTGTTTTTTTGGTCTTTAACTCATAGTTATCTATTTTTTATTTGCTTTGGGCTTTAAACTACTTTAATTGTTATAGCCTCCAACGTTTAAATAACCAAAAAATTTCTAAATTTTAGAAGACAAACTTTAGAATCACTCTACATATTATAATGGTCTTTCTATTTTTTTTTGATTATCCTAGATAGTCTTATCTATTTCAAAAATTTATAGAAAATATACAGGGGGGAGCTTCAATGAAATTAACCTATTTTTTTACGAATAAAGAACAAAAAAGCAAATCTTTTGAGTTAGATTTTTCTGATTTAGACAAAGAATTTCTAGAGATTGCATCTAAGCTAACTTATGAACAAATAAAGAATAATGAGATAGATAGTAATCATAAAGAAATAATAGAAAAGCAATTATTTACATTTGCTGATAATTTTACAAACTTTCTTAATGTGAACTTCGATGAAACTACGGGCAAGTGGCTAAATAAGGATTCAGACCGATTCCATTTTGGCTATCACAGTGATACAAATAATAAAGTAAACATTAAAGCTACTCCTGAGGATGTAATGACTTTTAGAGCAATTTTAAAGTTATATGAACATACATTTTTATTCCTTAGTAAGGATGATCCAAAAACAAATGACAGAGCTTTTATAGTGTATCGGGAGGTGCTACGACAAATAGATCGAATAATGAAAGTTGACTATAGGTTTTTTGATAATAATAAGACACTTATAAAGCAAATTAAAGCTGCAAAAGCATCACAGATTACATTATTAGATCATAATAAAAAGCTCAATATTGAAATGCAATTTTCTTCAAATCAACCATCCCTACAACAACAACAGCAACAACAACAGCAACAACAACAGCAACAACAGCAGCAACAACAACAGCAATTACGTCAATATGTTAGTTATAACCTTAAAGAAGACGGTGCGATAATCACTCATAGTGATCATTCTGGAAAATTAATGGTTGGTGGTGACAAGCATTTAATGGTTTCAAAACGTTTGGTTGATCAAATCAGCTCAATGTATGGTGAATCGCAATTACAGTCAATTTTAGCTTCTATTAATGTAAATCAGTTACCTAATGAATTAGCTATTAAAAGGGCAACTGATGGCTACAATCAAACCCATCTCGTTTTAGATTTAAAGACAAAGGATACAAAACTACCTAATGATCTGGGTATATTTGATGAAAAATTTAAAGGTGTTGACTTCCAGAGAAATACTTTTGTAAGTCATACTAATATGCAATTCAAACCTCTTCCTTACCAAGAGAATACATCGTTAGTTAACTCGTTCTTAGAGCTTGCTACACCTAAGGAAGTATATGGTTCAGTTTTTTGCCCAAATAAGAAATGGTTCGATAATTTTACTTCTTTAATACAAAGTGGTGAAATTTCTCCTTTAATGCTTAATGATATAGAAAGAATTCAGCGTGATATAGGTGATAATACATTGTATAGTCCACAGCAAATTCTCCAAGCTTATCGAAAAGTATCCACTGCTGCCCTACAGACTGAAGAAAAATTTATCATCAGTGAATTATTAATAGAAGCTAATAATCTCAATCAAACATCTCCTGTTCATTTCTCACACCCAAAAGAAAGTAAACTCTCCAGTAGTAATACCAACCCCCATTCAACAAATGAATTTTTTAATGACATGCCCCTTCTTAAGAAGCTACTTGAGAGTAATACTATTAATCTAGGTAACTTTATAGGCAGGGGCGACCTTATCGAGCTACCTAATATTATGGAGGTTTTGGCTCAAGCTCAATCAATTGAAGCTAAATTAACAAATAATCCTCAATTATGTGAATTAATAATCAATTTTAAGAAGAAGCAATCTAGAACAAATGATATTGATGGTAACTATATTCCTTGCCTCGAGATAATCAATCAAGAGATTAATAAACAACTAGATATAAGTGATTTTCTAGAACAAAAAGATAAACCCAATGTACAACTAGTTGATAACTATATTAGCAAGTTATTGGAAGCATTTATTCAAAACATTGAGGTTGGCAGTGACATAAAACTTCAATTAATAAAAACTGTTGTCAGTAAAACAATCTACTCAGAAAAGAATACAAAGGAAATTAAAGACATTATCAATCGTCAATTTGGCACTGATATTAAAGATACACAAACATTATTAAAACGATTTAACGAAGTTAAACTTGGAATTTATGATCAAATTCTTGCTAACCTTCCCTTTGATGCAATTACTTTTAATCATAGTGAAATGACAAATGAAGAAATTGCCTCGATTATGCATAATAAAGATAAGAATCTTCCTATAAATTTTTTAGTATGTGTATTAGAAGCATTTCAACATGCCCATTATGGTGATAAAGAAAATCACAATTTCAAATCCACCGAGGAGTTATACTCAGCAATTGCGAGTTATTTTGATCAGGTTAGTATTACAGTTTTACAATCAATGTTGGAACTTGATCCCAAATCAATTCCTGAGAAACCAAAAAATGTATTGTCAGAAGATTATGAACAATTTTTAGTCTCATTATTCCTGATGCAAAAAAAAGATAAAAAGGGTACTAACGAATGGATTGCAGAATTAAATACAAGCCCAGATAATCTAAAACTGGCAATTGAATTAAATAAGATAGTTGCTGATACTTTAATTGATGAACCAAAAAAGACTCTAGACTATTATGACAAATTTCAAGACATGCTCAAGCCATTACGAAAGCAAATGCATGATACAGTACTAAAACTTGCAATAGCCTGTGCAGAAAAAAATATTATTACAGATGATATTAAACAGAGTAAACTTTTCACAGATGAACAATTGATTATATGGCTGTATAAATTAGACCTAAGTAATTTTAATCAACCACAACTAGAAACATTATTAAAATTTGCGGACTTATTAGCGCATAATTCATGGTTAAAAAATCCAAATAACTTACCTCAATTTTTAGACTTAATTCACCAAACAGCTACAACTGATCCCAGAAAAATAAAGATAATACAGGCTCTTATTCTAAATAATCCTACAGCTCCTACGCCTGATGAGCTTAATAAGCTTAAAGATTATATTGAGCTCGAGGATTTCACTACCATCGAACATATTGTTGATAACTATCATCTGTCTTTATCTCAGTTAGTTAATTATGGTAAAGAAGGTGCAGATGTTACCACAACAATTAATAATTTTTTAGATCGGTATAGCATTGATCCATCTAATGTATTTTCAAATGAAGATAAGATGAATGAAATCAAATTACTTTTAAATAACAAAAAAAATGTTGATGAAGTTGTTGATCAAATTGCCTTGCTAGAAGATCAAATTTTTCTATCTGATCAGATAAAAAATGAACTAAAAGTTGATCTTAATGATATTAAACTCAAAACAAGTAAATTTTTAAAGACACCAGATGTAGGCTTAATTAACTTATTAAATAAGTCTGAACTACCAGATAATGATCGCTTAGCAATCTTAAATGTATTTGTTTTTCGACATACATCAAGAATTGATAAGCCAGGTCATTTTATTCGTGAAACACAACTAGCCGCTATTTTATTAAATGTTGGTGAGGAATACTATCAAAATAACCCGACAATGCAAAATGCAATTAATACAGGTGAAGGTAAATCATTAACAAGTGCTGTGATGGCTGCCTTTTTAGCAACACAAAATAAAGATGTAGCCATTGATATTTTACTCTCGACAGAACCATTGGCTAAAGCTCACTTAAATGACTTTGAAACATTTTATAAACGAATTGGCGTGCCATGTAATTATGTAACAATTAATAATGATAAAGCTACAGGTGTGAATATCGGCGCACCACTTCCATTAATTACAGCAGATGCAAGATCTCAGCTAAAAACAGTAGTCTTAGTTGATGAATGTGATATATTTCAGAGAGACAGTTCACAATATCTAGGAACAAGCCAAGCGACTGCTTCATATAGCGAAAACTATCTTGAACTATGTAATTTATTAATTGATATCATCGATAACCAATTAAATACAACTCCCAAGCAAAATCATTTACAGGTATCTGCAGAAGAGTTACTACAACAATTAAGACAAAAAACTTCAAATAAAGGTGTTATAGATCAATTTGCTAACCTATGGAACTCTGATAGAGAATCCTTAAAAGAGTTAATTTCAGCAGTAATAGAAACAAAACAATTGCTACCAAGTAAAGATCACCAATCAACCTATATCATTGAATCTGATCCACCAGAAACTTATATGGGAGTTGAATATTCAAAATTAATCCCAAAATCAAATGGTGAACCCAAGCCAGGCATGAGTTTTGTCGGAGCAACTGATTTAATGTTAAGATTACGACTTAATAGAGAACTTGAGAACTCTTCTCAGCCAGCAATTCGAATTATTAAACCTGCAGCTGCTGTCAGTGTTAACACATTTTTATCCTATATAAATGGTAAAAAAGTTCGTGCAATGACAGGTTCTCCGATTATTAATTCCTCTGATGAAAAACTATCTATTCAAATCCCACCATTTAAGCCATCTTCACGTAAAGATCAATTAAAATTTACTGAGTATTTTAATGGTGATACAAACTGCCAAATTAAACAACATCAAGAATTAATAAAACAATATGCAACAAATTTTTTAAATGCTGTGATTGATGGCCAAGATAATAAATGTCGAAACTTAGTTATCCATGTTAAAACTAGAGAAGAAGGTGAAAAGCTCAGCAAACTATTACAAGAATGTGGTGAGATTAAGGAATACTACGGCAGCACAAAAGATACTGAAGCAGAGCGCTGCGAAGAAAATGAAGAAATGATTAAGTTTGTCAGTGGACTACGTAATAAATCAGAAAAAGGCAAAATTTTAATTACCACTCAACTTAATCGCGGTTCTGATTTTAATAATATAAATGAAATTAAAACCTACTTCAGAACGGATAAAAATGATTTTGATGGAGCACTAGAACGACAAATTCAAGAATTAGGGCGAGTTGCTCGCTCTGGTGGTAGTGGCAACACAGCAACTTTATTACTATTTGATGAATTATCACCTTTACTATATAGAAAAGTTTGTGAAACAGATATTTTTGACTTAGAGTATCTACAAAATTTCGCACAAAAAGCCGATCCTGAATTATTTTTACAAACGCTAAAATCTATTGCAAGTTATGTAAATAGCGATCGCGAAAAAAATACTCAAATCAATGAGGTAAAGTCACAAATCTTATCAGTCGTTAATAATAAAATTAAAGCTAACGATTCTCTAGATGATAATGAACGCAATCGAATAGTTAAAATTCTACAAAAAGAACTTGGAGTTTTGACACTGGAGAATATGAATGATGTCATCAATCATATTAATACTAAAATTAATAATCCATCTCTAAGAATAGATATGGCTGATAGTAACAGCAATAATAACAATCCAGCTAAACCTCAGAAAATTGATGATAAGTTTAAGGCAATTCAAAATGAATTAATGACTGTTGTTAGAAAGAGACCATCAAACTCTTCAAAACTACCTGAAATAGAGAGTGCCGAAGATTTAAGAAAAATAATTCTATGTGCAGCCAATCCTGGCAAGGACTGTACCGCATATATTCATACTCAACAAACATTAAAAGACTTACTTAATATACTTAAACAGCCCCAACATCAAAGCTACTTAAAACTACTAGGAATACCAACAAATGACCTTGACTGTATGCAGTTAGTTGAGTATGCCTTAAAAGGAAGTGTAACACCTGTACTTAAAGGAGGTTTATTAAATCAAACACGTCAAGCTCGTGCTTTAACACACGAATTATGGAATAAAACACTTAGTCAGTTTTCTAATAAACCTAATCAGGTAAATGATAACATTCTAAATGATTGTCAAGGTGTTTTGGCTAGAATGTATTCATTGACAGAAAATAACTTCACACATCTTAATAATAAATATCAATCAGATATGATTGTTAAAAACCTTGCTCATTTTATTTATAACTGTCAATCAAAAAATACTATTCTAAATGCACTTAATTTAATGCTGCAAAACAATTCCCAATCTTGGGCAGAAACAATACTCTCTACGTTTTCTTCCAATGTAAATGTGCAGAATAATCAGCAATTATTACAAATTAATCAAGAGCTTTTACCATTATATAAATTCCTTAAAGATCACGGAGTCAAGCTTCATGATTTTGTTACGCAGATAGAAAATGCTCAAGCTTCAAACATTGACAATAAACAATCGGAATCATCTACAGAGCATAATAATGCTAGCTCTAATAATCAACAGCTTGGCAAAACTCTTCGTCAAGGACATTTAAATTTAAGGTTAAAACAATCACCACAACAACTGTTTACACAAAACAATAACAATAACAATAACAATAACAATAACAATAACAACAACAATAACAACAACAACAATAACAATAACAATAATGTATCTAAAAATCCGGGGTATCCGATTATGGAGTATACAACAACAGAAGTATCTACAACAGAAGTACCTCAAGCTTCAGGACATTCATAGCTATAGGCTTAGTTTATCTATACTAGTTAAAACTAATAATTAGTAATTCTTTTAAACCGTGCCTGACTTGTTTTATATATCTAAACAGGCCATTGCCTGAATTTGTTGATAAATATCATTTAAACGCAACTTTAATTCATCCTTTGAATGACCAACCACATTAACATGACCCATTTTACGATTTTCTCGTAATGATTTACCATAACTTTTAGGGTAAACCCCTTCAACTGTCGGCCAATTATCAGGTAACTCTTCACCAATTAAATTAACCATCATAATAAATGGTGCAACTAACTGTGGCTGAACCAAGCTTAAATCACTGATAGCGCGTAAGTGATTTTCAAATTGAGATACTGAAGCACCATTAATACTCCAATGGCCACTATTATGAACTCTTGGTGCTATTTCATTAACCAGCAACTGATTATCTTTAACAAAAAACTCAATCGCAAACGTACCAATATAATCAAAATGATCCAGTAATTTTTTAGCAATTGTTTGTGCATCTAAACTTAAACTTTGTTTATCTGATAATACGAAGCTTTCTCGTAAAATACCATCTCGATGCTCATTTCTAACCAATGGATAAAAAACAATCTGACCGTTTTTATCTCTTGTTGCAACTTGAGAGACTTCAAAGTCAAATGGCACAAATTGTTCAGCAATTAAGTGGCTTGCTCCAGAAAGTGCTTGCCAAGCAGGCTCAATATCTTTTCGATCTTTAATAACATATTGTCCTTTACCATCATAGCCAAAACGCCTTGTTTTAATAACTAAGGGTAAACCTAGCTTTTCAACTGCTAATAGTAAGTCATTATAAGAAGAAACTGCCAAATACTGATTCGTAGGAATCTCAAGTTGACTACATAATGTTTTTTCTTTTAAGCGATCTTGCGCAACTTCTAGTGCAGTAACAGCTGGGCGCACGAGGGTTACTGTTTCTAATGCTTTTAATAAATCTAGCGCAATATTTTCAATTTCAAAGGTAACGACATCAAATGGTTGAAGCACTTCCAACCAATAATCGATTTCTTTTTGTGATATAAGCCCTGATGCGTCTGTTTTTGGTAACGGGAAAGCTTGTGTTGTTAATGAAAGCTTATCAGCACAGTCAGCGAGCATACTTGCCAATTGACCATTGCCTAAAATGGCTATATTGGTTTTCTTATTTTGATTCATAATATCTCTTTTAGTTGTGTTTCATCCCAGATTTCAATGCCCAAACTTTCTGCTTTAGCAAGCTTAGAACCTGCTTTTTCACCAGCAATAACCATATCTGTTTTTTTAGAGACGCTTGTTGCAACTTTTGCACCTAATGCTTCTAACTGATCTTTTAATTCATCACGAGAAAAATCAGTAAATGAACCAGTAATTACAACTGTTTTACCATAAACTATATGACTTTCATCAATAGGCTCTATATTTTCCACATTACTCTGATCGCTAAAGATAATCCTCTGATCTAATAAATCATTTACCCAATCATTGGCTTTGCTATCATTCCAGAAAGTGACAATATAGTTAGCAACAACAGGTCCAATGTCATTAATAGACGTTAAATCATCAAACTGACTTGCTCTTATTGCATTTAAACTACCATAATATTTTGCTATTGCTTTAGCCGTTGCTTCACCCACTTCACGAATGCCTAGTGCATAAATAAACCGCGCTAAGGTTACCTCTTTACTTGCATTAATCGCTGCAATTGTATTCTCAGCTGATTTTTTACCCATACGATCAAGACGGGCTAAAGTTAATGCATTTAATTTATATAGATCGGCTGGAAATTCAACGAGCTCTTTTTCTACTAACTGTTCAATTAATTTATCGCCTAAACCATCAATATCCATTGCTCGACGCGATACAAAGTGCTTTAAGCGCTCTTTTCTTTGCGCTTGGCAATTCCAATCTCCACTACAGCGAATAATTGCTTGATCCGCTTCTTCAATTAATGGGCTAGCACAAACAGGGCAAGCTTTCGGCAACTGAATAATTTCAACTAAATCTTCATTTCGCTCATTTTTTAATACTTGAACGACTTTAGGAATGACATCACCAGCACGTTTAACAACAACTCGATCTCCAATTCGAACATCTAACGCCCTTATTTCATCCATATTATGCAGTGTTGCATTACTTACAATCACGCCACCAACTTCAACGGGTTCTAATCGAGCCACAGGCGTTAAAGCACCAGTTCTGCCCACTTGAAATTCGACTGATTTAATTGTTGTCGGCTTTTCTTCTGCTGGAAATTTATGCGCAATAGCCCAACGTGGCTTCCTTGTGCCAGGAATAAATCCTAATTTATCCTGATTATTTAATTGATTAACCTTATAAACTAGTCCATCAATTTCGTATGGTAAGCTATCTCGTTTATTCACCATCTTTTGATAGTAATCTAAACAACCCACTATATTATCAACCACCTCGCAATGAGAAGATACCTGAAATCTCCAACTTTTAAAAAGTTTTAAAATTTCATCTTGAGTTAATGGTAATTCAAATGTTGAATCTACATCGCCAATAGAATAAACGTAGAAAGATAAAGGACGCTTTGCTGAGCTACTTGGGTCAAGTAGCCGTATACTACCTGCTGCTGCATTCCTAGGGTTTGCGAAAGGTTTACCACCTTCATTTACAATTTTTTTATTAAAGTCTAAAAACTGCTTTTTAGGAAAAACTACTTCGCCTCTGATTTCTATATAATCAGGAATATGATTTCCTTCAATCACTTTAGGAACCGTTTTAATTCTTCTAACATTTTCAGTAACATCTTCGCCTACTTCACCATCGCCACGCGTTAAAGCTAAAACTAATTGGCATTTAGCACTCTGATCTTTTTCATAGCGAATACTAATGGCAAGTCCATCAAATTTTGGCTCACATTCATATTCTACTTCAGGCTCTAAAAGGCGATCTTTAACTCTTTGATCAAATGCTAAGATATCATCATCTAAAAAGCCATTAGATAATGATAGCATTGGCTTTTTATGTTTAATTTGATGAAATTTATCCAGTGGCTTACTACCAATTGTCATAGTTGGTGAGTTTGGTGTTCTTAGGTCGGGAAATGCTGCTTCTAAGACTAATAATTCATTAAACTCAGCATCATAAACACTATCTGGCACAACTGGATCATCTAGCGTATGATAATGATAATTATATGTTCTTAAATTTTTGCGTAATTTCTCAATTTTTGATACGGCTTCTTCTTTTGATAATTCCATATTAATTTGTTCTTGAATCATTAAATCAATACCATGTTATCTATTTATTATTTGTGCGTCATTAAGCTTTTGCTTTTTCAGCTTCACCCAGATCAGCAAAACGACAAAGTTGAGCCAAATCAAGCAGGTTTCTTAAGGCTATGGTTAATGATACATAATCACTCTGACCTAATTTTAAATCATTAACGACCTCAAGCCAACGATCAATTGGCGATTTAAAGTGTTCAAGCCAATTCGCAATTTTGGCTGCTTCCGTCTTTCCAGGATGATTCAAAATCGATAATGCTAAATCACATTGAATACGATCAATATCATCTCTTAATGCAGACGCTGCAATTGTTCCCCAATAGCTTTGACTACTTAAGCCTCTAACAGATCGACGATACCAGCCTAATTCTACTTTCTCATTCAAATAGAAAAATGCACTTGCAACATCACCGAGCTCTTTTGAAGATCTTTCAACTGCACTCAATAAGTCTAAAACTGGTGATGCATAATTAAATTGAGCAACCTTAATCGCTAATTTTTCATCAACGCCATTTTGATGGTATTTAGCCGCTTTTTTAATTACTTTTTCTCGCTCATCAACTTCAAGATAATCTATGAACCTATCCATTACAGCTGTCACTTGCGATTGATACTGCTTAATTAACACTTCAACTTGTAAGCCTGAGCGATGATTTCTTAATAACCAACGACAAACGCGCTGTACCAATTTATAAATCGATTTATTCATATCTTGTAATGTTGTAACAGGCACTCGATGTAAATGATCAACATTCAACCAAAGCTCTTCAGCACCTAATATTTCAACTGCAACCACAAATGCTCGAGCAATTTCAGCGACCGATGCGCCCGTTTCATCATATAAACGCTGTACAAATGGAATGCCCATGCAAACCAACATTAGGTTCGTTAATTGGGTTGCAATAATCTCACGAGCCAGTCCATGTCTTGGCATAATTTTTGCATATTTTTTATGTAAGACTTCAGGAAATTCTTGCACTAAGAAACGTCTAAAATAAGCTTCATCTGGTAACTTAGACTTCAATAACTCCTGTTTAATATAAATTTTCATATAGGCCATAATCACAGAAAATTCAGGAGCAGTTAAGCCTTTCCCTGATGCATAACGTGTTTGTACGCGTTTATCAGAAGGCAAAAATTCAATTTCTCGATCTAACTGCACACGATTCGATAGTTCACGCATTAATCGCATATAGGTTTCGGCAGACGCTAAACTTCTTTCTCTAAGCGACCCTGCAATACTCTGGTTCTGATAATAATTATTTTTCAAAACTAATTGCGCAACGCCTTCTGCCATTTCAGCTAATAATTTATTACGATCTGACATTGTCAAAGTACCTGACTCAACTGCCATATTCAATAAAATTTTAATATTTACTTCATGGTCAGAGCAATCGACACCTGCTGAGTTATCAATGGCATCGGTATTGACAGCACCTCCATTTAAGGCAAATTGAATTCGTGCTAATTGTGTCAGTCCTAAGTTACCGCCTTCACCAACAATATCAGTTTGTAACTCAGTTGCATTGATACGAACAGCCTCATTGGCCTTATCTCCGACTTCTGATTGGCTTTCTGACTCAGCTTTAACATAAGTGCCAATACCTCCATTCCACAGGAGTTCAACATTAGCTTTTAAGATCAACTGAATTAATTCATTTGGTTCAATTTCATTTTGATCACATGCAAATACTTTTTTCATCTCAGGCGAAAGCTTAATACTTTTTGCAGAACGCTCAAAAATACCTCCACCTTTAGAAATTAATTTCTGATCATAATCCAACCAAGACGATCTAGGTAATTCAAACAAGCGCTTACGTTCTTTATAAGACGTCGTTGCATCTGGATTTGGATCAACAAAAATATGCATATGGTTAAACGCGCCGATTAAACGGATATGCTTTGATAACAACATGCCATTACCAAAAACATCACCGGACATATCACCAATACCAACAACTGTAAAATCTTCTTTTTGACAGTTTTTGCCACGCTCTTTAAAATGGCGCTTAACTGATTCCCAAGCACCACGCGCTGTAATACCCATTTTTTTATGATCATACCCATTAGAACCACCTGAAGCAAATGCATCTCCAAGCCAGAAACCATAGTCAGCTGCCACTGCATTAGCAATATCAGAAAAGGTTGCAGTTCCCTTATCGGCGGCTACAACCAAATACGGATCATCTTCATCGTGTCTTACAACATTCAATGGAGCAATAATTTGTGTGCTTTTCACATTATCAGTTACATCTAATAACCCACTAATAAAGATTTTATAACAAGCAATTGCTTCATTAATCACTTCATCTCGATCACCTGATACAGGTAGGCGCTTCGGATAAAATCCACCTTTAGCACCCAATGGCACAATAACGGCATTTTTTACTTGTTGCGCTTTAACTAAGCCTAAGACTTCCGTTCGATAATCTTCTTTACGGTCAGACCATCTTAAGCCACCACGTGCAACCTTAGCAAAGCGAAGATGTACACCTTCAACACGTGGCGAATGAACAAAAATTTCATACAATGGTGTTGGTTTAGGCGCGCCAGGAATCAGCGATGGTTTCAGTTTAAATGACATATAATCTTTAATTTCGCCATTTTCTTTCGTTTGATAAAAGTTAGTCCTAACGATTGCTAAAATAACTGACTTCATCTTACGTAAAATACGGTCATGATCTCGATTAACTACGTTAGCTAATGCATCATCGATTTGCTGAGACAGTGCTGTTTGCTGCTTTTTCCTATCTGCTTTACTAAGCTTTGGATGAAAACGCACATGAAATAATTCAACTAAATTTTTCACAATATCAGGGTATTCAATTACAGTCTCTTCAATATAGTTCTGACTATAACGTAAACCTAACTGAATCAAATAACCACTTAATGCACGAATTAACGCTACATCACGCCAACCAAGTGCAGCATAAGGCACAAGATAATTAAAACGATCATTCTCAGCACTACCATCCCATACTCGTGAAAATACTTCCTGAAATAGAGGCTTAACGCGATCAATATTAAATGCGCGATCAACTTGCAGCCCAAAATCAGATATCCACACATAGCCACCTGATCTAACGGCGACCTTATAAGGACGCTCTTCATTAACAAACATTCCCATATCCTCCAAAATTGGAAAAATATGGCTTAATTTAGCCGATTGATCAGCTAGATATAATTTAAAACGAACTCGATCAGACTCTTCTTCCAGTATTCGATACAGTGTCATATCGATATCACCGCTTTTACGAACTTTTTCGAAATGCTCGATATCAATTGCAGCGCTTCTAGCATGGAAATCATGTTTGTAAGAAGGAGTAAAGCCATCATGGTATTCCGTAAAATAATTTCGACCAACACTCTCACCATAGGTATCAATCAAAGCATCTAATAAATCATCTTCCCACTGCCTTGATACTTCTTTTAGCTTATCTTCAATTAAACTAATATCATTTGTTACAGGCTTACTATTAGGCTCAATATAAAAAGTAAAATCTATTCGGCAATGAATCGATTCATCTGCAAAGTTTGTTTTAAACGTACTGCCCTTAGCTTTTAGCGTTTGTGTTAAGATTGCCTGAATTTTTTGACGGATTTCTGAGTTATAACGCTCACGAGGTAAGAATACCATGCAGAAATAGTATCGAGAATACGGGTCTTTCCTTACAAATAGCTTCAGCGTTTGCCTCTCTTTAATATGCAAAATACCACAAGCTGTGTTGAATAAGTCATCATCTGATGATAAAAATAACTCATCTCTAGGATAAGTCTCTAAAATACTACTAAGCGTTTTATAAGCATGACCATCATAACGAAAGTTAGAGCGCTGCAAAACTTTATCAACTTTTTGTCGTAAAAAAGGGATACTATGCGGTGTCGAATGATAGGCAATTGATGTATAAAGACCTAAAAACCGTCTTTCTCCAATTGGTTTGCCTTTTTCGTTATAACGCGTTACGCCTATGATATCCATGTGTCCTGTACGATGAACTGGTGATTGGTGATCACTTTTTGCAATTGACAAAATACTCAGTTGATTTTTTCCAGTATATAAACGTTTTGCAAAATCATGATAATTAGATGATAAATAACGTTCACCAAACTTTAACAAGCCTAATTGACTATTTTTAACTACTTCAAATGTTTTTTTATTTTTTTCAACAATATCTAAGTCACAATAACCTAGAAAGATAAAATGTCTATCCCTTAGCCATTCAATAAATGCAATTGCTTCTGAAAAATCTTCACATTGTTTATCAGGACAGTTTTCACTTAAACCAGATAAAGCCTCTGTTAACTTCACACGCATCGGCTCAAAATCATCAACAACCAAATCAACATGCTCTAGCGCTTCATTAATTTTTTCTTCTAAACTCTCAAGTGAACCATCTTCTTCTTTCTGTCGATCTACTTCAAAAAAAGCTAAAGATTCGAACTGATAAGGCGTATCAACTTGTTCAGAAATATCATGTAACGAGATCATATCACCATTTTTATCACGCTCAATTTTAGCACCGCCAATATGCATCATACTATGCATACCAATATCTAAACGGCTAAGCAGTACTTGTATTGTATCAATCTGAAAAGGTTTATCGGGCCCTACCAATTCAATAACGGTTAATCCAGAATTCCAGCCATGCTCCTCAAAGTCAGGATTATAAACACGAACCTTATAAGATTTATTTAAATCCCTCTTACTTATAAAGCGCCACAAAGACAACAAAAGACCATATAAATCAATCACATCACGATTTATTAAATCATTTTCTGATATAATGTTAAACAACCCTTTTGCCATAGTAATAATATTTGAAACATCATGATCATCAAGATTTTTACTTGCCATCTTTTCAATTTTCATTAAAAGACTCATCACTTTCTCGCTGGCATGAATACTCATTCTTTCACCTTTCTATCATTGTTTTTTTTATAAGCTGAAACAATCATACGCCTGTCTGTATATGAGAATCAAGTACTAGTTGCTGCTGGTTTTGATTTATGATTCAATAGGGAAATTTCAACTAAAATAAACAGACTTATAACAAAAGCATTTTTTGTGCATATGCAATATAATGGACACAATTACGAATTACGAATTACGAATTACGACAATAATTACATTAAAAACGATCGAATTAACCCTTCTTGAGTTACCGTTGCCAAAAAATTGCCTGACTCACTGTATAACTTACCAATGACAAACCCACGAGCATCATGATAAGAAGGACTTTCAACATCAAAATAAAGCCATTTAGTCACATCAAGTTGGCGATGAAACCAAATACACTGATCTAAACTAGAATACATTGCCTTCCTCTGCCAAAGTTTGAAATCTGTTGGCAAGCCTGCAATTTGCAGCAACATTAAATCAGAAATATAACTAAACAACAATTTATGCTGTTGCTCATTCAGTGTCACTTTATCAACTAATTTTAACCAAAAACCTAATTTTGCTGGCTCATTCTCTAAAGAAAATAATTTTTCACCATCAATAGGATATATTTCAAATGGCCATTTACGATGAAAAAACGTATGGGCTTCTTTTGGAATTCTCTCTGCAAACCTTAATCCAATTGCTTGCCACCTCTCAAGTGACTTATCTCTAGAAGGAATTTGTATCGCTGTCATATGCTCTGGCATATCTTCATCTTTATGAAAGGACGCTGATAAAGAGAAAATAAGACGATTATTTTGATAGGCTTCTATACTACGATTACTAAAAAAATTTCCATCACGCCTATTGATTACTTTATATAACACTGGCTCTTTTTCTAAACCTGGACGTATAAAATAGCAATGATACGAATGCAATTTAAAACTTGCATCTTCAATGCTACTTTTAGCTGCATTTAATGCTTGAGCCATAACCATGCCGCCATACAAACGGCCACTACCAACTGATTTTACATTTCCTAAATAATCAGCCCCTTGTGCTTTTACTTCAAGTAAATTTAATACTATTTCAACCAAAGGTATTTTATTTTCAGCATCAGCCATAGATTATCCTAACTAATTAAGTTTAACGATAAAACTTAAATTAAAGTACTACATAAGCATAGCTTAATTATTACGTGCATGTAAATAACGATGACGTCCAGTGTGCCCGATAAGTAATAAATAACTGATAAAAAGTATAAGTGCTATTAACGAAAGCATACTAAAAGCAATTGGCAAGGTTAAAACTGGATTAAATGGTATAAACGTTACCGCAGCCGTTGCAAGTGCTGCAAAGCCCATTTGAAAACAACCCATCATTGCTGTTGCTGAACCTGTAATATGCCCAAATGGCAACAGCGCTAAATTCATAGCAACTGGTATCACAAATGCCACACCATAAAAAACGATAATTGTTGGAATTAATAGGCTATAAATATTAATGTATCTCATTAAAATTAAAGTTAAAAACAATACTGAACCAAGCAACATAATAATAAGACCAGCAATAATAATACCATAGCTTGATAAACGATTATTTAACATAGCTGTTGTAATTGAACCTAATATAAAAGCTAAAACAATACCTACAGCTATAATTAAAAACCACCGATATTCAAGTCGTAATAACGTAATTACAATACTGGGTGCTTCCACTAAACACGTATAGATCATTGCAACAGTTAAACCCAAGATAATTAGAAAAACTAAATAACCTGGTTGCTTAAACAATGCCCAATAATTAAGCACTAGGCGTTTTGGATATATTGCCTGTAAATTTTTCTGGGGAATTGTTTCAGGAAACTGAAAGATAACAGCAATCAGCATCCAAAGTGATAATGCAAACAAAATAACAAAGTTCACCCACCAAGGAAAAAAATGCGCAGTAAAACTACCTACAATCGGCCCCAAACCAGGTGCAATTGAAAAAGCTAAATTTAACTGCGCATAACGTTTGTTACGTTCCTTATACTCATAAACATCACGTATGGCAACAACTGATAATACAGCTCCGGCACAAGCACCAAACCCTTGAAATACTCGTCCAAAGATTAATGGCCAAATTGACGAACTCAAAAGACAAATTAGCGAACCAATTGCAAAACAAAAAGCACCAACAAGCATCACTGGACGCCTGCCAAACCTATCTGAAACAGGACCATATAATAACTGCCCAACTGCATAACCAAATAAGTATGAAGTAACTGTCAGTTGAACCCAACTATACTCAGTATTTAAAGCGTGCGCAATTTCAGGTAAAGAAGGGGTATACAATGTATCACCGAATGGGCCAATCGAACAAATTAGCACCAATATATACAAGGATACATAAGTTACCTTTTTTTGATTATCCGTCATTAATAACCTTTTTTTTAATTACCTAATTTAAATGCGTATAAATAACCATTATTCGTCTGAACATAAATACGGTTTAGTACCGTCACGGGTTCAGCTCGGATTCCATCACCACCGACATCATATCTAGCTGCATATTTTCCAGTTTTCAAATCAAAAATATGTAAATATCCTTCAAAATCACCAACAGCCACATACTGCCCATTGATAATTGCTGGTGCAGAGATTTGTCTACCTTCTAAATCTTTTTGGCTCCATAAAACATTACCATCTGATAGGCCGTAGGCATTTAAATAACCTTTGTAAGTTGATGCTAGTAATTGATTATCTGAAATAGCTAATGAAACATACGTTGAAATCGGTCTTGACCAAATTAGAGAGGCATTTTCAAGATTAATTGCTGCAACTCTTCCTTGAAATGTTGCGGCATATAAAACATTATTATCAATTAATGGAGCCCCTTCTATATCTATCATACGAGCAACAATTGACCCTCCGGTTGGCAATGCAACAGGCCTTTCCCATAGACGTTTCCCCGTTTTTAGCTCCATCGCCCAAACTTCACCATTATCCAGACCAATATAGACAACACCATTATTTATCAATGGTGCACTATTTCCTACTAAAATAATTTCAGGTAAGTTCGCAGTATGCTTCCAAACTAGTTTTCCATCAGCCGCATTAAACGCTGCAATTTCACCATTATGTAAATGTACTACTACAATACCATCATCATAAACAGGCTGAGCGTAAAGTGAACTTGCCAATGGCACTTTCCACATAATATGACCATCTTTCTGCGATAGCGCATAAAGTACGCCAGATATAGAGCCAACAAAAACCTTATTATCACCAACACCAGGCGTTGCTCCTAATGTTTCAGGTAATGATGTATCCCATAATCGTTTTCCTGTGGTTGCATTAATTGCATTGACTTCTCCATCCGAGCTTACAGTATAAACAATCCCCTTAGAAAGAACTGGTGCAAATACATAATATTGCTCATCCGTACCATCACCTATATTAACTCGCCACAGCTTTTCTAATGATTGTGTCTGTTTAAATTCTACTAATGGTTTTGGTGGTATCATGTTTGATTTATCTGCACATGCAGATATACCTAAGACTATACTTAGACTAAAACCAGCTAATAAAACTTTTTTAATTACTTTTTGCATACACGCTCCTAACGGACAAAATTTTTTATCATTCTACAAATTATCAAACTATCTATAGTTACTTTGACTTAGCTAATACGATTATCTATACAGAACCTTTATTTATCATTTGCATTTTTTATCAAAAGATTGATATTACTTAGCTGCATATCTATATAATCTTTACTTTCTTTAACTAATAATTTATTAGCAGGATTGGCTAAAGTACCTGTGTCACTAACAAGTAAAACCTTAGCTTGATTAAAAGCAGATTCTGCATTTTTTTTATCTGCCAACTGTATATAAGCTTGAGCTTGAATTAATTTAGCTAATGGCTGATAACTTTCTGGTAGTTTTGCTTGATTAATAACATCTATTGCTTCTTTTGACTGACCTGTAGCGATTTTAATTCTAGCCAAACGTAGTGTAGCCACCGCTTTAATTGCCTGATCATTTGTATTAGAAATTACCCAATTCAAATTTGTCTCGGCTGCTTGATAAAGCTTTTCTCCAACATATTCATTTGCAATTAATAGACCACTAAACTTTGCATATACTGTATCTGGATAGCTCTGCATTAAGCTATGTGCTTCTGTAATAATCGTCTTTGATTTCAGACCACTTTGTAAATCATTTTCTAATTGCAAGTACTTAGCTGAAGCTTCCAATAGTTTACTTTCTTTTTGCTTTTGCCAATAGGTCCAAATAGCAAAAGCTGCGGCAATAATAACAATAACCCACAAAATCAAGTTACCAAAGCGCCTCCAAAGTTGCTTTAATTTTTCCATTCGACGACTTTCATCTTTCGTCATATCAACCATGATGCCAATCTCCATTGTTACAACATCAAAAAATTTAATCCGACATTATAACCTAAAAGCGGCCAAGGATATAAGGGAAATTTGCTTGATGTTTTTATAACGGTATATTTGGATATTGATCAAAGCGCATTAAGGGTGTTTAATAAAAAACAATAGCAATGATTACTTTTTGAAATTAACCATTCGCCCCAGTGATACTAATGCTTTTTTACGAATAGCTTCTGGCACAACTATTTCATTCGCTTCATTTTCTAGTGCATCCGCTAAATTTAGCAATCCATTTAATGCCATCCATGGGCATCGCGCACAGCTTTTACAAGTTGCACCATGACCTGCCGTTGGTGACTCAATAAAGTGTTTATGTGGACTTGCTTGCATCATTTTATAAAAAATTCCACGGTCGGTTGCAACAATAAACTTAGGGTTATCTAAAGTTTTAGAAGCATTCAATAATTGTGACGTAGAACCAACAACATCAGCTAATGCAACGACTGCTTCAGGTGATTCAGGGTGAACAAGCACTGCTGCATCCGGATGTACTTTTTTAAGATCCGCTAAAGCCTTCGCCCTAAATTCATCATGAACAATGCACGCACCATTCCAAAGTAGCATATCAGCTCCAGTCTGATTGGCGATATATCTACCTAAATATTTATCAGGTCCCCACAAGATTTTATGCCCTTCACTATCAAGATGGTCTATAACCTCTAAAGCAATACTTGAAGTGACGACCCAATCTGCGCTAGCTTTGACTGCTGCAGATGTATTAGCATAAACGACAACAGTTCGATCAGGATGCTGATCAATAAATGCTTGGAATTCATCTGCCTTACAAGCAATATCAAGGCTACATTCACTATCGAGTGCTGGCATTATTATTTTTTTCTCAGGAGCTAGAATTTTTGCACTCTCACCCATAAAACGGACACCAGCAACAACTAAAAGATCAGCTTGATGATTCGCACCATATTTTGCCATCTCAAATGAATCACCAACAAGCCCTCCTGTTTCCTCAGCCAAGCGTTGGATTTCAGCATCAACATAATAATGAGCAATTAAAACAGCATTTTTTTCTTTAAGTAATCGCTTAATTTTATTTTTATAGAACGCTTTTTCATGATCATCTGGATGAACTTTCCTAGGTTTTGGCCATGATAAACCAACTCGAGTATCAAACTCACCTGCTTTTAACATATAATTCTCTCCTATGATCGCTTAGGCTAAAGAGGTTAACTTTTCTAGCTGATGATCAATGCTTTCTTGTTTAATTTGTGCTAATTTTAATTTTTCTTTTTCTTTTTCAACAACTGCTTCAGGCGCATTAGCAACAAAATTTTTATTCGACAGCTTGCCGTTAAGCCTTGCTAGCTCTTTTAAGACTTTATCACGTTCATTCATTAAGCGATTAGTTTCTTTTTCTATATCAATTAATCCAGCTAAAGGGATATGTATCTCTAGCTGCCCAATGACACTCGATGCTGAAGCTTCAATCTCTTGGTCTACTTCAACAATATTAACTTGATCAACCTTAGCTAAGGATCTAATTAGATAATCATTAATCTCAGCATAAGCCTTATCAATTTCAGATGCATTTCTTAGTATCAAGGCGACGTGTTTTGAAGGTTTTACATTCATCTGAGCTCTAATTGTACGAATTTCAACAACAACGTTCTTAAGCCAATCGATTACTTTATCTGCATCTTTATCAATTAACTCATTACTATATAAAGGATATTTTTGCTTAATTAAGTTCCCATCGCTTATGGCTGTTAATGGTTTAAATTGTTGCCAAATTTCTTCTGTAATAAACGGAATAACCGGATGCAACAAACGAAGTGATTGTTCAAGAATATGAACTAAAGTATAGCGTATTACTTCCTTATCTTTGTCAGTAATTGTATGTGAATTCAAGCTTGCTTTGGCTAACTCAACATACCAGTCACAATATTGATTCCAAATAAACTCATATAAAACTTGTGCTAATAAATCAAAGCGATACTGCGCAATATGACGATGAGACTGGGCGACAACTTCATTAAATTGATGCCAAATCCAACGCTCTGCTATGGCTAGTTTCATTGAGCTATCACCTTGAGCTATTGCTTGATTCTCAACATTCATCATTACAAATCGCGCTGCATTCCATAGCTTATTGCAGAAATTACGATAACCTTCCATACGATTAATATTAAAGTTAATATCCCTTGATGTAGAAGCCAAGGCTGTATAGGTAAAACGTAATGCATCAGTGCCGTAAGCTTGTATGCCTTCAGGAAATTCTCGTCTAGTTGCCTTCTCTACTTTTGCTTTCAATTGAGGTTGCATCATTCCAAAGGTACGCTTTTTAATTAAACTATCCAAATCAATACCATCAATTAAGTCAACTGGATCTAAAACATTGCCTTTTGACTTTGACATTTTCTTACCTTCACTATCACGAATAAGACCCGTAATATAGACTGTATCAAAAGGCACATCATCCATAAACTTAAGCCCCATCATGACCATTCGAGCAATCCAAAAGAAAATAATATCAAAGCCACTAACTAATACATTAGTTGGGTAATGCTTTTGTAACGCGTCCGTTTTATTTGGCCAGCCAAGCGTTGAAAAAGGCCAAAGCGCAGAGGAAAACCAAGTATCGAGAACATCTTCATCTTGTACTAAGGGTTCATCAGCTTGAATTCTGTACTTTTCACGTACTTCTACTTCACTTGTGCCAACATAAACATTGCCTTGTGTATCATACCAAGCAGGAATTTGATGCCCCCACCAAAGTTGGCGCGAAATACACCAATCTTGAATATTATTCAACCATTCAAAATAAGTATTTTCCCAATTTTTAGGCACAAACTTTACTTTTTCAGTTTTAACCACATCAATAGCAGGCTTTGCCAATTGATCCATTTTCATAAACCATTGATCCGTTAAAAATGGCTCTATAATCTCTCCACTACGATCACCTCTTGGTACTTTTAATGCATGTGGTTGAACTTTCTCTAATAACGCAATTGCTTCTAAGTCAGCAATAATTTGTTTTCTCGCCTCAAAACGACCAAGACCTTGATAAACTTTTGGAGCATTAGTATTAATTTTTGCATCTTTTGTTAAAATATTAAGCAAAGTTAACTCATGACGCATACCCACTTCATAATCATTAAAGTCATGTGCAGGCGTTATTTTTACACACCCTGTCCCAAACTCTTTATCAACATATTCATCAGCTATAATTGGAATTGTTCGATCACATAATGGTAATTCAACTTCTTGACCAATTAGATGTTGATAGCGCTCATCTTCAGGATGGACAGCTATTGCCATATCACCTAACATTGTTTCAGGTCGAGTAGTTGCTACGGTTAAATAGCCTTGTGAATCAACTAATGGATAGCGTATATGCCATAAAAATCCCTCTTCTTCTTCAGAGATAACTTCCAAATCAGAAATTGCAGTTAAAAACTTTGGATCCCAATTCACCAGTCGTTTACCACGATAAATAATGCCCTCTTCATAAAGACGGATGAATACTTCTTTGACAGCATTAGATAAACCTTCATCCATAGTGAATCTTTCACGAGACCAATCTGCAGAAGCACCTAAGCGTTTCATTTGTTTACTAATTTGATCACCAGATTGTTCCTTCCAATGCCAAATTTTCTCAATAAATGCATCACGCCCTAAATCATGACGACTCTTATTTTCTTGTGCTAATTGTCGCTCTACAACCATTTGAGTTGCAATACCGGCATGATCTGTCCCAACCTGCCATAGGGTGTCATCACCCATCATTCGGTGATAACGAATTAACAAATCCATCAGCGTTTGTTGAAAGCCATGCCCCATATGTAAAGTACCTGTAACATTAGGTGGCGGCAACATAATGGTATAATTAGCAACATTAGCGTTACCTGTTTTAAAGTCACCACTTAACTCCCAAGCTTCATACCATTTACTTTCAATTGATTTTGGCTGATAGTTTTTATCCATGAATATAATCTCTTTATTTTAATGCTATTTAATATGACCTAAAAAACAGGCTTACTGTGGTATTAATACAAGTTAACAAACTAAAGTTTATGTATACCAACTTTAAAACCACGCTTTTTGTAATCTTTAAAGTTATTTCGCGATGATTCTAACACAGTTTGATCTTGATCAACAATTTCCAAAACTCGAAATGTGTCATTTAATGGCCAAAGTGAACTTAATTCGCTATTTTGAAGCTTAACTATAATATTACAGTCTGTATTAATTTCTACTTCATCCGTTGTTAATATCACAGGCACAGAAGCAGTTTTCTCTGTTAATTCATCAATTGGCAAATGTGCAATAAAGCTACTATCTTTATATGACCATAAAAGCTGATCTAACTCCTCTAGCATTTGATAGTTTTTGCATAAAACAATGAGTCTTTGCTGACTTTTAAGTACTTTTTCTATTAAGCGACAGCAAAATAGAAGTCGCTCATCTTCTGTATTGGTCGATAGGATATAAAAATCAACCTGCATTTACTTAACCTCTCAGTCGTATTTTTGGTACGCGATATGAAACCGCACAATAAATTCCTGCAATCAAAATTACAGCCCAAAACCAAAAACTAATGCTTAAATGACTTAAGCCTAATAGTTGACTAAAAATGGCAGCCCAAAATACAAAACTTGCATTAAACGTTGTACCTAATGCTGCACCAATACGTTTAATTGTATGATAATATAGAATATAAGAAAATGATGCACTGATAATACAAGAAATTATCAACAAAGGCCAGTGCATTTGCTTAAACGTTTCCACCAGCTGATTATGCCACAAAAATAATAATCCCATTAATATAATTAGATAAGAAACTGCTGAAGCAAATTGACGGATAGCCAAAAGCCACATTGGCTTTAGATTTGTCTTTAAATGCACCCAAGCAAATAAAACACTTTCCATCCCCCAACCAAACATTGCAATTGCTGCAAAAGTCATACCTAAAGCTATATAGTTTGCATCAGATTCTGCACCACTAACTGAGATCATGACAACCGCAAAAACGCTTAAAATAATACCAATAACTTTCAAGTTTGTAATTCGCTCACGTATTAAGAAAACTGATAAAATCAATGCAACAATTGGATAGCAAGAGGTAATTACACCAGCATAAACAGGCCCTGCATAGCTAATTCCTAAAATACCAGCAACCATACCTAAAGGGCCAGCACACAAAGCAGCAATTACAATTACAATGGTTGCCCGCTTCATTTTTTTGATTTCAGATATAACTTCCCTTTTAACAAGATAATAACTCAAAATACCAACTGATGAGCCTGCATCTTGTAAAAATGCCAATCCCAACGAAAAAACAACCACCGACTTTAATATATCCAGATCAACATGCAAACTAAACAAATTAGTCAAGACATCATTTAACCCCCATAAAAAGCCTGATACTATTCCTAAGATTATACCTAGTCTCATTTAGGCAGGCATTCCATAATGACACTTAACATATTCATCAACTATGGTTTTAAATTCAGAAGCAATGCCTTCTCCACGCAAAGTATGTGCTTTTTTTCCATCAACAAATACTGGAGCAATGGGCGCTTCGCCACTTCCAGGTAAGGATATACCAATATTGGCATGCTTGCTTTCACCTGGACCATTAACGACACACCCCATCACGGCAACTTTCATTGTTTCAACTCCAGGGTAACTTTGCTTCCAAACAGGCATTTGTTGACGTAAATAAGTCTGAATCTGATCAGCTAATTCTCTAAAAAATGAGCTACTCGTTCGGCCACATCCTGGGCATGAAGTCACCATAGGCGTAAACGCTCTTAACCCCATTGTTTGTAATATTTCCTGACAAACAAGAACTTCTTTTGTTCTAACGCCTCCTGGTTCAGGTGTCAAAGATGCGCGAATGGTATCACCAATGCCCTTTTGCAATAAAACACCTAAACTAATAGCAGTGGCAACAATTGCTTTAACACCCATACCTGCTTCAGTTAGGCCCAAATGCAGTGGGTAATCGCATCTTGTTGCAATGTTTTCATAAACAGCAATCAAATCTTCAACTGCACTTACTTTACATGATAAAATAATCTTATCATGCTTTAATCCTAGAGATTCCGCATAATTAGCACTATCAAGCGCTGAACGAATTAGCGCTTCATATAGAACTTCTTGGTTTGTAAGCTTAAAGCCATCTTTCGCGTTTTCGTCCATTAACTTCGCTAATAATGCTTGATCCAAACTCCCCCAATTAGTACCGATTCGAACTGGTTTATCATATTTAATAGCACATCGAACAATCTCGGCAAACTGATTATCTTTTTTCTTACCAAAACCCACGTTACCTGGATTAATTCTGTACTTTGATAAACTAAGAGCACAATCTGGGTTATCGTTAAGTAATGTATGACCATTGTAATGAAAGTCACCAACTAATGGCACAGAGCAGCCTTGATCTAGCAATGCTTTTTTAATCAAAGGTACAGCTTTCGCTGCTTTATCATTATTAACTGTAATTCTAACAAGCTCACTACCAGCATGATACAAAGCTAAAATTTGTTCAATTGTTTTCTCTATTTCTTCAGTTGGTGTATCCGTCATCGACTGTATTACAACTGGAGAGCCTCCTCCAATGGTTATATGATCGACTTTTACTACTGTTGATTTACGCATAGTCTTTACCATGGATCATTTTTTCATTAACTAGTTTCTCTAACTTCACCGTATCTATTGCAAAGTTACGTATACCTTCAGCTAACTTCTCCGTTGCCATAGCTGAGTCATTTAAAGCCCAACGAAAATTAGATTCACTAACATCAATTTTAGCCATTGAACGATCGATCAAGTTATTTGATAAATGCTGTTTAAGTTCACCTTGATCTGCATCAAGCTCAGATAGTAACTCCGGTGAAATCGTTAGTGCATCACAACCACTTAAAGCTTCAACTTGCTTTACATGACGAAAGCTCGCTCCCATGACCGTTGTATTATAATTAAATGTTTTAAAGTAACTATAAATTGCTTTAACTGATTGCACGCCTTCATCTTCAGCAATACTCGGAAACTCTGTTTGATTAAGTGCTTTTTTATACCAGTCAGTAATCCTGCCAACAAACGGTGAAATTAAAGTAACATTTGCTTGTGCACACTTAACTGCCTGTGCAATATGAAATATTAACGTCAAATTGCAATGAATTCCTTCTTTTTCAAGCATTTCAGCAGCCTGTATACCTTCCCAAGTTGCAGCAATTTTAATTAAGATACGTTCTCTGGCTATTCCGCGCGCTTCATATAATTCAATCAAGCGTTTAGCTGCTTGTATTGTTTTATCTGTATCAAAAGAAAATCTAGCATCAACTTCTGTTGAAACTCTACCAGGAATTACCCCTAAAATTTCAACACCAAAATTAACTGCCAAATGATATAAAATTGCTTCTAAGCGCATACTCGAACTGTAATGGTTCGTTTCAGTTAGCGTTTGTTTTAAAATATCCTGATACTGAGGCATCATAGCGGCTTTTAATAATAATGAAGGATTTGTTGTTGCATCTTCAGGCTGGTGAAGCTTAATTTTTTCTATATCACCTGTATCAGCAACTACTTTAGTCATTGCTCGCAAACCATCTAATTTTGTCATGTCACATTTCTCATTAGTTTAAGTTTAATCACGCTAATAGCCTATCATGATTAAATTGGATGTAAACCCACCAACAGTTGAATTAACTCAGAAACAAAAAAACCGCATAAAATGATGCGGTTTTCAAATTTAAAAATCACTTTAAATTAGCAATTACAAAACTACAAAATGCACTAGCCTATAGCATTCCATAATGAGATAGCTTTTTACGGAATGTACCACGATTAAGACCCAAAACAGTTGCTGCACGGCTTTGGTTATTTCCCGTATATTCCATCGTTGCTTCTATTAAAGGTAATTCCACCTCACTCATAACCAAATCATAAACTTGACTTGGGTTCATACCTTCTTCAGCCATACTTTTAAAATAGTTTGTCACGACTTCTTTAATATACTCAGCCATAGGCAAAGCTTCTTGTGGTGCATTTTCTTGTTTTGCACCGTAATGCATTGTTGCAGGCATTGATCATCCCTCTATAGTTTTATTTATGGTTAAACATTGTACAAATTTCACTCTCAGGTTGGTTATTCTAAAGCCAGCTAATAAAAAAAGCAAGATTTTGTGGTAAAATATGACAAATAGCGTAGAATGACTGTAAATACTCTATCTTAAACCAAAGAAAATCAAACTAGACGACACTCCTATGAATGATAAATTTACACCTAATGGAAGAAAGAAATTAAGTCTTTGTACACCAAGAAAAAATCAAAAAAGCCAACAAAATAAACATCAAAGCACAAAGCCTGAGAAAACATCAACCAAACCGATGGGCACAAACGATGAACAATTAAACTGGCTATATAAGCAAAAAGAACGACTTAATCAACAAATTGCTCAAATTGAGCGTAGACTTATTTTTGGTTTTAGTGAACCACTGCAAAGCCATTGCTATGAATTAAAACGTAAAGATATGCTATTATCTTGTAAAATATCAGAATTATTGATTCACAAATTACATCAAGCACGCGGATGATGCGCTTGATATAACTTCTGGAGCCTTGCTTTAGCTACATGCGTATAAATCGTTGTTGTTGAAATATTTGCATGCCCAAGTAATAATTGAACTGATCTTAAATCAGCACCGTGATTTAATAAGTGTGTTGCAAATGCATGGCGCAACGTATGTGGTGACACTTCTGCAGTAATACCAATCGCTTTAACATACACTTTAATACGATACCAAAAAGCTTGGCGTGTCATTTTACCGCCCTTTTGGCTTAAGAAGACATAATCCGATAAAGCCTGCTTTGATGATAAATCATTTTTAACTTCTTTGGCATACCTCTCTAACCAGTCAAGTGCAAACTGCCCCATAGGTACAATTCGTTCTTTATTACCTTTACCAACAACTCGGATAACACCCTGCGACAAACTAACCTGTGATTCTTCTAGCGCAACTAACTCACTAACACGCAAGCCTGTCGCATATAGAACTTCAATCATTACTTTATCTCTTAGCCCAATTTCTGTCGTAATATCAGGTGCTTCAAGCAGTTTTTCAACATCAGCCTCAGAAATAGACGAAGGTAACAACTTCTGACTTTTAGGTAATAGAATCTGATCGGCTGGATCACATGCTATATAACGTCGATCATAAGCCCATTGATAAAACTTTTTTAAAGAAGAAATAAATCTTGAAACAGTACGGTTGGTTAGTTTTTTTTGATAGCATATTTCTAAATAAGCATTAATATCAGCTAATTGCACACCAATAAGCTTGACTTTATGCTGCTCGATAAATACTAAAAAATGATTCAAATCAGATCGATAGGACTGAATTGTATTATCACTCAGCCCATAAATTGTACGTAAATCTTGAATAAATAATTGAATTAATAAGCGACAGTCTTGTGTTTGATTACTACCGCTCATGACTTAATAAAGTTTAAATTATACTTTTTCTTTAATACGCGCAGCTTTACCTGTACGACCTCTTAAGTAGTATAATTTAGCACGACGCACCTTACCACGGCGAACAACTTTAACAGAGTCAATAATGGGACTGTGTGTTTGAAATACACGTTCAACGCCTTCTCCACTTGACATTTTACGTACCGTAAAAGATGAATTGATACCGCGATTTTTCATCGCAATAACAACACCTTCAAACGCCTGAATACGACGTCTGTTACCTTCTTTTACCCAAACATTAACAACAACAGAATCACCTGCACGAAACTCAGGAATATCAGTTCTTAACTGATTGTCTTCTATCATCTTAACCAATTTATTTTTCATTTATAGTTTCCTCTTTAATTTGCGCGTATTTATCATTTCATTTTTTCTTTAAACTGCTTTCATATTCATTAAGCAGTGTTTTTTCGTATTCTGATAAACAGCGGCGCTTGATTAACTCAGGGCGCTTTTTACGCGTTATCCCCAGCTTCATCATATCACGCCAACGCTTTATATCGGCATGATTTCCACTGATTAACACATCCGGAACTTTTTCTCCAGAAGGTAAAACTCGTGGTCTAGTATAATGCGGACAATCTAAAAGTCCATCAAAAAATGAGTCTTCCTGCGAAGAAAGCTTATGATTTAATACACCAGGTATCATTCTTGCTACTGTATCAATAATCACAGCTGCAGCTAATTCTCCTCCCGATAAGACATAATCGCCAATGGAAACTTCATAATCAACAAATTCATCAATGATTCTTTGATCAACACCCTCATAGCGCCCACATAAAATAATCATCCCAGAGGTCAAGGAAAATTCATTTGCCATTGATTGTGAAAGTGTTTTGCCTTGTGGCGACACATAGACAACTGGCACATCATAACCAACTAATTCTTTCGCATGAGAAATTGCCTTTGCTAAAGGCTCATATAACATCACCATTCCAGGGCCACCACCGAACGGTCGATCATCAACACGCTTATAGTTATCTTCAGTATATGCACGTGGATTAATAAAGTGACACTCTATTAACTTTTTCTCAACTGCGCGAGCAGTCACACCAAAGGAAAAAATGGAATCAAAAAGCTGCGGGAAAATTGATATAATGCCAAACTTCATCTTAGATAAACCATCTTAAAAATTTACGCTGACAACTTAAGACTAATAATCTTTTTGCCAATGCACAACAATCTGTTTTAGTTCAAAGTCTACTGATTTTATATACTGATCAACGAACGGAATTAAACGTTCTTGCGCGCCATCTTCAACCACAAGCACATCATTAGCACCCGCCGTTTCAAACAAAGTACTTACAACACCTAATACTTCGTCTGACTCATTAATTACCTTCAAGCCAACCAAATCAACCCAGTAATATTCATTCTCCTTCGCATTAGGTAATGCATCACGCTGAACGCCAATTTCGGCATTGACATAGCCTTTGGCTACCTCAGGCGTCGATACAGACTCAAGATGAATCAAAAACTTATTACCCAACTGAAAAATGGCTTCTCGCTCGAGTTTAACCCACGCAAAATCAGGCTGCCTACGCATAAACCATTCAGGATAGTTAAGCGCATCTTTTGGCGGATTACAAAAAATATTAAGGCGCATATCCCCATCAAGACCATAGGGTGCGCCTATTTTGGCAATGACAACCATTTTAGTATCATTGTCTGACATAAATAAAAACTACTTAAATCAAATTATCTTAACTCTAAAACAGAAAATCACTTAAGCTTCTGCTTTAGCTGTTTCACTTGTTGCTTTACGTTCCGTTTTAACAATATTAGCAACTCGATCAGACATTTTAGCTCCTTTTGAAACCCAGTGATCGATACGATCGAATTCCAAACGAACTCGTTCCTCTCGGCCTGAGGCAACTGGATTAAAAAAGCCAACACGTTCGATAAAACGACCATCACGAGGATTACGGCTATCAGCAACTACTACACGATAAAATGGACGCTTTTTAGAACCGCCACGTGCCAAACGAATAACTACCATACTTCAGTTTCTCCAAACTTTATTTTTATACTAAACTTACTAAAATTTAAAAACAAATTCTTTTTATCAAAGTAAATCTACATCTACTCGGAGCGGAAATTATACGCATTTTCGTTAACAATGAAAACATTTTTTGTCAAAAAAGTTAACTTTCTTTGCAATTCATCTTATATATAATGAGAAATCTTTTGTTAAAATCTTCAACAAAATATTTACCAATTTTTATTTCATCATTATAATCAACATTATGAAAGAATTTAAAATATTAAATTTAGCAACAGAAAATATTACAGGAACAGTAAAAATGAATCAAAGATATAAAATTCTACTTGTTGATGATGAACCAGGAATCCGTGAATCACTGCGCAGCTTCCTTGAACGATATTTATTCGAAGTGTTTGAAGCAGCAACGGGTGAAGAAGCTCTAGATATCTTAGATGAACATGAAGTTGATCTGATCTTGTTAGATATGATGCTACCTGATATGCATGGTATTGAAATTTGTAAACGCATTAAGAACAAACGTAAAAGTATTCCAATTATCTTCTTAACAGGTGTTACCGATGCAACCGAAACCGTGCTTGGTTTTGAGGCGGGCGCTGATGACTATGTTGAAAAGCCATTCAACCCACACGTACTACTTGCTCGAATTCGCACCAAACTTAAAAAAGACAAAGATACGACTCGCCAAACAGGAATTGATTCTTTTGGTGATGTAAATATTGAAGATTTTAATCAGATTCAATTTGGTCGCTGGAGCTATTATCCTAAAAAATCGCTCGTAACTCACCCAGATCACCCTGAAACTTACTTAACTGATAAAGAAAGTGCTTTATTAAAATTATTGCTTTCAGATCCTGGTAAAACATTTAGTCGTGATGATATTGCAAGCTATTTAAATCTTTCAAGTCATGGTGATGTTGCTCGTGATGTTAATATCCATGTACACCGCTTGCGCACAAAATTAACGCAACGCCATAATGCAGCATCACCGATTAAAGCTGTACGCTCTCAAGGTTATACCTTAGACTCATACTTAACCTATGTTTATGATGGTAAAGAATTATCAGCTCTTTGATACGTTAACCGCATTTGATCTAATCGCTTAAATGTACTAATAGATGCAACAATAAATAAAAATATTAATGCTAATGCGGTAACAACCAAAAAGCCTAACACCGACTTTGAATACATAATTAAAATAGGCGTTGCAATCCAAATAATTGTCATCAAGAAGCTTGATAAGCCAATAGCTATTGGTACAAAAGCTCGGATTAACTGTCCTTTGAAAAACAAAATCACATAATACTGAAAAACAACCAATAGCATTGCGCTCATTGCTACCAACACAAATCCTGAGACCTTAGCTAACCATTCAGACTCAATCCCAGTAAACACCATTGTAATTAAAATACCAAGCGTAATAATTAAGCTGACACTTTGCACTAAGTAAAAAATAAATTTCTTAGATAATAACCACATTAAGAAACCTGTTATCAAAATAACAGCAAAAGCTAAAATCATCATAAATACTGCATAACGAAAATTACCCAATACCCTATGTAACCATTCAGCATCGTATACTTTTTGCAAATAAAAAGCCCATGTTGTCCCCCAGGCTAAGGCTATTTGAATCGCAAGCACCGAAAGAAACCCTAACTGTAACTGCACTTGCTCTGAATGGTAATTATCTGTTTCAGTAATATAATGCGTTACATAATACGATGGATTCGAAATAATAGACTGATCAATCATACCCAAAAGCCACAATAATAATACGATTATAATTGCTGATATAATTAACGGCGAATAATTTGGTGTTGCTTGAATTAAAATGAACACCACATCCATCGGATAGAAAAAACAATAAACTGAAAACACACCTAATAAGAAAGCCATAGCAGCAAGCACAGCATATAATTTTCCTGTAATCACCTGAAATAATCTAACATGATACTCCGCTTTTAAATAGCCAAGACAAAGCCCCATCATAGCACAAATTACAATTAATGACGTACTTCGGTAGTGCACAAATTCAACGCGCTGTGCCACTAATGTCAGAGCAACTAGTGAAATTGCTATAACCACGGTTGCGATTAAGGCATAGCGAAATTTGAACCAACGTGCCAAATAACGCTCCCCTGGAATAAAACTACAAAACAAACTCCCTAATGCCATAGAGGGAAAAATAGTTAATTCAAATGGCGAAATTAAAAGGTGTCGTCCATACAGCGTTACAATAATAAACGCTAACGCATATAAGTTACCAAATAAAAAAATAACCAATAGTCTCAAAAAGTAAATATATTTCATAAAATCCGTTTGTTCATAGTGCATTTTATTTTTCTAGTATTATAGTAACAGTAAGAAAAAAAAACACTGAAACATTAAAATATAGATAATGGAAAAAGCAAAAACACCATTTTATATCAGCTATAACCACCTAACCTACATATGCTTTGTGCTTGTTTTTTTGCAAACAATCCTGTTAATAGGCATGCAAGCAAATAATAGAGCAATGGAAGCTGATGCTTTTATTCACCACAATAATCAAATTCTCACTACGATCCAGCAAGAGCTTAGTCAAATTAATACAAATGACCTAACTGCCAGAGAACTAGGACGAAAATTAATTAAAGAAATATTACCAAAGGCGGATAAAATTGCTCAAACCTTTAATAGCTATCTAACTTGGCAGTTTGAAAGGTATAATCCAATACTGCCAATTAAAGGTGCACAGACTGCTGACTTTGAGATTACTACGCCATTGCAAAACCCCTACCTTCTACAAATCAACTTTCCAAAACAAAAATTATCTGTCTTTGTCTCATTTCATTTGGCACCTGACCCATACTGGGGCAGCGTTATTGCCTCTATATTACTTTTAGTTGCATTTTTGGTCGTTTGTGCCATTTTTATTCATATTTCTAATTTCAACTTAAAAATGCGTATGACAAGAGGACTAAGACAAAGAGACTTCAATGAGAAAGTCTCATCTGACCCTACGGATGACTTAATTCGTGAAGTTCAATCAATTATGGATCAAAAAACACTCATGTTAAGTGCATTATCCCATGACCTAAAAACCCCCCTAACGGAACTAGAATTAAAATTGCATTTACTAGAAGATCAAAACTTAGCTGAAAGCCTGCTTAAATGCACCGGTGAAATAACCCAAATTTCAAAAACATCCCTGCAATATGCCAAGGGTTTTAATTTTCTTGAGAAAGAACCTTGTGACTTGGTCGATTTATTAGAACGCTTAGCAGAAAGCGCTAATACCACCAAGCAAAAGGTTACCTTTTCCAGTGAGCTTGATGAGTGCATCTATCCCATCGAGTACTACCTATTTAAGCGCATGATTATTAACCTCATTCATAATGCTAAAAAATATGCTAATAATGCAGATATTTATCTAGGTCAAACCATAGAATCAAAGGTCATTATCACTGTTTCAGATGATGGCCCAGGTATTCCAAAAGACCAACTGAAAAAACTAGGCCAGCCATTTTATCGAGTGGCATCAGAAAGTAATCAACACATTAAAGGCACAGGCCTTGGTCTATCTATCGTTAAGCACATTGCTCAAATCCATCACATGAAAGTTAACTTCACAAATGGCAATAATGGTGGATTAGTTATCACTATTACAGAAATTTAATAGACCACTTACTTACTCTTTGTTATGATAGAGCACATTTTAAAATGACTGTATTTTAAAAAATAGACACATTAAGCCTGTGCACATAACAATAATAGGAGACCATGCATGGCAAAAGAAGTTTTATTTACTTCTGAATCTGTCTCAGAAGGACATCCAGATAAAATCGCAGATCAAATATCAGATGCGGTACTTGACGCAATTATTGCAAATGACCCTCATGCCCGAGTTGCATGTGAAACACTTGTTAAAACAGGTATGGTCTTAGTTGCTGGTGAAATACGCACATCTACTTGGGTCGATATTGAATCGCTGGTTAGAAAAGTTGTCACTGATATTGGCTATACTGACCCTAAAATGGGTTTTGATGGTGATTCATGTGCTGTAATTAATGCTATTGGCAAGCAATCTCCAGAAATTGCTATTGGTGTTGATAGAGAAATTGATATGAATCAAGGTGCTGGCGATCAGGGTATTATGTTTGGCTATGCTACAAATGAAACTGAAGCATTAATGCCGGCAGCTATTTACTATGCCCACCAACTCATGAAACGCCAAGCCTATTTAAGAAAATCAGGCAAAATAAATTGGCTAAGACCTGATGCAAAAAGCCAAATTACACTTCGCTATGTTGATGGTAAACCTGTTGGTATTGATACGGTAGTTTTATCAACGCAACATACACCTGATGTTAGCTATGACTTAGTTAAAGAAGGGGTGATAGAAGAAATTATAAAACCAGTTTTACCTAGTGAATGGCTTAATAGCAATATTAAATATTTTGTTAATCCGACAGGTCGTTTTGTTATTGGTGGCCCAGAAGGCGACTGTGGGCTAACTGGACGCAAGATAATAGTTGATACTTATGGTGGTGCAGCACACCACGGTGGTGGCGCATTTTCTGGTAAAGACCCATCTAAAGTTGACCGTTCTGCCGCTTATATGGGCCGCTATGTTGCAAAAAATATTGTTGCCAGCGGTTTAGCCGATAGATGTGAAGTGCAAATTTCTTATGCTATTGGCGTTGCTGAACCTACCTCTATTATGGTTAACACTTTTGGAACAGGCAAAATTGAGGATCATAAAATTGAGGCTTTAATCAGAGAACACTTTGACCTACGACCATACGGCATTACAACAACGCTGGACTTACTCAAACCAATTTATCATAAAACAGCAGCCTATGGTCACTTTGGCCGTGATGAATTTTCATGGGAAAATACGGATAAAGCTCAGCAATTAAAAGATGCAATTTAGGGATTGTTACCATGCGAATTCTAATTATTGGTGCAATGCCTGAAGAAATTGAAAAATTTCGTCAACTAACCAATGCAAATCATCATGACACACTGATTGATATCAAGCATTACCATGGTTATATCAATCAACACGAAGTTATTATATGCCAATCAGGTATTGGTAAGGTAAATGCTTCAGTTACCACGTCAACTATGCTTCATCAGTATAATCCAGACTTACTGATTAATATTGGTAGTGCTGGTGGCATTGGAAAGTCTATAGAAATTGCTGATATTATTATTGCTACAGAATTAAGCTATCATGATGTTGATGTCACAGCTTTTGGGTATAAGCAAGGACAAGTTCCTAATATGCCACAATATTACTATCCAAATAATGAAATTATCCAAACCATTAAAAACTTGGATCATACGTTACGTCTTAAGTTTGGCCTGATTCTCTCAGGTGACAGCTTTATTAACTCAAGTACCGCAATTAAAGACATTCATTTAAACTTTCCTCATGCACTAGCACTTGATATGGAATCAACTTCAATTGCACAAGTTTGTCATAAATTTAATACCCCTTTTATTATTACACGAGTAATCTCAGATCATGCAGATAACACATCTGATAGCGACTTTAAAAATCAATTAAGTGTGGTTTCAGATAAATTGGCCACCTATTTAGCCGAAGTAATTGAAAATTTCTAAATAAAAATATAAGAATTGTTTAAATTTACTTTTTTCTCAGGCCAGTTTTATCTAGAATTAACTTACATTAATGAAATGACCTTTGGTGCAATTTTAAAACGGATTATATTATGGAACAATATCAAACTATACTGGTTCTAGGAATTATACTTATCTTACTAATTATGATTGATATCTATCGTCGAATTAGACGTAAAAAGTTAACTGAATCTCAGAGTCAATGCTATGAACTACCAGAAGTTCATACTAATACGCTTGAAGAGTCGACAAAGGAAACCACCACCGAATCATTTACCGCTCAATACCATGCAGTTAATGAACAACAAGAAGCAGCGACAGCTGATAATAAAAATATTATTGATTTAGATGACAAACGCCTACAAACTCAAAATGAAATGCCATCAGATGAAAATGATGTAGCATTAACCGATGAAACAGTCGAAGAGGAAAATACATCAACTCAGACAAACCCATGGCAAAGTGCCGTTAAAGCTACGCGTGAAAAACGCTTTAGGCAACCTGAGGTTGAACACGCTCAGCATATTCAAACTTCATTTGATCTAGATAATGAACCTGATCAAATGATACAACAGAGCGAACCTCTAGAAGACTCTGAAGATAACTTTTTGGTCTTTCATATTATCGCCCCCAGAGGTTATGTCTTTTATGGAGAGGATCTAGAAACCATTTTTAACTTAAGACACTACCATTTAAGCGTACATAATACCTTTGAATATCTTAGTTCAGAAGCTGAATTACTTTTAACTGCCATTAACTTAGAAGAGCCTAAAACGTTTGGTCGCATCGATGCAATACAAACAACAGGTGTTACACTTTATTGCGATATTAGGAAACTCAAACAGCCCTTTGCTGTTTTTCGTGACATTCTCTCTGAAGCACATCAATTAGCTGAATCACTAGGTGGTACACTAACAAATGACCATCAAAAACGATTTACGCAAGCCGATTTCAGCCGTTATATGGCTAAAGTTAAAAAAGCTCAACATAACCTTTAAGTATAAGAGGAAAATATGCACACATTAAAACATTTATTAGAAAAAAATCGACATTGGGCAACAACAACTGTTGAATCTGATCCAGAATTTTTTACTCGCCTTGCAGATGTTCAGACTCCTCACTACTTATGGATCGGTTGTTCTGATAGTCGCGTACCTGCTAATCAGGTCTTAGACTTACTCCCAGGAGAAATTTTTGTTCATCGAAATATTGCTAATATTATCGTACATTCAGATTTGAACTTTTTATCTGTACTACAGTATGCTGTTGATGTATTAAAAGTAGAACACATTTTAATATGTGGTCACTATGGCTGTGGCGGTGTTAAAGCTGCTGTTGATAACGCTGCTTGTGGTTTGGTTGAAAACTGGTTGAGACATATTCAAGATATTCAACACAAGCATCAAAATTTAATTAATCAGATTCTTGAAAAGCATCCACGCCAATCAAAATACGATCTTATGTGTGAATTTAATGTTTTGGAACAAGCTATTAATATTGCAAAAACCACAATCATTCAAGACGCCTGGAAACGTAATCAAACCGTTACCATTCATGGCGTTTTGTACTCATTAGCTGATGGACTCTTAAAACAACTTGGCCCAGGCATAAATGAGAATGAAAAAATAGAAACTTTTTACCAGCATGCTTTAAGTGAAATCAAGAAAGTATAGGCTACTAATTTCACTTATTCTTATTAATACACATCCCCATCCTGAGCTTGTAAGACATTAGTTACTCCAGCATCTATCATTTCATGTAGTACTCCTAATCTTTCAAACTTATCAGGTGAGTTATAATTTTGAACATGTATTAGTACAATCTCTTTAACTTTTGATTCATCTTGTACTTTTTTCAAATCACTAGGAAACATATGATATGCACTAATTGATTTAACTTTTTCTTCCACTGTATCCCCTCCCCAAGTTGCATATTGAATATTTTCTCTTGTAATACCTTCAATAAATAATACATCTGCATTTTTAGCTGCTTCAACTAAACCTTTAGAGTAATGACCATCACCACCAAAAACAAGAATTCGATTATCTGGTTTTGTTACAAAGCGATAAGCATATGTATGCTTAAGATCACCATGCTTAGTAGGATAAGCAAAGACTTTAACATTATCATCTTCAAAAATTTGTCTCCCTTTAACTCCTGTATCAGGATCAATTGGAATACCTACAGCTGTTGCACCATCAAAATTAGATCGCTGAACACCCACTGATCCTTGAAACATTTCATTTCGATCTACTGCCCAAGCTGCATTGATATGCCCAATCATCAAACCTACACCTTTAGGTCCATAAATTTTTTTATTTGCTCCTGTACCAAATTTAAAAGGATTATCAATAAAAGATGGCAAACCTACTGTATGGTCTTCATGTAAGTGAGTCAAAAACATATACTTTAAATTCTTTAGTGCAAAGACATTAACAAGATCAATATTTCCTTGTGATAAAACTGCTTTAGCTAATGCTCTCCACCAACCTTCTCCGCAATCAACAAAGTAAGGATAGCCGTTAACAATAACTACACTAGCAGGGCCATAACGATAAGGATTTGGTGTTGGATCACCAGTACCTAAGGTAACTACTTTTGAGCTCTTATCTTTAGATGATCGATCAAGTGGTGCCCTATTTTCAAAAATTGGCCAATTACCTGGTGCTGTATAGAAGCTCTGCCAAACTGTTGACTTAACAAAAGGAACATTAAGCTCATTTCTTGCTGTTGTTGTCTCGCCTAACTTTAAATTTTCTTGCCATGTTGCAGCATGGCTTGATTGCGCCATTAATAAAACAAATAGACTAAATAAAATCTTACTTAATTGCATTTTAATATTTACTTTTTACTTAACTATAGCCTATTGATGATATTACAAAATTTGCAATATTATTATAAAAATTTTAATAATATTTATAATATTTTTATTTCATCTCCTCACTCTAATGCTTTTTTATTTATTTTGAATAATTCTATAATTTAGAAATTATTACTCTATTTTTTATACTATTTACTTGGCTTATGGTTTGTTAGTATTTAACTATCCGATTATACATCGTATTAAATACAAACTGGGGGAGCAAAACTTATGTATATTGAAAATAGTAACTCTAATGATAAGTCCAAAGGTGGACTATCCGAAAAAGAAATAAATAATGCTGAGATTTTTGAATTTAATGATAAAGAATTATTAACACTCTACAATAACAAAAGTAATTTAACCATTGAAAATCTAAAACAGTACAAAATCGATGGCCATAACCTTGCTATTCCAGACTCTGGGAGCGTAGTTAATTATGTTTTTGTAAAGCCTTCAGCTAATCAAAAATTATTCCCTAATGGAGCTAAGCTAAATCTAAATCACATAAAACAACGAAGTATTGGTGAGTGCTTTTTTGATGCTGCACTTTTATCTATCATCAACTCCAACCCATTAACACTATTTCATAGTGTAAGAGATAATGGCGATCGTGTTTATGTTAAACTCTATGATATTGACCGTGATGGAAATAAAACACCAGTTATTTATGATATAGAAAAATCAACCTTAAAAGGTACGGGGCGTCCTTTACTAAATACCTTTAATGAACATGAATTATGGGCTGGTATTCTCGAAAAAGCATATGCCATTCATCAATATCGTCGTTTTTATAATGCTACAAATAATCCTGAAAACCGCAACAAAAATCTCGAACCCATTACTGCACCACTAACTACTTTTATTAATGGCGGATTTTCTCATGATGTATTTAACGTTTTCTTTGAAACGAATGCTTATTCAGTCAATTTTCAAAAAACAGAAGTTAATGAATCTTTCAGTCAATTCGAGCCTATACAGCTTTATATAAAAACAGTTCTTAAAGATGACGTTAAAAAAATAGAATCTGATATTAAACAACTTAAAAGCCTTGATGAAACTGGTTTTACTCATCAACAAAGAACTACATTAAATACACTTATTAATGCATTTAATGGTTTACTTCAAAACCCTTCTGATTTAGAAGACAACCTACTCCATCTACAATCAATATCCAAAATGTTAGAACATGAAGAACTATCTTCATTAAAAAATATCTTAAGCTCAAAGGCACCTAATCTTGAAAGACATTTTAATAATTTAGCTGGATTATCTGACTTAGGTAAACAGCCGCAACCAAGTGATAGATTTAAAAAATCATTAGCTGATTTCATGCAGCAAGCACTGACCTCTGGCTATATTATTTCAGTTTCAACTAAACATGACTTTGGAAAAAAAATACCATTGATCCCTGAACAACTAAGTAATGGCGTAGCATCTGGTCATGCATATGGATGCCTAAAGGTCAAATCATCATCTGATGGGCAAATTACATTAACCGTCATTAACCCTTGGCAAAAGTACTCTAGTGAGTATAAAGAAAATGGGCAACTTACCTCACAGTGGAGAAGTGATACGAAACAGAATAAAGATGGTTTTGATAAAAATCACCTAGTGATTTCAGAAGAACTAAATCAAACTATAAATGGTGGAGCACCAACCATACATATACAAAATGCTCAAGGCCAGCAAACCCAATTTTTTGGTGTCTCTGAAATAAAAATAGAAGATTTTTTTCAATATTTTGACAGTATTTATTTTGTAAAACCCACGATACCAGAAATTCTATTAAACCAGATATACACAATTACACTTGCCTCTTCAAGGAATGGATTTAACAACCAAGCCATAGCTGATATTGCAAATTTCATTCTTACTTCAATGGACTCTGATAAGAGTCCTAATACGATATATGCAAACATACTAAACTATATTGATAAAACCTTAGAGGGGCGATCTTTTGGTGCGACATCAAATTTACAATCAAGTGAGCGTGATTTTAAATCAATGTTAGACTCATTATCAAACAAAGAATACTCTAGTTCAGAGGTAATCAAAAGCCTTGCTTCTACTATTAATAAAGTGAGGCAACATACCCCAGCGATGAGTTATTATGAATTTATTGAACAACTTGATCATAAAATAAATCCCACCGTTACAGACAATTTTTGCCCAGTAACTAAAGCAATATTAATGACATATTGGCATAACAGTCTTAAAAATAAACCACTATCTCAAAGATTAACTCTAGATGATCAAAAGTTCTATAAACTACTACTGAATGACCTTCTTGACTCATTACAATCTGATTTAGAGTATGATACTATTTTTAACATAGGTCATGCAGATAAAATTAAAGGCTTAATCAACGAGCTTAACGCTTATGATAAGCTACAGCCAAACAATAAGTCGCACCCAAAGAAAAATACATCTACGACTAATCATACCTCTATTATGAGTTCAAGCTTTTTTAAAGCACCTTCAGATTCAAAAACAAGTCCTGATAGTGAAGCTAAATCTACAATACTTGAAGCTATGAAAGAGGCCATACAAAAAATGATCAAAAATGAAATTGACTATTTTGGCAGTGCTCGCAAGATGCTAAGCCAAAGCGCTAAGGAAAAACTTCAAGTATTAAATGAAATAAATAAAGAGTTAACTGAACTTGATATAAAAAATGATCCTGATGGCGCTTTTAAAGTACTATGCACAAAGGCAAATTCAGCCTACAAACAAGCCTATGCTCCAGGAATCTCCACAGTAAACAAAAGCAACGTAAATGCAGAAGCAACTGAAACAGTAAAGCGCCCTTTTGAATATTTTCTCTTTCATCGGCAATCATACGAAAATAAATTTGCCACTGCATCTCAATCTAAAAATTCCTATTCATAAAATTAACTTAAATTTGCTTTTATTATCAAATATCATGCAATACTTTCTTTTTATTGACTGATTATTTTTAGTTTGGTAATATTTTGTTATCAAATATCACCTAGGGGTTAATGCTGATGCCAATTAAGTTAGGTCAAGATAAATATCAAATAGTTAATCTATCAACAGATTTAAAAAAAGGTGACTATGTATCAAGCCTTGGTGTTATCATGGGCTGTTCTAGTTTCAGCGTTATAGGGATAAACCATAAGGGAGAATATATTGGATTATTTGGCCACCCAAGCGGTGGCTTTGTTGATCAAAGTCAATTAATAGCTTTCGAAGATGTTATTAAAAATGAAGGAATTCGCCAATTAAATATTATGGATATCACTTTAGAAGAATACTCCAACTATCGAGTTCATGAACACGATAAAAGAACTGCTAATGTCAGAGGTTGGGCAGAGAACTTAATGAAAAAAGAGTACATCGATGGTTACAAAATGAGTTCAAAAGTAGCTCAATCCCCTGATTTCATTCAATATACTTCATCAGGAATTACTGCCTATGCAGGCCTTATAGCAACCCCCCTTAAAGAACTACCTGATATAATCAAAGGTGATATTAAACAAATTGATCATTTAAATACGATTAAAAAAGCCAAACGCGCTGACAAGCCAAGTATTCACACTCCACTTTTAGACCATGAATATGATCCTTCCAAATCTAAGCAAGCGTGTTGCTGTGTAGTACAATAGATTTATAAAATACGTTTAATTAGTAATTATCAAGGTGGATTTATGCCTATAGAACTTAAACAAGATGAATTTCATATTATTAATTTATCACGTGATTTAATCGATGGTGATGATTATGTATCAACTATTGCCGTGCTGACCGGCTGTTCAAGCTTTAGCGCTATTGGCATTGATGAAAATGGTGATTATATCGGTTTATTTGGCCATGCTGCAGGTGGCTATGTTGATGAGACGGCATTAAAAAACTTCTCAGCTATTATTGAATCTAAAACTATTCGCCAATTAAATATTCTTGATGTTACGTTGACTCGTTTTGCTAAGCAAAAATCATCTGAATCTCATATGGATGATCGTGTTATTAAGTGGGCAAACAATTTATTGAAAAATGACGTTATTGATGGCTATAAATTATGCACTAGAGTTTCAAGCTTAGTCGATGGTATTCGCTATACTCAATCAGGTATTGTTGCTATTGCCACTTGCACCCCAACAGCAATTGAACAGTTACCAGATATTTCAAAAGGAAACATTGATCAAATCGATCATCTAAATGATATTGCAACCATACGGCCTGGCCCTAGAACAGCGGCTATGCCACTTTTAGATCATCAACAAAATCATAATACAACGAAAAAAAATGATTGCTGTATTATTTTATAAAAACTAAAATCTCAAATAAAACTCTGTCGTTACAACAATCCCTACATATGAAAACTCAATACCTACAATGTTTCTATAGGTAAAGTCAACATAGGCTTGTACAAATGGCAATGCAGGCAAATGACTTGTAAATTCATTCATATCTAATGTATAGCCTGTTATTAAGCCAAGTCGATAACCAGTGGTCATATCTAAATTCTCACTAACTTGATTTTTATATAAATCTCGGGAGAATCCAGCAACATAAGCTCGGTTATAAAATGAATTAACTAAGGTACCAACAAATATACCTTTATAGGTGCCACCTATTAGCTCATTGTTCCAATTATCATCTCGAATACTCCCAGGACTAAAATGTAATGTAAACATGCCTAAATAAACTGAGTTTTGCTGAGGCGTTCCCTTAATCCATTGCCAAAAATCTTCATTCTCATTCGATTTGGAACTACTCGTATCAACTGGAGAGTTGACCTGATCTGCCTGATTTATCGTATCAGCTGAGGGCAGAGAGTCAATCTGACTTTCAGTGCTAGAATCTAAGTCATTTAGATTTTGAGATGAGGTTGACTGCGCAAAAGCCGATACTGCTAATAGATATAGCAGCACCATAATTGTTGTTATAATTTTTTTCATTAACCTTGCAACCCACTAAATCAAACGTATTAAGAGCGCTAAGATATCAGAACTTGATCAAAAAATCAACAGCCAAATGTAACATTAGTATTTTTTGAAATATTTATGCCGAATGAACTCTATAACTGCAGGCATAATTGAGAGAATAATAATGACAAAAATCACAACGGTAAAATTCTCTTTAACTATTGGTACATTCCCAAAAAAATATCCAGCATAAGTAACAATAACAACCCAAAGAATTGCTCCTGAAAGATTATAAATCATGAACTTACGATAGGACATTTCGCCTAAACCCGCCACAAATGGAGCAAAGGTGCGAACGATGGGTACAAAGCGCGCAATTATAATTGCTTTACCACCATGTTTTTCAAAAAAGGCATGCGTTTTATCAATATATTGACGTTTTATCCATTTTTTTTTCAAAATCTTTTCACCAAACCAATGACCAATCCAATAATTACAGGTATCACCTACAAAAGCTGCAATGATTAATAAAAACACCAATAAATGAACATTGATATGTGTAAATACCGCAATTGATCCTGCTGCAAATAGTAGTGAGTCACCTGGTAAAAATGGTGCAAAAACAACACCTGTTTCTAAAAATATGATTAAAAACAATAAGCCATAGCTCCATAAGCCAAACTGTTCAACCAATTCTTTTAAATGCACATTAAGATGTAATACAAAATCAATTAATGTTGTTAGCCACTGCACGGTTTTTATTCATCCACTTATTTCTAAATAATATATCGGCCAATTCTATCGCGAATTGAAAGGAAAATCGAAGTTATTTCATTTCAAAGATGACAAATCAATCAAAATTTAGCTACAATAAGGCTACTAGTAACTATATTAACCTTAACAATTGGCAAGGATTGTCCATGCTTCTTTGGCTTACAAATTTTCTCGTTGATTTCTATCGCCCTTTTTATGTATTTAACTATATTACGCTACGCTGTGTCTTAGCTGCTGCTAGCGCGCTACTTTTATCACTTATATTTGGTAAACCAATGATTAATTGGCTAAGAAAAATGCAAGTTGGTCAAGTTGTGCGCAATGATGGCCCTCAAACCCACCTCAAAAAATCTGGAACACCGACAATGGGCGGTGTTTTAGTTTTAGCATCCGTTATTATTTCATCTTTATTATGGGCGAATTTAAATAATATTTATATTTGGGTACTAATATTTACACTTGTTGTATTTGGTGGCATCGGCTTTTTAGATGACTTTTTAAAGTTAGTACTCAAACATCCAAGAGGCTTAAAGTCACGCTGGAAATACTTATTACAATCGATATTTGCACTAATAGCTGGTGTTATTTTATTTTTCCACTTTAATCGTTATATGGATCTAAGTATTGCAATTCCATACACCAAATCTGTAGTAATTCCACTTGGCAGTTTAGGCTTTATTTTGCTGAGCTACTTTGTCGTTGTTGGTAGCTCCAATGCAGTTAACTTAACAGATGGCTTAGATGGCTTAGCTATTGTTCCTATCGGTTTAGTTGCTGCAGGTTTAGCTATTTTTGCCTATGCAACAAGTAATGCTACATTTGCTTACTACCTACATTTAGTTTACATACCAGGAACGCAAGAAGTTGCAATTTTTTTATCCGCTGTTTTCGGCGCCAGTTTAGGTTTTTTATGGTTTAATGCCCACCCAGCTGATGTTTTTATGGGAGATGTTGGAGCACTTGCATTAGGTGCAGCATTAGGCGTTGCTGCTATTATCTTACGTCAAGAATTAATTCTGTTTATAATGGGCTTTATCTTTGTAATTGAAACAGTTTCTGTTATTTTGCAGGTTGGATCTTATAAATTAAGAAAAAAACGTATTTTCAAAATGGCACCAATTCATCATCACTTTGAACAACTTGGCTTAAGTGAAACAAAGGTTACTATTCGCTTCTGGATTTTAACCATATTATTTGTTTTAATTGGCTTAGCCTCACTAAAAATCAACTAGCAATGAATACTATAAAAGAAAAAAAAACACTCTATTATCAAAAAATTCAAATTAGAAAAGTGCTTATTTTAGGCTTAGGTATCAGCGGTATCTCTGCTATGAACTACATTGCCAATAACTATAATCTACTAATTTATGTTTATGATGATCATCACCCATTAAATTTAGCTGATGAAGTAATACAAGTTAATGAACTAAACCAGTTATCTAAAATAGACCTAGTTATTGCAAGCCCTGGATTTGATCTGCGAGAAAAACGCTTTAATGCGCTGGATAAACTTAACTGTCCTATTATCTGTGATATTGAGTTATTTAGCCACCTAACCAATAAGCCAATGATTGCAATTACAGGATCAAATGCTAAAAGCACCGTAACAAGTTTAATTACAAGTCTATTGAATCAGCTTGGCATTAAAGCACAAGCTGGTGGTAATATTGGCCTTGCTGTTTTTGACTTATTGGATATTGAATGTGATGTTTTTATTCTTGAACTTTCAAGTTTTCAACTAGACTTGATGCAATCATTTTCAGCTGTAATTGGTATTATCACCAATATCTCGAAAGACCACTTAGACCGCTATCATGATTATCAATCCTATAAACAATCTAAGCTTCAATTAGCAAAAAGAGTTCGTCATCTAATTTGTAGTTTTAAGTTAAGTACTCAAATTTCACATCCTAATATTACATATTATGATAAACAACATACCATTAGCGTAAGTAACGAGCACATTACATATCATGATGATGCCTTTGTTTGTATTAAAGATATTCAATTAAAAGGTAGTCATAATCATTTAAATATTATCATGTCATTAGTGGCTATTGAAACTTATCTAAATACCCAGAAAATTACTCATTCAATTACAGTAAAAACTAACGCTTTTAGAAGTACGTTATTAACCTTTCAAAATCTGCCAAGTCGTTGCCATGTATTTGCAAACTATCATGGCATCAATTGGGTTGATGACTCCAAAGGCACTAATATTGATGCAACAAAAGCTGCTATTATGGGCCTCTCTTCGACGCATCATACAAAAAACTGCATTCTAATTTTAGGCGGGATGACTAAAGGCGGTGATTTCTCTGAATTACAAACTGTTATTGATCAATATGTCAAAGCTATTTATGTTTTTGGTCAAGATAGAGAATTAATCAATAATCAAATTGAACACCCTCAGATAAAACTTTATGCTAAATTAGATGAAGTCGTCTTTAAAATTAAGCATAATGCAGTGGCAGGTGATATTATTTTATTTTCACCAGCCTGTGCTAGCTTTGATCAATTTGATAATTATTTACAACGAGGTCAATATTTTAGAGCATTAGTTGAACGACTCAACACAATTAAGCAAATGGAACCTTAATCAATGAATAGGCTAAAAAAATGCATTCACTACCTTAAAGCGCGAAAATTTAAAAAAGTTGAGCGTGTTCGAGCCCCCATTAATTTAAACTTAACGCTTTTTTTTAGCATTCTTATATTACTTGCTTTTGGCTGGGTAATGGTTACATCGGCATCGCTAGTTGAGGCACAACATGATTATCATAATGCATTTTACTTTTCCATTCGCCAAGGAATTTATGTTATTTTAGGCCTAGCTGCAATGGCTGTAGCGCTTTTTGTTCCCACTGATAACTATGAAAAATTAGGTGGAATTTGGATTATTATCTCACTGATTCTGCTGATTGCTGTTTTAATTCCAGGAATTGGACATGTGGTTAATGGATCAAGACGTTGGATCCCACTTGGCTTTACCAATATTCAGGTATCTGAAGTTGTTAAACTCTGTGGCATTATGTATTTTTCTAGTTATATTGTCCGCCATGGTCGATATGCTAGAGAAGCATTTTATGGTGTTGTTAAACCACTTGCATTACTAGCTATTTTGGCTTTCTTTCTACTTTTAGAGCCTGATTTTGGCGCATCTGTTGTTTTATTTACCATCATCTTTGGTATTATGTTCATGGGCGGAGTTAAACTTCGCTGGTTTATTATTTTAGCTGTAATTGGCGCTTTATTAGCCATTATTTTAGTTTTAAAATCACCCTATCGTTTAGAACGTGTTACAGGCTTTTTACATCCTTGGGAAAATCAGTATGGTTCAGGTTATCAATTAACACAAGCGCTGATTGCTTTTGGGCGTGGTGGCTGGTTTGGTTTAGGTTTAGGAAACAGCGTTCAAAAATTATTTTATCTACCTGAAGCACATACAGATTTTATCGTATCAATTATTGCTGAAGAATTTGGGGCTTTTGGTGTGTTTGCGCTAATGGGTGTTTATAGTATTGTAATTGTTATTGGCATTAAAATTGCACGCGCAGCTATAAGCTTAAATCGAGAATTTGAATCTTATGTCTCCTACGGTATCGTTTTTTGGCTTGCCTTCCAGGTATTGGTTAATATTGGCGTTAATACTGGCATTTTACCCACAAAAGGATTAACACTTCCTCTAATTAGCTATGGTGGAAGTAGTCTATTAATTATGTGTTATGCCCTAGGCATTCTACTTCGAATCGACTTTGAGAATAAGATTTTACTTGATCAAATCAAACCTACATTTAAAGTACAAAAACGTAGTTTTTAGCCTAGCTGAATATTCACTTGTTATAATTAACTTGCCTAGACTATAATTTTCGCATAATATATTTATAAATTTAAATATGTAAATATATTGGTATTAATTATGGATTCAACAATTAACTTTTTAAAAGCAATTTCTGATAAAAACCGTTTATTAATTTTATACCTACTCCATAACCATACACTATGTGTTTGCGATATACAAAATGTAATCCCCTTAACACAGGGTGCGCTATCTATTCAATTAAGAAAGTTAACATCAGTTGGATTACTTGAATCATTCAAACAGGGAAAATGGGTATTTTATAAACTGTCACAAACAATTAAGCCATTTAATTTAAGCATTTTATCTGAACTCTTTAAAACTATAAATACTGATAAGGACGTTCAAACGATGCTAAATCAACTACAAATAACTGAAAAGTGTCAACTTCTTTAGGAGTATTCTATGCAAGAAATAACAAAATCACAACGATTAGGGTTTTTAGATAAATACCTTACAGCATGGATATTTATTGCTATGTTTATAGGCATACTTATTAGTTATTTTTCACCCAATGTTAAACTATTAATTACCGATTTTGATATTGGTACAGGAAACTGGCTAATTGGTATCGGGCTAATTGTTATGATGTATCCCCCTTTGGCTAAAGTGAAGTATAAATCAATGCCATCCGTATTTAAGAATAAACGTATTTTTATTCTATCGATGATACAAAACTGGCTAATTGGTCCTATATTAATGTTTATTTTAGCGATTATCTTTTTCTATAACCAACCTCATTTTATGATAGGGCTTATCTTAATCGGGCTTGCCAGATGTATTGCAATGGTAATTATTTGGAATGATTTAGCAAAAGGAAGCCGTGAATATTGTGCCGCAATTGTTGCTTTTAATTCAATATTTCAGATACTTTTCTATGCTGCATATGCCTATATTTTTATTACAATTATACCTAAATTAATGGGTTTAAATTATGTTGAAATTAATATATCCATGCGCTCTATCGCACAAAGTGTTGCTATCTATTTAGGTATTCCTTTTTTAGCTGCCATCTTAACACGTATCCTATTAATCTCTAAAAAAGGAGAAGCTTGGTATACTCATCAGTTTCTACCAAAAATATCACCAGTTACTTTAATTGCACTTCTTTATACTATTATTTTAATGTTTGCAACTAAAGGCGAAGATATTATATTGCTCCCTTTAGTTGTTATTAAGGTAGCTATCCCATTAATAATCTATTTTTTATTGATGTTTTTTATTTCATTTTGGATATCTTATAAGCTTAAAGCGGATTATCAACAGTCAGCTTCTTTGAGTTTTAGCGCTGCATCAAATAACTTTGAATTAGCAATTGCTGTTGCAATTGGCGTATTCGGAATTAACTCTGCTGAAGCATTTGTTGGTGTCATAGGTCCACTAATTGAGGTCCCTGTTTTAATTGGGCTGGTTAAAGTTTCACTACTACTGAAAAGTAAATTAAATTTCAAATAGATATAGCTAGCAGCATTCTATAATCATCAACTACAATTTATATTAATTTATATTCAAATACTATTGCTGATTATCTTTAAAAGTAGAATCCAGTTCAAAATACTTACTTTTTTTAGTCTCAGGCATTTCAAATATTAATATTAAGGTCATAATCGACGCAAAGATTAAATAATAGCAAGGGGCGTATTTAGAAACGAAAAGTTTTACTAATAATAGCGAAACCATCGGTGTTGTTCCCGCAAATAATGCATTGCCAATATTATAGGCTGCCGACATTCCGCTATAACGATATTCAGTTGGGAAAAGCTCACTAATGGTGACTTGAAAAGAGGCTGTCATCGCTGCAACTAATACTGCGAATATACTTTCAGCAATCAGAATTTCAGTCACAGTACCATTATTTAACCAAGTAAATAAAGGATATGCCAAAATTAATAAAAGGACAATTGGCACATTAAGCATCACTTTTCTACCTAAAACATCAGCTAACCATCCAAAAAGTGGTGATGTTATAGCATAGACTACTGAAATAATTACTGTAATCAACATGACAAGGTTAACATCTAAATGACGAGCTTCAATAAAATCATTAGGTAAAAAAGTTGCCATCATATAGTAAGCAATACCAATATAACCCGTTAATGTAAACACCCAAACCAGTGGCATTTTTGGACCTTTAAGGGCGGATAGCAAAGGATTTTTAAGCGATTTTTTAGATTTTTTTACTGCCTCAAAAAATGGCGACTCTCTTACTGTGTGCTGCAATAACATAGAAATCAATGCAAAAAGAAAACCAATAAAAAATGCAATACGCCAACCATAGTGTAACATTTCTTCTCGATTTAAAATCGTTGCTAAGACACCAACAACTAGAGCACTAAATATTATCCCAACTTGTGAAGCCAAGCTTGCTAATGCTGTTGCAAATCCTCGATACTTCATCGAAGCATTTTCTGCTAACATCACTAAAACGCCGGTATATTCACCACCGACAGAAAAACCTTGTAACATCCTAGCTAGAATTAAGATAATCACAGCCCCAATACCAAATTGATTATAAGTTGGCATCACCATCATAATAAACATGGGAATGCACATTAATCCAATACTTAAAGTAATCGCATAACGTCGACCTAATCTATCGCCAATTGAGCCTAATACAAAACCACCGAGCGGTCGCATAAAGTAGCTTGCAGCAAAAATACCAAAAATTGTTATTAGTGCTATCGATTGAACGTCATTTGGAAAAAAAATTACACTTAAATAAGTTGCCAAATAGCCATAGAGACTAAACTCAAACCACTCCAACGCCGCTCCTAACGTCGTTATTAAAGCCGTTTTTCTAGCACTTGCTTGTTTTTTCATTGATTACATTAGCTATTTTCAATATCTACTAGGACGAGTCTAACAAAATACTTAATTAATTAATATTTTTTACAACAGATAAATTAATTTTTAAGCAATATATTAACCGTTGAATTACTAGCTCAAATAACTGGCATGCAAACTTATACCATAATAATTAAAAATATACGTTCATCATATCTGGACAACTAATATGCTTAATGCTATAAAATGCCATTAAACTAATTGAGGCAACAAAATTTATTTCAGCAGTTTTAATTTATGAATAAAACCAATCGCCACTTTCATATTGCTTTTACACTGGCTATTTTTTACCAATTAGCTTCTGCTCAATGGATGCATGTACGCCTAAAACCTGGAAAAGATTACCCACAGTGGACATTATGGTTATTTAAAGGCCACACCTATATTGGAATGCTCGTTGGAGTGCTATTAATTTGCTATCTAATTGTAAATATATCCCAACATAAAGGTAACAAGCTACAACACTTATTCCCATGGTCTAAAAAAGGATTACAACGTGTTATCTCTGATCTTATTTGCCTGCTTAGCTTTAAATTTCCTCAACAACACCAACAAGGTGGGGCAAAAGGCTTTGTTCAAGGATTAGGTGTACTTTTAATCTTAAGTGTTGCAACGACTGGCTTTTTATGGTTTACGATTTACTCAATTACTGGTAGTCTGAGTAGTCCTACAATTTATATCATTAAAGAAACGCATGAGTATTTAGCAAATACAGTCTGGTTTTATTTAGGTGGGCATGTAGGTATGTTTATATTGCATCTTTTATTTGATAAAAATAGAAAATCAAAAAACCAGGTGTAGTAGGTAAAATTATTAAAAACATAAATTTTAAGAGAGGATTGTAAATTCCATGATGTACAATACTGATGATGTACGGATAAGCGGCAAACGTGCATTAATTCCTGCACTTGTAATCATTGAAGAGTTACCAATTACAGATAAAGCATCACAAACAATTTATTTAGGTAGGCAACAAGTTCACAATTGTTTATATGGTGAAGATGACCGTTTGGTTGTCGTAGTTGGACCTTGTTCAATACATGATTTAGATGCTGCATTGGAATATGGTGAAAAGCTACTTCAAGCATCTAAGCGTTTAAATGAAGACTTAGTAATCATCATGCGTACCTACTTTGAAAAACCAAGAACAACTATCGGTTGGAAGGGCTTTATCAACGACCCAGATTTAAACGATAGCTTCAATATTAACAAAGGCTTACGCCTAGCTCGCCAATTATTATTGGAATTATCTGATCAAGGTCTACCCTGTGGTACTGAGTTTTTAGATGTAATTAGCCCTCAATATATTGGTGATTTAGTCTCATGGGGAGCAATTGGCGCACGCACTACTGAGAGCCAAATTCATCGGCAACTTGTATCCGGTCTTTCTTCCCCTGTCGGCTTTAAAAACGCCACCGATGGCAATATTAATATTGCAATTGATGCCATTCATGCAGCACAATCTCCACATCATTTTTTATCAGTTTCGAAAGAAGGTAATACTGCCATTTTCCAAACCGGTGGCAATAAAGACACGCACGTAATTCTTCGTGGTGGCAAAAGCGGCCCAAATTATGATCAAAAAACTATTATCGAATCGGCAGATAAACTTCACAAACTCAAATTACAACCACGCCTTATGATTGATTGCAGCCATGGTAATAGTAACAAAGATTATCGCAATCAACCTAAAGTTATCGATAGCATTCAGCAACACCTTAGCGTCTCAGAAACAGCTGATAAAATTTTTGGCGTCATGATTGAAAGCCACTTATTAGAAGGTAATCAATCTATCCATGACAAGCCACTTGTCTATGGTAGAAGTATTACAGATGCATGTGTTTCATGGGAGACAACGCTTGAAATGCTTGAAAAACTTGCTGACGGTGTTAGAGCACGTCGTAAACTGTAAACTAACCAGTTAAATAAGGTTTAGTCATGAAACCCTATATTCAATCATTTATTGATATTTCATTAGAAAAAAATGTTTTAAGATTTGGTGAATTTACACTTAAATCTGGCAGGAAAAGCCCTTACTTTTTTAATGCTGGGCTGTTTAATGATGGTGAGTCTTTATTTAAAATTGCCGATTGCTATGCTCAAAGATTACTAGAAAGCGACATTGAATTTGATATTCTTTTTGGCCCTGCTTATAAAGGTATCCCTTTAGTTAGTGCAATTAGCCTTATATTAGCATCTAAATATAATATAAATGTTGGCTTTGCCTTTAATCGTAAAGAAAAGAAAGATCATGGTGAAGGTGGAAACTTAGTTGGTGCAGATATGACTAATAAGCGAGTTATTATCGTTGATGATTTAATAACCGCTGGCACAGCAATTGATGAAAGTATGACATTACTTAAACCTGTCAATGCTAAAGTAAGCGGTATCCTACTAGCACTTAATCGCCAAGAAGTTGGTAAAGACTTAGCTACTTCAGCAGTCAGTCAAATTGAGACTAATTACCAAGTTCCGGTATTAAGCATTATTAATTTTGACGATATTATTCACTATGCTCAGTCAAAAACTAATTTTAAAGATCATGATCATGCGTTAATTAAATATCGCCAAGAATACGGGATATCATAGTTAATAAAATTTATTTATCCAACCAAAGCATTAACAATTGCTAAATCATCAGGGTAAGTTACTTTAATATTTTTCGATGATCCAACTACAATTTCAACTGAATGATCACAAGCTTCTAATGCTGAAGCTTCATCTGTTATCGGTAGATTTTCTCTACGTGCGCTTAGTAATGATTCTAACAAAATGCGATATTTTACTGTCTGAGGTGTTAAAGCGCGAAATAAATTAGAACGATCAACCGTCTTTGTGATTTTTTTATTACTAACCTCTTTAACCGTATCCGCCATTTCAGCAACTAATATAACACCTGCTGCCTCATCCAAATTATAAGCTGTAGCATTTAAACGGTCTATATCCTTTGGATCAACTAAAGGCCTTGCTGCATCATGCACGCAAACAAACTCAGCATCATCTATTTTATCGTTTAAAAATAATAAGCCCTGATAGACCGACTCAGCTCGAGTTTGACCTCCTATGCAGGTTACTATAGGCTTGGCTGATTGAATGTTCAACGTTTTAAAATCAATATCATTTGGATTAAGCGCAATGACTACTCCATCAATCGATTTTGCGTTTAAAACAGCAGCAATCGTCATTTCAATGATGGTTTTACCTGAATCAAGTTTTAGGTATTGTTTAGGGGAATTTAAGCCCATTCGCTGCCCAATACCTGCTGCAGGAATTATACACCACATAAACATACCCCTTCTTTTTATTTATTATTATTGTGATCTAAATCCACACTCGGTGAAACAAACTGATAATAAACTTCATCTGCAGAAATCAGTCCTAAATCTTTACGCGCCATACCTTCAATGACGCTATCATTTTTTCTTAGACTCACAACTTCATCTTCTAATAGTTGATTTCTTAGTAAGTCTTTTTGGTTGATTGCTTTAAGTTTAATATTTTCAGCTTTTAATACCTTCAACTTGCTATAACCTGTCTCGCTATACCAAAACTCATACTGCAAAGCCAACAAGCAAACTACTAAAAAAATACCAAATAAAAAATAGCGATTAACCGTTATTAATTTCATCAGCAAATATCAATACAAAACTAATCAAACTGTGAGTGTTTTTTTCAAAGCTTTAAATGCTTTTATACCTGGGTACTGAGCCCTATGAGCCAATAACTCTTCAATTCTCAACAGCTGGTTGTATTTAGACACACGATCTGAGCGGCACAGTGAACCAGTCTTAATTTGACCTGCATTGGTTGCAACAGCTAAATCTGCAATCGTTGTATCTGATGTTTCTCCTGAACGATGAGAAATAACCGCAGTATAACCATTATTTTGGGCCAAACGTATTGCATCTAACGTCTCTGTCACAGAACCAATTTGATTTAGTTTAATTAAAATTGAATTTGCAACACCTTTTTCAATTCCTTCTTTTAAAATCTTAGAGTTTGTTACAAATAAATCATCACCAACTAATTGAACACGATTTCCAATACGATCAGTTAATAGCTTCCAACCATGCCAATCATCTTCTGCCATACCATCTTCAATACTTATTATTGGGTATTTATTAACCCAATTTTCCAAATAATCTACAAATGCCTCAGAAGATAAAACTCTGTTTTCTGATTGCAAATGATATTTGCCATCTTTATAGAACTCACTACTGGCTAAATCAAGCCCAATAAAAATATTTTCACCTGCAATATACCCAGCTTTGGCAATGGCTTTAATAATCATTTCAATTGCAATTTCATTCGATGGTAAATTAGGTGCATATCCACCCTCATCACCAACACCAACTACAGGATAACCTTCGCTAACTAGTACTTTTTTTAATGTATGAAAGATTTCTGTCCCAGCACGCAAACTTTCAGCAAATGAGCTAAAACCTGTTGGTATAATCATAAACTCTTGCATATCAACATTATTATCAGCATGAGCACCACCATTTAATACATTCATCATTGGCACAGGCATTTGATAAGCCTCGCTTAGACCAGCTAGACTCTGAAATAGCTCAACTTCTTCATTATTTGCTTTTGCCCTTGCTATAGCCATAGAAACAGCCAAAATAGCATTAGCACCTAGTTTACTTTTATTCTCTGTTCCATCTAAATCAATCATTATCTGATCTAACGCTTTTTGATCATCGATTGCCATACCCGTTAATTTGGATGCAATTTGATGATTAACATTTGCTACCGCTGTTAGTACCCCTTTACCATTATAGCGTTTAGGATCCTTATCTCTTAATTCTAATGCCTCTCGAACACCTGTAGAGGCACCTGATGGCACAGCTGCTCTGCCAAGAACGCCATTACTTAAAACCACATCAGCTTCAACTGTAGGGTTTCCTCTAGAATCTAAAATTTCTCTCGCATGTATTTTTTCAATTTTAATCACTTTCTAATACTCCCAAGTAATAACACTCACTGAACTTTAAAGTAATATACGATTTTATATTAACTATGACTTAACAACATAATCAATTTTTTGCAACGTGGTCAGTAAACTTTCAATCTGATACATTGGCCATGCATTAGGACCATCGCTTAATGCTTTTTCAGGCTGTGGATGCGTTTCCATAAACAATCCAGCAACGCCAACTGCAGTTGCTGCTTTTGCTAACACTGGAACAAACTCTCTCTGACCACCAGATGATGTCCCCTGACCACCTGGTAACTGCACTGAATGTGTCGCATCAAATATAACCGGACAGCCAGTATCAGCCATTACAGCTAATGAACGCATATCTGAAACTAGATTATTATAGCCAAAGGATGCACCACGCTCACACAGCATAATTTGTTCATTTCCTGAAAATTTAGCTTTATCAACAACATTTTGCATATCCCAAGGCGATAAAAATTGTCCTTTTTTAATATTCACAGGAATACCTAATGAACAAGCTTTCAGAATAAAATTTGTTTGACGACATAAAAATGCTGGTGTTTGAATTACATCAACAACACTAGCGACTTCTTCCAAAGGAGAATCTTCATGTACATCGGTTAACACAGGCACATTAATATTCTTTTTTACAGTTTCTAATATTCGTAAACCCTCTTCTACACCAAGGCCTCGAAAACTTTTTAAAGATGAGCGATTTGCTTTATCATAAGAAGACTTATAAATAAAATTAATACCCAACTTATCCGTGACTTCTTTTAAATAAGCTGCCGTATCTAGTGCCAACGTCTCGCTTTCCACTACGCAAGGCCCAGCAATTAAAAAAAACGGTTTGTCATTACCAACTTCAAATCCACATAACTGCATAGATAACATACCATCTAAGGTTTAAAGATGCCTAGTATTGTAAAGTAAAAATGTTAAGAAATAAAATAGAAGTTGCTTTAGTTAATCAATTCAAATTGATCTATCTATAAACAGCATAAAATCACTAATTAGCCAACCTTTCTTATATCAATACCGTAATATAACGGTTTTTTTACAGCAAATGTCTGATTATAATGCATGCAAAACTAACCTAAGGAGATCATCTATGAATCCAAATACTAAACTAAAATTAGCAAGTACATTAATCGTCTCATCAATTAGTTTACTTTTAGGGCAATCGTTATATGCTAGTTCAACAACAGTTACTAACCCAACGGCTGTACCTGTTATTACACAAAATAAAGCTTTTGTATTAGATAATGGCACTAATAGCCGATTTATGTTTAGGGGTATTACCTATCAACCAGAGCAAGATGTTGACCCACTGAGTGATAATAATTTAGCTACTATTCAAAAACTTGTTGGCACTCAAACAAATCCAGGATTATGGAAACAATTAAATATAAATGCAATTCGTGTGTATCAAGTTGATCCAAGTGCCTCTCATGATAAGGTAATGAACTTTTTGGCTCAAAATGGTATTTATGTATTAGTCGGAACTTCAAATACAAAAGTTGGTATTGCTACTTTTAGCCCACAATATACCACAGCTTATAAAAATCGCATTGAAGCTGTTATTAATGCTTTTGGTAAATATCCAAATACATTAGGGTTTAATATTGGTAATGAGGTTGAGTTCCCATCAGGAAGCAATACCTTAGAAAATGAAAAGCAAGGGGCTGCTGTTATTAAATCAGCAATTCGTGATGCTCAAACTTATATTAAATCACAAGTCCAATCTGGAGCAATTAATCGTCAAATTCCTGTTGGCACCGCTATGCTAGATAATCCAAACCCAATGGGTGATCAAGTTGGTACAACAACAATCGCACAGTATTTAGCTTGTAATACTCAAGCTAGTGATGGAACCGAAGTTCATGCTGATTATATGGGAATTAATAATTCTCGTTATGTTGGGCCTAATGGTGATTTAAATGCCTACAACCAGTTAATTAGTGATTATGACATTACACACTATTCAATTCCGGTTATTTTTACTGAATTTGAAGGACCTGCCATGTCAAGCCCACGCGACTGGGCTGATGTCGGTCATCTATTTACAACAAAAAGTCAATATGACCAACTTTCAGGTGGATTTGGCTATCGTTTTTACCAAAAAACTGAAAATCGAGGCTTAATTAACTCGCCTACCAATCTAACTCCAACAACTAACGGTGGTTTTACTAATCTTGCCAAACAATATAAAACTGTTTCCAGCATTAGTTTGGCTCTACCACCACAAGTTAATACACCGATTGCTTGCCCAGCGAATTTTAATCCAAAATTAGTCCAAGCAGGTGGCAATACACCAACGGGTAATACCTCAATTACAATTAAAAACTATGCGACTGATAGTTTGGTTGTTGTTCAAAATGGTAAACAAATAGCTAACTTAACTGCTGGTTCGGCTTCAGCGCCAAGCTCCACTAGTCTGAAAGTTGATAATACTCAGCAACTATTAATACAACAGCCTAATACTTGGTACACTGTTTGCACCGTGTCATCAAATATATTACAGGATGGATCAACTGTAATGGATAATGTATCTTGGGGCAATCCATGTAACGTACAATAACCCTTAATTTATCAGTGGTATGTGTTTACTAAACCGATAAAACACATACCAACCAACAACAATAAAAACAATAAATAATAACAAAATCACCTGAGTATTATAGGGAAATAAACTAGAATGATAGCTTTGTCTAAGGCTACTTGAAATATCTAGCATAGCACCACTTAACAATTGCCCTATTTCTGTTACAGCTGTAATTATCATATTTGTTACAGCAATACCTATACCCGTGATTGAATTATCACAAATACCATCAAAACACTGCCAAACAATAGCTTGCACGGATGAAAACAAACCAAATGTAAAGATTAATAGCGTCAAATGTTCCATTACAAACTCAGATACAAATGCAAGCATCAACGTGTTAACTACCAGCATTGATATAAAAATAGATACGATCTGATTTAGTCTATTTGTTTTGGCAACAAAATAAACGATAATTGGCGAAAATATAATCCAGCCTAGCATTAACATGCTAATTAAACCTGTTGCCTGATATTGTGTTTGATGAAACATCTCATTGAAAAAATAAACACCATATTGTGAGGTAATCACTACCGTTGGAATATAGATACATCCCGCCCAAAGTGCATTTAACCACAATAACTTATTCTTTAATAAAATGACCGTAGCATTTTTTATAACTTGTATACTAGGTAAAATATGACTTCCCTGCTTAGCCTTCGGAATAACTAACCAAAAATAACAAGCTAAGGGAATACTTAATAGCCCAGCATATACAAACACCCCTTGCCACAAGATATGATAATTGCTTAGAAAAATACTAATTTGTTGTGATAGCGTAGCAGCTAGTGTCCCAAGCGAAATTACAACACTTGCAAATAGCCCAAAGTACCTCGATGGCAAGCACTCCCTTGATAACTTCAATATACCAATAAAAGCAAAGGAAGAGCCTAAGCCAACCAATAGTCGACTAAATAAAGCTAAATAATATCCGCCAAAAATAAACAAGGCACTACCTAAACCACAAATAATTGTTGCTATAGCTAAGCATCGACGACTACCAAATTTATCTAGTAAAATGCCAGCAGGAATTTGCATTAACAAATAAGTAAAATTATAACTTGAAATGAGGAATGAAAAGCCTAAGTGAGAATTTATATGAAAATAACTTGTAATTTCCTCTTGATAGGCGCCAGTTAATATCCTTAGAAAAAACTCATAACAATAAAATAAAACCCCTGCAATTAAAATCCAAGTAATACGCTGAAATTGCAAAATACGTTGATACTTATTTAATTTTGATAACCACACTGTGGTACTTGCCTTTAGTACTTAACGTTAATCTATAACCAAACTAATAACAGACATGGTAACTCAAGTTACAATAAATAGAAACCTATAGTAATAGCATCCCTTTTTTTTATTATGATGTAGTGGCATGCTCTTGTCGAAAATTTCGATAATCCTGTAGAAATAACAATAAAGCCACTGTAATTGCAATCAACATTAATATCCCAAAAGTATATAACGTATGAATTGAAATTAATGAACAAAAATAAATACCAATACCGCCCGAGCAATAAACGGCAAGAGAAAACACAGACGATGCTGCATTATGCCCACTTTTAATATCACGATATCCTAAAAAGCTCACAACTGGATAAATTGATATCACAGCTAGATTTGCTAAAGATCCTGGTATAACCCACCACCAATAACTAATCGACATACCTAGAATAATAACGCTTAATATAATAGCACTAACACCCCCTAAAACAAATATAACAAACCCAATATAAAATACAGTTTTATAAGATAGTTTATTATAAACAAATTTATTTAGGAGTGGGCCTATCATACCTGGTAGTAACATAGGAAAGAGAATATAACCAATAATATACGGTTGCAAAACATAAGCTTCAGTTAACCAAAATGGCACAGAAATTAGTACGCTTTGTGCAAAAAATGAAGTTAACCCTAATATCAGTACATTATTTCTAAAGGACTGTATTTTACAATGTTGAAACATCGTAATAATATTTTTTAGAAATGTACGTTTTTCAGTTACTTGCTTCTGTTTGGGTAATTTTGTAGCAATAAATATCAGAATTATTGTTAATACTGGAACGATATAAAAGACACTTCGCCAATGCACATGTTCTGCCAAATAACCGGATACAAATGGTGCCACCCAAGCGCTAAAATAGCCACCAAACATACCGTAAGTTAATGCTTTTTGCACACTTGTTTTTCCCTCTAAATAAACAAATGGAAATGCCCTACCAACAACAACAAATGCAGAAGTTAGCGAGCAGGCAGTAATAAAAAAAATAGCAAACATATAAATATTTGTAGAAAATGATAAGATAACACTAATACCAATGAAAATGATACCATTCATTAAGATAAAGTTTTTTAACTCAAAGTTATCAATTAAAGGCCCCCAGAATATTGGAAAACAACCAGATAAGAAAAAAGCAATTGAAAAAATCTGCTGAATTGTCGCACTCGATGTACCAAAGTAGCTAGGCAAAAAAGAAACAATCGGCAAAGCCACTTTCACCATAGCCCAATACATACCAAATAAAATAGCTGGGGTAAAAATTAATAAATCTTTCTTCATGGGTATATCTCAATCATCCTATACATTCTATTATAGTTAATTTTGAAATTACTAAAAAAAGTCGTATTATACACTCACGATTTGCTATCTATAAATTTAAGGTATAACTAAGTGAGAATACCAAGAGTATACATACCGGAACTATCAGAAAATGATAAAGTTTTTTATCTTACTGAAGAAATACATCACTATTTAATTCATGTTTTACGATTAAAAACAAATCATCCTATCATTCTATTTAATGGCGTAAAAACGCTCGAGTTCCATGGCATAATCACTGAGCTATCAAAAAAACAAACTACCATCAAACTGCTAAAGACAGTTAAGATTGACACAATGCCAAAGATAAATATTCATTTATTGCAAGCCATTTCTAAAGGCGAACGCTTTGAATATGCAATTCAAAAAGCAACTGAGCTTGGTGTAATGAGCATAACACCTCTAATTACAGAACGCATTGATGTTAAACTATCAACAGAACGCTTTAGAAAAAAAATCCAACACTGGCAAAAAATTGCAATTTCAGCCTCTGAACAATCAAACCGTGTTATCATCCCAACAGTCAAGCAACCACTGAAACTCTCTGAGTTTGAAAAACCAAATAATGCACTAGCCTTTATTCTATCTCCTTATACAAAAAATAGCTTAAGCAATTATTCAAATGAACATGCTAATGATATCTATATTATTATCGGCCCAGAAGGTGGGCTAACTAATGCAGAAATACAACAAGCTATACAAAAGGGAATTTCAGATATTCGCCTAGGCCCTAGAATTTTACGAACAGAAACAGCACCTGTCGCTATGATTAGCCTGATTGAGTATCTCTGGGGAGACTTTTAAAGTCAGAGATAAGTTTTTAGCTTATTTTTGTGTTAAAAGAGAATCTTTGTAGTCTTGCAAAAAAAGAATTGATGCAACGACAATAGCAATAAGCATTAATATACCCCAGATGTATAATGTATCAATTGAAATAAAGGAGCAAACATAAATACCAATACCACCAGAACAATATAAAGACAATGAAAAAACTGACGATGCTGCGTTATAATTATTTTTTATTTCTCGATAACCCAATAGACTAATAATTGGAAACATAAACGTCATTGCTAAATTTACCATAACCCCAGGAATAACCCACAACCAATAGCTCAAATCAACGCTGTAAATTATAATGCTTAAAAAAATAGCAATAAAACCCGCTGTAATAAATAGCATACCGCTAATACAAAATACCGCCTTATACGTTAGCTTTTTATACAACCACCTACTTAACAATGGCCCTAATATACCTGGAAGTAACATTGGCAATAAGATATAGCCAATATTATAAGACTTTAATGTATAGGCTTCAGATAACCAAAATGGTGTGGATATCAAAGCACTTTGAGAGAAAAAAGCAAATAAACCAATAATGATGATATTACTCCTAAAGGATTTTTTTTTGCAATGCGTTAGCATCATTAATAGATTTTTTAATACCCCACCTCTACTAACTAATTCTTTTTGTTTCGGCAAAAAAAGTACAATAAGAATTAAAATAACAGCTAGAATAGGTACGATAAAAAATATACTACGCCAGCTAAATAATACAACCAAATAGCCTGAAATAAATGGCGCTATCCAAGCACATAGATAGCCTCCAGACATAGCATAGGTCAAAGCTCTCTGCACTTGGGATTTATCATTTAAAACTAGAAACGGTAATGTCCTACCCACAACGAGAAATACTGAAGACAGTGAACAAACTAAAACGAATAAGATACCAAACATATAGATATTTGTTGAAAACGATAGGCCAATGTTAAGTAGGATAAATATCATTGCACTAACTAAAATAAACCGCCTTAACTCAAATCTATCAATTAATGCCCCCCATAGTATAGGAAAGCTACCAGATAGAAAAAATGCAATTGAAAAAATTTGTTGGATACGTTGGGGCGTTGTATCAAAATAGTATGGTAAAAGAGTAACGATTGGCAGCGAAACTTTTACCATTGCCCAATAGATACCAAATAAAATAGCAGGCGTAAAAATGAGTAATTCTTTTTTCATTATATTTACTTAGCTCTCTCGTATTTATTGTAATTATAGTTAATGATCTGTTTTAAACCTGGCAACTTAATACGCTTTTCGCTACAATGAAGCCACATCTAACTATATGCTTAATTAAAGAAATAATATGAGTCAGTCACTAAGTTATAAAGAAGCTGGTGTTAATATTGATGCTGGCAATACACTAGTTAAACGAATCAGCCACCATGCTAAATCTACTCATAGAAAAGAAGTTTTAACTTCTCTTGGCGGCTTTGGGGCGCTATTTGAATTGCCTTTAAATCAATATAAAAATCCTGTCTTAGTTTCTGGTACTGATGGCGTTGGTACAAAATTAAAATTAGCACTTGAAATGGACCAACACGACACAATTGGTATTGATTTAGTTGCAATGTGCGTTAATGATTTAATTGTTACAGGGGCTGAACCTTTATTTTTTCTTGATTATTATGCAACAGGCCAATTAGATATTGATGTTGCTGAATCAGTAATCCAGGGAATTTCCACCGGCTGTTTAAAAGCAAACTGCTCTCTAGTCGGTGGTGAAACTGCAGAAATGCCAGGGATGTATACAAAAAGCGATTATGATCTTGCTGGTTTCTGCGTTGGTATTATCGAAAAAGAAAATATTATATCTGGCAAAAGCATTCAATCAGGTGATGTCCTGATAGCGCTTGGCTCTTCAGGTATTCATTCAAATGGCTATTCTTTAGTTAGAAAAGTTATTCAACATACTAATGCCAATTTATCTGATGCTTTTGATGGCTCAACGTTAGGTGACGTTTTATTAAAACCAACCAAAATCTATGTTCAAAGTATTTTAGAACTTGTAGCGCAACATCATATTAAAGGTATTGCTCATATTACTGGTGGAGGTATTACTGAAAATTTACCTCGTATTTTACCTGAAACAATCCAAGCACATATCAATCTTTCAAGTTTTGAGTTAGCGCCAATTTTTCAATGGCTAAAAGAAAAAGGCAATATTCAAACCAATGAAATGTTAAAAACCTTTAACTGCGGTGTTGGAATGATTTTATGCGTACCATCAGATGAAGTATCCGCTGTAATAAAAACTGCTACTGATCTAGGCGAAGTTGCATGGCAGATTGGCTATATTGAGCAATCTGAAGAAGTAACACCAAAAGTCCACTACCATCATGACTAAAAAAAAATTGATTGTTTTAACCTCTGGTGATGGCAGTAACCTACAGGCAATTATCAATCAAATTGAGAATGATCAAATTAATGGCTCAATTGAAGCTGTATTAAGTAACAAAGACAGTTTTTCATTGGTTCGTGCTAAAAAACACCAAATACCAGCAATTTATTTATCTCATAAAAACTACGCATCTCGAGAAATCTATGACCAGGCATTAATCGATAAAATTTCTCCTTTTAACCCTGATTTAATCATTTTAGCTGGTTTTATGCGTATATTAACGCCACTATTTATTCAAGCCTTCAAAAATAAAATTATCAATGTCCACCCATCCTTATTGCCAAAATATAAAGGACTAAACACTCACAAGCAAGCACTTGAAAATAACGATCAAGAACATGGCACGTCAATTCACCTTGTCAATGAAGAATTAGATGCTGGTATGGTTATTGCTCAAGCTAAGCTTGCTGTTAAACCTAATGATACCGTTAGCTCTTTGGAGCAGCGCATAAAAGTGCTAGAGTATCAACTATACCCAGAAGTCATTCGTAAGCTATGTAATGGTGAACTAAACATCCAAGATCAAAAATAACTCAAACGATAAACCCTAACTATTTTTTATATAATCTTTGATTTTATTTACGCATTCATCTATGGAGTTAAGCGAAGTATCAACTGTTATGTCATAATCCATATTTTTATGGACGATATCTATTAACCCCCTTGCTCGACCAATCACTCGATCACCTCGTAACTTTTCTCTTAACTGAAGTTCAGCTAAAGAACAATAAACGCCAACTTTTAAAACATTTAAATCAACAAATGCCTCATTAATACTATCCAACATCAGTTGGTCATGAATTACATGATCAAATACAACCGATGTTCCACCGGTTACTATGGTTCTCACTACTGGCGCCATTGATTGAATAACGTTACGAAAAACAGCGCCAAATTTAGCCTCAGTGCTAATTGTATCATCAATTTTTTTCTCAATCATATGAACGCCCTGATCTTTCCAAGGGTTCCTTTGATCTTGTCTGGGGGTTGCACTATCCTGCCAATAACGGTTAGGCATCATCAAAATTAAATCATCAAATCCAAAGTGTAGGTAAGGATGTAATAGCTCATTTTGTAATGCTTTAGCTATTGTTGACTTCCCTGCACTAGAACTTCCATTGAGCAAAATAATATCAGGCCATTGCATAAGCTAAACCATATAATAGTTAAAATAATAAATAATTTCTAAATACTAAATCAATACTGGTATAAAATAAATCACACTACATGACACCTACCAGAGCCATTCTTTGACTAATTGATATTTCAGGTTTAAATGTAGCTTTGATAATGTTACAGATATATTCTGAAGAATTAATTGCTCTAGCTAGCGATTTAGCAATAA
>JAKJJU010000014.1 GCA_021713295.1 Thiotrichales bacterium 19S3-11
TTTACTGCTTCTACAACACGTCTACGTAAATCTATACTATAAGGCATTTCATCAAATCCATTCGATAATTATATTCTCTATAATATAACTTATAAAATATGACTAGTCATTAATGGGTAGTGCTATATGATATAAAAGTGAGAGAAGCAAAACCAGAACAATCACCTAATTTAATACTTTTCGAGAAAAATAAGGATTGCAATATTCAGTCAGAAAATATCACATTTATAAGCTGACGGAGCCTTAATAAAATATATAGATTACAAACTATTCTTTTAGCAAAAAATATATTATATTATTAATTAAAAAGGGGGGAAATTGTATGATAAAGTATGTTATATGTATATTTTTAATCTTCTCAAGTTCAATTATCTATGCAACAGGTAGCTTTTCTGTGCAAAATGATCTTAGCTCATCAGATTATATCCATCTTGGTCCAAATGGAGGTGCATCTGATATTAGTATTCAATCTAACCCTGACCATGATAGTTGGTATTTAGATGGTGATTTCGCAGGTAAAAAACAACAAGCTCATTATTATATTGAAAGCCCTGATGGGTTTGCTAAAAAAGATAGATTTTCTGATCCATCAGTAGGATATAGCCCATTTAATTACAATACTGAAGCGAATCTTGATATATACATTTATAATAATCAAAACCAACAAATAACTACCTGCCCGATATCCGGTGTTTATTACGATCAAAGCCAAGAAGTTACTATGGCGCCAAATAATACTCAACCATGTAACAATAGAAACTATTATGTTCAGGATGATGGAGGTAGTTTCAATCCTAAGACACTATATGTTCATTACCTAAATATAGTCAGCGAAAAAAAATACATTAGTGTTAAAAACGATATTGGAGGCTCTGATTATATTCATTTAGGCTCATCTATTACGATAGAATCTAACCCAGATAATGATGTTTGGGGAGTATCTGATGCTTATGCTACTAATGGTGATGAGGCCGAGTATGAAGTTACAAGTCCTACTAGTTTTTTCTACACTGGGAATACAAATACTGCACCTGATTATGGAATTTTTAATTATAATACTGCAGCCGATATTGATATTTATATTTACAATAGTGAAAATCAACAAATTACCATCTGCCCTGTATCAGGCGTATACTATAGTGGTCAGGTTAATATGGTAGCTATTTCTGGTGATCTACAATACTGCAAAGATGCTAACTATTATGTACAAGACGACCAGAGAGTAGGTTTTATGCTGGATACATTATTTGTCCATAAAAAGTAAAACATAATTAAAGCTTTTGTATGACACCAATAGCTTTAAGACGGCTTTTTAAACTCGGATGAGTAGAGCTAAGATCTTTAAGCTTAGAAAGAAAACTCTTTCTCCTCACTCTTCTATTTTGCTTTTTACTAATAGATTTTTCATAAGGATTATAAATATAAGAGGCTTGCCTTACTTGTTCATTCGATAAACTTTGTAATTTACTTGCTTGGCTTTCATCATAACTTTGTTGTATTTTTAATAATGCTTTTGCTAAAGGTTCATTATCCCTCATCAGTTCTACAGCCCCTGCATCAGCCATATATTCTCTGGTTCTGGATAAATATAGGCTTAAAAATGATAAAATGAAGGGTAAAATTATCCTTAATGAAGCAATAATAACAAAGAGCGCTATGATACCATTGCCATTTTTTGATTGGTCATTATCTGAATCATCATTAGAAACGTTTTGAGCTTGACTTGATGCACTCTGTAATGCAAAGAAATATGCAACTTCAACCATAAAAACAAGCATATTAGATAAAGTTGATATAAATAAATTTAATTTGATATCTTGGTTTCTGATATGAGTTAATTCATGAGCAACAACTGCTTGAAGCTCATCTCTAGTCAAAGTATCTACCAGCTTTCGTGTAATTGCTATCATAGCTGATTTATCTGAATAACCACTGGCAAATGCATTAAGATAATTCGCTTCTATAATAAAAATGCGAGGCATAAATGCCATATTAGCAGCAATTTTCATTTCTTGAACAACATTGTATAGACGTTGCTCTATAGGATCAGCCGCATTATCAGATACCTCTTTATAATTGGTTCCCGCAAGCATTATTTTATCATAATATCGAAATGTACATATAACCCAGATAACTGCAATAATTGAGCAAATAATAGTCGCAATTGGTGGGATCTTAAAATGTATGAACAAAAAAAACACATCACTTAAGCTAAGTACATTCATGCCATTTTGATCTACTGTTGAAGTATAAACCAATGTAAAGTCAATTAAGAGCCCAATAAGTAGAAAAAATAGAATAAAGCTGAATATAACCCAGCGTGTTTTAGTTTTATTTTTGCGTACCGTGCTTCGCCAATCGGCTGTGCTTTTTACTTGATAGTTTTGCATAATACTTGCCATATTTTTCTGTTAGATATTATAACGTTGCTGTGTATTCTTCTAAGGTTGTACGTTTAGCATCTGACACACCCCAATAAATAAATTGTTTATTAAGTTTTGATTTAAAAAGGCCAACAACCATAGATGCAAAAAATGATTTTTTATCGGCGTTATACTTTTCAATAGAGTCATTATAAGCCTGTTTAGAATAAGTGAGTTTATTTTCAGTATTAGTAATTTCCTCTTGTAATTGCATTACATTCTGGTTTGCCTTTAAATCTGGATATGCTTCTACTTGTACACTAAAGCCTTTTGCAATATTAGATAAAGTATCTTCAAATGAAAATAGTGCTGATTGGTCACCACTATTTTTTGCCTCTACAGATTTTGAGCGGAGTGCAGCAACATCTCTAAGAACGGTTTTTTCATGATCCATATACTTATTTACCGCACTAATTAACGATTCAAATAGTTTAAAACGTCTATCCAACTGTACATCAATTTGACGTTCAGAGTTATTAACTGCTTCTATTTCATAAATTAGACGGTTAAAGGTTTTTACAATATAAACCATTAAAAAAATAGTTATAATCCCAACTATACTAAAAACAATTGCTTCAGTTGACATAATTTATTCCTCATGTATCTTCAATCTTATTTTTTATTGTTATATGCTTTATGTAGTTATAAATTCTAAGTTGGAAATAATATAAAATAATATAAGGCCATAAAACACCGTAAATATACGGTTATTTTAGGGATGCTACTTAATTCTTATCTTTTTTACTAAGCTGCTCTTTAATTGCCCAATTGATATGCTCAATTACCATTTCATCTGAAATTAATAATCTTTGATTTTCTAGAACTTTAAGGATATCAACATGATAAGGGGCATTGCCTAATGCAACAGCAACATTTCTCAACCAAGATAAATAACCAATACGACGTATTGCTGAACCTTCAGTTTTTTTAAAAAATGTTTTTTCATCCCACTGAAAGACTTCTAATAAGCTAATTTGATTAAAGCTATGACGTGTTTTAAAGTCTTCAATCGTTGTTAATTTAGCATAGCGATTCCAAGGACAGACCAGTTGACAATCATCACAACCATAAATTCTATTGCCTATAGCTTTTCTAAACTTAATTGGAATAGGGCCTTTATTTTCTATGGTCAAATATGAAATGCAACGTTTAGCATCAACAACTTTTGGTGCTATTATTGCCTCTGTTGGACAAATACTGATACAAGCTTTACATTTTTTGCATAAATCCTCAGACTCTGTGATATTTTCTGCTTTAAATGGAATATTGGTATATAACTCGCCTAAAAAAAACCATGAACCTTGTTTTGTTAAAAGATTACTGTGTTTGGCGATTACGCCTAAACCAGATTTTTCAGCCAATGGTTTTTCTAATACAGGTGCACTATCGGTAAATGCTCGATAATGATGATTATCAAAAAATGAACTAATATAGTCCGCTAGCTTTTGTAAGCGTTTTCTAATTACCTTATGATAATCTCGCCCCCAGGCATAGCGTGAAATTATTGCTTGTTCTGATGGTTTATTTAACTTAGTTATTGTTGTTTTAAGATCATATTTTTCTGTTAAATAGGGTATAGTAACTATAATAACTCGCTGTGTCCCTTCAACTAGCTTCTCTGGATGAGTGCGCTTATCAAAATGGTTGTTCATATAAGTCATAGACCCATGATAATTTTCATTTAACCAATGTTTGAAATGAGAAATATAACGACTTAACTCACAGTCTGTTACACTAATATTTGAAAATCCTAATTCAATTGATTTTTCTTTGATTAATTGCCATATTTTAGCTAAATCTTTATCGATCACAAACGTAGTAGTAATTAATTATTTACAAACGAATATAACTAAATAATGATTTAGAGTCAAATACTAAAGGATGGTCCAGCTTGTTGTTTATTATCATTTTCTATTTCATAGAAACAATATAATTGTTGTGTTGTTATGACATCACTAATTTCAATATCAGTAATATTCTTAGAAACTATTTTAGAAATTAATGTACTCTCATCAATTATAATGTTATTTCGATCTAGTAGATTAATAGGAATGTTAGAATGATGTATAATGGTATATAGTTCATTAGGAATCTCATATGAATTATTATCAAAGTGTAGTTTTTTAGCATTAGATAAGCTATATTGGTTATTTGATTTACAACTTTCCAATAAATTTTTAATTTTTTCAAAAATATTTTTTATTGCAATATGTGATTCTTCATTTGGTATATCTAATTTAACTTTAGTTGAGCAATTTAATTGATTGTCATCAATATGATATTTATTATCCATTTTAATAAGTAATTTTTTGTCATGAAAGCTAGTTAATAACTCTGATGAAATAATGTGCTGTTTACCACAAAAATAAACTTGATTTTTATTCTCTTTGTTTAAATGTAAAGTTAATAAGCTATCAAACTTAAGTAACTCAAAAACATTACTATAATTTTTTCTTATTATATCATTACGATAATATAACATAGTAAGCAACCCTCATAAATTTATATTAGCATAGATGGTATTATCAGTATTTTTAAATAAAATGCAATGCTTCATATATTGAATGTTGAAATAAAAATATTGATACTATTTAGATAACTGATTGAAAATTATATCTATAATAATAACTAAAATTGTTAATTTAAAAGAGTATTTTTATGTTAGAACAAATTATTAAACCAAAAGAAAAGAACCTAGGAGGGTTTAATGTTAGAAGATTATTACCAAATCATAATCAACTAATGGTTGGGCCGTGGATATTTTTCGATCACTTTGGTCCAGCACATTTTATGCCAGGTAATGGCATTAATGTAAGACCTCATCCACATATTAATCTGGCTACGGTAACTTATCTATTTGAGGGTGAAATCTTTCATCAAGATTCTTTAGGTAGTCAGCAAACGATATACCCAGGCGATATAAACTTAATGGTTGCAGGTAAAGGTATTGTACACTCAGAACGTGAAAGTAATACCATCAAAAATTCAACTCATAATCTTCATGGATTACAACTTTGGCAAGCATTGCCTGAAAGTTTTGAAGAAATTGATCCTTTATTTCATCATTATTGTGCAAGCGAACTACCTCAAGTAGTTGAAAATGATATAATGATACGAGTGATGATTGGTCAAGCATATGATGTTAAATCGCCTGTCAAAACATTTTCTCAAACGCTCTATGCCGATGCTAATATACCTGCTGATAAACGTTTATATCTACCTCAAATAGATGAGTTAGCAATTTATGTTATTTCAGGAGAAGTTCGTATTGATAATCAAATCGCTAAAGCACATGATATGGTTGTATTTCAAAAAAACACGATCAATGATATTTTAGCTGTTTCAAAAGCGCATATTATCCTGATTGGCGGTGAAAATATAGGTCAACGTTATATTGAATGGAATTTTGTTTCTAGTCGTAAAGAACGCATTGAACAAGCCAAATCTGATTGGAAAAATATGAGATTTCAACTAATACCAAATGATAATAGTGAATTTATTCCTTTGCCTGAATAGTATAAATTAAAAGCTATTTTTAACAGTAAATTTTAGGCTTTCTAAATTTTATAAAAATTAGGAGTTGACGTTAGCATATAATTATGTAAATTTAAAATAATCAAATATATTTTAATCGGAGGTTGCGTCTATGCCAAAAATTTATGATTTAATCGATCAACAAAGAGAAGAAATTGTTAAGTCTTTTACTTTGAGTAGAACTGGGGCAGAAATGAATTATAGTGACTTTCCAAACCATGAAAGATTAACACAATATAAAACTAATTTTAATATCTTAGTACATAGAGCCATAAAGAGTATTGATTTACTTGATCAAAGTGAAATGACTATGAAAATAGGCCGTTATCAACAATGCTTAACTCAAGTATCTGAGAGAGGAATGGATCCTGAAATTTTTGCTGAACATCAAGATGAACAAATGTTTATGTTTACATTATTTAATTATTATGACAATACAGGAATTGAGTATAGAAAAGGTAGTGTATCTGTAGGTGATTATCATGAAAAAATCAAAAGCTTAAGTTATGCAAACTGTACTGTGCAAGCCTGTTTATTGGCTGATAGGTTAAATGAAATAGGTATAGAATCACGTGTGTTTTCATTAGGTAGCTCACATGATTTTGTTGTATCAAAGAATGAGGAAGGTAATGTTGTTTTATCAGATCCATGGGCAGATATACAATTGGTAGTTAATCTACCAGATAAAATAGACCATATTGATGAACTTAGTAATAATGGTCAAGCAGATAATGTTCGTACAATTATTGAAACTATATCTAGTCAATTTAGTTGTTGGCAAAACTTTCCTATTGAATGTGCCGGTCTTATTGACCATGATAAATTGAGGAATTCAGCCTTTCCTATACAGCAACCAATAGCACGCTTACCAGAAATTGAAGAAAACAAAAAACTTATAGAAAAAGAAAAGCAACAACAATATCCCCCAAAACTGTTTCATAATCATCAACCTAAACCAAATCAGAAACAAATATGTGTAATGATGTAATTTAAAATTTAAAGTATCAGTTATAATTAAATTGTTAAATACGACATTATTCGCTACGCTTCATAGTATGGAATAAAAAAGGAGCAAACCTAATGTCAGATACAAACATAGCTTGCAATTATGTGGTTTGGTGTGATATCCCTGTCGAAGATTTAAAACGTGCTTGTACCTTTTACCAGAATGTTTTAGCTGTTGATATTGAAATAATGAGTTTTGAAGGTAATGATTTAGCAGTTTTTTACCATGATAAAGGTAATGGTGCTTGTCTAATGCCACAAAAAGAGGCCGTTAGTGCCGAGCAAGGAGTATTAATTTATCTTAATGTGAATGGCAGAATCGAAGATGCATTAGATCAAGTTGAAGAATATGGTGGTACAGTAATAGAAGAAGTTCAAGCATTGGGAGAGTATGGATATCGAGCTGTTATTTTAGACAGTGAAGGGAATAAAATGGCGCTTCATTCTGAATAATTAATAAAACTATGCTTTTGCTTTTTTAAATTTACCAACTTTTAAATGTTTTTCTAAATATTCATCAACAGATTTTTGAGTCGCGACATTTGAGTCAATTTGAGATTGAATAACGTCAGAACTCAAGCTTGTACGATAAGCTAATCTAAGTGAAAAGATGCATAAAACCAATGTAATTAGATAAACCTGACTTTGACTTAATAAGTGTAATGAACCTTCACCATAATTACCTAAATAAGATATTAAGGTAATGCCTAGAAAATAAATCCATAACCAAATTGATTGATAAACATTCCACTTTAATTTTTTATGATTACGTTTTAACAATTGATGAATACATAATATGACCAAACCTGCAATTATCACAAAGCCAGCTTTAGAGACTATGTGCCAGCCACTCCAATATACCATCACCGTACATGCATAAAGTGCAGCCAATGACCAAACTCTTCCAATAATTAATTTAAATGGGCGAGGATAATCAGGTAAGCGTTTTCTTAAGGTATAAAGGCTAATCGGTGCAATAGAATAGGTTAATGCCATTAAAGAAGTTAAAAAAGAAGCCATACTGTTCCAACCTGGCAATGGCGCAAAAAACAATAGCCCTAGAAAGAAGTTGACAATAATTGCAAATACTGGATTCCCCTCAGGTGATACTTTCATAAAAATAGAAGGGAGATAACCATTGCTACTCATACCATATAAAGATCGTGCAGCGCTGTTGGCATACATTAATGCAGCAGCAAATGGACCAATAATTGCACCAATAAAAATTAATACTAATAAAGGCGTTAAATTATTTAACTTTGCGATCGTTGCAAAAGGGCCAAACTGATCTTCTATATTTAGATGTTGCCACCCATGACTTAAGATATTAGTTGGCAAAGCTGATAAAAATGCAGATTGTAAAAGTAGATAAATTAAAACGCAAATAACTACAGAACCAACAATTGCCAAAGGCACCGTAATTTTAGGGCGCTTAGCTTCACCTGCCATCTCAGCTGCTACTTTAAAACCATTAAATGCAAACACAATCCCACCTGAAGAAATTGCAGCGAATATACCAGAAATTCCAAATGGGGCAAAATTCGTATGTGCTGGATGTGTCACCTGATCAAATGAGAAAAAGAAGTAAAGTAATATCATACTAATTGCTAATGGGATAATAATTTTAATTACCGTTAAAAAGCTATTAACTCTTACCAACCAACGTAATGAATAAACATTGATTATAGAAACACAAAGTAATAATACGGCTGCAAGTTGAAATCCAGAGGTTGTCAAAGAAGCATCTGGATTAAGTAAATTTGGGTAATAAAATGCTAAATACTGAATCATAGCCTGAACTTCTGTAGGCACTAATGTAAGGTATGAAAGCCAAATTAACCACGCAAAGGTATAACTAACCAACGTACCATGAGTAAAATGAGGGATTCTCGTACTTGAGCCAGTAATAGGAATCATAGAGCAAAGCTCAGCAAAGACAAATGCAATTACAATAACAAGCGTACCACCAATTATCCAAGAAACCATTGCAGCAGGACCGGCTAATTGACTCGTGTAATAAGCCGAAAATAACCAACCTGAACCTAATATTGCACTAATTGATGAAAAAAGTAACCCATAAAATGTAACCGAACGTTTCGCCATACCACTTAGCCCTAAAAAATAATTTGCATTCAGTTATATAGCAATTTAGCAAAACAGGCAAATTCTTTAGATGTTGCAATATAGCAAATATCTAATAATCATACCTAACAACCATACCTATAAAGCTATTTTTTATTCGGGTTAATATGCTTATAAAGGTATAAACTCTGAATTATACAAAAAATAACAACTAGTATCATAAGACCAAAGGTTTTAAAGTTAACCCAAGCATCTTGAGAATAATTAAACATTACATATAAATTTAAAAACCCTACGATAATGAAGAAGATAGCCCACATATGATTTAATTTAACCCAAACTTTTCGATGTAATTCTAAATCGTCTGAAAGTAAGTATTCCATTGCTGATTTTTTAAACAAATATGGAGAGATGAATAAAATAACACCAAATAACCAATTAATAATTGATACTTTCCATTGTATAAAACGTGCATCATGAAAATAAATTGTTGCGCCGCCAAAGACAAGCACTAAAACAAGTGTGATTATATGTTTTGCTTCAACTTTCCTATATCTAAAGTATAGGTAGCCTATTTGAATACATGAAGCAACCATTAATGCACCTGTTGCAACAAATATATTTTTAAGTTTAAAAAAAACAAAAAATACAATAACGGGAAAAAAATCAAATAAAGCTTTCTTCATAAATTACCTCAAATTCTTATTCATATAGTGCTACAATGCATCTTCTTTAATTAAGTATTGTAAATGATTTTCAGGATAGTTGCATGAGCCAGTTTATAGAAATTAATGCAAATAAACCACAACAACGGTTATTAGATGAAATAGCTACCTCTTTAAAGGAAGGTGCAGTTATCGCTTATCCCAGTGATTCTGGCTATGCATTAGGCTGCAAAATGGGCCTTAAAAAACCTTTACAACGCATTAAACAAATTCGCCAACTAGATGATAAACATAATTTCACATTAATTTGTCGTGATTTATCTGAAATTTCTGTTTATGCACGGGTAGATAACCCAACTTACCGCTTACTTAAGCGCTCAACACCTGGAAGCTATACCTTTATCTTATCAGCTACATCAAAAGTCCCAACTCTAATGCTAAACAAATCGAAAAAAACCGTTGGCATTCGTATACCAGAGCATCCAATTCCATTAGCATTAAGCGAAGCGTTAGGTGAACCGATTATCAGTACAACCTTAATCTTGCCAGATGAGAAAGAACCTTTAATTTATGCAGAAGATGTAACTGAACATTTAAATAATGATTTGAACTACATTATAGATTGCGGCTATTGTGGCTATGAGCCAACTACCGTAATTGATTTATCTGTTACACCTTATGAGATTCTAAGGTATGGAAGTGGTGATATAAACTTGTTTGAATAGTCATAAATCTGATTAAATTTCAACAAAATATCGCACATGCACAAATTTCAATGATAATTATGACAAATTTCAATTAATATTAAACTTATTTGATATTTTTCTTTTAAAATATCGTTCTTAAGCGCAAAATGATCACAGCTAAAACATTGTAGATAAATTAGCTTATTTAAAATTAATATAAGGAGTGACTATAACAATGATTATTGGCGTACCTAAAGAAATTAAAAACCGTGAGTATCGTGTTGGTTTAACACCTGGAAGTGTTCGTGAATTAATACATCATGGACATAAGGTTATGATTGAAAAAAATGCAGGTGAAGAAATTGGTTTTCATGATCATTTATATCGTGATGCAGGTGCTGAAATTATTGATACTGCAGCAGAAATTTTCTCCCGCGCTGAAATGATTGTTAAAGTAAAAGAGCCACAGCCTAGTGAATGTGAAATGTTAAAAGAAGGGCAAATCTTATTTACTTACTTACATTTAGCTCCAGACCCACAACAAACAAAATTACTGGTTGAGTCAAAATCTGTGGCAATTGCATATGAAACAGTAACTGACAGGTTTGGTCGTTTACCGCTTTTAACACCAATGAGTGAAGTTGCAGGGCGTTTATCAATTCAAGCGGGCGCTCACTGTTTAGAAAGAGCCCAAGGTGGCTGTGGTGTATTACTTGGTGGTGTCCCAGGCGTTGAACCAGCCCATGTTGTTGTTATTGGTGGCGGTATTGTTGGCTTAAATGCGATACGTATGGCAATTGGTATGGAAGCAAGAGTAACTGTTCTTGAGCGCTCATTAGACCGTCTAAAAGAATTAGATGATTACTTTGGCCCTAAATTAAATACCATCTACTCTACACAAGAAAACCTTGAGCATTATGTAACTAATGCTGAGCTTGTCATAGGCGCTGTGCTAATTCCAGGTGCTGCTGCTCCTAAATTAGTTACTCGTGAAATGCTTAAAAAGATGAAAAAAGGTGCTGTACTAGTTGATGTTGCAATTGACCAAGGTGGTTGCTTTGAAACCTCAAAAGCAACGACACATGATAATCCAACGTTTGTTGAAGAAGATGTGGTACATTACTGTGTCGCTAACATGCCTGGCGCTGTTGCTAGAACCTCTACATTAGCACTAAATAATGCAACACTTCCATTTGTGCTTAAGTTGGCAAACCAAGGATATAAAACAGCACTATTAAACGATGAACATTTAAGAAATGGATTAAATGTTCATCATGGTCATATTACTTGTCAGGCAGTTGCTGAAGCACTTAATTATGACTATATAGATGCCAAAGAAGCGATTTTACAAACTGATGTTTGTGAAGCTTAGTCCTAATAGCTTATAAATTTAAAATTATAACTTTTAAAAGAGCCAAGGCCTTATAATTCTTGTACCTTTGCTCGGTTTTGGCCTTGTTTTTCTAACTCTTTATCTTTGAATGGTAATTCTGGAGTTTGCTCTAACTTGATTCTTGAAGCAATGGTTATACTACCAAAATCAAGTTTTTTAATCTTCATTTTATGATTTTCTGAATATTCAAGAACAGAAATACCAAGAGTGTTTGCTGCAGCATAATTTTCAGCAGTATCATCAATAAATAAAATGCTTTCTCTTGGAATATCGATAGCATCAGTAGACTCAGTTACTGCATTTAAAATTTTATATTTCTTATCTTGTTGAATACTTTCCATTGTTTGTTTACTACCATCAATCATTGAGCCATCACCAAAAGCATTACTTTCATCAAATACTTTGATTTTAATAGGCTTCACATCCTTATTTTCACACCATTGGGTATAAGCACGATTAACAATTTCTGCATTACTATAGTGACCTACAGTTGCAATATAAACAGGGATATTATTTTCTAAACACCGATGTAGAAAACTCATAAAAGTTGGATTGATATATTGCAGTGGATTATTATAGAATGGTATAAGTCTATTTATATCTTTCTGCTGAACATTAATTCTTAAGTCTTCATAATATTTTTTAAACTTCTGCTCTTCCTCAAAAACGCCAACTACAGATAACCCCCCAGTATGAAACGTACTAAACACCGTTAGATCAAGATCTAAAATAACAGCATTATACGCTTGTGGTAACTCACTATACATAAACAATCCTTAGTTATTTGTTAATAGTATTGAGAATATTAGTGTCGGTTAGTTTAATCTATATTATGCTAACTTTCTGACATTTAACTCTTTTTGTTGTAACTATTTGATTATCTTTAATAAAATTAAATAATAGGTAATAAGCTTAATACTATATTTGTTAACCTATTGAAAAACGGTAAAAATACTTCAGTTTAAATCATATTTTTTCTCTATTGTTATGGTTTATGATTTTGATTATTTCTGAAATAATTAACAGCTAAACTAGTACTAATAAGATTATTAAGCAGGATTTTATGATTGAGTTTATTAAAGGCAAATTATTTAATGCACAATTTATACGTATCTTAGGGCAAACTAATTATCAAGCAGCTGAGTTAAGTGATTGCTTCTCTATAATAGACCAACTTGACCCAACAAACTTAAATACATGGTATGATACTTGGTCTAAAATAGCAGAGAAAACGCATAAACTGGCTATAGCTTATAGTGATAATAACGAATATGAAAGCGCTTACACGGCCTACCTTAAAGCCTCGACCTATTACCGAGCTGCTTATTTTTTTCTTGAAGATAATCCTAATGATAAACGAATCGAGTCATTACTTAATCATAGTATTGATACCTTTAGAAATGCATTAAAGCTTTCTAAGCTAAATTATGAAATAGTAACTATTCCATATAACAACATAAACTTACCTGCTTATTTATATCTTCAGCCTGAACAAACTATTAAACGTCCAATTATTATCAATTGCGCAGGCGGTGATGGTACAAAAGAAGAGGCCTTTACAACAGCTTATGAAGCCTATGTTCGAGGCTATCATTGTTTAACATTTGAAGGGCCAGGACAGGGCAGTGTTTTAAGATTACAAGGTGCAACATTTACTCCTTCTTGGGATGAAGTCATTAAAACAGTAATTGATTATTTGAGTAACTATACTGCCATTGATATGAGTCATATCATTTATTATGGAAAAAGTTTTGGTGGCTATTTGGCTGCACAAGCAGCAACAAAAGAAAAAAGACTAAAAACAGTTGTATTGGATCCTGCACAATATGGTATGTTAGATAATTTAAAAAATTCATTTCTGAAAGGGACAGCCGGTGATATCCCCTTATATAAAGCAATTGAAAATACATTAAATCAAACTTCTGATAACGATTTGAAGTTTATGTTTAATAGTAGATTATGGCGTTATGGTGTTGATAGCTATAAAGATTTTTGTACGATATTAAATGACTATGATATTTACGATGACATTGAAAATATTTCATCAGCTGTTATGGTTTTTGATAATGAAGAAGAATATTTATCAAAAGGTCAGGCTAGCGTATTCTATGATAAATTAACGTCTGAAAAAGCGTATTACCAATTTAAACAACAACAAGCAACTGGGGGGCATTGCCAACCATTAGCTCCAAAAATATTTTATGCCAAAATGTTTGAGTGGATAAGTAAAATAGTATAATGACTTTACTTCAACTGATCTCTAATTGCGCCTGTGGCTCTGGAGCTAATTGTTGTTGAAAAAAGAGTAGTTCAGTTTTAGATAATTCATTTTCAAATAGTTGAGTAACCATCATATTGACTAAATTAACATACTCTTTTTCACTTAAATCAAATACCTGTGCTTGGTTAAACTGGTTGATTAACTTGATTATAAGTAAATCATCCTGACACATATGCGGCTGAATTTGTGTAATATCTCCTGTAAAGGTTTGATCACCAATTGTAATGCATTGAGATTCATTTTCATCTGAATAATTTATCGGGTTATGTTTTAATAAGTGCTGATATTGGGCATTGATCTTGGTTGATGGTAGCCAGTTCTTTCTTAACAAAAAGTAAGTTAATGTTGATAGATAATCATTTGTGCTTGGGCCAGAGTGTGATAGCACAATGCTTTTTTGTGATTGTATTTGTGAGAAGGGCATTAAAAAAGATGCGCTAAAACAAGTTCCAAGTAATATTACTTTGGCAGTCACACCACGATCTTTTAATTGGCCTAATATAGCTTTTAGTATATTTTCTGGTAAATTAGCAAAATAATGAAATGGTGTGCCATGGCCATGTGACCAACACAAAAAATTAAGATCTTTAAATTGATGCCGTTCAATTTCCTTTGATATATGCTGATATGCTTCCATTATTGAATGTTTGGTCGTATAGGGAATAAATAAAATTCTTTGCTTTTTTAACTCATTTTTCAAAGCATTCATAAAATTTGTATCATCTAAATAAGCCATAATTTCAAGTGAGTTTTGTTTTATTTTTTGTGAAAAGGTATAAATAGACTGAGTTAAATATGCATTTCTAAATATAGATGAATATCTAAATATCGGATTATTTTGAAGGTTTTCATTGGTTCTTTTATTTGCTTGAAGAGTCATTAAAAATTTATCATTTTTATCATGCTCTTCAAATAACATAAATAGATTATGATACTTTTTATAAAATGATTTATTTTCAACAAGCAAAACTAATTCTTTAAAATTTGATAGTTGTAGGGTATCTGTACAGGTAATTAATAAATTATCAATTAGCTGTTCTTTATGCGTCAATTTTTTATATAGGCAATAAGTCGCAAAAGATGCAGCAATTCCTACAACAGCATACAATATATGTTTCTTTTCCATAAGATTAAAATTAAATTTTAATATGTTTGATTATAATTTTATCGCAATCTTAGCGAAATATAAAACATAAAAATATTACATTAAACTATATTGAAAATATTATGAAAATCAGTTACTCACTTAAGTTATGAATGGCTAATTATTTTAATAGGTTTGTAAATTAGTATGAGTATTTAATATTAATATAACCAAGTCACAGTTGCCTTAGTTAGTTTCTGAGATTCTTGGTTATATCCATCTCTTATTAGTAATTTGGAAGCATTAACAAAAACTTGATTAATAACTCTTCTTATATGCGTTTCTGTTGTTAGTGATTTACCACCTCTATAGGAAATTAATAGTGGTGTTTTATCATCTAAGGAAGGAAATATAGATTTAAAACCTAAAAACTTTCTCCAGTTGGCTAGTGCATCTAATGTTTGTTCATCAACCTGAATTACTCTTTGTTTATTGGTTATAAAGTACCATTGATTAGCTTCTTTATAGAAATGTTTCATCAGTGGTGAGTCTCCGTTTAAGGGCAAGAGCTCTTGAAGCTTGAGCTTCAAATTATATAGTAAAGTAATGATAAAATAATCTCTTTCTTTTAGGGTTTTATTATCATGACTTTCTTCAATTGCCTTTATCATATATTGCCACTGTAGTTTATTAATTTGCTTTCTTTTATTTACAGGCTTAGTTTGGTGAGATTCATTGAAATTTTTTGATAATAGTAGTATTGGGTTTGTTTTTATATATTGTTTTTCTAACAGATAATTATAAAAAGAACTTAATATTAAAATTCCACCTTTTAGTGAACTATCTTTGATTTTATAATTTTTTTTATTAGAGTTTTCAACTATAAAAGGGCGCCATTGAGGATTTGGAATTCTTAAGTTTTCAATTGTTATAAACCTAGGTGACTTTTTATATGACATCCATGATTTAGGTGGAGCTTTACAAAAAGAGATATATTCTTCTAAATCAGCACCTGTAAGCTTATTAATTGTAGACTTTTTAATAAGCCATGCCCATTGTAGAAACTTTTCTATTTCTCTTCGATATGAAGTAAATGTACCTATTTGTTTTGCTTTCTGACAAATAAATTCTCTAGCTAGTATGTATTCTTCTCTACATGCAGCATTAGTAAAATTTATAAATCTATACTCTTGTATTTTAGCTTTCATAAATTCATGTTTATCAAAAAGGGCGACTGGTGCTTTATCTTCGGTTACTGTTATAGACATATTAATCTCCAGTTTTATAATTATTATTTGTGATTATTTTGTATTCATGTTAAACAAAATAATATATAAAGTATTGATGTTTATAATAAAGGTTAAACTATTTAACCAATTAAAATTGGATTTATGATTGTCAAATTTATTTCTTTATAATCTATTTCATATCCGGCTAAGATAAAGGAGTTATCAATGGTTATAGATTTTTATATCAACAAAATTGATCAATCTATAAATAATCAATCAATTTCTGATACTTTTGAATATAGTTTGCAATTAGGATTTTATATACGAGAAAGAGAACAGGAAAAGCAAGCACAAAAAAATGATATAGTAGTTGCAGTAACTTTGAAAAATATCATTAAATCTTATTCAGTAATTAGTATAAATAAGGCCCCGGAGCAATATGAGCTATATATCTGTGCACTTTATGAAAAGGTCAATGAGTTGTATCAAAATGCGCTTAGTGATGATAACTTATTTGAAGTAAAAAGTGAGTACTTTATTTGTGCAAAAACTAATGAAGAAAAAATTATCTATAGCTGAAAGAGTGGAAAGTTTAAATCAGTCGTTTAAAAATATATTAGCCTTACATAAACCAACAAGCAAATTAAAATCTGCATATTTTATGTTTTATGAACTTCAAGTTGCTCAAAAGATTTTTATAGACTCAGGAAGTGAAGTGAAATCTAGTTTAAATCTTAATTAATCTTTTAAAATTTTCTAAGGTTAAATAGTTTAACCTTGATGTAAAGTTTCTATAAAAATATATCAAATAATGTATTAATAAATATTTAGAAACCATTATAAATAAGGAATCTAGATGTTTAAAAATGAAGATAATTTATATGATTTAAAATACGAGATATGTAAAGAAATACCATTTATTGAAACTTATTTTGAAAGGCATAAAGATATAGAAAGGGATCTTGTAAGAATCGCTATAAATTTTAAAGAAAACAATAAAAGAGAGATTATTTCAGATATAAGTGGAGATCTACAAATCATTTTAGTTAAATATACTGAATATGTATTACCTATTTTAAAGCATAAAAATAATAGTTCTCTAATGCTGAATAATGTTGAAGATTATTTATTAAAAACTAGTTTTTCTGATTTAGAATTAATTCAAAATCTTCAAAATAAGAACCTATTTGATGTACTTAATTTTATAGATAATGATAAATTGTCTTTTTTAAAAGATGATGATGTGTTGAAATTCTTTGAATGTTTAAATAATTATAAAGATATTAACAAAAATGATTTATTGAATAAAATTTATAAAAATAAAGATCATATGTTATTTTTCATAAAAAATTTATTCAAAGAAAATTATAATAATAATGAAATAGAGAGATATGTTGTATTAAGTTCAACTGCATTGTTAAAGCATGATAGTAATATATTTGAGAAAAATCTTTTTAGAGAAAAAATTATTGAATTTTTAAATAGAAAAAATGATGAAAATATATTTAATAACAAATGGTCAAGTAAAATAAAATCTATCATTAATAGTAAAAATTATGATGATTATTTTAAAAAAAACATTAATCTTTTACTTGGAATTCCATTAGAAAATCTAAGCATTCTTAGAAAAATACAGAAAAGCATTCCAATAGAACAAATTAGTTATATTTTAGATAGATTTACTTTAGAAAATAAAGATAAGTTAATACTATTATTAGATAATGATATTCAAAAATTCTTTTTATATCTAGAATGTGAAGATACTAAAAAGCAAGAGTTACTGGATAAATTTTATAAGAATAATGCCTTTATGTACTTTTGTTTAGGCTGTATATTTTTAGCTGAAAAAAGCGAAGAACAATACAAATATGATGTTAACTTTCTTTACGATAATATAGAAAATTTTGAAAAATTATTTAATAATATTTTAAGTTTATATGATTATGATATAAAATATTTTGTTGAAAAAATTTCCCCAATAGTTAGCCAATGTGATTTTCTTTTCTCTGGTATTAGTATAGAAAAGTCACAGCTATTTATTACTGATGAAAAAATTCGAAAAATACTTGCATGTTTTGATGATAATAACGATAAAGATAAATTATTAGACCAATTTTTAAATAACAGTTCTTTTAAAGATTTTTATTATGATTACATATATTCAACAGATAAAAATGAAAATCAACAAAAAAGTAATTCCCAATTTATTTTTAAACATATAAAGGTATTTAAAAAGATTTTTACAGATATTTCGAAGTCAAAAAAACATCAAGAAGTTACAGAAGCTATTTCATCAGATTTAGGCAAAATAGCTAATTTGTACAATAAATTTTCTTCAGAGAATTTACAATTAAATTTTCCAGAGCGGAGTTTATACTATCTTATGACGGATAAAGCTCCAGCCCATGTTAAGTATTTGACTGTAGTTTTAACTGGGCTAAAAGATACAAAAGAAAATAGAAAAAAAATATTTTTATACGAGTTGCAAAATAGCATATTGCCTGAATTAAGTATACAAGGTAAGTGTCAATTATATGATGAAATTAATAAAGCAAGGACTGATATTGACCATCCATTTCATTTAATATCTCAAGAAAGTGGTTTTCATAAAATAACTGGTTCGGGAAGAACTAAAACTTGGCAAAATGCATTACATAGTATTAAATCATCTATTCTTGATGATATACGATGTGGTAATTCAATTAAAAATAATGATAGCAGCATTAGACAAAAAGCGGTCAGTAAAATTATCTCAGTTATTGATGAGCATCATGGTAGGGTAGGTACACGATTTGGTAACACAAAATCAAGAGGCAGTTTAAATATGCTATTTAATAATTATTCTAATGAATTAGGCTCAGGTTTATTAGATATTAAGAAGAATGTTAATGAGTATATTGAAGATAGTATTTTTAAGAAGTAAACGTAGGTTCTGTATTGCTTTTTTTATCATGATTTGCAAATAGCAATGATGAAGAAGGCTGAAGTGGTTCAATTTTTATTGATTCAAAATTATTAAATGGGTCTATATAAACATTATTAAATATTTTATTTATGTACCCTAATTCTTTTGTAAAGTTATTGTCATCATTTTCAAGTGTAAACAGACCAATATTAGAATCAAAAAAAGTAGAATTATTTTTTTGAATATTAAATACAAGTCTATGGCTTCCCTCTATCTCATGAATAAGCCTTATATGATACACACCATATTGATTATTTTTATGCTTTTGATCAAGATATTTAAGAATATCTATGAAAGATGTTCGTTGAATTGTTTCTGTAGCTTTTAAACCATGACAAGTATATATTTCATTATTTCTTTGATCACTTGATTTATCACTAGATAAAAGATATTGATTTTGAATTAAATTAGCAATATCTTCTCGAATAGGAGTTGCTTCTTTACCTTCAAATATATTTTTAGTATAAGCAATTGCTGCACCATAACAGCGACCTGCAATAGGTATTCTATTTGAGACAATAACATTATTATCAAATTTATAAATTTCTTTCATAATTACCCTTGATTATAGATTGATTAAACCATAACTTTTGCAACAGTTTTTGCAGTTTCTGCAACTTTTTGACCTGCTTGAGTTGTATCATTTGCAATAGCTGTTGTATGTTCTCCTTTTGATTTAGCGACCTCCATAGAGCTTTGACTGTAGGATTGTGTGGCATTTTTTTCAGCATCAATACCTTGTGATAAAGACTGTCCACCAGCACTTGCTGCGCCTTGAGCATATTGATGACCAGCACCTTTAAACTCTTGAATTTCGCCTTCACCTGCACGTTCTGCATGATTATTACCAATCCATTGCAGTACTTTATCTGGAATTAAATAGATTAATGAAAAACATTTAGTAAATGCCATCGTTAAAAATGTTGCATATAAAAAGATAATCATGCATGCAAAAGTTCCACGAGCATAAGATGCAGCATCAGTGCCATCTGATGCTGGTAATAAGTTTAAAAGCGAGTCAGTGATTGCATGAAATCCATCAGCAGAGTATTGAATAACAACATAAGTTAGGCCTATTCCACAAATCATACCTAAAATCATAAATACAGGCCTTAATACCAGGTTCATACAAATTTGAATTCCAGGTTCAGCCTTACCAAAAACTTCATGTCCTTCAGGGTAAACTAAACCAAGTGATACAAATGGTGCAGCTGCCATTGCTTCAATTACTAATAGTAACCAAGCTGTTTTTCCTGCCCAAAAAAGAATAAAGGGTGTTAATGGAATAATTAATGAAAATGAAATTCCAATACTAAAAATGGTACTTAATACAAATAATATTAATGGCAGCCAAATTAAACTAAGTGAAAAGGTAGCCAATTGCATTGTGACATCAAACATAGCTTCAGCATATTTAAGGTTAGTGCCTGTTGATAAAGTATTTTGAAATAGACCACCAGGAATTAACCAACTGGTACCGGCAATTACTTTTGATCTATGAATCAGATCTTGACCTTGGCTTTCTGCATTATCTTTAATACTATCAAGTCTATCTTTAGCATTACTAAAAATACCAATCATACTATTAATGGTACCCTCAATTAATGCCATTCCAACAGACTGAACATTTTGCATCATGCTAAAATTTTTACTTGCAAAACCACTCTTATCATCGGGTACTTTGCCTATATTATAAATAGCATAGAGCATACTCCCAGGTTCAGCTGAACTTGCATTTGTACCCATTTTGTTAAATAAACTGTTTAATAGTTTTTCAGCAGGATCAGTGACAGATGATGTATCAGTTATATTACCAGTGGCACCAAAATTAATATTATTTTCATAAAAGAAATTAAATAAATTTACTGTTGGTAAAACAACTGTTTTAAATAGATTATTTGCTTGATTTTGTTTATCTGTATTATCACTAGAGTCATTATTTATATAGGGGGAGTAAGCAGCATTAGCTAATGAATAGATAATATAAAGATATTGCGCATATCTAAATTCCATACCATCAACAAGTAATGAGTTAACCTCGCTTTCAGTTTGAGTTTTTGTATTATCGTTTTCACTTGAATCCTGAATAATTTGATTGAACAAATCTCTAACAGATTGCATTGAAGTTGTAAAAGTCCCTGACTTATCAAGATTGTCATAATCTTTCAGATCTTTATTAGTAGCTATATGTCCATATTGATTATTTTGTTCGTCAGTAAATGGCTTAAATGAAATGGTATTACCCTCATTTAATTGAGTTATATCATTAATAACTTTAACATAATGGACATCAATTTTATTATATTGAATTGGAATTGATGTTCTTTTTTGTAATTTACTTGCTGCAGTTGAAAGCTTACTAAAGTTGGTATAGAGATCTTGTAAATTTTCAGATAGGCTATTATCAAAGTCCAAATATAATTGATCAGCATCCCACCAACCATAGTTTTGAGCTTTATAGCATAAACTATTTTCATCACTTGGATCACAGCTATTATCTATTACTGAAGCTGCGTTAGCTTCTATATATTTAATAATCTGGTCTGCAGTGTTATCTATTGCAGCACCTTGATCATTTAATGCATCTGGATCGGTTACTAAATTAACAGTTAAATAATTGGGTAATGCTGATAAGCCATAACTACTAGCTATAGTTTGAATATCATCTTGTGTTGGCTGATCAACCATTTGATTTATGGTAAATTTACCTTTCCAATCAATTGTATTTAATTGATATTGAATATATTGATGATTATCAACAACTGACCATGAAGATAGTCCATCACTCATTTCTGAAGCGTAGTCTTTAAATGGGGTAGAGTCACCATCAATAGCTTCTGATAAAGGGTTAGCATATGATTTAACAAAGCTATCCGTGACAGGTGTTGAAAAACTAACATTACAAGTTACTTCATTAATTTCATAAGTCTTAGAATTATCTTTTGATAATTTTATAGTAGTTGTTTTTGGAGTAGATGTGCATGGAGCAGGATTTCCCGAATAAAACATCGGATCTTTAAGCATATCCTGAGTAAGCTTACTCATCATATAAGTTGCAAGGTAAGTTTCAATATTATTTGTCACCTCTGTACTAACTACAGGCGGAACATTGCCTTCAGTAACAGTATCAACAACATTACTCCACAGATAATCTGCAAATGAAATACCAGCTGTAACCATGGCAAAAATTAGATATTGAGCTACACAGTATCCAGTTTGAAAGGGAACTGCACAGACTGTGCCAAAAATAGCACGTAATGAAATCCAGTGACCACTCCAGTTTCTACCTAGAAATTGTGCATCTCTTGCTGTATTAATTGTTCCAACAATAATAATAAATGCAAATATAGCAAATGAAATTGTTAATAAACCAGTATTAAAATATTTAAAGGCATAACCAAATAAGGTAGTTGGGTCATTATTAGAAATAATTGTATGAACATCAACACCAAAAATCTCTTTTAATATGGATTGTGATTGATCGCCAGAAGGGGTAGAACCCCAGATAGATGAGCTCATAATTTACCCCTATAATTAATTAGATAGTTAAACCATTCACCAAAACTACAACCAAGTTTTTTTGTTTTAATTTGAAATACCCAGAAATGGTATTTAAAAGCATGTGCAATAAAGACTAAGGATACGGATATTGCAATAATCCCCCCTAAATAATAAGCTCGATAAAATAACATTGCGGTATATAGCAAACTTAAAATTGAAGTTACAGTGAAAAAACGATATAACCAAGTAAAAGTATGTAAGTTACTTGTGAGTTTTTGTTTAGTTATGCCAAGCTTATTTAAGTCTTCAAAATTACATGGGTTTTGAGTTTTATTTATTTTAAATACGCTACGAAAATAATTAATTAAAAATGATTGTTGACGCTTAATACCATCAAAGTCAGTCATTTTTCGAACAGTTGTTCTTGTGCGTTTGAACCAGGCCATTATTGTTCCTTATGAATTTATAGATTTAATATATTTTTATTGCGGATAAGTTATTTGAAGTGCTGTCAGTATTTGCAAAAGCCCAGCCACATTGACCAGTACCACCTTGCTTTTGTTGACAAAGGAAAGTAATTGTACCATTATAATCAGTATCTGAACTTGGATCCGCAACATCATAACCAATAGCATTTTGATCACAGTTAATATCTTTTTCTTCGCCTTTACTATTGAATGTAATTGCACAAGATTTGGTAGAATTACTAAAATAAACTCGCATGACATTATCAAAATCACCATCATTACTAGTAGGGCAATTAATATAAGTTTTACCATCTTCTGCAACAACGGCAGGTTTACCGCAAGCGTAAGATGTGATAGTTCCTAAACCAATTGATTTTAAATTATATTTTTGGGCAATGGCTGTTTGATTAATTGTTGTTGTCATATTTGGAGAATCATCATCAGTTTGAAAAAAACCTGAAAATTGTTGAGCAGTTGTTAGATTAGTCTCTATGGAATGGGTTTCAGGACTAGAATGTGCGTCCTCATTATATGTTATTGTTAAAGTAGTATCTTTAAAGGTATTATTATTACTTACATAAGTCATACTCCCTTTATTCCTAGAATCCTTATTGATACCTTTTCCTTCATTACATAGATATATTGTTTTTGTATCACCATGACTAATATAATCAATATCCTGAGGCTCCACACCACACTCAAAGAACGTACCACCATCAGCTGTTACTTCAGTCTTGCAAATTGAACAATTGCCTGAACAAAGGTTATTCTCAGTTTCGTCATGCTTTGAAATTTTAAAATCAATGTCAGTTGTGTTTTTGATTTTCATTTCATAATAGCTGCCATTACAATCATTTGCATATAGCTTATAAGGGATAATCAACATCAAAATATAAGCACTAAATAAAGGTGCAACCCTCAATATCATAATTAAATCTCCTAAAGTATTATTTTTATCATTAAGTTTGCTAATTAATAATCAGTATATTATTGGTTGTTTCATATAAAGTCATGACTTTAAAGTGTTTGGTTAATCAGATTAACCTTATAGGTTTAATCATTGAATAGAATTAATTGAGCATGATATAAATTGATCAAGAATTAATAATACAACAAAAATAGGGGTTGAGAATTATGCCTGGAATATTAGAAACAATTAGAAATTTAGCAATGAATGATAATTATGGTGATAATCAAGTTAGAGAGATTATTAAAATAGCAAATGATATTTTAAATAGTAATGAAAATTTAAATGACTTATATTGTCCAATCAGTTTACAAAGGCTTGATGGTGATATTATACATATACAAGGAGAACACCAATCTTATCATGCACATGCATTAACTCCAATTTTTTGGAATAATTATGATCCTCGCTCACCAATGACTAGAAGTCCAATTGCTCTTAATCAGCTTATAGGCGGTTACTCTAATGAAACAATGGGAGTAATTAGGCAATTATATGACTCATCATTAGAAAGGTTTAATGAAGGATATATTATAGGTCGTAATGAACAACATCAGACTCCTAAAAATCCATCATTAATTATTAAAAAAGGTACTCAACAAGCTAATTTTATTGAAATTGAGCCCAAGAAATAATAGATAGAAATAATGAATATTTCATTAGTTGAACCTAAAAAATAAGTTAAGAGAGTATTAATTAAATGCCGACAGAAGATATAAATGCAATCAAAGATAGAATAGTTAATAATTACTCAAGTTTACAAACAAACTATTTGCATAAAATTGAACAAGATTATAACAGTGTTAAAGATTATGATTTAAAAAATCCTAAAGTAGAATTGTATGAAGATTTTTTAACTAAAGAAACTCAAAAAAAATTAAAAGAAAATGATTATAATCATAATGTTGGGAGTATAAATGCTCTCACAGATAAATTATTTATTAATAAAAAATCTGGTTGTATTCATATTACTAAAGAGCCTCCAGTTCGAGCAGAACTTTGGGATGAAATAGCTGATTTAAGTCAAATTGATTCTATTGACCTATTTAAAAAAGTTAATGACCAAGCGATTAATAACGACATAAAAAATAAAGCATTAAAAAATATTTATGATGGTCTTAAAGCAAATAGTATAGGTTGGCAAAGAGAATTTTGTAATAAATATGATGAGTTGCAAAAATCAAACCAAAATTCAGAATTAAATAAACCTGAAAAAGAAGACCAATCATCGTTATCTTGTGATAATGATGCTTTAGTTAAGACACTATATGATAATAATCCATCTATAGATAAGGTCCTATATAATAACCCATCCTTATCTAATAAGCTAAAAGAACTAAATAATATTGTAAATGATAAAGTAAATTTTAAAAACAATTTTGATGCTTTTAAATCTAAACGAGAAGAATGTGTTAATGCTATTGAAGCTTATATAGAGAAAGAAGGTAAGGATTTCAAAAGCTTCACTAACGAACTTTGTCAAAATCTTGGTTTAGTAGCAATTATACCTATTCTAATTAAATATTCTTCTTATAAAGAAAAGACTAATGCAGCAAAAGATGTTGCTAAAAGTATTATAGAGTATCCAAAAACGCCTTTTCTCGATATGGGGAAAGAACAACAAAAAGAAAATGAGTTAACTAGTATAAACTCTCCTAGCCAAACTGATTTAAACGTCTAAGAGGTGTTTAATTAATACCTTATTTTTTAACACATAACTGTAGAATAAAACACATTAATCTAGGGGTTGCATCATGAATATTCTAGAAATTTTAGAAAATAATAAACACATATTACCCTATATGTTTTGGGATAATGCCAGTTCTATAGATGGTATGTATAAATCCCCATTTATAATTAATGAAGAAGAGCCTGGCTATTTTATTGCTTTATCCCATGCACTTTTTAACGCATTAAATGATGAAAAGCTCAATCAAAAATTATCAATAAATGAAGTTAATAATTTACATTATGACTGCGCTTCAAAAACCAAAGGTTTAAACAAAGGTACTCCTGGTGAAATGGACTCCAAAGGTCAATATTATAAATGCCCTAAAAAATATTTTAGAAAATCATTTTTTAAAAGCATTTTAGAGGATGCTCAATTTTTTAAAAATAGTAAGCTTATTAACAATGCTAATTATGAAATTAATCTGTCAATTGGGGATTTTACCCCTGAAAACTCCAAGCCTATCAGAGATATTTTATCTGATGAAATCGCCTTACAAATAATTGAAAATCTAGTTAATGGAAGTTCATTTGATAATATCAATTATCTTTCTTTTAATAATAATAGCTGTACAAATGAAGAGTTAAGAGATATCTCTAATTACATTATTAATACTTATCATAATGAGCTTAAGAATGCTGAAAAATCTAAGTCTGAAGATGAAAAAATTAAAGCAATTATTCGACTAGTTCGAAGGTTAGAGCGTTTTCATCCATATACTGATGCTAATGGAAGAGTGATGTTTATGCTACTTCTTAATCGAGAATTGATAAAAAATAATATGCATCCTGTCATTCCTGATGATCCTAATTATCTTGATGACTTTTCTACAGAAACATCCCTTGAAATCATAAAAAAAGGGCAACAGAGATTTAAAGATATTGTTATAGATAAAAAACATCCAATAGAAGAAGCTAATTATCAAAATTTTATTGACCGTGAAAAGGGTAAATTGGGTGATAAGTGGCATAGTGAAGCAAAAATATTTTCTTTAATAGTTGATCATGATAATAGCCAATTATTGTGTCAGTTTTTATCTTTGATGTATTGGAAACGTGATCGTAATGAGTTAACCGATGAAGTAATAAATGCTCTTTTAAATGATAGAGAATTTCTTGAAGAGTCAATTAACAAACTTGAAAATGATACATTTGAACATACTGATTGGTTATTATTTATTAGTGACAATAGTAGTAATAAGAATTTTAAAAATGTGCTATTACATGCTATAGAGAGGAATAATAAAGATGCTAGGCTAGGACTTTGTAAACAACTAATATCTAAATATAACTGTCAAGAAGAGGAAATATTCATACATCAAGTTAATCGAAATTTTTTTGATTATGAGTATATTTTAGATTTGTATGAAGAGTTAAAAAATTTAAGATCAAAAAATACATCACTACAAGATTTTAATCTCAAAAGTATTTGTAGCAATATGTCAGATGATACAAGAAATCTATTAAAGAATTATAGGCAAGATATTATGATTCATTTATTAGGAAAATTTTCAAATGATTTGAGTAATGATATAAAAAATAACAACACCAATAAGAGCAAAGAGATACTTGAGTGGTTATTATTAGATGAAATTAGTAGCTCAAGCCTAATAAATTTTAACGATAGGTTAAATATTCTAAGAGAAAATGTTTGGGATTATGTAGATGATAGTTTGAAACTAAAAATACAATTTTTGAGTGATGGTTCTTTTAAAGAGAATAAGCCAAATTTAATCAACCAAATCATACAGCAGTGTAAAGAAAATACACCTAAGCAATTATTTATTTCAAATAAGCCCCATGAGCAATCACAGTCTTATGCTATGTAAAACTATTCAATATCAAAATATTGACTTAATGTAATAATTCTAGCAATCTCTTGTAATTCAAACTTGGTTATACACCCTAATTTTTGTGATAATTCAGATGACATTTTATTAAGGTAATGGTGTGAGTAGCCTGTAATTAATGATAGTTCTTTTGCAGAAACTGATGCAGCAATAGCAATTAATAAAGATACTTCTTTTTGTGATAAACCTAAATCAGCAATTTGATTAGATGAGTAGTTAACTGAATGCCATAATTTAGAATAGAGTTTCTGATCTTCAATATCATTTTTAAATCGAAAATTAGCATGCATTAATCTAGTTGCAGATAAACAGACTCCCAAAATAGCCGATCTAGCTGTACTATCAAGATTCTCATAAGTTTCACCTAGTAAAAATATTATAACAAAATGTACCTTATTACAGCGTTTTGCAAAAACTAAAGTAGATAAATCATTAACAGTATAATATGCAACATTATTTAATAAGTTTACGTTTTTATCATTTAATAAATGATTGAGTAGATCACCAGAAGTTAAATTAAGCAATTCATCTTCTTTTAGAGTAGTGATGACATTAATTGATGAATCTTTTAAAATCCTAAAATAAGTAAAGCTGCTAATTTGTTTAGATAAAATAAATCTGCTAATTTTATCAATCTGATGTTTATTTAATATACTATCATCCATTAGGTTATTCATAAATAATACTCACTAAATTTAAAACCTTACATTATTAATTATAACATACCGGCAGGTAATATACCTTAATTTGGTATTGTATTAGAGAATATTATTTGTTTAATGAATGCATCATTATCCAATATCAAAAAATTGACTTAAGGCAACAATTCGTGCAATTTCTTGTAATTCGAACTTTGTCATGCAACCGAGCTTTTGTGATAGCTCAGATGACATTTTATTAAGATAATGATGTGAGTAGCCTGTAATTAGTGATAACTCTTTTGAAGATGCTGATGCAGCAATAGCAACTAATAGCGATACTTCTTTTTTATTTAAATTAAGCTTTGATATATAGTTTGACGAATATGAAGTAACGGGGTGCCATAGCTTTGAAAATAGTTGCTCATCTTCAATATCATTTTTAAATCTAAAAGTTGTGTGCATTAACCGAATAGCAGAAAAACAAATGCCAATTAAAGCAGATTTAGCTGTATCATCAAGCGTTTCATAAATACCAGGCTTTAGCGTGATAACTGTAATGAAGTGTACTTTGTCACAGCGCTTTGCAAAAAGTAATATAGACAAGCCATCAATCATATAATGGGCAACATTTCTATTGTGTGATAGTTGTTGTAGTATATTTCCAGAGATTAGATTTAGTAATTCCTTTTCTTCTAAACTAGTAATGATATTAAACGTTGATTTTTTAAATACTCTAAAGTAAGTGAAGTTTAAGATTTGTTCTGATAAAACTAAATTTTTAATTTTATCAATTTGAAATTGGTTAGATATACTATCATTCATTAAGTTATTCATAAGTAACAACCCAATATTTAATTCTAATTATGCTAGTAATTATAGCACTACAATCACATAAAAAATAATTAAATATTAAGTGGCAATTTTATCTTTATCTTCAAATCTATCATCATATTTTGATCTATTTAATGCTAAAAATAAGCTTTATTTTAAATTTTAAGTAATTGATGCATAAAAATAAATATAAAAAGGTTAAGTTGTTTGGTCTAGAGTTAAGTAAAGTTTTTTGATTTAATTTTATTGTGAAAAATAGATTATAGGTGGTTGCAAATAATGTATGATGAAATGAAAAAAAATGATGCAGCAGAAAAAAAAGAATCCCTTTTAGGGAAAAGATCTTTTAGTTCACAAGAGGTTACAACAAGCTATGAAGGTGGCCCCGAGAAGCGACCAAAGAGATTTACTATGGCACCATTGGAAACATCTGACACTCCTAGTTTCTGTTGGGTTAGAGTGACAACTAATAAAAATACAAAGTGAACAAAAAAAGTTCTTAAGAAAGAAGGTTCTGATGATAGAAAATCTCCAGATTTATTATTTGCTGGGCAGGTTAAAGTGCCTAATCATAAAATAGAACTGGAGCTCAAAAAATAATCAAGTATTACAACTTTAAAAACACTTAATTAAACAAACCTAGGGGATTGCTATGAAAACAACAATAAGAAATTTACTTGTTATAGCCGCTAATAATAAATTAAATCAGACAGAGAATTACCATCAAGGTAATTTACTAAATAATGTCATTAGAGTTGAAGAGCAGAGATTAAACAATGAAGGTAAGCAAAGCTTAAACGAACTTAATAAGTCACCAATTAATCTAAATGATATTTTCAATTTAGCTAGAATTGTAGCATTTAATGCAAAAATTGAGAAATCTGGTGTAAGAAATGAATATATTATAAAAAACTTTGAAACTTTAGATTTCAACAAAGATAATCCTACAGTTGGAGATTTACAGAAATCAATTTGTCTATACTTTAACCTTAAGAGTCTTGGGTCTGAGTTTATGAATAATATGGTTTTGAATCCTGATGAAAAAATGAAAGAGCTTCAGGCTAAACCACTAACATATGAAAACCTAATGCTTCTTGCTGAATATGAAGATGAGCTTGTTTCAAAAGTAAATCCAAGCGATCATGATGCTACACTAGCAAATAAGTTAGCATTATCAGTAAACAGAGAAATATCTTTACCATTTTTAGCAAGAGACTTAGCAGGAGAACCTTTACATTTGGAAAGTGAAAATTTTAATGAAAAAATTATAAGAGTACATAATCAATTTTAAGCATATAAGAGAAATAATATGAAAAACAATACTAACCTTGCAGATTTAATTAACTCAGATACTGAGTCATCATTTGACCTAGACGAATTACCAGTACCAGCTTTAAGAAAGCAAAATGCAGTTACATCAAATAGACAAAACCAAGTTTTTATTGATGCTGAAACCCAAGAAATAGTTGCTGGTAATTTGGACTTAAATCATTCATCAAATAAAAATTTGAAAAATGCCAAAATTCCATGGCAAAGTGGTCAGTGTACACCTTATTACTCATACCTTAATAACCTTAATAAAGATAATAATGACAAAGACCCAGATCCTGATGGAACTCCTATGCCAGTAGAGGCATCATGCTAGGGTCAACTAACTTAACATTTTTGAACTTTCAATTGAATACTTATTAGTACGGCCGTATCTTACTAGTAAAGATAAATAATAATATAAATAACAACCATGATAATAATTAAAAAATGTTTACAATTTAAAATAATTATAAGTGTATTATTTGGCTTATCTTTATTATGGCTTATTATTTATAGCTTTAATCATACTAAACATAAAAAATACACGACTCATATTGAAATCTCTCATACACAAAAAGGAACTATTAAATCTGTTATAGCTAATAATGGAGGAATCTATTATTTAGCTTCCTATACAGTTAGTTAAAGTAACCTAAATTTAATTAAGGAAGTAGTATGGAGTTTAAGAGTATCAAAGAGTTGATTGAGTATCTAATAAGTAATAAAAAAAATTCTTTATATCAAATGGTTTATAACGCTATAAATGATAATCAGTTAGGCTTATCTGATATGATTAATACAATGCTAAAATTCACAGATAATGAATTAAAATTAACTTTAGGAGCAGTTATAGAGTTATACAAATTACGTAATCCTAATGAGAAAATATTTAGTAATCTTGAGGATGTGAATAACTATTTAAGAGATACTGAAATTTATAATATTTTAAATAGTAGTTCTGAAATTTTAAATGCAGTAAGTTCAACCGAAAATAAAACAATATTCAATGCTAATGAAACTCCACCAATTTCAGAGTCATTTTATATTGATTTATTAAAATTATTTGTAGAAGAAAAAAATTGTGTGTTAATGAACTCTGTTATCCAAGTTTATAAAAAATATTATCCTTATGAATATAGCGTAGATACAATGAATGAAAATTACTTTACCTTTTATAATCAAACTCAAAATGATGACTTTAATGGTTTTGAAGATTTAAGTAAGGATAGTGATTATATCAGGTTTCAAGGGCAGTAAGAAACATGAATAATATAAACTCACTAATATTATATTTATTATTTTATGATGGTTTTCGAGCAACGACTGGTTGTATTAATGATGAGGTAGTTGTTAACTCAAAAGAATTAGACACACCAACTTCAGTTGATTTAAAAGAGCCAAACTACTTTAAAGCATTGTTTAACTATTTTATTAATCAAGTTATGAATAATAAACTAAGTCCTCATGAGGAATTAACAGTAGCTATAATTCATCAAATTCACAAAGAAGTTACTCAAGATGTTGATGAACTTAATGAAGAAATGGAGTCTGATACATTTCAAGATAAAAAATCTTTTGGTTTTTCTACAGGAGTATTTTATGCTTTTAGTCATTTTTGTGATCTTGTTAGAAAATGGATCAGTACAGGTGATTATGTATTTGAAATTAAAGCAAAAGTAGATAGCTTTGAACCTGCTTTTGTTGATAGTCTAGAATTGCTAGAAAATATTCAAAAAGCGTATGATAGCATAAAAGATAAACATGATATTTCAATACAAATTGCTAATAACTTAACTAAAGAGCAAAACACTGATTTAGTTAAAGCTATTCTATCTGAATATAATAAAAATATGAGTCAAGGTGGGTTAACCAATGACGACAAACTAATACATATTATAAAGATGGTACAGTCACTAGAGTGGCTTCATCCTTATGCTGATGCAAATTGTCGTACCTTTTGTATGACATTATTAAATAGAGAATTAATTCGTCATGACTTAGACCCTGCATTACAAAATGATCCAAATAACTTTGATTGTATGTCGATTGAAATGCTTGTTGATGAAATTAAAAAAGGGCAAGAAAAGTATAGAACGCTTTTAAGTGACATTCGGATGATACCGCATTTAAAATTTAAATGTAATCGTATTGAATATGATATTAATCCAATTTGGATTATTGAATCTATTTGGAGATTACAGTTAGATTTAGATAGTGATTCTAAATTAGAACAGGATATAGAAAATAAAGAAATTTATTATAATTTAGTAAGTGAACTTATTCAAAATAAAATAACAAATGATAATCAAAAAATTATTTTTTCTAAGATAAATGACGTCATTTTTTCTGACAGTGATAATAAAAATTTAGCTTTTAGAAAATATAAAGATTTATTTTATGAATGGAAGTGTCAATATGTTAGGAATATGTATATTAATGATCAAATAATTACTACATTTAGCAAAGAAGAACTAAGTCATCAAATTCAAATTATTGATGGTTATAAAGAGCCTTTTTTTTATAAGTTAAGTACTAAAAATAGTGATTTAAATAATTTTTTTCAAAAAAATAGATGATAAATAATAAGTTAATTAAATTATTACTCTGTAATACAAAGGTTAATATAATTAACATTATTTAATATTATGTTGATTAATATTGCTGATAATTTAATCTTATATATAAAGATTACAATAAAAATTAGGGTTGTATTATGTTCTTAGAATATAAAAATAAAATTCCATCGGATCTTCGTCTTTTATTTATTGATGGATGCAGGGTAAAAGATTCAACTGATATTTTTTCAGAGTTTGAAAGAAGTGAGTCAGGTTATTTTAAAGCTTGTGAACAAGCTTTTAGAAAAGCAATATCAATTGAAAAACTAGATATCAATAATTTAAAATCACTTCATAAAATAGTTACAGATAATGTACGTGTTGTTGAAATACTTTCAAATAGTGGAAATATTAGGGATGATTATGGTCATTTGCCGCTAAAATATGATGGTAATTCAACAACTGAAGGTATAAAGGAACTGCTAAACAAATTCCAAGCTAACTCAAGCAAAAATGAAAAAGTTTTAGATTTAATTTATAAAGAAAACGAAGATAAGGAACCACGAGATGCTAACAAAAATCCAGATATAATAATAAGCTTAAACTATAACAAAGTCATGGAGCAACATGGAAAAAATAATTTATGGATGTATTATTATCATGCTGATATTAAATCAATTGAAAATAAAATAAGCAAAATTTTAGAAAGCTATTACAACAATATTAATGATAGCAATAACAAACTTTCAATTATCTGTGACACTATCCAAAATTTAGAACAATTACATCCATTTAATGATGCTAATTGTAGACTGTTTTGTATGGTCTTACTTAATAAATTTTTATTAGAAAATGGATTTTACTGTGCCTATCAAACTGATCCAAATCGTTTTGATGGCTTTTCGTTAGAACAGTTAGTCAATGAAACAGAGCTAAACTGTTATAAAACAGAATTATTATGCAAAATTGATGGTTTTTCTGAAGAAAAACAAGTATTTCTTGAACTTCTTGCAGATTTAGATGCATCTTCCGAACCAAAAAGTAAAGATCTAATCTATAAGGTATTTGAGCAGGCTATGAGTTTCAACGATTCAAGTGAACTTTTTGAAATAGCTGGTCTTGAATTAATAGACGATAGCGATGAGTTATTTAAAAAAGCTGGTCTTGAATTACATAGTTCATCAAAATCAGAAAAAAATCCATCTTCACTTTTTTTTAGTGAACAGAATAAAAACAGTTTAAAAAATGATGAATTAGAGTTACCCAAACCAACTTAAACTCTTCTCATACTGACAACATAACTCGACAAATTGATCATAATTAATTAATTCAAAGTTATTTTGAGCTAAAGTTTGAGTCATGCCTCGAGCATGAACATCACTTTCTATGATATAAATTGGGTGAGATTTGAAAGGTTCTAATAGATTAGGATATAGATAGGGTAGATATATTGCATCTTCTATTAAAATAAGTGCATCATTGTGATTAATTAAACTTTCTAAGTCGTCTAATGCTTTTTGTGATGTTGAATTAAGCTTATGTAAAATCATGCAACATCTTCCCTTGAAATTAAATTTACTGCATTTTTAAGAATTTCAATATCACTAACCGATGGCGCATGCTCACTTAAATAACGTCTAAAAGCTCTAGCACCTGGAATACCTTGAAATAGACCTAAAATATGACGCGTGATATGATGTAGTCTTGTGCCATTTTTTAATTCTTCTTCAACATAAGGAAAAAATTGTTCCATAATTTCCATACGCTCAGGTATATGTGCATGCTCATTATAAAAACGTTGATCAACATCTGAAAATAAATAAGGTGTATTATATGCTGCTCGGCCAATCATTACACTATCAACTAATTGTAAGTGACTTTCAGCTTCTGATAATGTTGTAATGCCACCATTTACACCAATTGGGATATGAGGGTATAACTGCTTAATTTGATAAACTGTTTCATAGTTAAGCGGTGGAACCGTTCTATTTTCTTTTGGACTTAGACCATTTAGCCAACCTTTGCGTGCATGAATACATATATAATCAATTTTTGTTTTATCTAATAAATCAACAAAATTATGTAACTGCTCAAAACTATCTTGATGATCAAAACCTGTTCGCATTTTAACAGAAACGGCAATAGAAACAGCTTGCTTCATTGCGTCTATACATTCTGCAACTAATTGTGGTTTAGCCATTAATGATAAGCCAAACTCGCCTGATGAAACTCGATCACTTGGACAGCCAACATTCAAATTAACCTCATCATAACCATAATCTTCAGCAATTTTAGCGCATTTTACTAAGTCATCAATCGTATTACCACCTAATTGAAGCGTGATTGGGTGCTCAGTTTGATTATAAGCTAAAAAACGTCTGCCATCCTTGCCATTTAAAATTGCTCCAGTTGTTACCATTTCTGTATAAAGCATACAGTATTTAGAAATGAGGCGCATAAAATAGCGATAATGGCGATCTGTCCAATCCATCATAGGAGCGATCGCTATTTTTCTAATATTTTGATTTATCATCATCCAGTACTATCTATTAAATTATAAAATTTACCAGTAATATCGTTATTTACAAAGAATAATACCTATAAATTAAAAATAGTCGATATAAAAATTCAATATTGCATAATTTTGATTATAATAAATACTTACTTAGTCGGTGAACGCTTAAGTTTCTTGGCGATTAAATTATAATTAAGTGTAATTGAAACAAATAAACAGGCAAAGAAAATTAATAAATTCCAATCCGTATAAAAGATACCTTGAAGTAGAAATGTAATAACGGGCGTTAAACTGGTAAATAGAGAGAATTTCTCAGCTCCTAGTCTAAGTGAACTACTTTGTGAAAAAAAGTTAGGTATGACCATATTAACAATACCTAATAACAGAATGATTGCTAAGGCAATTAAAAGATTTTTTAATGAAATGCTTTCTGAATATACCGTATGAAACTCATAATACAGTGTAAAAACCAAGCTGATTAAAATTAATAAATAAAATCTGACGGATAAAATATCAAGCGTCTTTAAGTTATGCTTGTCAGCATAACGTGTTGAATATCTAAAATACAAGAAAAACGATAACCCTGCTAAAAGTGATTCAATCAAAGAAATATAGTTTGACTCAGGGGTAACGAGGTAAATAAATAGTATCGCAATAATACATAGCATGAATTTAAAATAATTCTTAGTGGCAATAGATGCAAAACCAGCAGCTGATGTAAATAATATTGAAAGTAAAACTCTTGGCGAACTTATGATAGTTGCTTCATAGGTTAAATACCAGCAGGCTGCCATAGTTAAAGATAACAAAAACCATAATCTGAAGTCTTTAAAGATTAATTTATGATTTTTCATAAATGATTTAAGTGACATTAGATTAAATACTAAAGTTGCAACAATTGAAACACCCAATAACAAACACCAGGCATTATATATTTCACCAAGTTGATCTACCCATAATGATGATAATGCTATGGATAAAATATATAAAAAAGCTTGTATATAACCTATCATTTGAAACAACTACCTTCAGTTTGAATTTGATATACTTTTTGACTATCTTGATTTAATTTTTCCAATGTTTTTGCTTTAAGAACAACAAGAGCAGCAGTATCCATTAGTGAATTAGCTTTACTTTTATCAATCATAGCCGGCTTTATAATATCTATTGATTTAAAACTTTGAATTTTTTTAAATGGTTCAGAATCAAAATAACTATAACCACTGTTATTGGTAGCTATAAAATGTGTTCTGCAAAAAATAGCATTAGTTTGATTGTTTATCTGGCTACCTGCTATCAAATCCAGCAGGGCATCAATTTGATCATAAGAGTTTAATAGCTTTGACATATAGTTAATCATTCCATGAGCACCAGATATTCTTGGATTAATTTCCAATAAGTAATATTTTTCATTATTTTCTAAAAACTCTAGATGAGATAAACCATTATCCATACCTAAGATAGTTAAAATTTCTATGACTTGTTTTTTAAATTGCTCAAAACAAGGAGCATCTATATTTAAATTTTCAGCATAAACATATTGATTAACCCCAGAGATAAAATTCTTCTTATATCTTCCAATAGCTACAATTTTATGTTTTCCTCTATAGGATGCAGTATCAACATAATATTCTATCCCAATAATTTTTTGTTTTAGAATATAATTGCCCTTTGTAAATAAAAAGTTTTGTTCTCCCTGCTGAAAATAGTTAACGATCTCTTCTTTAGATGAAGGTGAAAAAACACCTTGGGAACCAGCAGAGCCAGATGATGGTTTAATGATAATATTATGGTTGTTCTGACAAAAATATTCATAGGCTATTTCCGTTAGTTCATTAACAGACTGATTGTCTAATAAGAGTTTTTGCTTAATATTTGGAAGGTTATGCTTTTTAAGCTGACTAAGCATGTCAAATTTATTATATCGTAATTTAGAACAGGTTTTATTCGATGTATTTGGAAATAACAGGTTTAAAATCTTATCCGCATATTCAACAGAATTTTCATTACCATACATACCCGCGATTAAATGATAATCTTGCAGCTTTTTTATATCATCTACAGGGTTTCCAGATGAAGTAATTATCTTATAATTTAGATTTTCATAATCAAAATAAGTATTATTTGGCTGAAATGTTTTAAGTGCAATTATATCTATTTTTTTTTCCATTGCTCGATTAATAAAATATTGAGATGAAATAATTGGATCAATCACAAGCAAGCTATTTTTCATATTCGCAACCATTAAATATATTATTATTATATTTTAGTTTAAATTAATTTATTTGCTTCAAATTAAGTATTTCTAACTAATCATTTATTTTAAATGCATATAAGATCGATAATTAGTGCCGCGCACAAATTGAAAATTTTAATTATAAACATTAGAATAATAGCTTAATTTTCTTGTTCTTTTCCTGAGTAATAGAAGGTACTTATGCTAAAGTTAAATACTAAAAAAACATCAAATCATACATCTGTTTTTGATACCAAAGAAAAACTAATATTGCTTACCATATGCTCTATTATGATAATGGAATTAATTGATACTAGTGTATTAAATACTGCCTTACCTCAAATTGCATTTGATTTTAAAATTAACCCAATACAATTAAAAATAGCAATTACCATTTATTTATTAACATTAGGAATGTTTATTCCTTGTGCTACCTGGGTGGCTGATCGTTTTGGTGTTATACGTATATTATCAATCGCAACTTTAGGTTTTATAATATCTTCTGTTGCATGCGGCATTTCACAAGGAGAAACAACGCTTGTGATAGCTCGAGCATTCCAAGGTATCTTTGGGGCATTTGTAATGCCAATAGGGCGCTTAATTATGGTAAGGCTATTCCCACATAAGTTGGTATCTGCACTATCATTTATGGCTACCATTATTATTATTGGCCCCTTATTAGGACCTATTATCGGTGGTGCGATTACTACTTGGTTAAACTGGCGGGTTATCTTTTTTATCAATGTGCCTATTGGTATCTTTGCAATATGGGCTTTACGCAGATTCTTTCCAAAACTAAGGCAACCTTTAAAAACACAGTTTGATCTGTTAGGTTTTATAATGTTGAGCATCTCATTAGCATTAATGTTATTTGTTTTAGACACATTAGTTGAGCCAAGTATTAACTGGAAGTTCAAATTTATTGCTATCTGCATTAGTATCTCACTTATGATTACCTATACAATTTATGCACTAAAAAAAGAAAATCCAATTGTTAATATTAGGTTATTTAAAGATCCCTTATTTCGCTTTTTTGCAAATATGAATATATTATTAAGACTCTTTTTAATGGGGTTTAATTTCCTATTTCCACTTTATTTACAAACTAAACATGGCTATTCTGCTTTTGCTTCAGGTATGGTTATGTTTCCTATAGTAACAGGCAGTTGGATTGCTAAACGCACGATAAAGTCATTATTAAATCGCTGGTTATATAAACGATTTATGATCATATTATTGGTTTTAATCTTTTGTATTAATTTACTATTGGCGATTAATTTTCTCTATTTTAGTTTAATGACACTTATCATACTAGGATTTATCTTAGGTTGGGCAATAAGTAGTTTTATCACATTAACAAATACTGGTGTATATAAAGGATTAGATGAAGAAAGTGTTGCTGCTGGAACAACTATCAATAGTGCTATTATTCAATTAGGTAGTAGCTTTGCTGTTGCTATTATAGCCTCCGTATTAATTGCTTCAAGTGGTAATTTTGACCTTAATTGGAATACTGCATTACCTGATTATTCTTATTTTATTTATATGCTAGTCAGTAGCTTAGGTGTTATTAGTATGTTAATTTATACAATACGATCACCAAAATGTATACATCAACTAACTGCTAGCTGATCTTTATAAGCTGAATTGAACTGTACTTATAGCTGATTTTTTTATACTATACTTTATATAGGTAGGTAAAAATTGATATGAAAATAAAGAAAGTTAATAGCCTCATTTCAACTGTTGTTGGTATATTTTTATTATCAGGCAGTGTTGCTTTAGCTCAGTCTGAATACAATAATGACTTAACGCTTTACTTTAACAACAACGATAACCCCAAAACATACTATGCTATAGAGCATGCGGATTGCTGGAAAATAAAAAATGACAAAGAAATCAATATCTTAAACATTTCGGGTAAGAATACAACCAAAGTAGAGTTACAGCCAACTTGTACTAAAAGTCAAGCACACAAAAATATATATAAAGTATCATTCATGAATAGAACGATTATTGCAGTTCGAGATTTACCTCGCCAAAATAAGCGCTGTATTGGTCTTTTCTGGAATAACCCTTTAACTAATGAGAGCGTAAATAGAGTTTATTGCGAGCCATTAGATGATTTATCAAATATTCAAATAGACCTTAAAATGACGCCATCAAATATTAAGTTTTTTAAAAAAATACCTCAAAAATTAGGAAAACCAAAACTTCAAAAACTTCAGCTAAATGAAGAAATTTAGTTTTACTATCATTTTTTTATCTTCTTTAAATTATATTGATTACTTGTTTATGATAGAATCCAAAGCATAAATTAGTATTTTTAAGTAATTTAAATGGAAAAATTTTTCAGTTTTAAGCAAGTAGATTATTTACCAGAAGGGCATACAGGAGCTTGCTACGGTATGTGTCGCGCAATTACAGACTCTTCGATAGGAGATAGTATTGTAAAACAAAATAAGGTAATTGAAATTGCAGAACTAATTAAAAATAAAACTCTCTCACAGAATTTTATTGAATTAGCAATAGAGACCCAAAATGTGCTAGAGCAGTACTTTAAAGAAACCACAGCCTTACCATTAGAAAAAAATACAATCTATATTCTAGGTGTAACGGCTAAACTTAGTGCTGGCTATTTTACTAAATACTCATTGGCTTCCTATTTAGATATTGATTCCTATTTTGCTAATCATGCTGTGCTTTTAATAGGAACTGATGATGGTGTAGTTATATTTGAACCAAGAGCAGGAGTATATGTATCTAATGAAGATATCACTAAACTTAATCGATATGATATTGAGCATTTAGTTGAGCAAACGGTTTCAGATCAGCAAAAAATTTACTTATCTGAGATTGAAATAGGTTATAGAAATCCTGACCCTAATCATACCTTTCTATCTCATCAAGAAGCCGTCAACTGCAACAGTAGTGACGTCACTATTGACATATAAAACATTACTTATTCATTTCTAAAAAAATATTTAATATTTCAAAATATTAATGCTCACCAGCTAATGTCAGATATCAATTAAATCCATATAATTCATATAGATATATAATATTTTAGTATTGTTTTTTTACGGCATATTAATCAAATCAAAAGAAGATAAATTTCAATTGAGGATAGTTTTCGCTATAAAACTAATTTTTATGTGACTGATTACAAATATAATATTCTGCAGTAACGAATATTTGGAGTTTACATTTAACCATGAAATTTAAATTAGATCTTTCAATTTCTGATAGTCAGGCCAATGAGTTAATGCTACAAAGGGCAAATACATCGAGAAAAATTACACCAGAGCTTGTAACAGTTGATCAAATTAATAAATCAGAAGCATACAAAAAATATAGAAACTTAGAAAAAAAGGAAATTTTCAGAGGTAAGTTAGTTGAGACTTTATATAGTCAATGGTCTCATCTATATGGCGCGCACAATGCAAAAGCATATACTGAAATATTTCTCGAAATGGCTAAAAGCTTGCATCAAAAAGGTGCAATGATATTTGCTGATTTAATCAATCAAGAAGCCTTTGCAGAACTCGTAGCTAACTATGATGTGTTATTAGATACCCATGGTAATAAAAGTTGGATTCACTCCTATGTTAACTTAGCAAATCATTTAGACTATTTAGCCAATGGAAATTTCAATCAGGCATTTATGCACCCATTATTAATCGCATTAGTATCTTATCAAATTGGCGCACCAGTACGATTGGTTGATGCCAGAGCAAAAAATGCTGAGCCTATGTCTATTAAAGCCCAAGATAATATGTTGCATATCGATAATACACCATTTAATGATGAATATAAAATTATTGTTACTTGGGAAAAAGGTAAGGTCAGTGGACCAAAAGGACAAAATTTTGTTGTGATTCCAGGAACTCATCATGCATCAAGAAATTGTTTAGTTGATGAGGATGGAGTTGCTTGGTCCACTGAAAATGGTTCTATTTTCATTACTGAAGATACGGTTGATAATGTATTTGATATTCAGCATAAAGTAACTGATACAGCAAAACCACAAGTGGTTGAAGTAACACATCCAGATAAACCATTAACGACGGTGTTTGCAGCTGGGTCTTTAGTTCATCACCGTTATAGAACCGAAGCAGGGTACTCAAGAAGCTGTATGATTCTAGCATTGCATAGTGCCTACGATAATCCTGGCCAATTTGTTGATCATCAATATTTAGATAAATTTGAACAAGATTCATTAAATCAATATTTAATTGGCTGTAATCATGCCGAAGCACTTTTCTTTGATGCATTAAGTGAAACTGCACATACAATTGCACTTAAAGTAAATGACCTAGGTTCTGATGCATCTTCTTGTGAAGTTATTGAACAATCAACCCGACAATTGGATTCTCTAGAGTTAGCAGAGTGGAAACATGCTGTAACCAAAGCACCCACTGTAGAAGATGTCAAACGTACACAAAATTATTTAAATTTAGGTCAATCCTGTAGTGAGCTAGAATATAAACAACAATTAAAAAAAATGATGATGATTGATAAACATGGTCCATTAGATTTAATTTTATATGAAGATGCTCATGAAGAAATCAGAAAATGGGCAAGAAATAGAATCAGGGAAATGAATGAAGAAAGGTTAGATATGACAGTTCAACTTTGGAGTGATGGCCTATCTCAACCTCAGGCTGATGACTTAATAACATCTAAAGAAATGATAGAAATTGTCGATGACTTAACAGCTTTTATTGATCATGTACAATTGCACCAACTAGATGACGTTCAACTCCCTGATATTGAAACTATATCTAAAGTTGACGCTTTACGATCGTTAAAACAGTTAATAGTAGATTTAGGTGAAGCAATACAACGATGTGACACATCACAAACCTTTCTATCAACCAGCTTATTCCTATTTTTATCGGTTAATGAATTAGCTTCAACCGTTGGTATGAACCAACAATTACACTCAGTAGGCCAAAAACTTCTATCAAATTATATTACAACAGCAATTGCAATGGAAAAACAGCATGCATTTTTACAACAACGAGAAGCACAATTACCTAAACTATTGATTCAACCTGATCCATTATTTTTACAGATGCATGATCAAGCAATTATTGAAAATAGACACGACAGTCCACAAGCTCAAAGAGCTTATGATCAAAGGTATGGTTTGTCTATAATATAAAAAAATAAAAAAGCCTCCGAAAAAGGAGGCCTTAATAATTATTTAAAATAACGCAAAAAATAAAATTTATGCTTCTTCAAGAATAACTTTATTTTTAGCTGAGCTATGACGTTCACGTAATTCAATATTAACGTAACGATCAGTTAGGGCGCTATTACTATGACCTGCATCATCACGAACATGATCACGAGGACGATGTTTAATGTCATTAGAAATACCAGTATGACGCAACCAATGCACAGTAGCTTCTAACAAACTATCAGATTCATCATTGAAGCCATCTTTTGCTAATGCAACTGACGCTTGATCAAAGCAATGTTGTACAATTCTGCGAATATGAGTTGTTGTCGTTACTGGGCCACGGCCTCTTAATTTTGGAATTAACGGCGTTGTATCATTAACCGTTGGTAATCCTGGTAATCCTAAATAACGTCTCCAACGCTTCAATGCATCTAACATAGCATCACTAACGGCGATTTGACGTGTTTTATTACCTTTACCTAAAGTAATAAACCACCAGTTTCCATCATCATCACGCTGAAAATCATTCATTGTAGGTGTCCAACGACTTGTTGCAACTAATTCAGAAATACGTAAGTACATTGAATAAAGTGCTGACATTACAAAATATGAACGCTCATGAATTGTTGGGTTTTCAAAGGCGAGATCATTAGCTGTTTTAATAACATATTGCCATTGAAGATCAGATAATTTTCTCACCTTTGTTGTTGCTTGTGTGTTAACTAAAAACTTACTTTTTTGACGAATCAAAGTAATTGGATTTGAAAATACATAATGCTTTTGTAGTAAATAATTATAAAAACTACTCAAAATAGCAAATAACTCTTTAACTGCACCTTGTGATAATTCAAATTTATCAACATTTGGTCGTTGACCACGTCGATAAGCTGACTTACTAACTGTGACAACAAAAGGGCGCCACTGCGTATTTGGTAATCTTTCACCACTAACATTTGCAAAACGAGGTGCTTTTTTGGTGCTAATCCAATTTTCTGGAGGTGCTTTACAAAACTCAATAAACGCTTCAATATCTTCTTGTTGAAGTTCAGGTAATGATTTATCAGCAATTAACCAACACCAGTGTAAAAGACGTTCAATTTCACGACGGTATGAGTTATATGTACCGCGACTACCTGTATAATTCTTTAAAAAACTATATGCATGCTCAAAATCAGCCTGATTAAAACCATTGTATAGGCTAGGCTTTAAGTCATTTCTAATTTGCTCAATATTTTCCATTGTATCAAATAAAGCCAATGGTATTTTTTTCGACATTGTTACGTTATCCTGTTTCATTTTCCCCACCATATAAATCTTCGGAAGTTAAACAAAATCAATGCATTAGCTAAAACTTTCAGCCATAATGACTGGTTATATACATAACCGGACACTTTAAACTACGTGCAGAAAACCTAAGCAACTTGCATTTTCTTATATTTTTTTACCTAGCTTTTTAAGCTAAGTGTTTTAGTTTTTAAAAACCCCGTAATTTAATAAATAACGGCACCAGTGGCATCTTAAAGCTGAAAAAACAAAACCATCATATAATGGAGTAGTTAATCTAGCTCATTTTTACTTTAGTTAATCTAAAATTTAACATAATATATATTATGCGAACTTTAATATTAACTTTTTATCTATGATAATAAGATGCCTAGTTATCATAGGATTTGTAAAAATCTTAATGTAGTTTATCACATTTGCCTACCGTAAATACTACGTAAAACATTACAAATTTTTTACTGTATTGTTCAAAAAAATTGAAAGTTGTTTATTTAACAATCAGTTTTTTAATTTTTTTAACTTTATTTTTTTATTAATAATCATAAAGTTAGATATTACAATTTTGTTAAATGTAGTTATTTTTGAAAAACGTATATTCAATAAAATTGAACTTAAATAATGCAAAATAACTCATTTAAAGTTTATTATTCATCAAATCTTAAAAGCCATTATACATATAATCAGATTTTTTTAAACCACTTTTATTGCATTTATTGCAATTTTATTAAATTAATATATTTTTTGCTTCTATTATATGATGCTATGCTTCATATTTATTCATTATAAGGAATACTCTCAGAAATGCAATACAAAAATAACCAAATAAAAAATAATTATGAATCATTTTAAAAATCCTTTTTAAAAATCAAATAATTATATGAAAGTATACAGCTTTATTTATTTAAGTCTAGATGTCCTATGACAATTTCATCCCATACTAACAGTGCCAGAGATACAATAACTGGCCCTAAAAATAACCCAATAAAGCCTAAAACTTCTAATCCACCTAACGCACCAAATAAAGTAGCTAAAAAATGCATATGTACTGATCTACCAATAATTAAAGGACGAATCCAATTATCTGTAATAAGATTAACAAGTATGCCAACAACTAAAACAACAATACCAGCAACAAGCATACCTTGAGCAGCAACGCCAATAGCAATGGCAACAAAAAGTATAATCAACGCAAATGGAATAACTGTTACAAGTGCTGTCAATACAGCCAAAATAACAGGAATAGGAATACCTAATACATAATATATTATTCCCATAATTATACCTGTTATTAAACCGATAATAACAAAGCTATCAATGACACCTCGAATAACTTTAGGCGTTCTCTCTAAATAGCCTTGCCATAATGAAACACGATCTTCACCTAAAATTTCAATTTTTTGAATAATATCTGGAGCATCTTTTAGTCCAAAAAAAAGACAAACTAAAGTAAAAAAGAAAATAACCGAATATTTAAGTGCACTACCTAAAATAACACCTGCTTGTGAGATCGGTAAATCTAAATTTGATATTAAATCAGTCACAGAATGGCCTGTTATGATATATTGCTGCCATAAAGAAGCCATGTATTTCCCTATAAACGGTATCGTAATTAGCCAATCTGGCGCAGGCGTTTGATTGGTATGTGCTGATTTCAAATAACTAAGTAAGGCTGCCACTTCACTAGCAGCTAATGAACCGACCCATATAATCGGTAGAATAATGATAATCGCTATAATAATAGTAAACGATAGTGATGAAATTACAGCTTTTTGGCCTAAAAGCTGATACCAACGCTTATATAACGGCCATACACCTATCGCAATAATTCCTGCCCATACAAATGCATGCCAAAATGGCCATACAATCCACAAACCTGCGATAATAAGTACAGTTGCAGTTATCATAGATAAGTATTGTTTGTTCATTTGTAATATGCTTCCTTTCTTTCAAAATTTATTACTGGTAGAAACTACTGATTATGGCTGCTCTGTGAGAAAATTCAACCTCGTGCACTCTTAATATATCTGCGCCCATTTGAATAAAATGAAAAGACAAGATACTTGTCTCAAGATCTGTAGGATCATAATTCGTTAATTTATTAGAATTAAACGGCACCATATTAACAGGATTAACCACAGACTGTTTTCTTGAATGTCCAATTAAAATCGGCATATTTAATACAGTTTTCATACACTGTATGCGATTTGTAATATTTTTCACTGCCTGAGCTGGCTTTGCAAAACCAAAGCCGGGATCAAATATTAATTGAGAAAGTTTAACCCCTTTTTTAAGTAAATACTCAATTTGATACTGAGCAAATGCCATAACACGATCATAATCATTATGTTCATTGATACCAATATGCGCTAAAGGCCCCCGCCAATTATCCATAATAATATATTTTAAATGTGGATTTGAAATTAAAATCTCAGCTTTTTGGTCTAGTTGTGTACCCATCACATCATTAATGACTGTGACATAATCATAATTTATCAATTTTTCGATTGTTTCTATGCGATAAGTATCAATACTAATGGTTGGTTTAATCGCCTGAACCTCAAAATATGTCTTGATACTCTCAAGCACTGGCTCTAAACGTTGCCATTCAGTTTGAGAAGATATCGGATTATTGGATGCTTTTAACGAAGTGGACTCAGCACCTATATCAATCATATGTGCCCCACTAGAAAATAATTGATCAAAACGATGGATTGTATTTTTAATTGAGCCACTATAGATACCATTATCTGAAAATGAATCAGGGGTAATATTTAAAATTCCCATGATCTCTGGGCCTGATAATAATTGTTGGATTTTTTCTACGGGCTCTAATTTCTCAAGATGTTCATATAAATTTAACTCTATAAATTTGGGATGTTGCCAATTTGGTAAAACATCTAATAAAGGTTTCAATGCAAATGAACGATTTAATAGTTCTTTATGAGGAATCGTTAGTTCAATTGTACTTAACGTTAAATAATCTGAGCACAAAATATCAATATCAATAACCCTAGGTGACCAAAACTCATGATCTTCTGCCCTACCCATTTTGGTCTCTATTTGCTTTAATATCTTGAGTAACTCATGCGGTTGTAACGATGTTTTAATCAAAATAGCAGCATTCAAATAAGGTAAGTTCCATTCTATTGGTGCACCTTCAGGGACTAAGGCCTTAGAAAGGTAAATTGAAGAGTAGCGAACGATTTCAATATCACGTTGTTTGAGAAATTTAATCGCTTCTCTTAATTGAATCAGTGGATCACTTAAATTGCTGCCAATCCCCAATACAAAATATGCCATTGTCTAAGCCTCAGCAGTCATTATAAATTTAGCTTCGTGAATATGAGATGTAGGTGGATATTTGACTAATTCTAACCGATGGATGGTTACTTCTGGATAATGAGTTAGTATGGTATCCGTTAAAAACCAGCCTAAATGCTCAATTAAGTTAAATGAGCGCTCATTTAAAACTGCTTGTAGCAAGTCTCTTAATGTTTTATAACAAATCGTATCTTCAAGCTCATCACTTTGGCAGGCTTTAACCAAACTGGGGAAAGATAATTCTAAATTTACCAGTACACGTTGTTGTAAATCTCGTTCGATGCCAGTTGCACCAAGATAAGCATATAACTCACAACCATTAATATGAAGTGACGTTGTAATCTTCATTATAATCCTTTTTTGTTTTAGGGTTCATTCTTCTTATGTGCTTTAGGCTGATAGTATCAAATATTTAAGAATTTCCATAGTTATTATGCTAAATTTCATGCTTAAATGATGTTTCTTCAGAACCTTCTCGATTATAAAAAATTAGCGTTTCATGTATCTCAGAAACTAATTCCGTATGCCTTAATAGTTTAGTTGATTTGTCAATATGGACACGCTTGTTATAACCGATACCGTTTGGTCCACTTTTTAGCTTTGATAGATCATCTGTTGATGGTTTACGATAAACCTTTTTAAAACTACAAGGCAAATTAAATTGATGCAGCGTACTATCCAAACACAATTGTGCAGTATCTGTATTAAGCGAAGCATGATTAAGGAAATTCCATCCAATATCTAAGCCTATGACACCATTATGATGAGTTGGTACTTTATGAGTTCGTGACTCTGTAGTTGCTGATACTGAAGGAACAATTGATGTAAAGCCTATTAGACTGCATTCAGATGCGACAAATGTTTGACATGATTCAACATTTTCTGCCAATGTAGTTTGATCTTGACGATAATTACCGGTAATACCTATAACTGGATCAAATGCAGTAATGGTTATTTTAATCGCTTTTAAAGACGGATCATTAGCTAATTTATTAGCAAGCATAAAAGCCGTAATTGCACCACGGCTATGGCCAGCAAAATATAAACGTTCTGGTTGCGGCACCATTTGTTTAATTTTATTAAATGCATCTTCTATAGTTTCATCCCAACTATTTGGGCCATGAAAACCCGTTACTGTTCCAAGATAAGACATATTATAACGATACCATTCTAAAGGTGAAATCCACCCAAACCACCCTGCTTGGTTTTGATACGTACCAGGGCCATTATAAATAAAAGAACGTTCTTCTCCTATGTTATCTACCGCACTTTGATAAATTTTATAAAGAGAGTCTTGATATTTACCGTCCATTCCAGTTCCGCGGAAAATAAAATAAGCCACTTTTTCTGCCATAGCTAACCTCCTTTAGACATAATACACAACCTGATGAAGATTAGAGCTAAGTTAATTATTTTGCAAATTTAGTTAATAGCTTATCTGTAACAAAAAAATGTACTTCTTCTAGAATCCTATCAAGTGATGCTACAATGAAACTACTACTGATTTATACTATTACAATTGATGTTAAAAACATGAAAAAAATTGAATATCACCTAGAGAAAACTCCCTCAAAAGCAGACGATCAAATTGTGATTAAAGGAGTAACTGATTACAACAACAGTGTTCATCATGATCCTGTATCTCACCATAGCATCTACGCCAAATGTAATCATACTATTGTTGGCGGAGCGCTGATTTATCAACATTCAGATATGGTATATATCGATACAGTATGGGTTGAAGAAGCATATAGAAGACAAGGTATTTGTAGCGAGTTATTAAAACGTGTTGAACATAATGCTTTAAAAAAAGGTATCACAAAGCAAATTATTTGCACTACTTCAATCTATGCTAAAGAATTATATGAAAAATTAGGCTTTAAACTAATTGCAACTGTACCTGAATATTTACTTGGGCTCGATAAGTTTTATTTAAGAAAAACCGCAAATCGCACCTCTGTAAAACATCTATATAATAAACTTTGTCACTGGTTTGATAATGCTAGAAATAAAAATTTAGAAATGGAACAAAACTATCTGCAATTAATTATTAAGCTAATTCCAGATACCGGCTCAATACTTGATGTGGGCTGTGGCACAGGAGAACCAATCGCAAAATTTTTTATTGAAAAAAACTACCCGTTAATTGGAATTGATAATAGTGAGGCTATGCTATCACTTTGTAAAAAAAGATTTCCAAACAATCAATGGCTTTTAATGGATATGCGCAAAATAACGCTTACACAAACCTTTGACTGCGTTATTGCATGGCACAGTTTCTTTCATATCCCTAAAGAAGAACAAAAAGCACTCTTATGTCACCTTATCGATTATATTTCAGAAAATGGCTTACTTATATTTACTTCAGGTGTTGAACATGGAGATATTTGGTCAGATAATGGTGGGGAAATGTTATTTCACTCTTCACTTTCTTCTCATGAATACAAAAAAATATTACAAATGAATAAGATGATTGTACTACAACATACTATATCAGACCCATCCTGTGGTGGTGCTACCGTTTGGGTAGCACAAAAATCTAAAACTAATAGAAGCAATTGAACTATCGTTTCATTACTTTTTGATTAACGATACATAGTAAAATTGCAAGTAAACCAAATAATAATAATGTCATTGCCAATGGAATGGTGCTTTCAACTTTCCATTCCAGAACAATCGTTGAAACAATAAAAGCAAATACAAACTCAAAACTGCCAAACACAGCTGATGCCGTACCTGCAATTTCCCCAAAAGGTTCAATAGCTCCACCAGCACCAGCACCCATAAGCATTGCGCCACCGATACCCATAATCATCATAGGCCCCATGAACCCCCAAATACTTAAACCGAAACTATAATACCAATAAAGCATCACAATACCACTTAATGCCATTAACACTGCACCTATAGTAACGGTTTTATAAGTACCAAAACGTTTCGCGCAATAGCCACTGATAAAGCTACCAATAAAAAATATCACTCCAATTGCAGCAAAATAAAAGCCAAAGTGATCAACCGGAATTTTTAATAACGTAATAATAATATATGAAGATGATGAGAAAAACGTTAAAAACCCTGCAAATCCAGCTGCAGCACAAAAGGTATAAATTAAGAACGACCGACTTTTTAAAACAGTCAAATATTGCTTTAATAGACCTCGAGATAGTTTGCTACGGCGTTGAATGGGTAATGTTTCATCTATATTAAATAGTGCTAAAGCTAAAATTAAACAACTTAATATGGCTAAAACAGCAAATGATGCGCGCCAACTTATCCAAACTTCTAAATAACCACCAATCACAGGAGCCACCAATGGAGACAGTGCAATTGTTGAGTTCAGAAAACTATATATTTTAGCAACATCATCACCATTAAATAAATCTCTAACCATCGCAAAAGCAGAAACCATCATACCACAAGCACCAAATGCTTGAATCACTCGACCAATGTTTAAGATGCTAATACTACTGGCAATGGTACAAACGATCGAACCGATTATAAAAATGATAATACTAGCTAAAACAACTTTACGGCGACCAATCTGATCACTTAATGGGCCTGTAAACAACTGCCCTAATCCAGTCATTAATAAAAATAAACTAACGGTTAACTGCACAGATACTTGACTTGCATAAAAATACTCTTTAATTATTGGGATACTTGGGACGTAAATATCCAAAGCAAATGCAAAGCTAAATATTAACGGTGCAATGATCAATATAACCATTGTAACAGAACGAGAAGCTAAGGGTTTTCGTATAGACATAATTAACCTTAATTAGTAGTTTTTAATTTTATTTATTAAATAATAGCACTTTGAATAACTATAGATAATACCATTTACATTCAAATTTCTTTTGCATAAAATGCAATAATGATTACTTTATTACAAACTTTTCTTACAGTTTCCAATAAAGGCAGTTTTTCTAAAGCCGCTCAAACGTTAGGGCTTTCGGTATCGATGGTCTCTCGCCGAATTGATCGACTAGAAAATGAGCTGGATACTGTATTATTTATACGAAACACCCGCTCATTAAATTTAACTCAGTCAGGTCACCAGTTATTGGATAATGCACCGAGCTTATTAAAACACTGGCAATCTGTAATGCAAAACGTTAGTAATCAAAATAAAATAATTTGCGGTAACCTTAAAATAGGAATTCCTAACTCAATCACCTATCAACATATAACACAACATATCAAAGCATTTATGGATGCTTATCCAGATTTAACTATCCAATTATACAGTGGCAACCATCTTTCAAATATGATAGGTGAACAATTTGACGTTGTTATTCACTGCTCAGCCCTACCCGACAGTCGTTTGAATTATACATTTATTACCAATTGGAGAAAAGTGTTATGCGCAACAAAATCTTATTTTGATCAGTATACCATCCCCAAACACCCCATTGATTTAGCTCAGCATAATTGTATCGATCACTATTATAATTATAATAAAACATGGCGATTTATAATAAACAGTAAAAGTGAATTTTTACCAGTAAGTGGAACGATACAAGCAAGTACTAGTTTAGATTTAAAAAATCTTGCCTTATCAGGGTTAGGCCTAGTTTATTTACCTGAATTTGTAGTTGCAGCTGAAATGCAACAAAATCAATTAATATCCGTATTAGATAATTATATGCCTGATGACATACCTATGTATGCTGTCTATCAAGGTAAATTAATTCAATCGCCCAAAATTTCAGTATTTATCGATTTTTTTAAGAAAACGTTAAAAAGGTATAATAGAAATTAAAAATCCCCAGATACCGATAACAAAGGCGTTTTTTCTGTAGGCTGACCGCTAAAAATTCTAGGTGGTACTGTCGTAGTAGAGAACGTACCGTAAACAGGAAATGGTTCTCTTTTAGGAATTGGCGGTAATGCTTCTCTTAATGATTCAGGTAACTTGCTCCTTTGAACCTCATCAAATTTCAAGCGAGTTAATGTTTCAACAAAAACTGCCATCGTCTCTTTTTTAACTTTCGATTCATTAAATAAACGAACAATATTAGGATCAGATAAGTGAGACAGCATTTGATTACGTTTCTCTTCTGGAGATAACCATGATAAACGTATACCATCAAAATATGCTTTTAAGGCTTTGTGATTATTCTTTCTTATTCCACTATAAATAGCCCTATTTCTTTGAGTCTGTGATTCAGGTGTAAAAATAGCTTTCTGATCTTTATATGTAAAGCCATCAAAGTCATTAACTTTATCGCAATATTTTTTAATTAATCTATGATTACCTTTAGATAACATATCATTAAAAAACATATCAACTATTATAGGCTTTGCCCCTATTGCTATAGGCAAATTTTTATCTCTTTTATACTTACCTATCATATCATCATAATATTCACGTGCGATATCCATCATGCCTTCATTAACGGCCATAGCTAACAATTTACCTGCCTCTAAAACATTTGTTGTTGCTGAAATCTTTGGATATGAAACTGCTAATCTTGTATGATCAGTCACCTTAGACGTATTTTCTTCAACATAAACTACAATGTTATCCAGTTCGTCTTCATGAAGTGATTCCATAATTTGTCTTGATAACGCTCGCTTATCAGTTCCTGACCAAACTTTATCATGATCGATTAAATGCCACTGCTCCTGATCGAATGCGACCGTAACAATATGTTCTTTAATACTAATATTATAGATTAGTACATCCTTTTTCTCACCACCAATTCTTTGATACCCATCAAGAGAAGGCTCTGGTTCCAAGTGAGCTTCTAACATATCAGTTTCATTTATTGTTAAAAACTCTACAAGTGATTCCTCACTAAATACTTTAAGGGATTTAGATGCCGCATGAATTCCTTCAGTAGATTCTCCATTAAATAATTGATTACCAACGTGATAATCTTGTCGAGGCATCATAGGATGAATATTCTGTTTTACTGTATCATCTGAATCATTAAATGCATTTTGATAAATAGAAATACCATCAAAAAATGGTTTTATTGAAAGTAATAAATTCTCTCTTTCATTTAATGATTGCTTTAATGACCTTTTAGTTTCTGCTGCACTAATTTGACTCAGCAAATCTGTTTGACTTAATGAATGAATTAGGCTCATACGTTTCTGAAATGTCTCATAATCACCTCTTAATAGAGCTTGTGTTCCCATATGTGAGATGCCATAGCAAACACCTTTTTCATCTGGATGATAACCTAATGCTTTCATTGCTGGAATAATTTTCATGCTGCAACCCTTATGACTGATTATTATATTTCAATAATCACACACTTTCTGCTATCTTTCAACAATACAAAAAAATAATAAGCTATGTTTTGTAACATATTTTAAGTAAAAATATAAAAAATTCAGAAATGGATGGTAACTTTAAGTCTGATTATTAAACTAATCTATCATATTGATAGGCAATTAATAATTTTGTCTCAATTAATCCCCGGATTGAATTAACAACATAGATTGCATCGGCATTTACTAGCTCATTTTTTGTAATATTTTTTTCATGAACTTTTCCTTGTTCAATCAGAGCAGATCTACCAATTCCTGGCAGTAAACCACTATTAATTTTCGGCGTATATAATTGACCTTTAATTTCTACAATCAAATTAAAAATGCTTGTTTCAGTAATATAACCTTTTTCATTATAAAAAATCACATCAAAACAATCGGTTTGTTGACGATACTTACTAACCATTTGATCATAAAACCCTCGCACAGAATGAGCCGTTGTTTTATGTTGAAAAAGTATATTACTTGAATCTATGGGTTCATTTGCAATTATAAGTTTAATTGGTTGTGAAATGGAGAGCGCTTCATCAAAAGAAATTGAAACCTTACCACAACCAGCAAGTAAAATTTTTACTTTATAGGCTTTATCTGACTGTAATTCCGCCGTTAATTCCATTAACTGATCTAATAGATGATAACGATCAAATACAAAATTAAATATCTGTGCTGAATTTTCTAATCTATTTATATGTTTATCTAAATGCTGATAGGCATTATTTTTATATAAAATACACTCAATTAGATCAAATGGCTTATGTACCTGTCTAACAAAATTAGCTTTAAGCTTTAATTCCTCCCACTCATCATTAACTTCTGATGAAATAGTAATACCACCACCAGCACCTAACTCACCTTGATTAGTTTTCTTATCGATTAATAATGTACGAATAGCCACATTAAAACACATATCACCATTGGGTTTAATATAACCAATACTCCCGGTATAAAGATTCCTTGGTTCTGTCTCTATTTGAGCAATATGCTTCATTGTGCTAACTTTTGGAGCTCCTGTAATAGAACCACAAGGAAATAGTTGACTAAATAATTTGTATAAACTGATATCTGACTTAAATTTGGATTCTATTGTTGAAGTCATCTGATACACAGTCTCAAAAGTCTCTATTTCAAATAATGTCGCCACATTAACACTACCAACTTGAGAAATATCAGCTAAATCATTTCGTAGCAAATCTACAATAATGACATTTTCAGTTTTATTTTTTAAGTCATTAGCTAAAAACAGTTTGTTTTGTTCATCAATCTCAGGATTGCTATGGCGCTTAATCGTACCTTTCATTGGTTTACATCTAATTGTATCACCTTCTTTTTTGAAAAATAATTCAGGTGAAATCGATAAAATTTGCCATTGATTGAACTCCATATAGGCGCAATAAGAAGCAGACTGCTGTTGAATTAATTTAAAATAAAAGTCTAATGCCTGACCTTGAAATTCAAAGTTGTATTTTGAGGTTAAATTAATTTGATAGGTTTCACCATTTTTCAGTGCATTCTGTACGTTATTAAATTGTTGTTGGTAAACTTCATAATCATCGATTAAATGAAAATTATAAATAAATGAGGCCTGATTTAAACGATATTTAGTCAAAAATTTAGGCAAATCATATTTTGAAAGGTAATGAACTTGCTTAAATATTTTAAACGCTAACAATGGAAATTGACTATGGCGATAATACGATGCCAAAGCATCATCTAACAAATAACCGGTTTCAAAATTAATACAGCCAACTGCATAAAAGCCATTTTTTTGATAGCGTTCTATCTGTTGAATCGCTAGCTCTAACTTATCTTGCTGAAAGCAAATAATCTCTGTAACCAGCCCATCAAAATATAAAATATTATTTTCTTTTAGTTTTGCATCATATAATAAAGCAAATGAATTGGTATCCATTAGTTCAGCATTCCATTTCAACAACTTTATTTTCAAGCTCTTCCTTTAGTGCATCTCGATCAATTTTACCTGTAGCATTTTTAGGTAGTTCCGAGTAAAAACCAATGATATCAGGTACTTTATAATCTGCTATGTACTCACTAATAAATAGCTTAACTTTATCTTCAGATAATTTAGCCTGTTGACTAATGACAGCCAAATAAATTAGTTGTCCATGTACTTGATGATTAACGCCTATAACTGCTGCCTCTAAAACATTCGGATGCTGATAAATTACATTTTCAATCTCTAAAGGCATGATGTTAGAACCATCACGCACAATAATATGACGTAAGCGCCCCTTAAAGTGAACAAATCCATTATCATCAATTCTAGCTAAATCACCACTTTTAATGCCTGACACATCAGGTCTATTAAATAGCCCCTTTTCATCTGAGTAATAACCCAACATATTGCCAGTAGAATGGATATAAATTTCACCTGAATCATCACAATCATTTAAGCACTGAATGGATAACTTAACACCAACTAGGCTTTTACCTGAGGTATGACTTTGATTATTTTCCTTTGAATTGATTGTATAACCAAAGCATTCTGTCATACCTAGGCCTTGTCTTGGTATAATATCATTGAACGTCTGTGAAAACGCCCTAGCAATCGCTAGCGGAAGTGCATCTCCCGCTGAAATACAGTCAGTTAAGCTTGGAATTCGTTGGTTATGTTCCTGTGCATATTGACTTAAATAATAGCACTGTGCAGGCAATAAGCTAATTGATGTCGCTTTATAGTGGTTAGCGGTCTTAATAATCATTTCTTGATTAAAACTAGGTACTAAAATACAAGGAATACCCATTACTAATGCGGGTAATAACTGATAGGAAAACGAAAATGCATGCATCAAGGATAAACAAACCAATAATCGATCAGATTGATCATAACCCATATCAGTAATTCGCTCAAAAGCATACGTATTAATTTGTTGAAAACTGTGAGCAACGGCCTTATGAAAACCAGTTGTTCCAGAAGTAAAATGAATACAAGCAATATCATCAGGTTGATAATTATAGTTTATCTGCTCATCTGCTCTAATAGAAGTCGCTAATCGCTCAATGTCAGAAAAAAAATCTTCAACCGCTAGAATCGTTACTTGCTCTACTTCACTTCTGATAAGACTCTCTTTATGTTGGTCGGTAATAATCAAACAAGGAGATACTGTTTTAAAAACTGACCTAATTTCAAATGGTTTTAATCGATAATTCAATGGACAAGCAATGCTGCCATTAATCCAACATGCCAAATAGCAAACTACTGTTTCAATTCGATTTTCCAGATGAATGTATAGTTTATCACCTTGAGTAATATTATTCTCTCTAAAATAGTTAGCTAATGCACCAGTTAAACTTAATAAATAATTAAATGAATAGCCAAGACCTCTATCATAAATTGCAATTGCATTACCATAGCTTTTAATGGTATCAAATAGATTATTCTGCATTACTCTGCCTGTATATCGTTTACCATAATTTATACTTGAGCATTCTACCAAAAGATGCTTTAAAAATCTCTAATCGGTTTAAAACTCTTTCTATGCTCTTTTAAAACACCATATGTCATAATCGCTTCTATATGTGCCTTAGTCGGATAACCTTTGTGCTGTTTAAATCCATATTGTGGATATTGTTCATCTAACTGAAACATCATATGATCTCTATGTACTTTAGCAAGTATTGAGGCTGCACTAATTTCTTGAATCTTACTATCCCCCTTAATAACCGCTTCACTAGAGTATTGCCATTTAGGTAATTGATTTCCATCAACATAAACAAAGTCTGGCTGTTTCTCTAATTTTTCAGTAGCACGCTGCATTGCTAAAAGTGCAGCATTTAGAATATTAAATTCATCTATTTCCGACTCCGTTGCTTCTGCAATTGCATAACTTAGGCATTTTTGTTTAATTTCTACTGCTAGTTTTTCTCGCTTTCTCTGTGTTAATTTTTTTGAATCTGCTAAACCTTCAATTGGATTTTTAGGATCTAAAATAACTGCTGCAGCAACAACTGAACCAACTAAAGGCCCTCTTCCTGCCTCATCAACACCCGCAATTAATTGATTTGATATTTTATTTGTTATATTTGACATTATTTTACCTTATTCCTTTAATTCAGCCTTGTATCATTTTCATCTTGATATAAGATTCGACTAAGACTAACATTCACTTTTCACAAAGTGAATAAGAAATTTAATTGATGGTATTGAAATGAATTCATTAAAAGCATCTAAATGTAAAACTTTAACACTATTGATACTTTTAGGCTCATCATATGCTTTTATTGGGGGGTGTTCAAATGAGTCTAACTCAAGCAATCAAGATCAAACAGTTTCACATAATGAGTATTTAACTGACACTCACAATTGTGATATTTATAAACAAGGACTTACCTTAACTGCTAATGGTCAAAGCCATGGTAAAATTACATTTTCTAACTGGACTGAAAATGGTGCACCCGCTATTTTTAACTGCTTTACAAAATTAACCGGCATTCATATTGTTAATAGCTATTTTACAGATAATGATATGTTGATGACAAAGATAACTTCAGGAGGTAGCTCTGGTTATGACGTCATTGTACCTGAATTAAACTATGTTCAAAAAGAAATTAAAGCAGGGGCATTAGAAAAGCTCGATAAATCAAAGCTACCGAATTATAACTATATTAATAAAGCCGTATATGCAAAAATGGCAGAACTAGATCCAGGTAATCAATACGTTCTAGCGTATAGTTACGGTACAATTGGAATCGGCTATAACGCTAAGCTTGTCAGAAAATACTTAGGTAGTGATGTCAAAATAGATGACTGGAATATTCTCTTTAATCCCAAATACCTTAAAAAACTACAACACTGTGGCATAGCATTAATTGACTCGCCTGAATATGTATTTGCTGCAACACTAGAATATCTAGGAAAAGATCCCCATTCTAAGAACCCAAAAGACTATAAAGAAGCAACCGAATATTTAGTTAAAAATGTCCGCCCATATTTAACCTATATCGATACAAATCTTTATGAAAATGACTTAGCTAGCGGTAATTTATGTCTATCGATGGGCTATTCTGGTGATGTTTTACGTGCTAATCATATCGGTCAAAGTGCTAACGCTAATTTAGATGTGCGTTATGTATTACCTAAAAGCGGTGCACCGATCTGGTTTGATACATTAGCTATTCCCAAAGGTGCACCAAATCTAAAAAATGCTTATGTATTCTTAAATTACATGCTTAATCCGAGAGTGAATGCAACTAATAGTAATTTTTTATTTCAGCCTAATGGTGTTAATGGCTCTAAAGCTTATATGCGAAAACAACTCGCATCTCCTGATATATCACCAACAGATGAAATGATTAAAAAACTCTATATTGTCCCTTTACCATCAGGTAAATTAAAAGATGAAATTTCCAAAGATTGGTTTGCGGTTAAATATGGTGTTGAATTAGATTGATACTGCTACTCGATTAGTTCTTCCGCAATACTCATAGGATTAGATTTTATAAAACTATACGGATTAAAGTGAATTGTGAAATTACTCCCTTTCAGATAACTTATATTTTTACCCAAAAACGATTCTTTCATTCCAATAATGATAGAATCATTACTTTTAAGAGAGCTTGCTAGATTATTTTGTAATATAATAGATTGCACACCTCCAAAATTTGAGCTATATGTTATTTTATAAACATTACCATTAGTTTTAATAGCGTCTACTTTAACTGTTTTAACCTGCGCATAAACTATATTTACGTATTTTCCATAATAATCTGATAGTTGATCAGTCATTAAAATAAAAATAGACATAAAAAAATAGTATGAAAATATGGATATTCCACATATATTTGTTATTTTTCTTGCCAAAGAATAGGATGAAAATGATTTTCTTTTGGTTACTATATATAAAAATATTGCTGTTAAAATAACACTAACTATTCGTAAACACCATAATACCCATGTTGATATTATAAATTCGTCTGGATAAAAATTAAAATATACTATTGATATTAGACCTAACGATAGAATACCTAAAATCAGAAATACTTTGCATAATGATAGTATATATTTAAGTTTATTTATTATAAAAATAATTATCATATTCATTATTTATCAATCTTTTTTTGATTAATATTAAATTATTATAATCAAACAAAAATATCTGTCATCCGTAAAATTTCGGTATTTGAGCCCTAAAATTTAACTATTTACCGTTATACCTTGAGTTTGTTGTACTGAGTAACTAGTATTATGAGAAAATATTAATACAGGCACACTCGCACTTTGTTTCTGTTTACTTAACTCTTCCTCTACTGTTAATTTAAATTTATTTATCTGTTTGACAAATTTATCTTGTGTTCCTAGCCTTGTTTCTAAGTCGATCGCCGTATCTACGAGTAAGGAGAAAGTATCATGTACACCCTCATCGTTAGAACTAAGTTGACTTAATGCTATTTTAAACAACGCATATGCTTGGTTATAGAGAACTTTATTAATAATTTGTGTATCTTCTGGAGTTGTTTTTGCTGCATTTGAATTTAGCTCTAAAGCTTTTTGTGTATATTCTAATGTTTTAGTATATTTATTTTCAATTTTACTATAAATTGCCATGTTTGAATTTAGTTTAATTTGATTATCAATATCACCAATTGATTCGTAAGCGTTTAATGCTTTTCTATAGTAACTAAAGCATTGATCAATGCTTTTACTCGTATAAGGTGACTCTCCTCTAAACGCTTTATCTGCTAAAGATTTTAATTCACCAGCAAGCTCTGAAATAGATGCTTTAATAGTTACTTTATATTCTTCTATTAAAGCGTTTTCTTCACTTTCACTTAGAATTTCTAAGGCAACTAAATGTTCATCTAAAACATCTGCAAGCTTAGAGATTAGAGCTGAATGTCTTTGTTTATAATCGCTTTCTAAATTTAAAATATGCCAACTCAAAACTTGTCCAATAGTATAGGCATATTGCTCATCATTAATTTTAATACCACGATCATGTGTTAATTGAATAGAGTTCCATAATGCATTTGCTCTCATTACTCCGCTTCTGATTCCCACTCCTAATCGATAGTCTGGCTCAACTTGAGCATCACCACATGGATAAACTTGCGGTATTTCACCATTACCCTTAAACCCTAATTCATCTACTTTATGAGGATCAACTGGAAATGCACCAAAGCTATATTTACTCTCTTCTAATTCAAATTGAATATCAGTATGTTGCATCTTTAAATTAAGTAAATCTTTTAAATACTCTTTTTTAACTTCTACTGATTGACTAGCTAAATTTTCAGGAATTTCATAGTATAAGTAAACTCGTTTTTTACCTTGGCCAATATCTAAAGTTCTCATTTCGAAAAATGGCTCTGAAAAATGTTCCCAACCGTATTTTTTTCGTAACGTTGCCATAGCTATTGCATGTTTAACTGGATCTCTCTCTTCTGGGGAATGCATTAACTGAACTTGATCATCCGTCATGGTTACATAGGCTGAAAAATGTGATTTTATTGGGTTGTTACCAATAGGACTAACAGTAAATGATTCGCCATTTGTTAACTTATTAACTTCTTTAACAACAGCACGACTGGAACCAGTACAATCTAATACTAAATCACTATTTAAAGTTTTTAATATGCTTGACTTAGTTTCAACAACTACATTTTTAGAGTCAAATGTTTTAAAATTAGCCTTTTCAAAATGAATACCTTCTTGTAATGCTAGTTTATAAAGTGCTTGTTCAACATCTTGAATATAAATTGCATTACCGATATCATCTGCACTTCTTATGCCTTTAAGGTCATGTCCCAGGCCTTGTTCAATTTCCATTGCAACAGCTTTTGCAACTATCCTAGATCTCTCATATTCACCTGAGCGCGCATCAACAACAGAAATGTTAATATCTAAATTATATTTTTTTTTAAGTTGTGATAGCTTTAAAGCATTATATAAACCAATAGGACCAGAACCAACAATTATAATATTTTTCACCTATGCAACCCCTAAATTTCTTTTAATCTTAATTTTCTAAAACAAAATGTAATACCGCACAATTTTGGAAAATAACGCATGTAAAGATATCATTAATCAGGGAATATATTAACCAATTAATATATTTGTAAGAAACAAAATAATCAGTCTTTAAAAAAAATTAGTTCATACATCATAGAACTATCATGATTAATTTTGAAATAATTTAATTACTCATAAAGTGGTTAACCGCTTCTGAAATTTTATCGTGCTCAGCAAACACAAATGCTAGCATCTTTTCAGTCATAACAATACTTGTGTAGTACTAATAATTAATGTTAATATCAAGCAGTGAATTAATATAGGAACTAACTATATGTCATTTTCTATACATAAAAATATATCCAAGACTGATAAAAATACTGAAAACTGGATTATCCCACTAATCATTTTTAGCCTTATTCAATTTGGCACAATGTCCGATAATTCGCTACTCTCAAATGCATTTTCAGCATTAGCATTTAGCTTTAATACAACAATGGATAAATTACAATTTGCAAATATGGTATACCCACTTATTGGTGGATCGTTTATGATTGCTGCAGGCTTTATTGGCGCAAATATAGGCTGGCGTAGACTATTATTAATTGGTTTAGTAATTATTTCACTCGGCGAAATACTTGCTATATTTAGTCCAAACATAACTGTTTTTACCTATGGTGCACGTCTTTTAGCTGGAATCGGCGGTAGTTTTTGTATTCCTGCTTTACTTGGATATATAACCTTTAAGTTTACTAAAAAACAAATATCTCTTTCTTTTGGTGTTATTGCTGCAGTTACTGCTATTGGCTCTGCCCTTGCTCCTATTATCAGCGGCCTAGTGATTGTAGCATTCAATTGGCAAGTTGGATTTTTATTATTATTAATTATATTTTTGGTAAGCTTTATCCTTGTATTTTTGTGTGTTGAAAAAGATAATTTAGCCGCAAATAACGTTAAATTCGATTTAATTGGTTTTATTTTATTATTTTTTGGACTTTCAGGCTTATTAATTGGAATTTCTCAAACAGCATCTTGGGGCTTTTTACTCCCCATATCACCACCTTTTACAATTCTTGGTGTCTCACCATGTTTATTTATTATTGGCTTCAGTTTAATACTACTTGCCTACTTTTTACACTATGAAACTACTCGCGAGGCTAAACTAGGCTTGGAAAGTGTTTTAGTCCCTAAACTATTTCTACATAATAAAGCCATCCGAGCTGGTATTTTATTAAGTGCTTTTGTATTTTTTATTTTGGGCGCATTAGGATTTATCCTTGTACTGTATATGCAAGTCGTCTTTTTGAAAAATGCTATTATGACAGGATTATACTTAGCAATTTTTGCTGCAGGCATGGCAATAAGTTCTATTTTTACGCCAATTATTTGTGAAAAATTTTCGATTAAATTACTCTGTAGATATGGCATTAGTATCGTAGCGCTATCAATGATTGTTGTTGCTTACGGAATTAAAATTCATGGACTTTCGATCTGGTTTTATTTAGGTTTATTTCTAGTTGGTCTTGGTTTAGGCGTAGTTGCCTCTCAAGCCAGTTTTGCAGTAACTTCTGCTATTGCAGACTCTAACCTAGCAAGTAAATCTTCAGGTATACAAGCGTCTTCTAGAAACATTGGTCAGGCCTTTGGCATCGCTCTTATTGGCTTAACTTTAATGTTTGGTTTAACTGCTTCAATAAAATTAAATGTTAACCACTCTGCTGTATTACCTAACACGCTAAAAGTTTATATAACCGATGCTGATAGTATTCCCTTTATTAGTAATCCTGAGTTACAAACTTATTTAGATAAAAGCCATATCGATAAAAATTCGGCAAAGGAATTAATTAATATCAATGAGTCAGGTCGCCTTGTTGCAATTCGTGCCACCTTATCGATGATAAGCGTTATTAGCATTCTATTTTTATTTATGACTGGCGGACTATTATCAACCAAACTTAAAGATTTAAAGAAAGAATAAAAGGAGAGTTACAGATGCATAAACAAAAATGCAGTGATCATAACTGTGTCTTAGGTAACATATTTTCTGCTAATTATGACAAGTCATTTTTAGAAAAATATAGCCATAGCTTACAAGATAAAAAAGTCTCAGGTGATGTAACTATCTTCATAGCCAAAAAAATTATTACCATGAATAAGATGATGCCAGAAGCTAACGCCATCGCAATACAAGGTGACCGTATATATGCTGTTGGTAATTTATTAGATATTGAAACTTCATTGAAAATTAAAAAGCAACCCTATTCAATCAACGCAAATTATAAAGATTCCTTTTTTTACCCTGGCTTTATTGAGTCTCATTGTCATGCATCAATGGAAGCACTCTATACAAATTTCCATTATATTGGTGCATTTTCTAGAATGAGTGCTAACGCGGGACTTTTGCCAGGATTATCGAGTAATATAGAAATTATTTCACACCTTAAAAACCTACTAAAACAAAATAATCCTAAAGCATTAGTTGCTTGGGGCTATGATCCTACTGTCTTAAATGATAAAAATACAATTACTGTGCATGATTTAGATGAGATATCAAAAGAAATCCCCATTGTTATTATGAACATGAGCGGTCATATTGCTTATGTTAATCATAATGTTTTAGAGAAATTATCCTATGATGAACATACAAAAATTGAAGGTTTAGTAAAAGATAGTAATGGTAATTTAACTGGAGAGCTTCAGGAATTAGAAGCTTTAGCCCCACTAATTAGTAAAATGACTTTATCAGAAGAAAAATTAGTTGATGGTTTTCATAAATTTGCCACTGTGGCAAATAAAAAAGGTGTTACAACGATAACTGACCTTGGACTTGGATTAATTCCAAATGCTTGGAAAGCCATGCAACAAGTATCAAATGAAGATAGTTTTCCAGTAAAGATTAGTAATTATGTGATTAACCATGTCTATGAACATTTAGGTGGCTCTAAAGCTTTTTTTGATGCAAAAACTTATGAAAACAAAAAACTTAAACTCTCAGGTATCAAAGTCATTGCAGATGGATCAATGCAAGGCTATACCGCAAATATGAATTGGCCATATTACTATGATAGTGATACCAACGGCATGAGCAATATCAAAGTTCCTGAACTAAACAGACTGCTTCAAGATTTACTAAGACATGATATACAAGTTGCCATTCATACCAATGGTGATGCATCAATTGATGAAGTGTTATCAACGATTGAACATGTATTAAGATTTGCGCCAGATAGAGACCCTCGTTTTAGATTGGAACATTGTCAAACAGTTACCGAGCCTCAACTGAAAAAAATGCGGAAATATAACGTTATGGCCAATTTTTTTATTAATCATATCTATTATTGGGGCGACTTTCATGCCAAACACACACTAGGCCCAGAAAGAGTTAAGCATATGAATCCGCTAAATTCAGCAAAACAAAATGATATTATTTTTGCATTACATTCAGACTCACCAATTACAGGTATTGATCCACTTTTAATGATACAAAATGCCGTATTACGTCAATCTCTAACTAAACAAACCTTAGGTGAAAATGAGTGCATTACAGCCTATGATGCATTAAAAGCAATTACAAAAGATGCAGCCTATTTATTACGTGAAGAAGACGAAAAAGGCACATTAGAAGTAGGTAAACTTGCTGATATTACTATTTTAGAAGAAGATATATTTGCTGTTGCTGCAGATAAAATTGCCGATATAAAAATTATCGGCACACTCGTTAATGGCGAAATTTTTTGTTGATCATACAATTATTATTTGAATTAGAGCCATATCAAAAAATATTTTAATAAATATAAGCTTAACTAATCTACAATTGATTCATTTTACCTTATACTTTCTGATTATATTTTACGTTATAGAGCTTATGATGATTGTATATTTAAATAATGAATATCTCCCACTTGCTAAAGCCAAAGTCTCAGTCATGGATCGAGGTTTTTTATTTGCTGATGGTGTATACGAAGTGATTACCCTTTATCAAGGTAAACCTTTCCATATAGAGCGTCATGTTGATCGACTAAAAAAAAGCTTAAAAAGTATTTATCTGGATTTTTCGATAGAACTGGATCAAATTGAGCAAATAATAAATAAACTAATAGAGCTTAATGGTAATACTAAAGTTGATAGTTTTTATCTCCAAATTACACGAGGAGCTGCTGAGACTAGAACGCATCACCATAATCAATCAAAGCCAACTGTCTTTGCATACACCCAACCTATAAAACATGAAACTAAACCTCAAGGTATTAAGTTAATTACCGTTAATGATATTCGATGGCACCGTTGTGATATAAAAAGCATCAATCGACTTGCTAATGTTATTATGTCGCAACAAGCAAAACTTGCGAATGCTGAAGATGCCTTAATCATTAATAAGGGTAAGGTATTTGAATGTGCAACGAGTAATATTTTTATTGTTGAAAATGACACCATCTTTACACCACCATTAACCCATGATTTATTAGGTGGAATTACTCGTGAAGTAATTATTAAAATCTCAGGTTCTAGGTTAAAAATAGAAGAAATAAATTTAGCTCGCTTACTTAATGCAGATGAAGTATGGATTTCATCTTCTACGAGAGAAATTATGGCGGTAACCTGTGTTGATAACCAAAAAATTGCCTCTGGTGAACCAGGCCTGATATACAAACAAACCCTTAAAGCATATAGAAACTATATTGATGAACAGCTAAATAAACAATAAACAATAAACAATAAACAATAAACAATAAACAATAAACAATAAACAATAAACAATAAACAATAAACAATAAACAATAAACAATAAACAATAAACAATAAACAATAAACAGAATATC